>LVBD01000038.1 GCA_001604275.1 Spirochaetales bacterium Spiro_02
AACCGGGAAGCGGCATCGCCTATTGCATCGACGTCCAGCAGTTCCATTATCTGGGAAAATAACGATCCATACGCTTTCTCGGCCTTTCCTGTCGGAGAAACCGGTCGTCGCCCCTTGCCTCAGTTTTTGAATATGATATACTGGTCTACCATTGACGGATTGAACAAGGGTAAGGATACGTATTGCGATGATTGACCTGAGAAAACATTCAAGTCGGCATCTTGAAACGAAGCTCATTCTACCGATCCCCGAGAGCAGAGGCTACACAAGGGATATCCATTATTATATCTTTTCACCTGCTCAATTGCATCTTGCCGTCATCCCCGAGCATGACATGTTGCGCAAGTTTCAATCCCATGGGCGGTATTCCTCCCCTGAGATCACGCTGGACGAACTGTTCGAGCCTTCCAATGCGCTCAGTCCGCTGGTTACGCTGCGCAGGTATGTCGAGCGTCGGTTGCAGTCGGGGAGTTTCGATGTCTCCGAAATGATCGTCATCCATGAACTACAGGCGCTGGCCAATTCCGTCCGGCACGATTGCCGGGTCGAAGTCCAGGATTGCAAGGAACTGGTGGAAGATTCCAGAAAGACGGGACGCTACGAAGACCTGATCCAGTCGATTGATGAATGGTGCGTCCTCATCAGGAAACTGCTCGACGAGCTACGCGACATGATGGACCGCCTGAAAGACAAGCTACCAGCCGACAATCGTGTGCTCAGCGCGTTCAGCTGGGCGGACGAGACAATCAGCATCCTCATTGAGCACGATTCTCTCGACATGTACTTGGCCGCCGAGCCGCTGTTCGGAAAACTCGGAAGCTCTCCGTCTCGGCTGCTGAAGATTTCCCGAAGCGAGGCGAACTACCGCATGGAGAAGGGCTACCTGTCCAGTGCCGCAGGGAACGTCCGCAATACATCGGAGACCGTCGCCTATCGGCAAGGTGTCTTGAAAAAGTGGTCCCAATCGGTGCTCTACCTCACGCCCCAGTACTCCCGATGGCCGAAACGGATCGGCGGCATCCTCGCCGGCGCCGCCGCCGCAATCGCCATGACCTTCGCGACGATCGCTTCCATTTTCGCAGAGACATGGTTCTTGAAAAACAGCCTGCAGTGGGCGCTGATCGTCATCATCGCCTATGTGTTCAAGGACAGAATCAAGGAAGGTCTCCGAGCGTTCTTCAATAAAGTGCTGCCTAAGATGATGGCCGACGAAATCTTCTCGTTCGTTTCCCCCCGTACAGGAAGGAAGATATGTACGAACAAGGTGATGATCGACATGACCGATGCGAAGAACGTTCCGTCGAAGATCGCCGAACTGAGGCGGGACAGGGAGAATCTGTTCCAGGATATGCTCCCTACCGAAGACGTATTGCACTACACGCGGTACATCTTCATGCATAAGCCGAAGAAGAATAAGAACGATTTCGCCTTGTTGCCGTGGATCAATAATCTGACGTTGATCACAAGAATCAGGATCGACGACTGGCTCAAGGAGATGGATGATCCGAAGGACATCGTGTACCGGATCGACCCGAACGCCGATGAATTCGACCAGATGGACAGCGAGCGGGTATACCATCTGCATATGGTCATCGAAGAGTATTCGAAAGAAGAAGGGATAGACGATCTTTCCCATTATCGGATCATACTGAACAAGACCGGTATCATCAGAATCGAGAAGCTGTATTCCAGTGATGACTGACGGAATCTGGAGTCGGCGCGACGCATAAGGAATCTGCCGATGGAAGTGAAAACCCCAAAGATTGACACTACGAACGATTGGTATGACCAAGAACATGACTGGCGCCGCAGGACGTTGCTGTTTTTCGGAATGTTGTCACTGATGATCGTCGTTATCGTAATTCTCAGCGCATTGTTCGTCGGCCGGCTGAGGAAAATCGCCGATACGGAGACGGAACGCTATCTTTCCGAACTGACGAAGAGTTCCGTATTTCTCGTCGATGCCAGAGTCCAGGCCAGCATGGCTACGATCAGCCATGCCGCGCGAGAGTATGTAGCCGACATCGAAGCGTCGAAAGATCCTATGCCCCATCTTCGCGAAGTCGTGGAGCTGGAGGCCCTGTCGATGATCTTTCTCATGGATACTCAGGGCCATGCCGTATCCACGACAGGTTTGGAACAGGACTTTTCTTCGCATCGTGCGGTGATGGACACCCTCAAGGGGGCGACGGTTCTGGCTGGAGTTGCGTTGGCCGACGGGCAGACTTGCATCGTGGTGGGGGTTCCCGTGTATTCGGACGGAAACGTGATCGGCGCATTGCTTGCATGCGGCATCGTCAGCCGGATCCTTGACTATATGGATGGTAATTTCTTCACCGGCGACGGATACTTCTTTGTCGTCGATACTGCTGGTTCATTCTTTCGTAGGGCGGAAGGTGCCGCGAATCCTGATATCGACACGGTTTTCCAGCTCCTTGCCATGGATGTCGAGAATGCTGATGGAATCGAAGCGATGCGCGAGGACTTGGCCGCCGGTCGGGATGGATATTTGCGCATCTCGTCCGCGCTCGATGGAAAGAACAAGATACTGAACTACATGCCGCTGAAAAATTCCGATCTCTACCTGCTGTTCGTCGTATCGCAGGATGCCACGACATGGCATGTCAGCGGATTATTCCGCGAAGCCCTGGTAATGATCGTAGTCGTCGTCCTGCTGCTCCCGCTTATGACAATCGCCCTATTTCTGAGCTATCGAGGCAAGAATAAAGCCCTTTCCTGCATCGCGTTCTCCGATCCGGTGACGGGAGGCCTGAGCGAGACCAAGTTTCACTTCGACGCGGAGAAGCTGATCCGTTCCGCCCCTTCGAAAACCTATACGCTTGCGATGGTGGATGTCAAGAATTTCAAGCTGATCAACGAGACGTTCGGTAGCGACAACGGGGACCGGTTGCTTCGATACATCCATGACGCATTGTCGCGGTTGATCGGCGAGGGCGAGCTTGTGTGCCGTACATTCGCCGACGATTATGCCTTGTTGCTCAAGAATCGCGACCAGCAGGCGATCATGGCTCTCGCCGAGCAGATTTCGACGGAGATCAATCGCTTCAATAGCCAGCGATCCCATAAATATTATCTTGCCATTACTATGGGCGCCTATGAAATCGACGACCGAAAACTGCCGATTCTGTTCATCCAAGATCGCGCGAACCTTGCCCGCAAGGAATCGGAAGTTCATCTGAGCAACACAAACCACCTGTATTCCTGTGCGTTCTATTCTGAGGAGGACCGCAAGCGTCTGTACCGCGAGAAGGAAATGGAGAACCAGATGGACAGCGCGCTGGCGTCGAATGAGTTTGAAGCGTATCTGCAACCGAAGCTTGACATCTCTTCCGGTCGCATAGTCGGCGCTGAGGCTTTGGTACGCTGGAACAATCCAGCCCGAGGGCTTGTGCCGCCGAACGACTTCATCCCGTTCTTTGAACGAAACGGTTTCATCATCCAGATCGACTTGTTTGTTTTCGAGCAGGTATGCGACCGCCTTCGCCGATGGATCGATGCCGGGATCACTCCCATCTGTATCTCGGTGAATCTGTCCCGCGTGCATTTGAACGATCCCGATTTCCTTGCTCCGTTCATTACGATCAAGGATAGATATGCCATCCCGACTGAATATCTTGAGTTCGAATTGACCGAGTCGCTGCTGACAGAGAACATCGCATTGGTCATAAGCTCCATCAATCGGATACACGATGCGGGGTTCAGCTGTTCGCTGGATGATTTCGGAAGTGGGTATTCGTCGCTGAATCTTCTCGCCGATGTACCGGTGGATACGGTGAAACTCGACGGGAATTTCTTCCGGACGCTGAAAATGACAGATTACCGCAAGCGGACGATCATCGAATCGATCATTGATGTCGCCAAGAAATTGAAAATGACTACGGTTGCGGAAGGTATCGAGACGAAAGAACAGCTCGCCTATCTTCGATGGATCCATTGCGACCAAGCTCAAGGCTATGTCATCTCCAAGCCTCTTCCAGTCGACATGTTCGAAAAACAATTCATCACGAAAGCCTGATGGGGTTTCTTGCAGGGTGGTTTTTTACCCTGCAAGATGATCATCCTGCAGCCAGTCGTCGTTTCGCGATGACCCCGCGATGCCCCATACCCCAGCGATACCCCAGCCCCGCAATGACCCTGCAATGACCCTGCAATGACCCTGCAATGACCCTTATAGGGAGAGTTGACTTGCGATCTTTGCCATACCGTCGATCGTGTGTTGGATTACCTGCGTAAGATCCATGCCGATCATTTCCGCTCCTTTGGCGATGACCTCCCGGTTGACGCCAGCGGCGAAAGACGGTGAATTCCATTTCTTTTTGACCGATTTTACCGAGATACCGTTCATTCTTTCCGGACGCATCAGCGCCGTGGCCGTGACCAGCCCCGTCAGTTCGTCTACGGTGTACAGCACCTTTTCCATATATAGTTCCGGTTCCACATCGACGCATATTCCCCATCCATGACTGACGACCGCATGGATGAACGCATCGTCTGCACCAATTTCTTTCAGCAGTTCAGGTGCCTTCTTGCAATGCTGGTCGGGATAGGTCCCATAATCCACGTCATGAAGCAGGCCGACCAGTCCCCAGTATTCGACATCTTCCCCTTTGAGCGCCGCGAATTCCCTCATGACCGCCTCGACGCTGAGCGCATGATGAACTAAGCTCTCGGATTCATTGTATTTCTTCAACAGTGCAAGGGCATCTTCCCTGGTAAAATCCATCTTCTTCCTCCTGTGGTTGATATCGGTTGCCCCAGTTGTACTCCGATGCAGGATATTGTGCAAGAGCCGGTAGTCCATCAAAGGCTTCCCTCCATGACGACATTCTGCTCTTCGGGCTCTTTTGTTTTCCGTACAAACATGCTACACTCGACTGCGGTTGGACCCGTTCGAACGCGACGGGATATTCTTGTCTTGCAAGGAGGATTCTCCATGTCTGCTTCAGACGATGGAGGCAATCGTAGGCCTCTACCTGCTGTTGATGAACAAATGCATGCTATCCTCCTGGATTTCTGTCGCTAGCAAACTCCGTGCTCAAGGAGCTTGTCCGTCGAAGTTCTTGGGATAGTTTTGAAACCTCATGCCAAGGAGCTTTCGATGATTACGATTCGAAATAATGTTGTTTCACGAGTTCCAGGTGATATTCCCGCTGTCGCCGACTATACATGGATCGATGCCCGCGACATCAATCGCGACGATATCTCCCGTCTTGAAGAAGAATACTCCATCTCCAGCGAGTTGCTTGCCGATATCATGGATCAGGACGAGCAGGCGCGGATTGAAAAGGAAGACGACTATGTCGCCTTGATCGTACGTCTTCCCGCGTTCTCGGACGATAGCCATGGAATCAACCAGTACGCGATCCCCCTTGGCATCGTGCTGTTCCCCGACAAAGTCATCACCATCTGCCAAAGCGACAGCGTTGTGCTGGAGGACTTCGCCCGCAATCGATTCCGACAATACCCGATCGAGACCAAGGAAGGCTTCGTCATCAGCATCATGGGACGGGCCGCCATGGTCTATATCCGCCTGCTCAAGTACATGAACCGCCAGAAATCGCTTGTCGAGGAACAACTGCACCGATCGATTATGAACTATGAACTGATCCAGTTGCTACAGATCCAGAAGACACTTGTCTATTTCACGACATCGCTGACCACGAATGAAGTGTTGCTGGAAAAACTCCAGAAAACTCCGTACTTTCAGTTGCATAGCGAGGACGAGCGGGATTTTCTGGAAGACGTCATTACGGACAACAAGCAGGCCATCGCGATGGCGAACATCTATTCGGACATCCTCACCGGTACGATGGATGCCTTCGCTTCCGTCATCTCCAACAATATGAATGTAATCATGAAACGACTGACGATCATATCGATCTCATTGATGTTCCCCACATTCATTACAAGTTTCTATGGGATGAACGTCGAACTTCCATTCTCCACGCTGCCGTTCGCATGGCTGGGATTGGCAGGCCTTTGCGGCCTGAGTGCGTTGATCGGCACATGGCTGTTGAGCGACAGACGGAACAAGCGGCTGATCCAGCGCGCATCGCTGGGCGAGGCTCCCGTTCACAAAGCCCGGGGAAGAAGACCCCGACATACCAAGAACCGCAGGAAGATCGCCGATTCCTGATTGTACAATATACGGCTTCAATGCTATCATCTCGCCGTTTCCCAATGGAGCCGACATGAAAGACCTGGAAGAACTCTACGCTGCGATGCCCGATACGTTCGTTGTCGAGACATTGACGCAACTGCGCGATATCTATCAAGAATTGGAAAGCTCGACCGAACGGTTCAAAACGACCTATCGGATTTCCTGTCCATCCGGATGCGGCTCCTGCTGTGAACGTTTCGTTCCCGATATCACGGCCGTGGAAGCTCGGATGGTGGCCGCGTACCTGCTGTTCGTCAAGCAAGCGCCGCAGACAGTTGCCATGCTCGCCGATCACCCGGATGGAATCGACTTCCAGCTCCGAAGTTCCCCAGACGCGACGAAGCCGGCAAGCAGCGGTTGCCCGCTGTATGATCCCGACAACCCGTATCATTGCACCGTCTATCCGGCGCGTCCGCTCATATGCAGGCTGTTCGCCGCGAGCGCGAGCGAAGGAAAGGACGGACGACCGGTCTTCCGCAGATGCAAGCTTGATCCGGAAGACTCCATGCCCGTCCTTCTGGAACTTGGCGCGGCGCAGGACGATGTTCCCACGATGCGCGACTATGGATTTCGAGTGCGGGCGATCGGAGGAGGGAATGATGCCGTGCAGCTACTCCCTCAAGCGGTTTTCGAGGCCGCCTCGCAACTACAGTTCATCGCCCGTGTCCTGGGAATCGGCATATCGCCGGATAGTAACCCGGATGATACTCCGACGCCAACACCGATCGCCTCGTAGGCGATCCTGATGTAACGTGCATCATTTCATTACCCGAACGATATACCCTTTCAGATACTCCGATTCCGGGAACGACATTCTGATCGGATGATCCTCGCCTTGGCTGAGTTGCCTGAGTATCTGCAGTTCCACCCCGGCATCCTTCGCCGCCCAGGCAAGAATCGTCCTGAACTGGTCTCGAGAAAGCGCTCCGGAGCAGGAGAATGTCGCAAGGATTCCCCCGTCCTTGATCTTTTCCATCGCCACCCGGTTCATGTCCTTGTATGCTTTCGACGCTTGATCGATCTGTTTCTTCGTCTGCGCGAGCTTCGGAGGATCAAGTATCATGACATCATACAGATTCGCGGGAAGTTGCCGGAGCGACTCGAAGATGTTCCCTTGGGAAGTCGTGACACGGTCCCTGGCGTCAAGGGGGAGAGACCCTGCATCCTGGTTGATATGGATGTTCGTCAACAGCTGCTTGAGCGCGTCGTCGGACGAGTCGATGCAATCGACATGCGCGGCTCCGGCCTTGAGCGCTTGGAGTGTGAACGCTCCGGTATAGCAACAGCCGTCGAGCACGGTTGCCCCAGCGACATACTGCGCGACGGCCAGCCGGTTGTCCCGTTGGTCGCAGAAGAATCCGCTTTTCTGCCCTTTGCCGGGGATGATTTCAAAGAGAATTCCGTTTTCCCGGAATCGTGCAGGTGCGATTTTCTCTTCAGGCGTGAACCGGCTTCCTTTCTTGTACCATTGCACTGTCTCCGGCAACCGTTCGATGCCGCAGAACGCCGGATCGGTGGTCATGACGATCATGGACGGATGCAGCAGGCTCTCGATCGTTTCGATGCAGATAGGGAGGTGGTCCCACGCCACTCGGGCGCTCACGATGACCCTTACTACTGTTCCGTACACGTCCACAGCGAATCCTGGAAGGAAGTCCGCTTCTCCATGGATGAGCCGGAAGCAGGTTGTCGATGACCCTTTGTCGGTGAAGAAACTCTTTCGCCGGAGAATCGCGTCACGGAACATCTTGCGCCACCACTGGTCGTTGATCGTACAGGCTTCCCGCCAGGAAAGGAGATGGAGCTGGATATGGCTGTCCTTATCGTACCATCCCCAGGCGATGAACCGTCCTTCGGTCGTTTCGACGCGGACGACACCCGCCGGCTGCGTATCCGAAGGGCTCTGTTCCATCGCCCCGGAAAAGACCCACGGGTGGTGGCGCAGCAGTAGCTTCTCCTTGCCTTGCTTGATGACGACGTTGTCCATATCTGTCCTCCAGTGCTTCGGGTAGCCCGATGCATCTCCTGACTATATAGCAAAAGCGGCTGTTGTGCACTATGCCAGGAGCCGATTCCCATGCTTGACACGCCGTTGCCACGTTTTCAGCGGCGCCTTGCCGCGACTTGCTTTCGCAGTTGTCGCGTTTTGTTGACTAGAATCATGGTATCAACCATAATCGTGGTATGGAGAACGCAATTCGAGGGGTATTGTTCGATCTCGACGGTACATTGGTCGATACGATTCCGGATATCACCTCCGCGGTCAATTCCGCATTGGAAGAAGCGGGGCTTGCCCCGTTGACATATGGGCAAGTGAAGACTGTGGTCGGTAAAGGACTGCGCAATGCGTTGCAAGGTGCGCTGGCGCTTCGCGGGCGAACAGTCTCCGACGCTCGGCTTGACATGCTGTTGCATACGTTGATGGAACACTATCAGGCTCATCCGGCCGACCATTCGAAGCCGTATCATGGAATCGAGGCGCTGTTGCATCGCCTCGCCGCCGACAATATCCCTATGGGAGTGCTGTCCAACAAAGCCGATTCCTTGACGGAGACGATCGTCGGGATGCTGTTTCCCGACATTCCGTTCGTTTCGGTGGAAGGGATGCGGACGGATCGTCCGAGAAAACCGGATCCGCAAGGGATATTCCGTTTTTCGTCATCGGCAGGAGTTCCCGTGCGGAATATCCTGTATGTCGGCGACAGCGAGGTGGACTGGCAGACCACGCTGAAAGCTCCGGAAGTCCAGGCGGCGATCGTGACATGGGGCTTCCGAAGCCGGGAAGCTCTGCAGGCCGGAGGAGCGCGGCCCCTACTGGATACGATAGATGAACTGGAGGCGAAGATCTATGGCATTGACTGAGACCCAACGGAAGGAGATCGAGGCGAAAGCCAGACTCTATGTAGCGGCGGAACGACATCCTGTTTTTCGGAAAGAGGTCGAGGACGCAATGTCCGCCGATGCCTGGGACGACCTATTCGATCGTTTCTATACCCAGCTTGCGTTCGGTACGGCGGGAATGAGAGGCGTGATCGGTGGCGGTACGAATCGGATCAATCCGTATATGGTTCGTAAAGTCTCCCAGGGGCTTGCGGAGTATCTGCTTGCCAACGAAGGATCCCCATCCGTGGCGATAGCGTTCGACAGCAGGCATTATAGCGAGGAATTCGCGAAGCAAGCGGCTTTGGTGCTCTGCGCCAACGGCATCCATGTCTTTCTCTACGATACCCTTCGCCCGGTTCCTATGCTTTCGTTCGCGGTGCGGCATCTGCATGCCACCGCCGGTATCGTTGTGACAGCGAGCCATAATCCTTCGAAATACAACGGATACAAAGTATACTGGAGCGACGGAGGGCAGGTGACACCGCCCCACGATATCGAAATCGCAAAGCTGGCGAATGCGGTAGCGCCTTCGGATATCGCATCGATCGAGGAAGGTGATGCCCGGAGGGCCGATTTGCTGAAGTTCATTCCGAAAGAAGTCGACGAGGCCTATTATCGGATGGTTCTCGGCAGTCTCAGACGACCGGCTCTGGTCGAAGGTAGCCCGATCACCGTAGCATACACACCCTTGCACGGATCGGGGAATGTCCCGGTACGACACATGCTGGAGCAGGTCGGAATCCGCTGTTGCGTCGTCCATGAACAGGAACAGCCCGATGGCGCATTCCCGACCGTACAGCTTCCAAACCCGGAAAGCCCGGAAGCGATGCGGATGGTCATTGCGCTGGCGAAGGAAGTGAAGGCCGATATCGTCCTAGGGACTGATCCCGATGCGGACCGGCTCGGCATCGCCATTCCTTGCAATGCGGGGAAAACCGACTATCAGTTGCTGACGGGGAACCAGATCGCCGCTCTGCTGTGCGACTATGTTCTGGAAACATGGAAGGAACTCGCCCGGGGAAAAGAACCTGTGCCTTCCTGCTATGTTCAGGGAGCAGGAAGCAAGACGCCACTATGCGTCAAGAGTCTGGTCACCACCGATCTCGTCAAGCGGATCGCGCAGGCGGGCGGTGCCGTCTGCAGGGATGTCCTGACAGGATTCAAGTATATCGCGGAACAGATAGCGCTGTCCCAGAACCCTGATTCCGATACGTTCTTTCTGTTCGGTTGCGAGGAGAGCTACGGATATCTGACCGTGCCTGCCGTCAGAGATAAGGATGCGGTGAGTTCCGCGATGTGCGCGGTCGAGATGATGTGCTGGTATGCGTCGCGAGGAATGACGTTGAGCGATCGGTTGAACCAGATTTACGATACCTACGGGTATAGCACGGAGGTCGTTTTCTCCCGCGACTACGAAGGTGCGGAGGGGAAGGCGAAGATGGAATCGATCATGGCGGATTTCCGGCGTAAACGTCCCGGCGACTTGCTGGTGGACCGCGAGATCAAGGATATCTACGACCTCAAGAGCGGGAAATGTACGGAGTTTCCCGTGGCGGATGTAGTCATCATCCATTTTTCTTCCGGAGAGAAACTTATAGTGCGTCCCAGCGGAACCGAGCCGAAGATCAAGTATTATCTGTTCTTGACTGCAGATCCCGGGGGGCGTGCGGCGCTTGAAGCCTCTCTGGATGGCATCGTCACGACATTCAAGTCGGCGTTCTGATTATGATGCGCCGTCATTGAGGAGCTTTATGCAGAACTGTTATATCATTCGTCGACAGAAACGGGGAACGCTGTACCTTTCTCCGTTTCAGGACATTACCGCCGCAGGAAAATGGAATCCGGAAGAGCTCGTGCAGTGGTATAGCGCGGGTACTCCTACGATGCAGGAGAAAAACGAAGCTGCTTCGTCTCTGTATTATGCGATCGATCGTGGGGTGGACCGCTGGATCCAGGACATGCGCTATGTTCCGAGGCTGCTGCTCGTCGCCTGTGTGTTCCTTGTCACATACTTTGTCTTTTCCTTGGCGGTCCGTGATCCTATCCCGATCATCGATGAACTGCTGATCGCCGGCGTCGTGTCCGTCCTGTTGTGGACCGTCCTTGCCCGAAAGGACAAGCAGTCCGCCGTCGCGATGAAAAAGCGACTGGAGCTCAAGCGTGTCGCAGGAGATGCTTCGATCGAAATACTTTCCCAGCTGGATGTCCTGGAAGCGTATCTGTCGGACATGGTTTCCCGAGATCCGATGGAAGTCTGCGATCTGCTTGCCGGCTGTTCGGAGGAGCCGCTCCCCTCGCTGGTCGTGCAACCGGAAGCACGTGGACCATGGATGGACGAAGTCTTCGCGTTGCTCGTTTCGTGGGTCAAGGTGAACGACAAGGCTACGTATCGCAGGTTGCGGCAACTTCAGGTCGCCCGCAAATCCGGCAAGCCGGACGAGGTTCTTGCCGCCAGAATGCTCCACCAGTCGCTGTCCGGACAATTGGATCTACCGATACTTGCGCTCTGCGTCGCGTTTGGTGAACTTGTCTGACAGTTCCTTCCGATGCCGCCGTTTCGGCTTTCGTGGACAGATCGCATTGAATCGCCGTGATTCTGTTTCCCTATCTACCGGACATGGGTGCTTTTGTGTTTCAATCCGGAAGAAAAGGAGCTTTTCGGAAAATCCTGGCGGCAGGCCGTGCGGCAATCATATTCGTCGGCATACCGGTACTGTTGCTTTGGACCAACTGCAGGCAGCGACTGCTGACCTACAGGGTGTCGGCGCTTGTGTTGTGTCTGGCGGGTTGCGCGTTATCATTTCCGCTTGCCCAAATATCAATGGTCCGAAAATCGGCGCTGTCTTGCTGTCTTATGTTCGCAGGTTGCTTTTTTGTCTATTGCCAATGCGGGGAGGTCGCATGGCGCGCTCAGGTACGGTACGGAATGCCTCGCGATCGAGTGCAGTCCGTCGCTGGCACCTTGAGTTCTGATTCTTCGATCAGCGCGAACGGCAATCAGGTCTATCGGCTGGTCGCAGGAACGTGCTACGGAAAAGACGGTTCCGTAGCATCGATGCGTGGGGAACTGACTGTCGTAGGCAAGAGCCTTCCTATTCTGCTGGCGGGGACGCGAGTGATCTGTTTCGGTTCATGTCCGGCTGACGATGATACGGCTTCCGAAGCTTTCTTTTTTGCCGATACGGTCGAACAGGTTCCGGAAAATGGCTGGTTCGGTCCTGCTGTCAGGGCCTGTCGGATGAGGAGCCTCGCTTGGATCGCACAGCGTTTCGATGTCGCCATCCGATGGTCGGCGACTCCGGATGAAACCCCTGACACGCAGGCAGCGCCGGAAACGCTTCGGCACAGAGCTTGCGCTTCACGTCTTGCGATGATGCTTGTGACAGGGAGATGCGATGACCCTTCGTTCCCGTTGCGGGAATTGAGTCTTGCCTGCGGCTGTGCGCATATCCTGGCCTTGTCCGGGACGCATCTCCGATTCTTTGAGAGCTTGTTTTCCTTCTTGTTCGAACGATTGTTCGGCCGACGGAGGGGGAGGGCGCTCGCTATGGTTCCCGTTCTCATGTTCCTGTTCGTCGCTGGTCCGCTGCCCTCGTTGATCAGGAGCGCATTCATGTATGCCTTGGGGTTCGTTCCTGTCCTTTCGGGTACCGGGCATCTTTCATCTTTCGTGATCTACGCCGTTTCGTTTGTCTTGCAGCTTGTCCTCTTCCCACATTCCATTTCCACCGCCGGGTGCCTGTTCTCCTACGCGGCGCTTGGCGGGTTGCTGGCGGTATCCGCCGATGTTGCGGTTTTGCTTTCCCGCTTCCTTCCCCGGAGGATCGCCGGCGAATTGGCTTCAGCGACACTTGCGGTGGGGTGGTCGATTCCTTGCTCCCTGTTGGTTTTCGGCTCTTGGACTCCTGTCGGAATTCTGATTTCTCCGTTGGTGACTCGGGCCGTCATGGGATATCTGGCTTTGAGCGTCGTCGCCTTGTGCGTCGGCGAAATTCCGATCCTGGAGCATGTCGTCATGGAGTTCATGGAACGCGGATACCGCGCGATAGAAAATCTGATGCGGTGGGGAGGGAACTTTGCCGGCAGATGGTGTGAAGAGGTCGGCGACGCTACCGGCGCCATTGTCTTCTGTGCGGCGCTGTTGACTGTATCGCTTGCAATTCTGTATGCTGGCAAGGTATTGCACATAAGGAGCTTGCGACGTCATGAGTTGGAACTTTGCGTACGATTCCCCGTCTGCGATCACGGCGTTGCTGGAGGGAGAGGGCCTTTCGATGTCGAAGAAGTTCGGCCAGAACTTCCTCTTGTCGCAGCAGGTACGGGAACGGATCGTACAGGAGCTACGGATTCCCGACGGAGGGACCGTGTGGGAAATCGGGCCGGGCCTCGGTGCTTTGACGACGTTGCTGGTCGCCCGAAACGCACAAGTCACCGCATTTGAGATCGACCATGGTTTCTGCAGGATCCTGCGAGAACAGGCGTTCGTCGGCGATACGAATTTTCGTCTTGTGGAAGGCGACGTTCTCAAAACATGGGAGCAGGTGTCGGCTGCCGATGGAATTCCGGATCGCATCTGCGGCAATCTTCCGTACAATGTCGGATCCGTGTGCATCGCCAGGTTTCTCGAAAAACAGTGCCTGCCCGAGAGGATGGTCTATACGCTCCAGAAAGAGGTCGCCGACAGGTTATGCGCTGATTTCGGCGACAAGGACTGGTCGTCCTTCACCATCCTTGCCAAAATCGACTATGAAGTCGAGCTGTCGTTCACAATCAAGAGCGGGGCGTTCTATCCTTCTCCCAATGTCACCAGCGCGGTGATCGGAATGCAGCGGCGGAAAACTCCGCTCGTGTCCCCGGAGCTCCGACCGATTTTTCTCCCGATGGTGAAGGAGCTGTTCGCCCAACGGAGGAAGACGGTCAAGAACAATCTACAGCACGGCAAGGCGGGAAGTCTCCTTGGAAAAGCCGGGGTGGAGCGATTGCTGGCCGATTGCGAAGTTCCTCCGAACGAGCGGGCGGAGCGGCTGGACATTCCTGTTCTGATCAGGATGGCGCAACATATCGCCTCTCGGGTGTAGCACGATTCTCCTTCTCGGTTCTGGTACGGACGCGTTCATTTCCAGGTGGTAAGCCAGGAGCCTCCTCGGAATCTCCAGAGGCTGCAGATGCCTCGGACGATCAGGTCGCCCATCATGGCGATCCAGGCCCCTGCCAGGCCGAGATTCGTAAAGGTGATCAGGGCCCATGCCAGAGGAAGACGAACGATCCACATGCCGAACAGAGAAATCAAGAACGGACCTTTTGTGTCGCCTGCGCCTCGCAAGACGCCGAAGACCAGCAGGGAAAGTCCGAAGAATGGTTCCGCGAACGCTTCGATGCGAAGGACTTTCGTTCCCAACGCTATGACCGCCGCATCGTTGGTGAACACACCCATCAGCTGAGGGGCGAGCAAATACATCAGCACCCCCATTGCCGTCATCAGCGCAGTCCCGTACATCGTGCAGAGCTTTCCATACCGTTTCGCAAGCGTTCTGTCGCCGCTGCCCAGCGATTGGGCTACAAGGGTGGTCGCCGCCGTGGCGAAACCGGACGGAGGAAGGTAGGTGATCGATTCCGCGGTGTTCGCAAGATGATGTGATGCAAGGGCGACGGTCCCCAGTCCGGTGACGAGTTTCGTCAGGGCGATCTGGCCGAAAGAAAGCGTCGCTCTTTCCAACGCCACCGGGGTTCCTAATCGTACGACGGTCTTCAGCAACTGTGTATCGAACTTCCAGTCTCCTTTCCATGAGATTCCTGCGGGATGGTCCTTCCGGAACAGAGCGGCGAATAGGCACAATCCGCTGAAGCTAGTCGAGAAAGCGGAAGACAAAGCCGCTCCGCCCACTCCCATGCCGGCTCCCCAGATCGTGAAGGCGGAGTTTCCGATCAGAATGGTCCGTGAAGGAAATATCAAGAGAAAGTTGCCGATAATATTGATGATGTTCGTCAATATATTGAACATCAGCGGCGTACGCGTATCCCCCGAGCTTCTGATAATGGCGGAGAATACGATCATGCCCATCGTGAACGGAAAAACCGCCGCGATATATCGCATATAGATGATCGCATCGGGAACCACATCGTCCGCCGCACCCATCCAGATCGGCAGTTTTCCTGCGATCATCTGCACGATCACCGCAAGCACGACCCCCGAGCACGACGAAGCCAGAATGGATTGGCGTACGACGTTTCGCGCCTGTCGGGGGCGACCTGCTCCGATTTCCCGCGCCACAAGAACTGAGAATCCGATGGCGACGGAGTTCATCAGGCCGTTGAGCAGCCAGATCGTCGATGTGTTGACCGCGACAGCGGCCGTAGCCGCCGCACCGAGGACCCCGACCATCGCGGAATCGACATACTGGACCATCGACTGGAGTACCTGCTCGATGATCGTCGGCCATGCAAGATACCAGATGATGTTCTGTGGAAGTATGTTTTTGTCGAGAAGGTCGAGTTTCCTTGTTCGAGAACCGGTACGCACTTCGGGCTCCTTGGGTAACCGATATGGTACGGATCGGTGATTTCCTGTGCAAGAGTCCTGCGGGGGAATTCGATTGGTATTATGTTTTTTTCGTCTTATCCGTAGAACTGACCTGCCGCCGCCGCAATTCCGGAAGTACGGTCAGGAGCATGGTGGAAAAGCATGCCGCGCCGCCGACGAAGTTCGAAATAGGTTCCGCAAGAAAGACTCCGTCAACTCCGAGATTCGATAGACGGGGGAGGAGGATCGTCAGAGGAACCACGATGACGATCTTCCTGAACAAGGAAAAGAAGATCGCTTGCCTGGCCTTTCCGAGGGATTGGAATACCGTCTGTCCGGAGAACTGGAGCGCCATCATGAAAAAGCCGAAGAAATAGAGTTCGATCGCAGGAATGCCTGCCTCTATGAGTGTGGGGGAGTCGTTGAATATCCGGATGAATACCTGCGGGAAACTGATCAGTATGATCCATGCGACGAACGTATAGGCGATGCAGCAGATCGACGTGAACCGTATCGCTTGTCTGACACGTCCATATGCTTTTGCGCCATAGTTGAATCCAAGGACCGGCATTGCGCCGTTGGTGAGTCCTTGGACCGGCATCGTGAGGATTTCTCGGATGGAACTGAGAATCGTCATGACTCCGACGTAGAGATCCCCTCCATAGAGCTGGAGATTCGCGTTGCACACGATCTGGACCACGCTGTTGGTCGCCGACATCACGAATCCTGAGAATCCCAGCGCGACGATCTTATGCAGGCGGGATCGCTGGATGCCGAAATTCTTGGTTTTCAGTCGTATGGTCGCCTTCCGTCCAGTGAGAAACTTCAGGACCCACAGCGCCGACAGGGCCTGGGAAATGACCGTCGCCAAGGCCGCCCCGCGAACCCCCATCCCAAGGGCGAAGATGAAGATAGGATCAAGGATGATATTTGTGACGGCTCCCAGTAGCACCGTCATCATCCCGGTTCTTCCGAATCCCTGGCAATTGATGAACCCGTTCATTCCAAAACCGATCATCACGAAGATATTGCCCGAGAGATAGATGACGGCATACTGCCTGGCGAACGGATAGGTTGCGTCGCTCGCACCGAATATTCGTAGCAATGGCTGGATGCAGGCGATGCCGAGCACGGTCAGCGCTAGTCCGCAGATCAGCAGCATCGTGAACGAAGTGCCGACTATCCGTTCCGCTTCCTCCCGATTGCCGCGTCCCGACTCTATGGAACAAAGCGGAGCCCCGCCCGTGCCGAACAAGTTCGCGAATGCGCTGACGACCATGATGATCGGGAAGCAAAGCCCCAGGCTGGTCAAAGCGATGGATCCTGTTTCCGGTATGCGCCCGATGTACATCCTGTCCACCATGTTGTACAGCAGATTGATCAGCTGGGCCATGGTCATGGGAACCGCGAGTTCGAGAATATTGCGCCGGACGCTTGCGGCGGTAAAGTCGGTCTGATGCGAAGTCATATATTCTCCGACGAGGAAAAAAGAAGGACGTCCTCGTCGACGTCCTTCCATGAGGCTCCCGATGCCGATCGCAACTACAGTGTCGCGGCCTGCGCGAGGGTGATCGATGCCGTCACGACGATATCGTCTACGCTGCATCCGCGGGACAGATCGCTGACCGGCTTTGCGAAGCCTTGGAGGATCGGGCCATATGCCTGAGCCCCGGCCAGCCTCTGGACCAGTTTGTATCCGATGTTGCCTGCCTGCAGGTCCGGGAAGACCAGTACGTTGGCCTTGCCCGCGACAGGAGAGCCGGGAGCTTTCGATTTGCCGACGCTCTCGATGATCGCGGCATCCAGCTGCAACTCGCCGTCGACATGCAAGTCCGGCCGCTTGTCCTGGATCAACTTGGTGGCCGCGGTGACTTTATCGACCAGCTCGCCTTTTGCCGAACCTTTCGTGGAATAGGAAAGCATGGCCACTACGGGTTCCGTGTTGAGGAATACCCTGCAGGATTCTGCGGAGGCTTCGGCGATCTCCGCCAATTGCTCGGCGGTCGGGTTCGGAATCGTCGCGCAATCGGCGAAAATGAACGAACCGTTCGCCCCCAGTTGATGTTTGTCGGTCGCCATGACGAAACAGGACGATGCGTATTTGATGCCCGGCTTGCACTTGATGATGTTGAACGCCGACAGCAACACGTTGCCCGTCGTATTTTCCGCACCAGCGACCATAGCGTCCGCCTGGCCTTTGCGGACCATCATCGCCCCCCAACGAAGCTCGTCGGCTATCCCCTCGTAAGCTTGCTCGGGGGTCATGCCCTTATGTTTGCGCAGTTCATGGTATTCATCGGCGAAAGCCTGCCTGTCCGGCGAACATGTCGGGTCTACGACATCGATGCCCTGGAGATCGACACCAACCTTGCTTGCCGCGGCCTTGACGGCTTCCACGTTCCCTACGAGGGTCACCTTGCTGGCGATCTTCTGATCAACGATTTTCCTTGCTGCCTGGAGAGTCCTCGGCTCCGTTCCCTCGGGCAGTACCAGCTTCTTGTCGGCGGCGACCGCCTTGGCTTTCATTTCTTCTGCGAATGTCATGTAATGCTCCATCCCAATGGTTTTGGACGGCGGACAAAGAAATCCACCGAAAAAATCATACCACGATTGGATACGATAGGAAATACCTGCAGCGACGTCGGATGTAAAAGTCCGGCGATATTTCCCCGGATGCCGGCGATCCTGACCTGTCCGTACAAGGACCGGAATCGTTGTATCGCCCCGACTTTTCATGATATGCTCTCGCCGAGGTATCCCTGTCGGGATGAAGGTGGCTATGGCTGCATCGATTTCGGATCGCAAACCCGTGCAGAGGATCAGTAAGATCCTCTTTTTGATGCTTGTCATCAACGCTTTGGCAAGCAGTCTGTTCGGACCGTTGACGAACGATATCATGCGGACGTGTTCAATGACTTTGACCGAAGTCGGGGCGCTGGTGTCTGCGAGCCAGGCAGCCGTGTTTCTTTCCTTTCTCGCGCTTCCGGCCCTTACTCGGCGGCTGGGTTCCTATCGATTGCTGCTGGTGGGGATACTGGGTTCCGCGATCGGATTCTTCCTGATGGGAGTTTCGCGGACTCCGTGGATGTTCTCGATCGCGTTTCTCACGCAATCACTGCTTGGCTATTTCTATTCTAGCTGCAACTATGCGGTGATGGCGCAGTGCGACGTGAAGCGCAGAACGACCAATATCCCGCTGATGCATCTTGTCTACAGTGTCGGTTCAATCGGTGCCGGCGCATTCGTTTCTTGGGCCGGAGGGCCGTCCTGGTACAAAGGCTATTATGTCGCCGCCGCCCTATATATCCTGGGGTTGCTTCTGTTCTTGACCAGATGGGGGGAAGCGAAAGGAAATGCCGCGCTGATGCCCTCGATCCGCCGCATCGTCGTTTCCAAGCATCGCCACAATCCGTTCTCCGGCTTTTCGCTGCTCCTGCGCAAGGAGTTTCTCGTGTTCTTCATCTTCCTGATCTGCGTGACATCCATCGAATATTGCGCGACCATCTATCCAGTGTTGTTTCTCGAACTGTCATGGGAAGCGACGGCTTCAATGACGGGACTATCGGTGACCATCTACTGGGTCGGTAGTACCGTCAGCAGGGTGTTCGTGATGCCTTCGTTGAAGAAAGGTCTCAACGCCACCGTGCTGCTGGCCACGCTGACCGGGTTGTGTTCAGTGGCTTTGGCTGTGATCCCGCTGATGCCGACGGCATCGTTGGCGTTATGGACGATGCCATTGCTCGGTTTCGCCTTCGGGGCGCTGAATCCTGTGAGTCAGATCGTGGAGATCAGGCGATGGTCGGACGACATGGACCAGGTGGCCAATCTCCACATGATCAGCGGTGTGATCGGACGCTTGGTGCTTCCCGTAATTGTCAGCTCGATCGGCGAGCGTTCCGGACTTGGCCCTGGATTGCTGCTGCTCGCTGTACTGATGGCATTGGCGGTCGTCATGCTCCTGCTCTCCGAGCGGTTGTACAGGAAGAGCGTATTGCAGGACGGCGGGACAATGGTATAGAGTGACGCTGACGGCAAGGAACTGACCGCGGTTTCGGCGGCTCTCGCAATCGAGGCCCGATCGACGGCAGGGTGGTCGTCATGAGGAATTCATGCGTATCGGTGTATATGGTCTGGGGCGATTTGGATATTTCTGGGCGGGACTGCTTGCGAAAGCCGGTCACGATGTGTGCGGGTTCGGCCGTCATGCGACCAGCGTCCCGTGCGGCGTTCGGCTTGTCGGGGAGGACGAAGCGCTTGAACAGGACGCAGTGTTCTTTTGCGTAACGATCAGCGCGTTCGCCGACGTGATTCGTCGCGTCGCTTCGAAGCTGTCCCCTGGAGTGACGGTTCTCGACACCTGTTCCGTCAAGCTCCATCCTGCGCATGTCATGGAGGAGTATCTTCCTGACGGAGTGTTCAGCATCGCCACCCATCCGATGTTCGGTCCGGATTCAGGACGGAACGGGGTGACAGGTCTGCCGCTTGTCATCAGTGGTGTGCATTGTCCCGACGTAGTCGTACGGCGGTGGAGCGATGAATTCGCCTCATGGGGGCTGAAGGTACTGCACATGAGCTGCGACCAGCATGACAAGGAAGCGGCATGGTCGCAAGGGATCACGCACTTCGTCGGACGTACGCTCGACGAGCTGCACCTGCAGCCCACCCAGTTAGCCACCCTAGGATATACCCGGCTCATGTCGATCGTCGAACAGACCTGCAATGACCCGATCCAGCTGTTCTATGATCTACAGCGCTACAATCCGTATGCGCCGCAGATGCGGCTCGAGTTGAAACAGGCGCTGGAAAAGGTCATGTCCTCCCTGGCCGCGCAAGACGCAGAAACGGAGACTCAAGCATGAAGATATGCGTCTATACGCTCGGATGTCGGCTGAACCAGTGTGAAAGCGAAGCGATCGCGGACGCGTTCTCGAAACGCGGCTACGCCATCGTGCCCGACGGGCAGCCTGCCGACTTGTATATCGTCAACACGTGCACGGTGACCAGCAAGGCGGAACAGAAGGCCCGCCGGATGATCCGAAAATATGCCGCCGAGCCTCAGGCGCAGGCTGTCGTGGTGACGGGATGCTATGCGCAGCTCGACGCCGACCAGATTTCGATACTGGCCGATCGTGTCGTCGTCCTTCCGCTGGATAAGAAAGCCAATCTGCTTGATTTCCCTGAATTCCTGTCCGTTCGTCTGTCCGAAGGGTTTTCCCCATTGGAAGCATGCCGCGCATTCGCGGGGCTTGACGGCGATGCGCTTTCCGCATTGCATGTAGGAAGTGGCGGAAACTTGACGGGGCAGGGAGAGCCGTCTCCGTTCGACTACGATGCCGCATCTTTCAGTTACCATTGCAGGGCGTATCTGAAAATCCAGGACGGGTGCGACAACGCCTGTGCATTCTGCCGGGTCCATGTGGCCCGCGGCGCTGCGATCAGTCTCGATGGAGACGAGGTAGTCGGTAGGGCCCTTGCGCTGGAACGGGAAGGGTTCCACGAAATCGTGCTCACCGGCGTGAACTTGACGATGTACGACCATCGGGCCGATGGGCTCGGCGGTCTGCTTCGCAAGTTGCTCGCGGCATTGGGCTCCGATGTCAGGATCAGACTTTCGTCCCTTGAACCCGACCATGTGGACGATCGGTTGCTCGACCAATTGACCGACCCCCGGATGCAACCGCATTTCCATGTGCCCGTGCAGTCCGCCAGCGATGTCGTGCTTGCCAGAGTGAACCGCCGCTACGACGTCGAGCATCTGTCCCATGTGATCGAACGGATGCGCCAGGTCAAGGTCGATCCGTTCATCGCGGCGGATGTAATCGCCGGGCTGCCCGCGGAAGGTGATGCGGAGTTTCGAGAGACGTGCGAATTTTTTGTCCGCAATCAATTCGCCCAAATGCATGTGTTCCCGTTCTCTCCGCGACCAGACACCCCGCTGTTCCATGCGACGGACCGGGTTCCCGAGAGTGTGCGCGACCAACGTGCGACAGTGCTTCGAGATCTATCCGCGCGCCTGCATTCCGAATATGTCGGACGACAGGGCGGGCGACAGCTGGAAGCGATTCTCGAACAGAGGAAGAAAGGTTCCTGGTACGCTCTGACAGGCAACTACCTGAAAGTCCGTCTGCTTGATGTCCCTCCGCTTTCCAGCCCGGGAGAATTGGTCCGCGTAGTCATGGATCCCGTCGGAGCGGGGCAGGTCCTTCCGATCGCACGCTTCATAGGTTGATACGTCAGCTTTTTTTTCGTTTGAGATCCCGATACACGGTCTTCGGATCTTCCATCAGCACCATCGTGTCGGCAGGAACATCCTGCTTGAGCCAGACATTGGAACCGATGACCGCATTCTTTCCAACCGTAATATCGCCGAGAATCGTCGCATGGGCATAGATAGTGACATTGTCTTGGATCGTCGGATGGCGTTTCGCCCCCCGTATCAACGATCCGCAGGCGTCTTTTGGAAAGCTCAACGCCCCCAGCGTGACTCCTTGGTAGAGCTTCACGTTGTCGCCGATTACCGAAGTTTCGCCGATGACGACTCCGGTTCCATGGTCGATGAAGAACGATTCGCCGATCTGTGCTCCTGGATGGATGTCGATGCCGGTTTCCCGATGTACCCGTTCGTTCATCATCCGGGGAATCAGCGGAATATTCTGCGTGAACAGGAAATGAGCGACTCTGTGTACGGTCAGCGTCTTCATGCATGGGTACGAAAGAATCACTTCATGCACGTTCCTGGCGGCAGGATCTCCGGCAAACCCTGCCGCGGCATCGAGCTTCAGCATTCGGCGGATCGAAGGGAGTTCCTCGAGCAATGCCGACACAGCCCGCTGCGCCTGCCGCTCGTAATAGACGGAGGCTTGCGCATCCTCCAGATGTTCTACGTTCTCATATCGTAGGGCGAGGCATATCTGACGATTCAGCGATATGGACACATTCGATAGATGTTCCTCGACGACTTGCTCCAGGGAACGACTCTTGTCGTCATCGCCGCATCTGCCGGGGAACATCAGTTCCATCAGCTCATCGGCGATCTCTCCGATCACAGCCATGGAGGGAAGCGGATTCAAACCGTGGAAGTTCGCTTTGTTATCACCGGTTCTGTCGTAGCTTGCGAGAAACTTCCGCAGAAACGGACCGCTGTCGAAGTCGCGGATGTCGTTGCAATCGCTCATGGTATTTTCCCCTCACTCTCGTATGAATAATACTATCTGTACGTATGGAGAGGGAAGCCCCCCGTGCGGATTATCAGGCGAATCGTTCTCGGAATTTACCGGCAAGCAGGACCGCGACGATGATCTTGATGGTATCACCGATGAGAAACGGATACATTCCTCCCGCAAGGGCAGCGCTCCATGACAGTTGCCTGTTGACCTTGAGCCAGGGAACTCCCGCTCCATATATTCCAATGAACGTAGCCAGCACCGCTCCAAGCGCACACCACAGGAGGAACCGCTTTCCATTGGGCTGTTCGCCCTCCTTGTGCCGATATCCGATGTCGGAACATACGCCGGCGATCAGTACAGCCGGAATGAGTCCGAACAGGAATCCTCCTGTCGGTCCGATCATTGCGGCGATCCCGCCCCCGCTGGTGAACACCGGCATCCCGATCGCCCCGATGAACAGATACACCGCCACCGACGCAAGTCCGATCTTCCATCCGCACATCAATCCCGCAGTCAATACGAACAACGTCTGAAGCGTCACCGGGACAGGGGGGATGGGTACCTTGATATACGCTCCCACGGCCATCAAGGCTGCGAAAAGCGCCGTGACCAGAACATTGCGGGTCTGCAACGTTCGCTTCTGCTGTTCATCGACTGTATCTGTCTCTTCCATGATTTCCTCCTGTCTCCCGTAGACATATATCAGAAACGATGCTTATTGTAAACCTATTTTTTAGAAAATGGTTTACAATTGAATCGTGCATATCATGCATGTCATGCTTCGGGCTGTGCGTCGATTTTTGCATCTGCCGCGGGTGCATGGCGGCGGTGTCCGGGGAAAATACTTCCCGTACCGCTTCTTGCGTCTGATCGTCCCCGCTGGTACAATGGCGGTATCATGCGAGTGAAGGATCGGCTGCTCGTCTATTTCGAGCGACATGCGGAAGAACACGTCTCAGGAGAGCGCCTGGCTTCGTTGCTAGGGGTTTCCCGGGCGGCTGTCTGGAAAGCGATCCAGGAATTGAAACGCGACGGGTATCGTTTTTCAGCCGTCACCAACAAAGGGTATCGGCTTGAGGGCGATCCCGATGTCCTGTCGCGGTCGGCCATCATGTCGTATCTTTCCGTCCCCGGCGAGGCGGACATACGGTTCTACGACGAAGTCGAGTCGACCAACAAGACCGCGAAGTTGCTTGCGATGGACGGCGCTGCCCATGGTACCGTGGTCGTGGCTGCCAGGCAGACCGGCGGGCGTGGACGCCGCGGACGCTCGTTCGCGTCTCCGGAGGGCGGCATATACATCAGCGTGATTCTCAAGCCGTCGGTGATGCATCTGGATATGGACGGAGCGCTTCTGATCACTTCCGCCGTCGCCGTGGCGGTTTCTCGCGCGATTTCGACCGTCTGCGGCATCGAAGTATCCATCAAATGGGTCAACGACCTGTTCTACAACGGTCGGAAGGTCTGCGGTATTCTTTCCGAGGGGGTGTCCGACTTTGAAAGCGGAGGGCTGGACTGCATCGTAGTCGGCGTGGGCGTCAACTTCTCCACTCCGCTTCAGGCTTTTCCCGATGAACTGCGCGAGATCGCCGGCTCCCTGTTCCCGTCGGACGACGCACGACCGCGGGGTGTTTCACGTAGCCGTCTGGCGGGGGCGATCATTTCCGCCATCCTCGCCGAGAGCGCGAGTGTCTCTTCCAGAAAATTCCTCGAGGAATATCGACGACGATCGTTTCTCATCGGGCAGTCGGTACAGGTCCTTTCCCCGACCGGCGGTCAGGTACCTGCACAGGTTCTTGCCATAGACGACGACTGTCGTCTCGTCGTACGGCATACTGATGGCTCAGTGGAGCATATCGGCACAGGAGAAGTTTCGATCCGGTTTTCTCCGGCCGTCAAGGCTCTGACGTAGCGGATGCCAGTACAACGGACGGAGGCGTTTTCCGTGAACTTCTTTGCGGGAATCGGTTGCCTCCACTTGCCATCGGTATCGGTTCCTACTATAGTTTACAACTACGCAAACCAATCGATTACTCTGAGGGAAAAAGGTACTGATCATGTTGCAGAAGGTACGTCAGCAGTGGAAGGATCTGGTGGAAGCTCAGCTTGCCGGATACGCGAAAGAACTTGTCGGTGACGACGATGCGGTCTCCTCGTTGCCTCCGCTTGCCGTCCAGACCCCTCCGAAACCGGAGCTGGGTGACATCGCGTTCCCGCTGTTCTCCTATGCCAAGGCGCTGAAAGCCGCCCCTCCGAAGATCGCCGCGGATATCAAGGCCCGCATCGAGGCGTTGTCCGATCGGCCGGCAGGACAGTTGTTGCTCGCCGGACCGTATCTCAATGTGAAGATCGATGTCGCCGCCTTGGCCGCCGACTTGTCCCGTGAGATCAGAAGCGAAGGGCCGTCGTACGGATGCAACGAGGCAAAGCGCGGAATGAAGGTGATGGTGGAGTTCAGCTGTCCCAATACCAACAAGCCCCTCCACCTCGGACATATGCGCAACGACAGTCTCGGCGAAAGCGTCAGCGCGATCCTCAGGGCCAACGGAGCCGAGGTGCGAAAGGTCAATCTCGTCAACAACCGTGGCGTCCATATCTGCAAGTCGATGCTCGCCTACGAAAAGTTCGGTAACGGCGAGACTCCCGAGAGTTCCGGCCTGAAGGGGGACCATCTTGTCGGCAAGTATTATGTTCGGTTCGCTCAGTGGGAGAAGGAAGATTCGACGGCGGTCGAGCAGGCCCAGGAGATGCTCAAGAAGTGGGAGGAAGGAGAGCCTGCCGTCATCGCGCTCTGGAAGAAGATGAACCAGTGGACCCTCGACGGTCTTGCGGAGAGCTACCGGAAGATGGGGGTCAGCTTCGACAAGTACTACTATGAAAGCGACACGTACAAACTGGGTAAGGACGAAGTGCTCAAGGGGCTGGAGAAAGGTGTGTTCTATCGCGAGGCGGACGGATCCGTGTGGATCGATCTCGCCGACATTAAGCTCGACAAGAAGGTCCTGCTCCGCAAGGACGGGACGAGTCTGTATATGACGCAGGATCTTGGCACCGCGGTCGCCAGGCATGAGGACTGGCCGTTCGATTCGCTGATCTATGTGGTGGCGAGCGAACAGAATTACCATTTCAAGGTGCTGTTCCATGTTCTTGGAAAGCTCGGCTACGAGTGGGCGAAGAATCTGCATCATCTCTCATACGGGATGGTCAATCTTCCCGAGGGCAAGATGAAGAGCAGGGAAGGAACCGTCGTGGACGCGGACGATCTGGTCGACCAGCTGACAAGTCTGGCGGCCGACGAGATCCGTGCCAAGGAACGGGAGGGCGAGGTCGGAGACGTCGATGCCACGGCTCATGCGATCGCCCTCGGCGCATTGAACTACTACTTGCTGCAAGTCAGCCCGACGAAGGACATGATCTTCAATCCCGCCGAGTCGATTTCATTCAACGGCAATACCGGTCCGTACCTCCAGTACATGGGGGCGCGCATATCCAGCATGCTCCGCAAGTTCGCCGAAGTGGAAACCGACTATGTTTCCGTGCCGTTCGATCCTGCGCTGCTGGCCCTGGAGGATGAACGGGAATTGATCAAGGTGCTCGCTTCCTATCCCGAAGCGGTCGCTAAAGCTGGTTCGGACTATGACCCGTCGGTCATTACGGCATACCTGTACGATGTGTCCCGCCGTTTCAGCAAATGGTACCACGACAACCAGATACTCAAGGCCGGCGAACCTGCGCTTGTCAAGGCGCGGGTGGAGCTTTCTTCGATGGTGCTTCAGGTACTGCGGAACGCTTTCTCTCTGGTCGGCATCCCGTATCTCTCCACCATGTAAGGGTGCCGGCAGGGTGATTTCGTAGCGTGAATGGGCGGGCGGTATGGATGTATGGATGTGCGCCGGCGGACGTTCTGCAATGTCGGTGAAAGTATCTTGAAATCGTCTTGCCGGCTTCTCGCGATCACCTTGCAGTGACTTTGTGATCCCCCGTATAAAGGGAGCAGAAGCGGCGGATGAAACGCTCTTCCTCCCATTCGATGTCTTCGTCGTCTTTCCTGACCATCGAGCGAGTCAGGAAGGCTTGGACCGTGTTCGTGAACATCGTCACAGCCAGATCCAGTTCCTCGATATCGAGACGCCCGGTTTCGTTGAGCGTTTCCAGCAGTACCTCCGACTGTCCTCGCAGCATGTGTGCGAACATTTCGCTGGTCGTCGCAGCTATGGGGAGGATCAGCTTCTGCTCTTCGACGATCCGGTAGAAATAGGAAAGGGGCGCGGTGGTGTAGAGTCTATGCCAATGTTCCATTGCGCGGGACAGCACTTCCTGTGCGGTTCCTTTGAACGAGATCGTCGCCTCTTGGATAGAGGCGAGGCCGGTGCAATAGGCGAACATGCGCTCGATCAACTTTTCCCGCGACGGGAAGTGGTAGTAGAGACTGGCTTTCCTGATACCCGCCCTTGCGGCGATATCGGATAGCGATGTATTGTCCAGCCCTTGTTTCGAAGCAAGTTCAAGGGTAATGAGAAGCAGGCGTTCACCGGCATCCTGGGGGCCGCCATTATCCGAAATCTCATTCATGAAGCATAGTATAGCCTACCGAACGATAGGTAGGCAAGCGCAATATTTCCTGATTTCCAGCAAAGTTTCCGAACGAATGATTGAAAGGTTCTCCGGAGGATGGTATAAAGCAGATCGAATAATTCAAATTCAAACGAATGAAGGAAGTGATCGTCATGTACGCACTGGTAGAAATTCTCGGAAAACAGTACAAGGCACTCGTCGGTGCCACGCTGCAGGTGGACAAGCTTTCCATGGAGGAAGGGGCCGCTCTGGAGCTGGATAAGGTACTCGCACTCGTCGATGAAAACAGCGCCAAGTTCGGCACACCGTATGTGTCCGGAGCAAAGGTTCTCGCGACGGTCGAAGGCGAGATGAAGGGTGACAAGATCAAGGTCTACAAATTCCATCGCCGCAAGGGCTATCGTCGGACCCAGGGTCATCGTCAGCAGTATTCTCTCATCAAGATCAATGAGATCATCGGTTAAGGAGTTCAGAAATGGCACATAAGAAAGGCGGCGGTAGTTCCCGCAACGGACGCGATTCCAATTCCCAGCGCCTTGGCGTCAAGCGCTTCGGCGGCCAGGTCGTGAAGGGGGGCGAGGTCATCGTCCGCCAGCACGGCACACAGTTCCACCCCGGCGAGAATGCCGGTCTTGGCTCTGACTATACCCTCTATGCCAAAGTTGGCGGTACCGTAAAATTCCATACCAGGAAGAACCGGAAGTACGTCAGCATTGTCACTGAGTAATATTCAGTGTATCGTGGCTATACGAGGCCAGAGTAACACATGTTTGGATTTTCAGACGAAACGTATATAGATGTTGCCTCCGGAAACGGGGGCAACGGTTGCGTTTCCTTCCGAAGGGAAAAGTTCATTCCGAAAGGGGGGCCGGACGGAGGCGACGGAGGGCGCGGTGGAGACGTCGTGTTCGTCGTCAAGCAGAATCTTCGGACCCTCGGACATCTCAAGATGGTCCGGACCTACCGTGCCGAGAACGGCAAGCAAGGGGCGGGGCAGCGTTGCTATGGCCGGGACGGAAAGGATGTCGAGATTCCGGTTCCTCCCGGGACGGTGATCAAGAACGCCCAGACCGGAGAGATCATCAAGGATCTGACCGGCGAGGAGCGATGGGTGTTTCTCAAGGGCGGGCGCGGAGGCCAGGGGAACTGGCATTTCCGTACCGCTACCAGACAGACTCCCCGTTTTGCCCAGCCGGGGGAACCCGGACAGGAAATGCGCATCGGCGTCGAGCTGCTGGTCATCGCCGATATCGGATTCGTCGGATTCCCGAACGCCGGCAAGTCCTCGTTGCTGAATCTGCTGACCAACGCCCGTTCCAAGGTCGCAGGATATCCTTTTACGACGAAAATCCCACAGCTGGGGATGTTCCGTTACGGCGACCACGACATCGTGCTGGCAGATATTCCGGGAATCATCGAAGGCGCCAGCCAGGGAGCCGGGATGGGATTCAAATTCCTGCGGCATATCAGCAGGACCACCGGCCTTGCGTTCCTGATCGATCTGTCCGAGGACAACTACCTCGACGCCTACGACATCCTCTGTGATGAACTGCGCGCCTACGCTCCTGAACTGCTGGAGAAGGAACAAGTGATCATCGGGACAAAGCTCGATGAACCCGAGGCTCCCGAGCATCTTGAAAAATTGCGGGAAACATATCCCGACAGAGATGTGATCGGCATGTCGATTTATATGGACGAAGGGCTGGAAGCCGTCAAGCAGGCATTCATCAGGATGGTCGGCGACGCGGAGAACCCTGCGCTGGCTTCCCAATATGCCAACCGCGGAGGTTTTTCGTCGGTGCCGGATACCGATGCGTATTATTCGGAAGTTCCGCACGATTCGACTCCGTCTGTCGGCGATTCATGACGAGCTGCCTATGAACGATGCATCCGATCGAAAGCCGCCGCTTTCAACCGCACTGATCGGCGGGAGCTTCGATCCCGTCCATCTGGGGCATCTGCACCTGGTGCATTGTGTCGCGACATATACAGGATATGAACGAATTCTTCTGGTGCCGGTGGCTATGAACAATTTTAAACAGAATGGTCACCGTCCCGCACCGCCAGACGACCGGCTGGCGATGTTGCGTCTGGCTGTCGATGGATACCGGGAGCTCTATCCTGCGGATCCCCGGTTCGATCTGATAATCGATTCTTGCGAGCTGGACCGAGGTGGAGTTTCCTATACGTATGACACCGTCAGATACATCTATGACGCGTATGCCGTCGAAGGGCGGGTAGCCGTCGTGATGGGCGACGATCTGCTGGAAGGATTGCCGAGGTGGCATCGGTTCGACGAATTGAAGCGGATCGCCGATTTCGTCGTCTGCAAACGGACGGAAGCTTGTGGACATGTTCCGTCGGAATTACTTCGCGGGGCACGGATCCGCTATATCGACAATGCGGTTTTCGAAGATTCCGCGACGTTGATTCGCGATCGTCTGGGGGCGTTCCCCGTTCCGGAGGCGCTGCCGGGGGATGTCGCATCCTTGATGCCAAAGAAGGTCGCCGACTATGTACAGAGCCGACATCTATACAGGACTTGAATCGTACGTGGCATCCCAGGTGAATGGACACCGGTATGCTCATTGCCGCAGTTGCGCCGTAACGATGAAAGCGTTGCTGGACAGATTCCCGAAGTCCTATCGGGACGATCCTGCCGGAAGCGATGCCGGCATGTATGTCGGGCTCTGGCACGATGTGGCGCGAGGCTGGTCGGATCGGGCTCTGCTGGAGTTCTGTCTGGATCGGAGTCTCCCCATGGAACCGGAGGAACGAAATTGTCCGATGCTGCTTCACGGCACGGTGGCCGCCGCGCTGATGCCGGAGCACATACCGGACTGTCCTGAAACATGGATGCGGGCCGTCCGCTGGCATACGCTGGGGGATATCTCGATGGGGGCGCTGGGACTGGCGATGTATATCACCGACTACCTTGAACCGCTGAGAACGCATATCGATCCTGCTCGAAGACGATATCTGCTTTCTCTTTCGACCATGGAGGAGATGGGGCTGCGCATCATCGAGGATCAGAATGAATATTTCCGGCGGACTGGCTTGGTCCAGGCAGAAGCGACGCGTCGTCTGTATCTACATCTGCTGCGGGGAGGTCGCCTATGAAGCGACGCTTCTGCCCCTGTCTACCTATGTCGCTGGCGATCTTGCTCATTTCCGTTCCGTTGCTAGTTTCCTGCTTCCGACAGTCCTCGCCGGTATGCCGCTACGGGTGGTTCGCGGGCGAAGCGGTGCTGTTGGTCTCAAGCTCCGATGGAAAATCGCTCGTAACGGTCTCGCTTCCAGCGGATGTCGTTGCTGGATATTGGAACTATCTTACGGAAAGCGGTCGAGAGGCGACACTGCAGCAGGCAATGGTGGAACTGTGCGGGATTCCCGCCGCTGGATATTTCGGCGGAACCGAAACGGATCTTGCACGTATTCGCGATCTATTGGACAGCCTCGCCATCGAGACCGGGATCAGCTTGACGGCTTCTCCGACGGCGACGCAGCGAATCCAGGCGCTGGTTTCATACGCCAAGCCCTTGAGAAAAACCGCGATGGTGGATACACTGGGAACGCTTTCGGGTATCTCTGCCGCTGACGGGCTGTTCGAAGAATTGGAACGGGTGACATCCTGCGCAGGATATTCTGTAAACGAATTTATTTCGATCGATGATACGACGGACTGGCAGGTCATCGGTCCATGGCTGTCGCTGTGGATTCGACAGGCGCTCGCGGCCGTACAGAGGAGTAGGTAATACATGACAGAAGAGAGACGTTTGGTCGCGGACCAGATCGCCGCTTTCATTGAAGATCACAAAGGGTCGGATGTCACCGTCATCGATGTTTCCGGCGACTGCAGCTGGGCGGATTGCTTCATCATCGCTACGGTAAACAGCGTCGGGCATCTGAAAGGCATCGCCCACGAGCTATGGGGAGAGCTCAATCGGCTTGGCGTGGAGGTAAACAACCGACATAAGAATCCGTCTTCCGACGGTTGGGAGCTGATCGACTGCGGCGATATCGTCATCCATCTGATGAGCGCCGAGTTCAGGGAGTTCTATGCGCTTGAGAAGCTGTGGCAGAAACCGAACCGGTGATTGTCCATTAGTATGTCACCGGTCGGCTGTTCTCATCCGATGTCGGTGCGCTCATGTTCTCGGATCATCGAACAGATGCGGTTCGAAGAACAGGCGCCATGCAACCTCCGCGGCGAGGACCCGTGCCTTGCACCAGAGCACAGGGGAGTCTCCAAAGAATCCCCGATGAACAATCCCTTTTCCGATACAGTCCGATAGAATCAGATCGAAATGTTCCGACGGATGGCCGATATGGCGCCGTGACGGCACCTCCGTCCGACTTCCATCCGGCGTCACGCTGTAGTATGTCGTATGGCTGTCGGTAAGTCGACCGGGGATGTCCAAGTACTCTTCTATCCCATGGATGAATGTGTTGCGGGTGAACGTGACTCCCAGCAGAAGGATCGTCGCATCCCGATCCAGAAGTTTTCCCCATGAAGAGTTCCTGGCGCACGGAGTATCGCAATGGATGTCGTCGGCCACATATGCGGCGGCGTCGGCACCGTACGCCGCTACGGAATGGGTGGGATGCCCGCTGCGAAACACATCCGGCCGCTTACGGAACAATTCAGGGAGGATGCCCGTACAACATGCGGTTTTTGCGACGAAGAACACGGGATTCTCCGGATTGATCCTGTCCCAAGTATGGGTAGGCAAGACGAGGAGCCCTTGCTTGAAATAGGCCTGCAGGACATCAAGCACTGTATCGGCGCCTCCCTCGACCGGCCCGATGCTCCGGCATGAGGAATGGATCAGGATCGTTTCGTCGTTCGGGATGCCCAATGATGCCAGATCCTTCTGCAATTCTTCCTTCGTATGGGGTGCTTCAGTAGTCGCAGATCGCGGCATCTGCCGACAAGGCGTCGACTGTGGCGATGGAATCCCGACGGCGGGAACGTCGACGTCGCTCTGCGGCATATCTCCCAGAACATATCCTGCGACAGTCGGGAGAAGTGTCTTTGTCATCATGAGCCGAGCTGCGGCATGCTCCATGCTCTGGCTGGGAAACAGCGCCTGGACCAGACCTTTGACGACGGAACGATAACAGCAATCCTCCATCAGACGTTCATACGCATCATCTGAAGTCAGCGAGTCTGAGAACAGCACGCTCCATGGTGTTGCATGCAGGGCTGTGGCGCAATAGCCTCGGAGATATGGGAGCAAGCCCCGTTGTTGCAATGTTAGGATCAAGCCGAGATCGGCGCTTTCCGGGAACGCCGCATCCGCTAGGAACAAGGCAACTCCGAAGTGCGCGGCATGCTCCAGCATGGCGACCAGCGATTCGTCGATGAAATGTTCTGGGGTGTAACCGCAATCCTGTCTGAGCGGAAGATTGACTGCTACTACGATGGCTTTCTCCGGGATATCATGCCGGAGCATCCCTTCGTACGTCCAGTTTCTTCTTGTGATATATCGCAGTGCCTGTTCCGCAATTTCGGCGCTTCTTGGTACATCTATCGCCGGATGCTCGTGATAGAGGGCGAACACATGTGTTCCCGCAGGTAGTTCTTGCTCACGTCCGGTTCGCCTTGCGCTTTCCATATCCTCGCCTCCATGGATTGGATTCCGGGGGCGACTCGGATCAGATGACCCGCTTCGTTTTCCATCCTCCGCGGATAAAGCGCAAACAGAAACAGATGGTGCGGAACCCCCAGTCAATATACATGGCGATCCAGACGCCTTGCAACCCCATGCCCATGAATCGCCCGAGCAGATGGCTGCATCCTACGCGGAATATCCACATCGACAGCATCGATACGACCATAGTGTATTTCGCGTCGCCCGCAGCTCTGAGGAAGTTCGGGATGGTGAACGCAGTCGGCCAGATGAAACAGCTGACGATCAGGCACAGACGGGCGATCTCCACCGCCATAGCTGACGCTTCTTCGCTGAGATTGAAAACGCCGACCAGTGGCTCGGTGAAAAAGAACAACGGAGCGCAGATGAGCAATACGACCAGGTAGACGGTGAACAGCAGCCGCTTCGCATAGTAAGTGGCTTGATCGGTATTCTTCGCTCCCACGCACTGACCCACTACGGTAATGGACGCCAAGCCGATCGCATTGCCCGGAACATTCATGAAGCTGGTGATGTTGCCGGTGATTGCGTTGGCTGCGAGCGATGCCGTCCCGAATGTCGCGGTAAGGCTCTGGACCATGAGTTTGCCGATGTGGAACGTGCTGTTCTCCACCCCGCTTGGAATCCCGATGCGAAGGATCCGCTTGATCATTTCCCCTCGCCATTCAAAGTGGAATAGACGCTGTACGTTGATCGGATGCTTCCTGTTGGAGATCATGACAAGCATCACCAGCGCCGCGACGGCCCTGGAGGCAAGCGATGCATATCCGGCGCCGGCCACCCCCATGTCCATGCCATAGATCAGCCAGGCGTTGCCTCCGATGTTGATGATATTCATGAGCAATGACACGAACATCGACGACTTGCTGTTGCCCATCGATCGGAACAGCGCCGTGCAGGCGTTGAACAGTGCGAGAAACGGGAATGAGATCAGGATGATCTCGAAATAGATATCCGCATTCGTCATGACATCGGCCTCGATCGAGCCGAATATGAAACGAAGCAACGGTCCGCGCGTCGGAATCCCGACCATGACCAACGCCACGGATACAATCAATGAAATGTAGACCAGTTGCTTGGCCGCGATGCAAGCCGAGGGTTTGTCCTTTCTGCCAAGGTACTGGGATGCGACGACGGCGCCTCCCGTAGCGAACGATGCGAAAATCTGGATGAACAGTTGACTGATCGCATCCACGAGTGATACCGCACTGACCGCCGCCTCCCCGCAGGTAGCGACCATGACAGTGTCCGCCATTCCGATGGTTACTGCGAGCAACTGCTCTACGACCAGCGGAAAAATGAGTTTCGCCAGGTACGCTTTGGAGAAAATCAGCGGACTGCCGCCGACCAGCACCTCGTTGTGATGACTCACGCTACCTCGTTTCGCCGACTTATGTCGTCAGCAGCCCTTCGTCCGATACGAATTCCTTTTTTCGGATGTCTCTGAACAATTTGACGAGCTTGTCGACTGTCAATTTCTTTTTTTCCGCTCCCGAGATATCCAGGATGATATGCCCTTCGTCCATCATGATCAACCGGTTGCCGAACTCGATGGCGAACTTCATGTTGTGGGTGACGGTGAGGGCCGTCAGCTGGTAGCTCGCTATGAACCGTTCGGTAAGATCCATGACAGTCTGTGCGTTGCGAGGATCGAGTGCCGCGGTGTGTTCGTCAAGCAGAATCATCTTCGGGTGGCTGAGGACCGTCATGAGCAGCGTAAGGGCCTGCCGCTGGCCTCCGGAAAGGAGTCCGACGTTATCTCTCAGTCGGTCCTGCAGTCCGATCAACTCCAGCTGTTCCCGGAAAAATTCCCGTTTCTCGGCGTTGAGGCTGATTTTCAAACCCCGCATGCCTTTCGTCAATGCGGTGATCATGTTGTCCTCGATCGTCATGTTCGCCGCGGTTCCCTTCGTCGGATCCTGGAATATCCGTCCGATGGTCATCGCCCGTTTGTACTCGGGCATATGGGTCACGTCCTTTCCATCAAGAACGATCGTTCCGCTGGTCACCGGATATGTCCCGCTGATCAGATTGAACAGTGTGCTTTTTCCCGATCCGTTGCTTCCGATCACGCAGATGACATCCCCCTTGTCCACATGGAGGTTGATATCGTCCAGCGCCATCTTTTCGTTGACCGTGCCTGGGTAGAAAACCTTCGTCACATTCTGTATGTCAAGCATCTGCTACCTCGCCTCCTCGGATGGTCCGTCTGGCCTTGGTGACCGTATCGTTTCGTTCGTATCGCGCGGTTCATCGGCTTGTCCGTCGACGGCTTGCGAGGCTTTCTGAGCTTCAGCCTCCGCTTCCGCCTGTCTGTTCGCCATGCTCCTCTGGATCGCTTTCTTTCGCGCCCCCGAGGATGACGCCATGCTTCTGGTCTGGGCGATCAGCAACGAGGCGATGACCAGAATGCCCGTCAGCAACTTGAAGTCGTTCGGCGTGATGTGGATGAGGTATCCATATTTTCTTCCGAAGAACATCAGCCCCTTATAGATGATCGCCCCGAAAACCGCCCGTAGCGTGATCAACGAAATCTTGTTCGATGAGAAGAGGAACTCGCCGAGCATGATGGCCGCCAGCCCCTGGACCACCATGCCTTGTCCGAGATTCGCATCGGCGAATCCCTGGTACTGTGCCAGCAGACCGCCCGACAACGCGATCAGTCCGTTCGACAGCCCGATTCCGATCAGCTTGAGCACGCTCGGATTCATTCCTTGGCTGATGATGACCTGTTCGTTCCCTCCTAGAGCTCCGAGCGCGAGCCCCAGATCCGTTCGGAAAAATACGTCGATCAACACTTTGATCACTAGCACGAAAATCAACGTCCCGACCAAAGCCGCCCATGCGGAGGGGAGGAATGAAAACGTCTCGGGCATGGACGTATAGATGGTCACTTTGCGCAAAAGCGGTACGTTCGCCTTGTTGCCGAGTATCCTCAGATTGATGGAATAGAGCATCGTCATGGTCAGGATGCCTGCCAGAAGCCCGGGTACTTTCAGTCTATTGTGGATGGCCGCAGTGACCATACCCGCCAGCACGCCTGAAAGGAACGCCAGGATCAGCCCTACCGCCACTCCGGCTCCATTGACGATGCACATGGTCGCTACGGCAGCCCCGGTCGCTACGGAACCGTCGCAAGTCAGATCTGCGAAATCCAGGATTCTGAATGAAATCAAGATACCGAGGACCATGATTGAGAATATCAGGCCATCGACGAAAATACCTTCTATCATGTAAACCACCCTTTGCGAGTCGATATGCTATCTCTGGTAGCGGAGCATCATATACCATATACACGAAGACCGCCGGCGCTTGCAACAGCCCGGCGGTCGAATTGTAGCCTGAAAGCCTAGTTCTTCTTGATTTGCTTGCCGTCCTGAATGATCACCGCCGCGGAATCTATGAGGGACTGCGGAATGGTGATTCCCAGTTTCTTCGCCGTATCGAGGTTGAACCAGAGTTCGAAATCGGCGGGATCGGTGAGGAATACGGTTCCGATCTTCCCGGGGGAGGTTCCGTTGATGACCTGCTCCACCACCTTTCCTGTGGCGACACCAAGGCTGTAGTAGTTGAAGCCCCATGCCACGAGGCAGTCGAGCCCCGATACACCGCTTGGGTCCGCGCTCATCAGCGGCTTGCCAGCCTTGCTGCACACTTCGTCGACAGCAGGCAGAGCGCTGATCACCGCGTTGTCCGTCGCGATATAGATGGCGTCCACCCGGTCGATGATCGACTGCGCGGCCATCTTCACTTCGGATGAATTCGCGATCGCCGAGGAGACGAATCCCACGCCGAGTTTTTCGCAGGCGGCTTTCGCCATTTCCATCAGCACGACGCCGTTCGCTTCGCCGCTCGCATAGATGTTGCCGATCGTCTTGGCTCCGGAGAGTTCCACGAGGAGCTTGATCTGCTCTTCGACCGGGTTGTTGTCGGAAACTCCGCAGATGTTCGAGTCTGGATCGCCGGCGTATGAATCGGCGAGACCTGCGGAAATCGGATCGGTGACGGCGCTGAATACTACAGGAGTGTCGGAGAACACTTGGGCGAGCGCCTGGGCGGACGGGGTGGCGATGCCTACGGCGACATCGACATCGTCGTTCTTGAATTTCTGCGCGATGGAGACTGCGGTCGATACATCGCCGTTGGCGTTCTGGAAATCATATGAGACTGACAGGTCTGTGGTCGCAAGATAGTCCTGCATGCCTACTTCGACTGCGTCAAGCGCCGGATGCGCAAGGAGTTTCGATACGCCGATCTTCATGACTTTCGGACCGGATGCCGGGGCGCTTTCCGATGCGCCGCCTGCAAAAAGGGGAAGGGAGATCGCGACCGACAGGAGCAACACCGTCGAAACGCTCAGGATTTTTTTCATGACACTACCTCCAAGGATTTTTCAAAGACTGAAGTTTCCTCCAGATTGGGCAAACTATACAACGGACGATGTGTTTTGTAAATCATACTATGCGTTAATATGAATAAAGATTCAAAAAATATGCATTGATACTCGGAGCAGAAGAATCTGGTCTCTGACCTGTCCCCCCTTTCCCCCATGCAGAACCCATAGGAGGAGGACGCGGTACATGATATTTCTTATCGAATCCGTGTTATTTGCGTTTTGTTTCTTTTTACGTCTATTTTTCAATAAAAAGTAACCAAACGGCATGAAATTGTCAAAAATAGCATAAAAATCTCAGTTCTGTTCTATTTTGTCGGAAAGAAAACGATGATACACTTTCCGTAAGCTGTCGTCCGATGCCTGAGGTCGCACCGGATATTGAGCAAGGAGAGAGTGAAGATGAAAAAAATGTTCTCTGTTATGATGCTGCTGCTGATTGCAACAGCCTTCGTATTCGCTTCCGGGGGGAAGGAAGCTCCAAGTCCTGCTGACGCGGCTCCCGTCGTAGAGCCGGAACTGACCCACGAAGAATTGGTCGCCGCCGCCCAGAAAGAAGGAAAGGTCGTCGTCTATGCGACTTCCAGCCGGATCGCGAAAGCCGCCGAAGGCTTCACGAAGCAATACGGCATAGCCGTCGAACATGCCAATCTGAAGGACTTCGAGCTGATCGAGAAGATCACCAAGGAAGGAGAGGCTGGAGTGGTCGGCGCGGACTTCGTTCTTGCGCAGGATTCCGGCCGGCTCGTCGGGGAACTGATGGCTCCCGGATATCTGTACAACTATGTTCCTCCGACGCTCAAGGACGTCATCCCCGCCGACATGCAGAACCCGTTGCAAGTCTTCGCGATCAACAAGGTGTTCATCTATAACGATGAATATGTATCCGAGAGCCCGTACACGAACATCTGGCAGTTCGCCGATCCGAAGTACAAGAGTACGCTTCAGTTCAAGAACCCGTTCCAGGAAAGCGTCAACGCCAACTTCCTGACTATGTGCACATCCCCACAGTGGGCTGAGAAGATCGCTCAGGCCTACGAGGACTACTATGGCAAGCCGATCGAGCTGACCACCCCCAACGCCGGATACGAATGGATCAAGGCGATCTATCAGAACGACCTGATCTCCGGTACCAGCGACACATCCATCGCGGAGAACGTCGGGATCAAGGGCCAGTCGAAGGGCAATACCCCCGTCGGGCTGTTCGTATACTCGAAGGTCCGGTATTCCACGACGAAGAATCTCGCACTGAAGGCTTCGATGGACATGAACCCGTTCAGCGGCTTCTATTACAGCCTGTATGCGCTGATGTGCAAGAACGCCGCGCATCCGAATGCTGCCAAGCTGTTCATCGAGTATCTCTTCTCTGCGGAAGGCTTCGCACCATGGGGAGCCGACTGCGGCACCTATTCCGCGAACCCGGCGAATCCCGTGCAGGAGGACATCGACTTCCCGTTCGATGTCTGGAAGCCTCGGTTGGTCGCCGAAAACGGAGACTACTGTTTCGAGCATCGTGCGGAAGTCGAAGAGTTCCTGAATCAGTACATCTACTAGTAGATGTGTCGCGCACGTATCATGGCCGCCAGGCGGATGTCCGTTCCGCCTTGCGGCGCTTCCGCATTATTGCGAGGTACCACCTGTAAATGAATGCCAAGACACGAATCAATAATCTCAAGTCCTATGTGAAAAAACCGTACAACATCATCCTGCTCGTGCTGTTGGTCGTTCTCGCCTATCTGACGCTGTTGCCGTTGGTCACCATCTTCATGGATACCTTCACGGTGCATGCTTCCGAGGTGCGGATGGTCAAAGGTAGCGTGAAGGGCGATCTGACGCTCTACCACTGGAAGAAAATGTTCGCCAGCGGGGTGACCAGCCAGAAGACATTCTATGAGCCGTTCGCCAACACGATGCTCGTCGCGTTCCTCAGCTGTTTGCTCGCGATCATCATCGGAGGGTTCTTCGCTTGGGTTGTGACTCGGACGAATATCAAATACAAGGGGTTCATCTCCACGGTATTCGTCTTCCCCTATATCATGCCGTCGTGGACGCTCGCCATGGCCTGGCTGAACTTCTTCAGAAATTCACGCATCGGCGGCGCACCCGGTATCTTCACTGTCCTCACCGGCATACCGACCCCCGACTGGTTCGCATACGGGATGTTCCCCATCATCATGGTGCAGGGGATGCACTATGCGCCGTTCGCATACATTTTGATCGGCGGCATCCTTCGGAACATGGATGCGAACCTCGAGGAGGCGGCGCAACTGCTCCATGCAAGCAGGTTCCGCATCATGACGAAGATCACGTTGCCGATCGTCAGACCCGCGTTGCTTTCGACGTTCCTGCTGGTGTTCTCCAGTACGATGAGCGCATTCGCCGTTCCTGCGTTTCTCGGCACTCCGGTCAGATTCAACGTGCTGACGACGCAGATGTATCGTACGCTCAATGGAATGAATCCCGGTTACGGATATATCATGGCTCTGGTGATGATCATCATCGGCGTCAGCATCCTGATGCTGAACCAATGGGTGACCGGCAGGAGAAAGGCCTACACCACGATCACCGGAAAAAGCTCAAACATTTCGCTGGTGAATCTCCGGCGCATGAGAAACCCGCTGTCGGTGTTGCTGATCATCATCCTGCTGCTGGTCGCGATCCTTCCGCTGGTGTCCTTCGCCGTCGAATCGTTCATCCTTGCGCCGGGAGACTATTCCCTGAGCAATTTCACCACGGAGTTCTGGATCGGGGAGGGCCGGCCTGATATCGCCAACAGCGAGCCTGGAATCCTGCGCAACAAGTCGATCTATCTGGGGCTCTGGAACAGCCTCCGGCTATCGGTGCTGGTGTCGTTGATCGCCGGAACCGTCGGCATTCTCGCCGGATACTCGATCGCCAAGCGGCGCGGTTCGCATCTGGCGACCGCGGTGAACAACCTGACGTTCTTTCCGTATCTGATGCCGTCGATGGCGTTCGGCGCGATCTATCTGTCGATGTTCGCGGTGCGTCGGGGATTCATTCCCGCGCTGTACGGTTCGTTCGCCCTGCTGGTCATCGTGGGCGCAGTAAAGTATCTGCCGTTCGCATCCCGTTCCGGGATCAACGCGATGCTCCAGCTTTCCGGCGAGATCGAGGAGGCTGGGACGATTCTCGGAATCAGCTGGTGGAAGCGGATGATACGGATCATCATCCCGATCCAGAAGACGACCTTCATCTCCGGTTACCTGCTTCCGTTCATCTCGTGCATGCGGGAACTGTCCCTGTTCATCCTGCTTGTTTCTCCGTCGACCAGAATCCTGACGACGCTGTTGTTCCAATACAACGAGAAGGGCTGGAATCAGTATGCCAACGCGATCAACCTGCTGATCGTCGTGATCGTCGTCGGATTCAATCTCCTGGTGAACAAGGTTACCGGAGCCTCCATCGACAAGGGAATCGGCGGAAACGCCTGACGGGCGCCGCGCCGCGATGCGGCCGACGCAAAACGCCAATGATAAGGAATGGGATAAGATGCCTGAAATTGTATTGAAACATATCACGAAGCGGTTCGGTAAATTCGTGGCGGTGGACGATCTGAACATGGTGATCGACGACCGCGCGTTCGTGACGTTGCTCGGACCATCCGGGTGCGGAAAAACGACGACGTTGCGGATGATCGCCGGGTTGGAGACTCCGACGGAAGGGGAGATAACCATCAACGGAAAGGTCGTGTATTCGTCGGTAGAGGGGATCGATGTCCCTTCCTCCAAGCGTGACGTAGGATTCCTCTTCCAGAACTACGCCCTTTGGCCCCACATGACCGTGTACAAGAACATCTCGTTCGGCTTGGAGAACCTGAAATGGAGCAAGACCGATATAGACGAGAAAGTGAAGGAACTGCTGAGGATGCTGAAGATCGAGGAATTCGCAGGACGTTATCCTGCGGAGTTGTCCGGCGGACAGCAGCAGCGGGTGGCGATCGCCAGGACGCTGGCCACCGGGCCGAAGGTGCTGTTCATGGACGAACCGTTGTCCAACCTCGACGCGAAGCTGCGGATGGAGATGCGCACCGAACTCAAACGCCTGCATCGTGAAACTGATTCGACGTTCGTCTACGTCACCCATGACCAGCTCGAGGCAATGACACTGTCGACAAAAGTCTGTCTGATGAAAAACGGACTGCTTCAGCAGTACGATCCTCCACTTGAGGTCTATCGTCGGCCTGCGAACACGTTCGTCGCTGATTTCGTCGGTTCTCCGAACATCAATCTCGTTCCGTGCGCCGGTTCTCACACAGATGATGGCTGCGTCGACCTGCGTTGCGAGGGAGGTCTGTCTCTACGGTTCAAGCCCTCATCGGCATTCGATTTCTCCGATGGGGCGAACTTCATCCTTGGATTGCGGCCGGAACATATCGAGATCGGCAGGGCTGATGCCATGGTTGAAGGGCAGATATTGTCCAGCCTGCCTTCGGGCATGGAGACGATCGTCATCGCAGGGCTGTCCGGATTGCATCTGAATTCCGTCATGTTCGGGGATCTCGACTTCCCCGTAGGCTCGAAGATCGGAATCGGTTTCGGATCGGGGATTTTCAACTTGTTCGATGCGGCGACGACCGGAAATCTCTGTCAAGGAAAGATCCTGGCGGTGTCGGGCGTGTGACCCAGGTCCGGTTCCGGGGGCGATATCCCGTTCTCGGAACCGGAAAGCTTCATCAGGCATGAATATCCTCGGAGTTCTGCACTGAGCCAAAAAAAACACCTGAACATCATCTGTCGGCAGATACTGCCGACGGGATGTTCCGCGGTGGTTTCTCGTATGTCGGCGCAGGGACAGGGACTGCGTATGACGCTTTTCGGATCCTAGAAATCGTCCTCGCTGAACGCATCGTCTTCGTCATCGAAGAAATCGTCCTCTTCCTCTTCGATCTCAGCCGTATCCTCTTCATTGTCGATGAAGAAGCTGTCGCTGAGCAGATCGTCGTCGTCCTCTTCGTCGATCACCTCGTCGTCATCGTCGAAGTCGCCCACGTTCGGTGCGTCGTAATCGTCTTCAAAACTGATATCCTCGTCATCGTCCGCATCATCGAAGTAGCGATCCTCTTCTTCATCCAGCTCGTCGTCGTTGAAGTATTTCATAGAACCATCCCCTTTCAGGCGTCGTCGCCGTCAACCTATGATTTTGTTTCAAACATACGGTAAGCCCCTGCGTCTGTCAATCTTGTTTTCGTCCCTTTGTCGCGAAAGCATATGAACTGGACAGTGAAGACGTTCTGTTGCTATGATGAAGAATATGAAAAGTCGATCGTGTCCATTCCGGCTCGCCGTACCGATGGGGGATCCCGCGGGAATCGGTCCCGAGGTCGTTCTCAAGTCGCTGTCTTCCGATTCGCTCGAGGCCGATGTCTGCATCGTATTCATCGCCGACGCGCGCTTGCTTGTCCATACCTCCGTCGATTGCGGTGTTCCGTTGCGTTTCGACCGGACCGCTCGGTCCGAGGAAGAACTGAAGGATGCCTTGCGCGACGGGGCAAAGCGAATCAATTTCGACCTTCCCTGCGTCGATCTGGATCGGTTCTCATACGGGAAGATAGACGCCATGTGCGGCCTTGCCGCCTACCGGTGCGTCGAGAAGGCCACTGAACTTGCCATGTCCGGCATTTGCGACGCGATCGTGACTCCTCCGTTGCACAAAGAGGCGCTCAAGGCGGCGGGGATAGCCCATGTCGGGTATACGGAAATTCTCGGGACATTATCAGGAAGCGAGAATCCTGTCACGATGTTCGATACCTTGGGCATGAAGATTTTCTTCCATACCCGCCATCTGTCGTTGCGCCAGGCGTGCGATGCGGTAACCAAGGAATCGTTGCTGGACTCCATCATCGTGTGCGATGCGATCAGCAGCAATCCCCCGGGCTTCAACGTCGGGCTGCCGCTGGCCGTAGCAGGCTTGAACCCGCACTGCGGCGAACATGGACTGTTCGGCGACGAGGAGCTGACGGCTGTCGAGCCCGCCGTCGGAATGGCTCGGAAACTCGGCATCGATGTGGTCGGGCCCATCGGAGCCGATTCGGTTTTCCATCAGGCGAAGACCGGCAGGTTCCGCGCTGTTCTTTCGCTCTATCATGACCAGGGGCATATCGCCGCCAAGACGCTGGACTTCGAACGGACCGTATCGGTGACATGGAAATTGCCGTTCCTCCGGACATCGGTGGACCATGGTACCGCGTTCGATATCGCAGGAAAAGGTGTGGCATCTCCGATCAGTATGATCGAGGCGATGAACGTCGCAAAAAGGTATCTGTCCGCCGGTGTGCGGCTATAGGAGGAGTTCTGAGATGTCGAATATGAAACGGAAACCGCACGTGGTGCTCATGTCCTTGCTTGTTCTGGCCATTGTCGCCGTCGTCTCACTTTCGTCCTGTGCGTCGTATGTGCGGATCGATAGCCTTGTCCCCGCGGAAATCGACCTCGGGGCGTATCGCAACCTGGCCGTATCATCGACGAAAAGTTTTTCGTTCAATGCGTTCAGCCGTCCCTCTCCATGGGTGAGAAGCATGGGTGCCGGCAATATTTCCGTTGCAAGCGGCATTTCCCGGAACCTCGAGACGCAGGTCGCTTCCTTCTCGACCGATCGGCTGATGGACACGTTGCAGCGGACCGGTTTCTTCAGCTTGATCCCTCCGGCGGTGACCGATGCATATCTCGCCGGCGCGAGCGCCGGCGTGGACGCTTTCGCATTGCTGCGGCAATCCGGCGCCACCGCCTTGCTCAACAGCGCCGTCAACTACATGGATTGCGACGAATACGTCTATAGCAAGGCTCGGACGAAATGGATTCCGGAAGGGCAGAGCACCGACACGGAGGGAAATATCGTGTTCGTGCCCGGGCATGAAGTGATCGAAGGCTACGATTACTATTTGGTTCAGACGGCGACCGTCACGTTCTCCTATTCGATCGTGGATCTGCAAACCGGAATGGTCATCGCCGCAAGGAGTTTTTCCGACAAGCAGACCCACGAGGTCAAGCTAGGAGGTTCCAGCGGATTCGCCCCCACCATCACGCCACTTTTCACGAACATGATATCGGCGTTCCAGGATTCGATCCGTTCTCAGGTCGCCCCCAGCGTCGTATCGAGAAATATTTCGCTGATGGGCAACAAGCCGAAGAATGCGTTCGCCAAGGAAGCGTACAAGGAGGTCGATCGCGGCAACATCCGTTCCGCCTACACGATGTTCCTCTCCCAATGGCAGGAAGTCCGTCATGTTCCGTCGGGATATAACGCTGCGCTGCTCCTGGAATCGTCGGGGGACAACGATGGTGCGATCGCACTGATGGAAGGGGTATATGCTGCCAGCGGGAACTCCCAGGTTTGGAAGGAATTGGAGCGCATGCGGCTGAGCCGTGACGAGCGTCGTCAGGCGGAATCCCAGCTCGGCATGTCGACATCCACGCAGGAAGGGGACGGAAGCGTCACGATTACCCGGACGGTATCGGGCGAGTGAATATACTGCAAATGGAAGAACGGGATGCTCCGGACCTTTTTCGCGGAAAAAACGAGAGGCTGCCGGAGCATTCGTCGTCATTGGATATGACAGTTCGGTCGTTGATGGAGGTCTCGATGAAAGGAACCGGCGAGCCATTGCTTATGGTATATACGGGAAACGGAAAAGGAAAGACAAGTGCGGCGATGGGGCAGATGATGCGGGCCCTCGGTCATGGGGGAAAGTGCGCGGTCGCCCAGTTCATCAAAGGGGATCCTGAAAAACTGGATCTCGGAGAATGGCGTTGCGCTACGCAGACGCTGGGCGTGACATGGAGGAACTTCGGCGTCGGATTCACCTGGGCGCAGGACAGTCTCGAGCCGACCGCCGCGGAATGTAGGAAAGGCTGGGAGCAGGTCAAACGCTGGATTTCGACCGGCGTCTTCGACATGATCATTCTCGATGAATTCACCTATGCCCTGTCGATGGGGCTGGTCGACCCCGATGAAGTACTCATGTGGATCGCCGACCACAAGGGTAAATCCGGGTTCCCACATCTGGTCATTACCGGAAGAAACGCTCCCGAGCGGCTGGTGAAGCTGGCCGACATGGTCAGTGAGGTCGTGGAAGTGAAGCACCATATGACCGTGCAGGGCAAAAAAGCGGCCCCGATGGTCGAATTCTAGCCATCAAATGCAAACGAATGCCTGAAATGCACTTTATCGATGATTTTTCTTTACCTTTTTTGCGTAACTGGGCATAATTAAACTGGAGTTACTTGAAGAATATGGGCTTGATCGATTTCCATTGCCATGTTTTGCCTGGTGTGGACGACGGAGTGAAGGACCTGGAAGCATCGAAGGTGCAGTTCGCGGCGTATCGTGAGGCAGGGTTCGACAGAGTGGTATTCACACCCCACGTCTACAATCCGTATGTGCGGTCCAGGATCGATTTGTTTCGGGAGCGAGCCGCAGTTGCCTCCGCCACAGCGAAGGACTATGGGCTGGAAACTTGGCTCGGTTGCGAGCTGTTCGTCGGATCCCAACCGGAACTCAAGGCGATTCCCATCATGGGAAAGTTCGCCCTGTGCGAGTTCGATCGTTTCCTGCAGCCTCAGATGTTGCTGGAACGGTTGCAACGGCTTTCCGACAAAGGGTTCACCATCGTGCTCGCCCATGTCGAGCGGTTCCTTTGGTTCTCGCCGGACTGCGAACTGGTCGCCCCGTTGCGGGCCATGGGCGCTTTGTTCCAGGTGAACGTGGAAGGGGTCGAATCCGGGGCTGCCGTTCCATGGCTGGAGCGCCGGCTCGCCGACCTGATCGCGACCGACAATCATGGCGACGCGTCGTTGCCTGGCCGGTTGCGGGAGCAGGTAGGCAACTGGCCGTACTTGCTCAAGCGGATGGAGTGTCTGCATCCGTAGCGTTTTGTGTTTGACATCCCTTGGAAAGGGATTTTTTCAGTCGACGGGACGCCGTTCCGTTGTGAGAGGGAGGTAGCGTATGCTGCTGGATATGACCATTGCGAACTTCAGGTCCGTGAAATCACCCCAGACGATTTCGTTCGAAGCGGTGAGGGACAACAGGCTGCCTGAATCAAAAGTGGTGAAGGTCAACGATAAGCTGAAACTGATCAAGACTGCCGCGATCATCGGACCCAACGGGGCCGGTAAGAGCACCTTCGTCAGGGCACTGGAAGCCTTGCGAGCCATCATCGTCGCAGATCCTGAAATGGAAAATCCCTTGCAGTTGCTTACCGGTACGTCTTTCGCCTATGCCGAGACCAAGGGAGGGCCAGCCACCATGGTCATCCAGGTCCTGCTCGATCGAGGGGACGCCGAGCGCGATTCCGTGGTGGGACGATATACGCTCGTCGCGGACCGGGACAAGATCTTCGAAGAATCCCTGTACCATATCGTCGGGCGATCGAAGAAACTGATGTTCGAGCGGAAGTTGGTGGAGGAAGAGGCTTCGGCGGAGGAAATCTCCTACCACTACCGTTGGGGAAAGCTCTACAGGGGCGAGAAGAAACGGCTGGTCAACAAGATCAGCCCGAGGCATACGTTCCTCGCCGCTTCGGCCAGGAAGGGCGGTGAAACGTCTTCTCCGATGTACCGGTGGTTCGATGAATCGCTGATGGTCCTTCCCATCGGTCTGTCGTCGATTTCCGAGAAGTACCTCGTCGATCAGCTCACCCTTCATCCCGATTGGGCAAAACAGCTGATCAACTTTCTGTGGAGTCTCGACATCACCGATATTCGGGACGTCCGTATCCAGAACGACAAGATCATTTTCATCCATACGAACGTGACGCAGCATTATGCGGCGTATTTCGCCACTGAATCGTTGAGCTTGAGACGCCTTTCCTTGATGGGGATCGCGTTCTTCGAAAGTTTCATCGCTCCGAGGACGCTCGTCCTCGACGACTTCGGGCTACTGCTGCATCCTGACGTCCTGCGCCATGTCGTGGAGATTTTCGAGACATGCAATACCGGCTATGGTTCCCAGATGCTTGCCGTCGATTGCAATCCATCGTTGCTCCGCGACGGACTGATGCGTCGTGACGGCATCTGGTTCGCGCAGAAGGACAGCGAATCCGCGACGACCTACTACAGTCTGGCGGACTTCAAGTTCTCCAGGACCAAGGAACGGACGACGCAGTTGTATCTGAGCGGCGCGTACGGGGCATTGCCCATCACTTCTGAATTCTGCTTCGTCAGAGATGAGAACGAGGAGGCCTGACATGCTGCGAAAGAGAATCAATCAAAATCCGTTGAAGACGATGCTGGTGGTCACCGCCAGTGAGGCGGAAGCGCTGTATTTCTCCCAGATGCGCAAGGACTGCCGATATGCGAACTTGCATGTTCAGTGGGCTGGCGACGGAATCAAGAGCCTCGAGGATTTGATCCTGTATGCGGCGAAGCTGAGGACGAAAGGGAAGTTCGATTCGACATGGGTCATGTTCGGCTTCGCCGATCTCGGAGTGAACGCCGCGCAAGTCAAGGCGGCGATGCCGTTGGCAGAAAGCAAGAAGGTCAGGCTCGTCTGGACCAATCCGTCCCTGCCGCTGTGGTTCCTGCTGCACCTGCAGGCTCCGAAAGGACCGATTGTCGATTCCTCGGTGATCGTGCGGGCGTTGGGCGGACCGTTGCCGGGATTCTCCGATGACGCAAGGTACCTGCTGACCGACGGAATGTCCTTGCATCTGAAGCTGTATCCCGCGAAGGCGAAGGCCGCGTTGAACGCAAGCTCGTACAATGAAATCATGGAGCCGCGAACCGGTCTTCCAGCGACCAATATTCCTGCGCTTCTGAATGAGGTCAGCGATATCTGCGGTCTTGCGGACCTGTCGCACAACCAGAAGCTCGTAGGGATGAAGAACTCGTAGACATGGCCGGTCTGACTCTGTTCATGTACATGATCTCGTTTGCCCTGGGGTGCATGACCCTGGGGCTTTCGATCGTATATCACATGCGTTCCCCGTTCGCGTGGACAAAATACTACATCGTCTTCCATTCGTCGTTGCTCGGTTGCATGATGCTGCTGGCGCTACAGGTTTTCTCCAAGGTATTTCTTTCGGGGCTCGCGTCCGTCGTCGTCGGCTATGTGATTCGCGGCGTGTTCCTGATCGACGTGACCTTTCTGGTCGTTTTCATTCCGTATTTCACCACGTGGGTCATCGCCCACCCATGGAGGAACCCGTACAAGGCGCTGTTCCTAACGCTTGCGGGGTGCTATCTTGTGCTGGGAGTCCTGGATCTGTTCGTCCAGTTCAGCTGGATGGATCCCGCGATGGTCCTATTGTTCGCGTTCGATCTGTTCTTCTGCATCGGAGTGATCCTCAAGAACTTGAAGTCGATCGATAACAAGGATGTGCGCGCCGTTTGCATCGCAATCATCATCGTGTCGTTCTCGATGCTTCCCGCCATGGCTGTGACGTTGGTCTGGCCGGTGCTCAAGAGCATCATCTACCCGATCTTCTTTCTGGCGTTCTCCGTGACGATCCTCACATTCCTGTTCATCGCATTCTCACGGATGTCGGCTCCGGGGCGGAGCAGGCCGGAGCTCACGATGGAACAGCTGTCCCAGTATCATATCACGGACCGTGAGTTCTCCGTGATCCAGCTGATATCCGGCGGCATGACCAACAAGGAAATTGCGGCGGAGCTGGGCATCTCCGCCAATACGGTGAACAACCATATCGCCAATATCTTTACCAAGACAAAAGTCCGTAGCAGGATCGACCTGCTGAATCTGCTCAAGGAATCCTGGTAGCGGACGGGAGGAGCGTTCGATGCATATCAGTTACGAAATGCCAGACTATACCCGGGGCCACTATCAGGACAAGGCTCCTGTTCGGCTTTGCGCCCGTCCGTGGAAAATGCTGCATCCTCAGACTCCTTCCTGCGCGGTGCTCTGCCTGCACGGCTATGCAGGGTATCCGGGGGAACTGGTCCGTCCTGGAACGGATCTCTACGACGAGGGATTCGACGTGTTCGCCATCCGTTATCCTGGCAATGGAACCAGCGGCGCCGATTTCGCCGCGACCACCAGGGAGGATTGGATCGGGACCGCATACGATGCATGCAAGGATTTGTCCGGCCGGTATGAAAATCTGTATCTGGTGGGGCATTCCATGGGAGGCGCCATGGCAGTGTTGCTCGCCGATGCGTTCAAGCTCGACCGAATGGTTCTGCTGGCTCCCGGCCTGATCATCCCATCGCTATCGATGGGCAAGCTACGCCTCGCCCGTCTGTTGCGAGGGAACAAGCCGATCCCCACGCCTTGGCAGCCCAATCCGGAATACCGGATGTTCTACGAAGGCGCGCCGGACGACGACGCCTACCTCGGTTCCCAATATTGGTCATGGCTGTATCCGAAGCAGTTGATGGAACTTGAGAAGTTGCGTCGGATGGCCGTGGCCGCGCTGGATGATTTGTCCGCGGATACGCTGGTGGTCGTCGGCGGCAAGGACGGCATCGTTCCTCCTCAGGTCGCCGACCTTGTCCTGAACACAGCGAAGGGGAACAACCGCAAGCTGATGATCGAAGGCTGTACCCATCTGATCCAATACGATAAGGACCCCGAAGCAAGGGACGCCGCGATGAGGGCGACGGTCTCATGGCTCGCCGGTCGTTATTCCGATTGACAGGAGGTGTCCCATGAAGCTGATCCTCGCCATCGTGTATGCCGCTGATGAATCCGATACCGTCGCCGAACTGACGAAGGCCGGATTTTTCGTAACGAAGCTTTCCACTGTCGGCGGGTTTCTCCAGACGAAAAGTACGACGTTGCTGGTCGGAACGGACGATGAAAAAGTGGAGGCTGCGATCGACATCATTAGGAAATTCGCAGGCAGGAGGATGGAACTTCGTCCAGCTTCCCCGTCCAATTCAGGAGCGTCGTTCGTAGTCCCGAACCTTGTTGATTCGCCAGTGGGCGGAAGCACCGTTTTCGTCATGGATATCGAACGGTTCGAGAAACTGTAACCTGCGACCGCTTCGATTGTATGTCTGGACGATACTCGGAGGCGGACATGTCAGGCAGAAAAGTTCGGAATCTCGGTTTTTTCGCAGGGCCTGCCCTGCTGGCGCTTTCCGCGATACTTGCTTCCCTGGCATTCCCGAATCCTGTGTCGGAGAAGGGATGGAGCTATCTTGCTTTCATTTCTTTGGTTCCTATGTTCTTTGTCGTGGACAAGGCCTCGTGGAAGAGCATATGGCTCGACGGCTTTGTCTACGGGTTCGTCTTCTACCTCGTCTACAACTATTGGCTCAAGACTTTCCATCCGCTGGCGATCCTGATCGCTCCGATTCTAGAATCGTTGCAGTATCTGTTGCTGCTTCCGTTGCTCAAGGCGGCGAATTCCCTCTATCGTAGGCGCGGGTATCTCGCCCAGACGGTCTGCTATGTCGGGTATCTTTATCTGACGCAGCAGGGATTCCTCGGCTATCCCTACGGGAACATCTCGGCGGCGCTATGGAATCGTCCGCTGTTGATCCAGACGGCTTCGATCTTCGGCATCTGGGGAATCTGTCTGATGCTGGTACTTCCCCAGACCTTCGTTGCGCAACGGCTGGCGAAGCGGCAGGACGGGCAGTTGCGGACATTCCGTACCGATGGTATCGTCTACGGAACGCTTGCGCTCGCTTGCCTTGCCTTCGGTGCCGTGACCTTGCATTGGTATGATACCGCCGAACCGGAGCGGACGATGCGCATCGCCACGGTACAGCATTCGGCCGACAGCTGGAAAGGCGGCTATGCTACATATGAGCGGAATTTCGAGACCTTGTCTTCGTTGACGCTTGAGGCGATGGAGGAATCGCCCGACATGGTCGTGTGGTCGGAGACGGCGTTCGTTCCATCCGTTGCCTGGCATACGGCATATCCATCCAATGCCATGGCGTCGAAGCTGTGCGACAGGTTCGTCGATTTTGGAAAGGGCCTGTCGGTACCGCTCGTCACAGGAAACCCTGAAGGACTGATCAAGGACGAGACGATTCCTGCGATTCTTCCCGACGGCTCCTGGAACTGGAAGACCTACAATACGGTGATTCTGTTCGGGGAAGGCGACATCCTCGGTACCTATCGCAAGCAACGACTGGTTCCGTTCACCGAACACTTCCCATATGAGAAGCAGTTTCCCTGGTTGTATCGGCTTTTGCTTGCCAACGACTACAAATGGTGGGAGAAGGGGACGGAGGCGACGGTCTTCGGTTGGGACGGACTGGCATTCTCCACGCCGATCTGCTTCGAGGATACTTTCGGATATCTGAACGCCGCATTCGTACGAAACGGAGCCGATCTGTTGATGAATCTTACCAACGACAGCTGGTCTGGGGCTGTCGCCGCCCAGATGCAGCATATGCAGCTATCCGTGTTCCGTGCCGTAGAAAACCGCCGGCCGCTGCTTCGAAGCACCAACAGCGGCATGACCTGTCTTGTACTGCCCTCTGGGCGGGTGATCGATATCCAGGAGCCGTTCACGGAGTCATGGCACATCTACGATGTGCCGATCGGGCAACGGGAGGGGCTGACATTCTATACCGAACATCCCGATTTCCTTGGAAAAGTATGCTTGTTCCTGTCGCCCGTCACGTTGCTGGCAGGAGCCATCGCAACTGTCCGAAGACGAAAGGCGAGCCGAATCGAGGCGCTGTACGTCCGCTACGAAGGGTTGTTCGAGAAGATGGATGAACGGTGCGAGTGCTGAAATGAAGGTGTATGACAAGGCCGCTTCGAATTTTTCAAACCGGCCTTGTCATCATCAGGTTCCGTCGAAGGGCGTCAATGGCAATGGCATTCGTCCTCGGAGCCTTTGTAGTATCGTCCGACCGCGTCGGCTGCCATGATGGCGGCATAGACGGTCTCTGGGGAGACAGGGAACGGCATGTTGTGCAACGTGTCGGTGTCGGCGCAGGCGAGTTTCGCCACTTCCATGATCTGCTCCGGCTTGACGGTCTTGATCCCGAGATCGGCGAGCGTTACCGGCAGACCAACTTCCAGGCAGAATCCGACGACCTCTTCGAGTTCCTCCGTTTCGACATTCTCCAGCATCAGCTGGCAGAGCGTGCCGAAAGCGACCTTTTCGCCATGGTAGAACGCATGGGTTTCTTCGATGGCGGTGAATCCGTTATGGATGGCATGAGCCGCCGCAAGGCCGCCGCTTTCGAATCCGACACCGCTGAGGAATGTGTTCGCCTCTATGATGTTCTCGACGGCTTTCGTGCAGACATGCTGTTCGACGGCGAGTTTCGCCTTGACTCCATTCGCAAGGAGGGTATCGTAGCACAGCCGAGCGAGCGCCATGGCGGAAAGCGAGCAGGTTCCCCCTACGCAGTTCCCGGCATTGGAGCGCTGGCATGCCCGGGCCTCGAAGTAGGTTGCGAGCGCATCCCCCATGCCGGCGACGAGCAGGCGTTCCGGAGCTGCGGCGATGATATCGGAATCCATGATCACCGCATTGGGGTTGGAAGGCAGGAACAGATAGCTTTCGAACACGCCGTCGTCGGTGTAGATGACGGAAAGCGCGCTACATGGTGCGTCTGTCGATGCGATGGTCGGGACGATTACCACGGGAAGCTTCGCATGATACGCCACCGCCTTCGCAGTGTCCAGCGTCTTGCCTCCGCCGACACCGACGATCACGTCCGAACCGTTTTTCTTGACTGATTCCACGATCCTGTTGATTTCATTGGTGCTGCATTCCCTGTTGAATTCCTCCCACACGATCTTCGTCCCGGTTCCTTCGAGCCCTGCTTCGATCATGCCTCCGACCCGTTTCCTTCCTGACGGCGTGATCAACACCAGCAATTGGTTCCCCAGCGGGGCCGTATACTTCGCGAGATGCTTCAGCGCGCCTCGTTCCTGAATGTACCTTCCGGGACTTCCAATAATCGTAGCCATGTTCGTATATCTCCTTGTTCGTGCGCCGGATTCCCCCCATGCCGATGCGAGGGTGCTTTGTCCGGCATTTGAAATCGATATAAATATACTTATTTGTCTTGAAAAGGTACAGTACGTTTCGCAAATTGGGCAAATAAAGATGGGAGAATGCAAGTTTTTTGCAATATGTACGCAAGAAATTTGCTGTATTATTGATATAACTGTACAATTATTATAATTGATTCGTTATATATTGTGAATAATATCACATTATTACTGATGCCTGGTCTCGATTCCGGAGAAGGGGATGCGGTTATTCATTTGTCGAGCAAAGCGGCCGCAACCTGCGTGTCGATTCCCGCGGCAAGATCTTCGAGGTTCGTTTTCGCAATGATGTCCGGCTCCAGGGAGCCTCCTTTCGACGTGCCGTCCATAGTAAAGAATTTCGTCGAATACGTAGCGCGAATTCCGGAATTCGGAAGCACAAGATATTTGACCTCCCCGAAGTGATTCGCGCTGCCGCCGGTAGGCGTCCCGACCAGTCTGCTGTCGGTACGCCGCTTGAGTTGTATGGCGTTCAGCAGCGCCGAGGAGAACGTGCCCTCGCCGATCAGGACGTCGATCGAGAATCCTTGCTGTCTCTGCTGTTCCCTCAATCCGTCGATCATCGGCTCAAAGAGCCGGGAGTCGCCTCCGCCATTGTACCGCAGATCCACGATGATTTTTTTCGGCCTTTGTTCCTTGATAAAGTCCAGAACTCGCGCCGTGAATACTTCGATCGGCATCGCATCCCAGGACCTGCAGGCGTTGTATTGAACGAATAGGACATCGTCCGCGATCGTCAGCGCCCGATACAGGTCGCTGGATTGCCCGGTAGGAGGTAACGTCGAGACCCATGACGCCATGTCCAACTCATGGAACTCCTCTCGTGGAATCGGGGTGAATCTGACTTCTTCCGGCAGTTCGCCATGGTGGCGGACGACAGTCATCCGCAGATCTTCGTCGCCGTTTTCTGCGATCCCGAGATATACATATGTATCGACGATGTTCAGTAGCTGGGCAACCTGAAGACGCATCCATGTTTCGTTGTCATGGCTCACCAATTTGGAAGCCCCGGCTACCACTTCTTCCATCGGAATCCCGTTGACTGTCAATACGGTCGCACCGAGAATATCCGCGTTGGATGCCTCTGCTACCATGATCGTCCATACTCCGTCCATCGACTGCAGTTGCACCGGGATGGCTTTGATTTCAGCCAGTATCCGCGGAGACATTCCCACCATGGTATGGGAATCTCCCGCCAGTGCTGCGAGTTCTCGAAGCGCAAAGAAAAACTCCGTTTCCGTCATGTGTTCTACAGCAGGTAGAAGACGTTCGCATGTCCTGTAGTATGTTTCCGAGGGCGTTTGGGAAAAAAGGTCGCGATGCCTCTTCGGTAGTTCGGTGCAAAAGAACTTGAAGTCTGCGATGCGGGGTGTATCGATTTCGGATGGAACGAGCGCTGCCGGAATCGATCCGGTCCCTGAAACGCCCGATGTGGCGCATCCCGTCACCGTGGCGATCAGAAGCGAGGCCAGGACGATCGCCACCAGCATGGTCGATGGAAAATTTCTCCGTTTCATGGCGGTAGTATAGAATACTCGCTCGTATCGGGCAAGCTTCGGATGGAAAAACATGATGGGACGAAAAACTCTGCCTGATATCCGGGAAACGGTACCTTTACTTGCCATATTTCGGCGTTTGCTGTACAACTGTAACAACCGGAAGGTATGAAGAAATAGGAGTGGTATCCGTATGGAAGTTCGAGTTCGGTATGCACCGTCTCCGACCGGTCTGCAGCATATCGGTGGGGTCCGGACCGCATTGTTCAACTACTTTTTCGCCCGTGCGAACGGCGGAAAATTCATTCTCAGGGTAGAAGATACCGACCGGGAGCGGTATAGCGACGAGTCGTTGCAGGATCTGTTCGATACGCTCGAATGGCTCGGCATCACATGGGATGAAGGACCCGTCGTCGGCGGCCCCTACGGCCCGTATATCCAGAGCGAGCGATTCGACATCTATCGCAAGTATGCCGAACAGCTGGTGGCCGACGGGAAGGCTTATTACTGCTACTGCACTCCCGAACGGTTGGAGAAGCTTCGTGAAGAGCAGCAAGCCTCCAAGAGCGAGCAGCAGGGCTATGACCGGCACTGTCGGAATCTTACGGCGCAGCAGCGTGCGGACTATGAAGCGCAGGGGATCAGGCCCGTCATTCGCTTGAAAGTCCCGATGGACGGCAAGACGACGTTCCACGACGTCCTGATGGGGGACATCTCCCGGCGCAACCGCGATGTGAGCCCCGACCCGGTCCTGCTCAAAAGCGATGGATTTCCGACCTACCATCTGGCCAATGTCATCGACGATCATCTGATGCATATCACCCATATCATGCGTGCCCAGGAGTGGATTCCCTCCGGACCGTTGCATATTCTGCTATACGAAGCGTTCGGATGGGAGCCTCCGGTGTATTGTCATCTGCCGATGGTCATGGGCAAGGACGGACAGAAGCTTTCCAAGCGCCACGGTTCCACCAGCGTTCGCGACTTCCGTGCGAAGGGGTATTTGCCCGAGGCATTGATGAACTATGTGAGTCTTGTCGGATGGTCGTACGACGGCCAGACGGAGTTCTTTTCCAAAGAAGAGTTGGAAAAGGTGTTTTCGTTGGAAAAGATCAACAAAGCTCCCGGCGTGTTCGACTACAAGAAGCTCGACTGGTTCAACGGCCAGTACATCAGACGGAAGAGCGACGCCGAACTTGCGCCGCTACTTGTCCCGTATCTGCAAGAGGCCGGCCTGGTCGATACTCCTCCCACTATCTCGCAGCAGGAGATTGTCGACAAAATGGTGCCGGTCATGAAGGAACGTCTGAAGGTCCTGTCCGATATCGTCGACCTGTCGCGGTTCCTGTTCGTTGTGCTTCCACCCCCTTCGGTCGAGGAACTGCTGCCGAAGAATCAGGATGCGGCGACTACTCTGAAGGCGCTGGAGGAGGGGTATGCGATCCTTCGTTCCGGCCTGGAGGACGAACTTTCGGATGAAACGATCGAACAGGCGCTCTCCGACCTCGCGGGCAAGCTCGCCATCAAGGTCAACGGTGTGTTCATGCCGATCCGCGTGGCTGTGACGGGAAGCTCGGTAAGCCCCCCGCTGTTCGATTCGATCAGACTGGTAGGTTTTGACAAGACATTCGCCCGCATTGAGCGGGCTATCGAAATACTGAAGGATGAGGTACACAAGAATGGCTGACGTAACAATGGACAAGATTGTTTCTCTTTGCAAGCGTCGCGGATTTATTTTCCAATCGAGCGAAATCTACGGAGGTTTGAACGGCGCATACGACTACGGTCCATTGGGCGTCCAGTTGAAGAACAATATCCGCGATTTCTGGTGGAAGGAGATGACGCAGCTGCACGATGATATCGTCGGGCTGGACGCATCGATCCTGATGCACCCGCGTGTCTGGGAAGCTTCCGGCCATGTGTCGAACTTCACCGACCCGATGGTCGACTGCAAGCAGTGCAAGTCCCGTTTTCGCGCCGACCAGATCGATCTGTCCGCTCCGTGTCCGGTCTGCGGCGCGAAGGATTCGTTTACTGAGCCTCGCAACTTCAATCTGATGTTCGCCACCCACATCGGCGCGAACGCAGATGCGGCGAGCACCATCTATCTGCGGCCGGAGACCGCCCAGGGTATCTATGTCGATTTCAAGAACGTCGTATCGAGCAGCCGCGTGAAGATTCCGTTCGGCATCGCCCAGATCGGCAAATCGTTCCGCAACGAGATCACGACGAAGAACTTCATTTTCCGTTCCTGCGAGTTCGAGCAGATGGAGATGCAGTGGTTCTGCAAGCCGGGAACCGACGAATATTGGTTCCCGTACTGGCGCGAACAGCGCATGGCGTTCTACCACAAGATGGGAATCCATCCGGAGCATCTGCGCTGGCATCAGCATGGTCCCGATGAACTTGCCTTCTATGCCAAGGATGCCTACGACATCCAGTTCCTCTTCCCGATGGGCTGGCAGGAACTGGAGGGGGTGCATAGCCGCACGGACTATGATCTGACCCAGCATCAGACGTTCTCCGGCAAGGACATGTCGTACCTCGACCAGGAGACCAACGAGCGGTACATTCCGTATGTCGTGGAGACCTCGGCAGGTCTGACCCGCAATGTCCTGATGGCTCTTTCCGATGCCTACGACGAGCAGGAGTTGGAAGGAGGCGACGTCCGGACTGTTCTCCATTTCCATCCTGAGATCGCTCCGATCACCGTGGCCGTGCTTCCTCTTGTGAAGAAGGATGGCATCGGCGAATACGCCGACAAGCTGGAGCACAAGCTTCGCGAGGATTTCGCCACGTTCTATGACCAAAGCGGCGCTATCGGACGCCGATATCGCCGAATGGACGAGATCGGTACTCCGTATTGCGTGACAGTCGACTACGATACTCTGAAGGACGATACCGTCACCCTTCGGTTCCGCGATTCAATGGAGCAGGTCCGTGTGTCGGTGAGCGAGCTGGCGGCGCGGATCAAGCAGGAGAACAAGGCTTACAAGCGAATCTAGGGAGTGTTTTATGAACAAGGCTTTGCAGGTCCTGATGGACCGGGGTTTTATCAATAACTGTACTGACTGGGACGGTTTGTCCGCGCTGATGGATGAGGGACCGGTCACGTTCTATGTCGGGGTGGATCCGACAGGGCCAAGCCTCCATATCGGCCATATGGTGCCGTTTTTCGCGATGCATCATCTGCAACTGGCGGGGCACAATCCGATCGCTCTTGTCGGAGGCGGCACCGGAATGATCGGCGATCCGTCGGGCAAGACCGAAATGCGCAAGATCCTGACGCTCGAACAGATCCAGGACAACTGCGTCCACATCAAGGAACAGCTCGGGACTGTCGTGGATTTCTCTCCGAACCCGCCTGCAGGGGTAGGGCATGCGGTGATGATGAACAACGCCGACTGGTTGGTGGACTTGAACTACATCCAGTTCCTCCGGGACATCGGTCGCTATTTTTCCGTGAACAGGATGCTGACGTTCGAAGGTGTCAAGCAACGGCTGGAACGCGGACTGTCCTTCATCGAGTTCAACTATCAGCTACTTCAGAGCTACGACTTCTATATGCTCAACAAGAACACCGGTTGCCGTCTGCAGATGGGTGGCGCCGACCAGTGGGGCAATATCGTCGCTGGAATCGATCTGATCTGCCGGATGGACGGTCCCCAATGTTATGGGCTGACGTTCAACCTGATCATGCGTTCCGACGGCAAGAAGATGGGCAAGAGCGAGAAAGGCGCGGTATTCTTGAATCCTCGGATGTACTCGCCGTACGATTTTTTCCAGTATTGGAGGAATGTCACCGACGACGATGTCATCCGGTTCATGAAGATCTTTACGTTCCTGTCGCTTGAGGAGATCGCGGAATACGCCGATCCTCAGCGCAACATCAACGATGCGAAGGAACGACTTGCCTACGAGCAGACGAAGATCGTCCATGGCGAGGAGGAGGCGGAGAAGGCCCTGTCCGCCGCTCGTGCGATGTTCAGCGGTTCCGGTGCCGCCGCCGACCGCGAGGGCATGCCGTCGATCGAGATACCGTTGACGAGTCTCGAGGATGGAATCGGCGTGCTGAGTTTGTTCTCGATGACCGATTTGTGCGCGACGAACAGCGATGCGCGCCGCTTGGTGACGCAAGGCGGCGCGATGGTCAACGACCGGAAGGTCGAGGACCCGAAGGCGGTGATCGACGCGAGCTGGCTCGACGATCATGGCGAAATGGTGCTGAAGGCGGGGAAGAAGCGGTATTTCCGGGTAGTGCCGAAATAGCTTCCGTACGGATGTTCAGCGGGCGGTCTTTCGGTCGCTCGCTTTGATTTTGGAGGCATGGTCTTGCGTCCATGCCATTGGTCGCCGTCGCGAGATCGGCGATCTGGAGGTAATGCAACATGAAAAGAACGATACGAATTCTGCTGACCATGATGGTCATGCTGTCGCTTTCCGGGCTCCTGTTCGCCCAGGCTTCCTATGAACAGCGTCGAGCTGCGGATGAAGGCTCCGTAACCGTCAAACTCGCCGTCATGCAGGGGCCGACCGGCTTCAGCAGTGTCGGCTTGTCGCGCAATGGCGGAAAGGTTTCCGAGAATGTGACTGTAGAGCTGTCGGTATTCCCCTCACCGACCGAGGTAATCGCGCGCCTGACCAACGGCGAACTCGATATGGCTGCGTTGCCGTCCAATACCGCGGCGATCCTGTATAACAAGGGTGTCGGTGTCAAGGCCGCCGCAGTGGTGGGGGAAGGCATGCTCAGCGTGCTGAGTACCGATCCTTCCGTCCAGTCCGTTTCCGATCTGGTCGGTGCGACTGTCTCGGTTCCCGGGGCGAACGGGACTCCCGACCAAATGGCCAGGATGCTGATCGCCGCCGCCGGGCTGGTCGTCGACAAGGACGTGATGTTGGATTATTCGGTTTCGGCTCCCGCCCAATTGGCTCAGATGGTCATAGGTGGCAAGAAATCCATCGCGATTCTTCCCGAGCCGTTCGTCACGATGGTCATGAAGCAGAATCCGAGCGTCAAGGTCGTCGCCGATGTCCAGCGGCTCTGGAGCGAAGTGACCGGAGCGGGCAATTATCCGATGTCCGTACTGGTCGTCTCCGATGCGTTCCGCTCCAAGTACCCCTATGCATGGAAGCAGGTGCTTTCAGCTTACGAAGATTCAGTCGCTTGGGTGAACGCGTCTCCTGCGGACGCCGGTGCGGCGATCGAGGCGGTGGGAATCATGAAGGCCGCAATGGCTGTTCCCGCCATCCCCAATTGCGCTTTGGTTTTCAGAACCGCTCAGGATGCGAAGGCTGACATGGACACGTACTTCAAGACGTTGTTTGATTTCAGTCCAAGCGCCATTGGAGGAAAGTTGCCTGATGAGGCTTTCTACCTCTAGCCCGCGCCCGGATTCCAATTCGATTCACTGTTCGAAAGACCGGCAATGGCCGCGACATCTGGCTGTCGCGGCCTCTTGTGCGCTATTGCTCTGTCTCTGGCAGCTTGGAGCGGTGCTGGTCGATGCTCGAATCATTCTTCCCGGGCCGGGGACGGTGCTTGCTTCCCTGGTCGGGTTGATATCCGCCCCTCCTTTCTCCTTGAACGTGGGGATGACCGTTGCGCGAGCACTGGAAAGTTTTCTCATCATCGTGGTATCAGGAACCCTGCTTGGTCTGCTCGCAGGGTTTTTTCCTGTATTCCAGGCGGCGATGAGTCCTCTCTTGACCGTGTTGAAAGCAACTCCGGTCATGAGTGTGATTTTATTGGCGTTCATCTGGTTTTCCAGCGGGACAGTGCCGATTTTTTCTGCATTTCTGATGGGGTTCCCGATCATGTTCATCCAGATAGCTCAATCCGTGGCAGGCATGGATCCTGCGTTGGAGCAGATGTGTCGGATCTATGGTTTCTCACCGTCGCTGCGGCTTCGGCATTATGTGCTTCCTTCGTTGTTGCCGGCGCTCGTTACCGGTGCCCGCCTGACTTTGTCGATGGTCTGGAAGGTCGTCGTCGCCGCCGAGGTTCTGACCGTGCCGCGTCATGGCATCGGCAGCAGGCTCCAGATGGCTCAGGTAAATCTGGAAACTTCAGATGTCCTTGCCTGGACGCTCGTTGCGGTTCTGCTCACTGCGTTGGGCGATTTGTTCTTCGATGTGTTGCTTGTAACAGGAAGACGTCTTGCTCTCTTTCGCGCACGTCGTACTGTTCCGAGCAGGAGAGGGGAGTGACATGCGCATCACCCATCTGACGAAATCCTACTACAGCGCCGACGCCGGTGCCTGCGTTCCGGTGTTCCACGATTTTTCGCTGTCGATTCCGGTTCAAAGCATCATGGTCATCACGGGGCCGTCCGGTTGTGGAAAAACGACGTTGCTGCATCTTGTGGCCGGACTGACTGCGCCTGACAGCGGTTCCATCGTGCGTGAACCCAGCGAGACCGGTGCTGTCAGCTACCTGTTCCAGGAGCCGCGGCTCCTGCCGTGGCGCAATGTATTCACCAATGTCGAGCTGCCGTTGCGAACCTCGATGCCTGACAAGGGAGAGCGAGATGCGAAGGTTCTTCGCTTCCTTTCGTTGGTCGGTTTGTCCGGCTATGAAGCGTATCTGCCGTCGGAACTGTCGGGGGGGATGCGTCAGCGGGTCGCGATCGCCCGGGCATTCGCCTATCCGTCGAAACTCATCCTGCTGGATGAGCCGTTCCAGAGTCTCGACGTGAAGCTTCGTCATGAACTGCTCCAAGCGTTCCTGTCCCTCTGGGGAGAGGAACGACGGACGACATTGTATGTGACGCACGATATTCCGGAAGCTGTTCTGGCCGCCGATCATGTCTGTAGGCTCGACGGGCCGCCTGCGACTGTCGCCGATCAGTTTCCAATCCCTATCCCGCGGATGAATCGCGTTCCCGGTTCTCCTGCACTATCCCAGTTTGAAGCTCGTCTATACGACGGACTCACCCGCCCTGGGATGGCGCAAGGTGCGCAGGGGAGCTCAACGTAGTTGTACGGATGGGATCATGCAGGAGCGCGACGCATACCTGCCGAGACCCTGCAATGACCCCGCAATGACCCCGCAATGACCCCGCAATGACCCCGCAATGACCCTTACTTATACATAGCCTTGGGCGACCATGGCGTCGGCGACCTTGAGGAAGCCCGCGATATTGGCACCGTCGACGAAGTCTCCTTTTCTACTATACGTTTCGGCCGCGGTGCTAATATTCGCATAGATGTTCTTCATGATCTTGAGCAGATACGCATCGACTTCTTTCGGCGTCCATTGCAGGCGACTGCTGTTCTGCGCCATCTCAAGGCCCGATACCGCGACCCCGCCGGCATTTGCCGCCTTTGCAGGAGCGAAAAGGACTCCTGCGTCGCGAAACAGATCGAGCGCAGCGGCTGAAGTAGGCATGTTCGCACCTTCCGCTACCAACTTGATCTTGTTTTCCAGCAGATGCTTCGCATCCAGTTCGTTGATTTCATTCTGTGTGGCGCAAGGAAATGCATAGTCCGCAGGAACACTCCACAGGGGATTGCTCGTCTCCGCGCCGTTGTGAGGCAAGTATGTGCATCCGGGGAACTGCTTCGCATATTCTGAGATTCTGCCGCGCCTGACATTTTTCAAAGCCTTCACCCATGCCAGTTTCTTGTCGTCGATACCGGCGGGGTCATGGAGCACTCCGGACGAATCGGAAAGCGTGACGACTTTCGCTCCCAGCTGATTGAGCTTTTCCACCGTATATTGCGCGACATTTCCGCTTCCGCTGACCAAGCAGGTCCTGCCTTCGAATCCCATTCCGGCTCCCTCAAGAATCGCACCTGCGAGGTATACCAGCCCATAGCCGGTCGCTTCCGGCCTGATGAAAGAGCCGCCCCATGCAGGACCTTTCCCGGTAAGCACGCCGACGAACTTGTTGTTCAGACGTTTGTATTGTCCGAACATGTAGCCGATCTCCCGACCTCCGACACCGATGTCCCCAGCAGGTACATCGGTATCCTCTCCGATATGCCGCGAGAGTTCAGTCATGTAACTCTGGCAGAATCGCATCACTTCATGGTCGCTCTTGCCTTTCGGATCGAAGTCGCATCCACCTTTCCCGCCCCCCATCGACAGACCTGTCAGGCTATTCTTGAACACCTGTTCGAACGCAAGGAATTTCATGATCGAGAGGTTGACGGAAGGGTGGAAGCGCAAGCCCCCCTTATAGGGACCGATCGCACTGTTCATCTGCACTCTGTATCCCCGGTTGATCTGGAGGGTTCCGTCATCATCCATCCAGGGAACCCGGAACATCACCACTCGCTCCGGCTCCACGAGCCGCTCAAGCACTTTGTCAAAGACAATGTCGGGAATGTCGTCGACGATCTTGTCGACCGACGTCATGAATTCCGTAACCGCTTGATGAAATTCGTGCTGCTCTGGATCCTGCCTGCGGACATGATCGATGATTCCTGCCGTAACTGTGTGCATGATGGTACTCCTTCTCTCTTGATTCCCTCCGCCGCACGCCGTTGCATGTCCTACTGGAAGCCTGATCCCTTCAGGAAAGAGGCGTTTCGTTCATGCGGTCCGTGGAATTTCACTATCTTGGCTTCGTTCGCGACCTGCATGCCGTGCGCCATGCACCTTCCGAGGGCCTGGAAGCCATTGCCACGACTATATCTATTCCCGAGAAATTGGTAAAGCGTTGCAGAATCGCGAAAAATGGAAGTATGAAACTGAGGCAATCCCAAAAAACATGGATTTCCAAAGCATTCTTGTATCCATTTGCCGAAATGCTCAACCAGGAAACCGCGTATTGCGGGAACCTAAAAGAATCAAGATATGCAAAAAATATGTATAAAAATGCAGGAAGTTTGCATGAATGTTGCATCTGCTCCGGTGGAAAGACGGAACAGATGCAGCCGATGCCGGACGGGGGAATCAGTTCCCCAATGCGATTCCCTTGCGGATCTTCTCGATATTCTCGTTGAACGGGGGGCGGATGATGCCCAACTCGGTAATGATGCCGGTAATGTTCTGATGCGGGGTTACGTCGAAACTCGGATTGTAGACCTCGATTCCCTCCGGAGCCACCTGCACTCCGCCCGGATGCGTCACTTCTTTCGGATCTCGTTCCTCGATCGGTATCTGCTCGCCGCTCTCGATCGAAAAGTCGATCGTCGAGACCGGCACGACGCTATAGAACGGTACTCCGTACTCCTTGCAGATGACCGAAAGCGCGAATGTTCCGAGCTTGTTCGCTACATCACCGTTCGCCGCCACACGATCTCCTCCAAGCATCACGAGATCGACCTTTCCGTCCCTGATCAACGTGGCGGCCGCACTATCCGGAATCAGTTTCGCCGGAATGCCCGCCTGGACCAGCTCCCAAGCGGTGAGCCGGGCTCCCTGGAAACGCGGTCGCGTTTCATCGGCATAGACGAAGATGTCCTTTCCGTCGTAGAACGCCTGCTTGATCACTCCCAGGGCGGTGCCCCAGCCTGCTGTGGCCAGAGCTCCGGCATTGCAGTGAGTAAGGATCGTCGCTCCACGGGGAATGACAGACACGCCGATCTTCGCCATCCGTTTGTTCACCGCGATATCCTCGCTCCTGATGGCATCGGCTTCCCGTTTCAGCACCTTCAGCATGTCCGCAGAATCTTTCCAGACCTCTTTCGACAGTGTCTGCTTCATCCTATCGATCGCCCATGCAAGGTTGACCGCCGTTGGACGTGATTCGTTAAGGAACCGACAGGCTTCTTCCATGCGCGAGGCGAACTTGCCGTGATCGGTTTCATAGTCCGACGCATACTCCTTCGCTGCGAGGAGCACCCCGTATGCAGCGGCAGCCCCGATCGCAGGCGCTCCCCGGACTACCATGTCCCGGATTGCGAATTCGACGTCGCGAAAATCCTTGCAGATGAAAATTTCAAAGGATACCGGCAGCAACCTTTGGTCGATCAGCCAGAGCGTGTCGTCCTTGTATTCCAGCGTAATGAATGTCTCGTCCATGTCGTCTCCATCCTGTCGAAATGTAGTTGTGCCCGTCAGGCCCTTGTCAGGATATCCTTCCAGCACAGTTCTGTCTTCCGCATCGCTTCCGTTTCCTCTATCGTGGTCAATCGTCTGTTTTGCATCAGAAGCCTGCCCTGGCAGAACACGGTATCCACGTCGGAAGCCTGGGCGCTGAACACAAGCGCAGAAAACGGATTGTTCAGCGGGGTCATATGGCTTTTTTTCGTGTCGACGAGGATCAGGTCGGCATCCTTTCCCGCCTCCAGCGTCCCGATCCGGTCGTCGAGGCCAAGCACTTCGGCTCCACCCGCGGTCGCCATTCTGACCGTGTCGTATGGCGTGAGAGCCATGGTATTTCCGGTGGACACTGTGCAGAGCAGCGACGCGATATGCATCTCTTCAATAAGATTGAGGTTATTGTTACTGCTTGCGCCGTCGGTACCGAGCGCCAAGGGGATTCCCGCCTGTCTGATTTTGGCTATCGGGGCGATTCCGCTTGCCAGCTTACAGTTGCTGGTGGGGTTGTGGACGATCCCGATATCGTATGCAGTGAACCGGCTCAGTTCCGCATCGGTGCTGTGGACGCAATGGGCGAGGTAGGTTCTGATATCATCGAAGCATCCGATCGAAGCCAGATAGTCTCCCGGTGTTCGGTTGAATCGGGATATGGAATCCTGTACTTCCTTGTCCGTTTCGCTGAGATGAGTATGCATCGCCGTCTTGTTCGCTTTCGCATAGTCATGGGCGTAACGGTAGGTGGCGGTGGAACATGTATAGATCGCATGGGGGGCGATATCGACCCTGATCCTGCCGTTTGATTGTGCGGCGACGGCCTCCATGAGAGGTCCCCGTTCCTGGACCCGACGGCGGCTGTCCTCGACATCTCCGAACAGTGTCAGTCCAAGACAGGCCCGCACACCTGATTCGACGACCGCCTTTCCTGTTTCGTGTGCGAAGAAGTACATGTCGGCGAATGTCGTCGTTCCTCCCTTGATCAGTTCTGCGATCCCGAGGTCCGAAACGATCCTGATATCCGATGCCGTCAACTTGTCTTCGATGGGAAATATTTCGCCGAGCCAATCCTGAAGATTCGCGCATGTGTCCTTGTAGTTGCGCATCAACTCCATGCTGAGATGCGTGTGGGCGTTCACCAGCGATGGCATGGCGATCATGCCGGTTCCGTCCAGCACAGTATCGGGAACGAACGACTTGTCCGCCGATCCTACGAACGCGATTCTTGTTCCGTCTATACCGATGTCGCCCTGCAGCGACAGATCCCGTTCCGTCATCGGGATGATGAGAACGTTCTTGATGAGTGTCTTCATGAGAACAAGTGTACCACGTCCCCCGCGTCCTGTCACGCCGTCGGAACGGAGGGGCGATTCAGATATGAAGGAGCGATTGGGCGGTGCGTAGCACTTTGTTCCGCTGGATTTTCCGGGTACTGGTCATGGCCATCGGCTTGTCCAGTATCGTAATCTTCGTGATCTTCTTGTATGCGACGAGTTTCTGGTTCACGTCATGGATCACCTGTTCGATTTCCTTGCGGACTTCGAGACCGTCGAGCGGCTTGCCCTTGAAATATTCCTCGCTCGGATACACCACCGCTTCTATTCCTTCCGCCTTCAGGTCCTTTTTCTCCAGATAGCCGCGGATAAGTATCTGCTCGAACTGAGGATACAGCTGGAACATGTCTTCGATTTCCTCCGGATAGACGTTTTTTCCTCCCTCGGTCACGATCAGGTTCTTCGCCCTTCCTTTGAGATACAGGTAGTTTTCCTTATCCATCGAGCCGAGGTCTCCGGTCCGCAGATATCCGTCGTCGGTAAAGAGCGCGTTCGTATTCGCTTCGTCCTTGTAGTAACCCTTGCAGATATTCGGACCCTTGACCAATACCTCGCCGACACCGAACAGGTCCGGTTCGCCGATCTTCATGTCTACCAGCGGAAAACACATGCCGACCGATTTGATCTTGAATTTGCTGATCGGATTGAGCGTAAGGATCGGGCTGGTCTCTGTCAGTCCATATCCTTGGATGAAGTCAAGACCGAGCTGCTGGTACTGGTGGAATACTTTCGGTGACAGCGGACCGGCTCCGCAGATACAGATCCTGTTGTGATCCATTCCGAGTCCGGAGAGCAGGGCCTTGAACCATTTTCTGCCGGGATTGATGCGGAACGTCCGTTTGAGGATGCCGTTGACCCACATCAGTGAGCGGATCAGCGCATAGGCGAGCCTGCCCCGTTCCTTGACCTTTTTCATGAGTCCTGCCAGCAGTTTGTTGTAAAGTAACGGAATCGCCATGAATATGGTTACCTGTCCCTTCTTCATGTCGTTGAGCATCTTGCTGACGATGATCCCCTGTCCGAAGACGCATTCGGCTCCGTGCTTGATAGCCTCGAGAAAGACCGCGGTACAGCAGTAGCTATGGTGCAAAGGAAGCAATGCATACAGCACGTCCTCATGCGTCACCTTGAGAAAGATTCCATCGCACGCCTGATACACATCGCTGACGATGTTGGCATGGGTGAGCATCGCTCCTTTTTCATTGCCGGTAGTCCCGCTCGTGAACAGGATCGCGGCAAGGTCGTCGCATGACCTGCGGACCGGCTCGTGGGCGGTTTCCGGCCGTACGTCCATGATCGACGGACACCGTTTCGCAACGCCTTTGAGCGAGCATGCCCCCTTGAGCATCCCAAACCAGGATTCCTCCTCGGGAATACGATCGACGACATCCGCATCTCCGAAGAAGAACGAAGCTTCGCAAAAACAACTCAGCGTCGTGACCCGTTCCGCAGGCATCTGGTTGTCCAAGGGTACGACGACGCCTCCTGCGAACAGCACGGATAGATAGGCCAGCCCCCATTGCGGGGAATTCTTTCCGTTGATGATTACTCGATCACCGGGATTCAGTCCGGATTCGATGAGATAGCCGCTGATGCGCAGCAGATGTTCATGCACCTGTCTGTATGAGAGCGTATTCCGATCCGGTTCGAACGTTGTAAAACAGTTTCTCTCCGGGAACTTGCTGAGGGCGATTTCAAACATTTCAGGAATCGTCGGCCATTGCCCGGCGAACAAAGCGCCTCTATATTCGTCAAGTTCTTCCCATGAGTGTTTCATCGGTTATCGAGTCCTTTTTGTCATCGTTTCCTATATAGTACGTTATTACTATATTCGATCGGCTTTCAGCCATGCTCTCATCTTTACAAAAGAGGGGGTAAATGTCAATATTAGATTAATTCAATAGTATATAATAAAATGACCAAATAGTACGATACTACTATCTTGCAATTGCAAGCGGAAATTCCCATCGGCCGGTCCCGGTCGGTAGCTTTTTTCGGCCGGAAAGCGCAGTTTGCCCGTTTGCGGTCTTTCTGCTATGGTGGACATGGAGCCGGCTTGCGCCTGCCGTGGAGGAATGGATATGGAACCTGAGTTTTCGATGAAGCTCGTATCCCGGACCGAAGAGTTCCGTGACGATATCGACAGGCTGTCGTTCACTTTCGACGGTATCGTCTACGATCCGCTGGATTACGCATGGGCACCGCATCGGCAGTATCTCGAGCGATATGTGCATCCTGGCGTGCCTGTCTTTTTTCTCGGCATGAATCCCGGTCCGTTCGGAATGGCACAAACCGGAGTTCCGTTCGGGGAAGTCGGTGCCGTGCGGTCCTGGATGGGTATCGACTGCGCAGTGGGGAAGCCTGCCGTCGAGCATCCAGGAAGACCCGTACTCGGTTTCGGCACGACAAGAAGCGAAATCAGCGGCAAGCGTCTGTGGACGTTGATGGCCGAGCGGTTCGGTACCGCTGAACGGTTCTTCTCCGGACATTGCGTCATGAACTACTGTCCGCTTGTATTTCTTGACGGTGGTACCCGAGCTCGGAACGTGACGCCGGACAAACTGCCGTTTTGTGAACGACGTGCGCTTGAGTCGGTCTGCGACCGGTATCTGTCCGACATCCTGCGGATGGTCGTCCCTAGATTCCTGATCGGGATCGGAAAATATGCGCAGGCGAAACTCGAACATGTCGCATCGGCGCTGAGAGCGGAGGGATATGGACCGTATTTCGTCGGTTCGGTGATCCATCCTAGCCCCGGCAATCCTCAGGCGAACGCCGGCTGGGCGGAAAAGACCGTGTCCAGAATGAAGGAACTCGGCGCCTGGCAGTAGGTACGTGTGGGAGTGCGGTGGATTGTCCATCAGGTTTTGCCCTGTCAGAGGCGTTCTGAAGCGTAGGAAGCTTCCGTCAAGTGCGAAAAAATGACGCAATAATGGGAAAATCCTCAATCTTGTCGGTTTTTTGTATCGACACCTTCGAAAAGCTTTGCTATTCTTCGTTACATATGCTGCCAAGCTCAACGACCCGAGAGGCATACGCGAAAATCAATTTGCATCTGGCGGTTTGCGCCAAGCGCGAGGATGGATATCATGATCTGTCCACGTTGTTCCAGTTGATTTCGCTCCATGATACGATCGATGTAGCTATCAGACCTTCCACAGGTTTTTCCTGTGCAGTGGAGGGGCTGGATGGATGTTGTCTTCGGGGCGAGGATTCCATGAGCAGGGCTGCGAGGCTGTGGTGCGGTCTCGCCGGAGTGTCCGCGGCGGTGTCCATCCGTTGTCGGAAGCGGATTCCTGTGCAGGCGGGGCTCGGCGGAGGGTCTTCGGATGCGGCCGCGGTGCTATGCGCATTGCAGTCGTTGTTCCCTGACCGCGCCCTCGATGTGGACAGCCTGATGGATGTCGGCCTGGCGGTGGGAAGCGATGTCCCGTTCTTCCTGTTCGAGCGGACGGCCGCATGGGCTCGCGGACGCGGGGAGTTCCTGGAGCCTGTGGAGACTCCCTCCGGTTATCATGTGCTGGTCCTGATGCCAAGAACGTTCGGCGTTTCAACAGCCCAAGCGTTCGCGGCGCTTGACTCGGCGCCCGGGCGGCACAGCGAAAGCTGGACGGCTTCCGAGGTCGGCAAGCTGTTTGCCGAGGACTGTTCGTCGTGGCCGTTCTATAACGATTTCGCCCGCGTCGTCGGACATGATGAACTGTATGCCGTGCTCCAGGCGGCCTGCGACGGCAAGCGGGATGTGTTCGGATCACTGACAGGCAGTGGATCGGCCTGGTATGCGGTAAGTCGTGACGAAGCGGCTCTGGATTCCATACGAAGCGCCGCCGTCGCTGAGTTTGGGGATGACATCAGCGCTTTCCGTGCAAAAATGTTGTGCGATCATCGTTGCGATGATACACTATAACGGCTATGAGCGATAAATCTGTTCGTGGCCGAAGCGAAGTATGTCTCTGGATTGTGTAGGGGGAATGATGGAGATCACGGATATTAGGGTGAGAAAAGTTCAGGATGAGGGAAAACTGAAAGCGTACATCACTGTAACTTTCGACAAGGAATTCGTAGTTCATAACATCAAGATCATCGATGGTCACAACGGCGCGTTCATAGCGATGCCCAGCCGCCTGACGAAAAGCGGCGAATACAAGGATGTTGCCCATCCGATCAATTGTGAGTTCCGCGAGAAACTGCAGACGGCGATCATGGAGGCGTACGAGAGCACTCCTGATCATTTTGATGTGGATGAGGACTAAACCGTTTTACTCCCATGGCTTCCCGTTTGTAACGTCAAAAAACAGTCGATAGGCGCCGGATATCGGCACGGGGCTCTCTTGTGCAAGAATACGGTTTCGTGTAAAATACCGCAGCGTGTATTCGTGTAGGGAAGTCGCCAAGCGGTTAAGGCTCCGGTTTTTGGTGTCGGCATGCGTAGGTTCGAATCCTACCTTCCCTGTATGGGGTGTCATGAACGCTCCGAGCCTATGGTAATTGGTGGCCGCCGTTTTCGGCGCGGCCGTACCAATGAGAGTATGAGGAGACGATACGATGAGTGAAAAGAGTCAGAAGAAGCAGCTTTCCGCACAGTTGCGGACCGAGGATTTCGGTTCCGCCGGATCCCGCCGGGTCATTCGTAGCGGCAGGATTCCCGCGGTCATCTACGGAAAGAGCGCCCCAGTCCATATCACCCTTGATGCGAAGGAATTCGGCAACAAGGTGCGTCATTTCTCTGAAACGACCTTGCTGACGATCACCGCCGGCAAGAAGGAATTCGACTGTCTGATGAAAGACTATCAGGAGGATTTGCTCAAGGGTGTCTTCCGTCATGTCGATTTCTTCGAGGTCACCCGTGGACAGACGTTGCGCACACGCGTGGGTATCGTTTTGGAAGGCACTCCAGTGGGAGTCCGTGAGGGCGGTGTCATGGAGCAGATCCTCCATGAAATCGAAATCGAATGTCTGCCCAAGGATTTGCCCGAGGTTCTGTCCGCCGATGTGACTGGTCTTGGTCTGAACGAAAGCATGCAGGTCAGCGCTCTGGTCGTCCCCGCCGGCGTCAAGCTGCTGATCGATCCGGAATCTACGGTCGTCACCGTCAAGAGCATCAAGGAAGAGGTTCCCGCCGCAGAGACTGATGCCGCAGCCGAGGCGGAAGTGACCACCGGTGCCGCGGCAGCGGATGCCAAGGCCGTGGAATAAGGGCAAGGAGGCCGCTTCTGTATCTGGTATTCGGGTTGGGAAACCCTGGGGCCAAGTACGAGCGCTCCCGTCACAACGTCGGTTTCGATGTCATTGCTGGGACAGCAGCGTTTTTTCAGGTCGTTCTGAAGAAACGCTGTTTTCGTTTGTATCGGGAAGCGATCGGAACGGCGGGCGGCGGGCCGTTCCGTCTGATCCAGCCCCTGACATATATGAACAATTCGGGAGAAATCGCTCGGTTTTTCGTCGATGTGCCGGTACACGATCGCATCGTCGTCTGCGATAATCTTGATCTTCCGGCTGGGCAGATCCGGATCAGGCGGGGCGGTTCTTCGGCTGGGCATAATGGGCTGAAGTCGGTCATCGATCGTTGGGGATCTTCCGATTTCCTTCGCATCTATGTCGGAATCGGTCGGCCTTCCGCCGGCCGTACCGTCGTCGAGCACGTTCTCGGACGCCCTGAGGATGAACCCGAACGGGAGGCTCTGGAGGCGGGGATCGTGCGTGCCACCGATGCGTTGATTGCTTTGCTCGACGGAATGACTTTGCAGGAGGCGATGGTTGCGTTCAATCGAAAGACTCGTCAATGACGAACTCTCACGTTTTTTCCTTGAGCATTCCATCGATCCCGTACAAGGGATCTTGGTCGCATTTTCCGGAGGGAGCGACTCCCTCGGATTGCTGTACGGGCTTTCGAAGCTCGTTCCAGAAGGACGGCTCCATGCGGCGTATGTGAACCATCGCATGCGGCCCGATAGCGAACTGGTGCGGGAGATCGCCCGAAACCGCGAGAATTGCGAACGCCTGGGCGTTCCGCTCGACGTTCTCGATCTCGGGCGGGACCGCGTCGCTCGAGCGGCCTTGGATCGGAAGCTCGGGAGCGAGGAGGCCGCCAGAACGTTGCGCTACGATGCCCTTCGTTCGCTGAGGCGTTCGATCGGATACCGATATATCGCCACGGCGCATACAAGCGACGACCAGCTGGAAACATTGTTGATGCGGCTGCTCCAGGGGGGAGATCCTGCTTCGATGCGAGGTGTTTCGGAACAGAATGGGTGCGTGATTCGTCCTGTCCTTGCCCTTGACAGGAACTCCCTCAGGGCGTTGCTTGTTTCGGTCGGATTCTCATGGGTCGAGGATTCTACCAACGAAGACGACCGCTATTTGCGCAACAGGATCCGCCATCGCCTCGTCCCCGCTGTCCTGGAAGTGTTTCCTTCCGCGAAGGCATCCGCGTACGTCTTCGCGAAGAAGAGCGCCGAGTTGGCGCGATTTGTCGACGATGCATCGTCGGCGGTGGCGCAGCATGTCTCCAGGATGGGTGCTGGCGTCGTAAAGGCGCAGATCGAACCGATCGCTTCTCTGCCCGAGTATCTGATGCTCGGCGCCGTATATCGCATGTGGAACTTGCTGCAAGGTGATCCGAGTCCTACGTTGAGCTATGGGATGGCCAGGCGTGTGCTTGCGCTGTTTCGCGATGAAAATGGGCGGGTCGTCCGTGCGTGCCGCACCACCGCAAAGCGGCAGGGCGATCTGATCGTATGGCGCAAGGATGTGCGGATGGACGATGAGGCGTTCGCGGTTTCCGTGGGACTGAGCGAAAACGATCGGGGAGTGAGGCTTGTGGGGGGGTATTCGTTGGAACGCAGTGTTCCAGAAACGTTGCAGTCGATTCCCGAAGGAGAGCTGTATGTGCCGGAAGGCCTGCTTGTTCCTCCGCTTCTGGTCCGTTCCTGGCATGAAGGGGACCGGATAACGCTTTCTGGTGGCGAAGTTTCCGTTTCCAAACTGGTCGGACAGTGGAAGCTTCCCGCATCCGAAGCGAAGCTGATTCCCGTTCTCGAAGACCGGTCGGGAATCGTGGCCGTGCTGGGAAAAAGGTGGGGAGGGAAGGATCGTCTCGCCGCTCGATTTCGAGTCGGTCCACTTGCCCCGATCCGATTATCCCATTATAGTATTGTGAAAAGGAAAGAATGCAGTGAACAATGATGAACGATTCGATCCTCAACGTCCGAAGGACGAGCAGGATACGAAGCATACCGAGGGGCGGAGTTCTTCCGACAAGTCCGGTCCGGACAATAGATTCTTTAGCCGGGACGAGAAAAGCAACCATGATTCGAACGATGATTCCTCCGATAAGAAGAACTATTGGAAAGGCGGCGAGAGTAGCGGGCCATTCCGTTCGAAAGGCCCTCAGCGGAATGGCGGCCCCTTCCAGCCTGGCAAGAACCGGGTCGCGCTGATCGTATTCGTCGTCCTGTTGTCAACGTTCGTGATCATGCTGCTGGGCGATCCTCGGAGTGCTTTGCAGGAAGTCCCTTATACGAACTTCCTGAAATACGTGGAGAACGGGCAGGTTATCTCGGTCGAGATACAGGAGAACTCGCTGATCAAGTTCACCTTGGTCAATTCGATGAGTGCGAAGACGCGCATTCCGTATTTCGATGATACATTGCTTGATACGTTGCGAAAGAACAATGTGTCGGTCACCGGGACGGTGCAGGATATTTCGTTGCTGCAGGTGTTGTTGCAACTGTTGCCATGGGCGATCTTCCTCGGCTTCTCGATCATGCTTTGGCGACAGGCCAGCGGTGCGAATGGTAAAATGATGTCCTCGTTAGGCAAAAGCCATGCGAAGGAATATATGGACAGCGACGTAAAGATAACGTTCGCCGACGTCGCCGGTCAGAAAGAGGCGAAGTACGAACTGCAGGAAGTGGTGGAGTTCCTCAAGCATCCGGCCAAGTTCCAGCAGATCGGCGCTAGGATCCCGAAGGGGGTCCTGCTCGTTGGGCCTCCGGGAACCGGTAAGACGCTCCTTGCGAAGGCTGTCGCAGGGGAGGCCGGCGTTTCATTCTTCCATACCAGTGGTTCCGATTTCGTCGAGATGTTCGTAGGCATGGGTGCCGCCCGTGTCAGGGATTTGTTCGAGCAAGGGCGGAAGAACGCTCCGTGCATTCTGTTCATCGACGAATTGGATGCAGTTGGCCGTACCCGCGGAAGCGGGCTCGGCGGAGGACATGACGAACGCGAGCAGACGCTGAACCAGATGCTTGTCGAAATGGATGGATTCGATACGGCCAGCGGAGTCATCGTCATCGCCGCGACCAACCGGCCCGATGTCCTTGATCCTGCGTTGCTCCGCCCCGGACGCTTCGACCGTCAGGTGGTCGTCGATCTGCCGGATATCCAGGAGCGGGAGGAGATACTCAAGATCCACTGCAGGAAAGTTCGTCTGGAGTCGGACGTGGATCTGCATCGGATCGCCCGTGCGACCCCTGGTACCAGCGGAGCCGATCTCGCGAATCTCGTCAATGAGGCGGCTCTGTTCGCGGCGAGGAACGGCAAGGAAACCGTTTCCATGGCGGATGTCGAGCAGGCGCGGGACAAGATCCTGCTGGGCGTCGCGAGGGAAAGCCGTTTCATGACCGAAGATGAAAAGCGCGCCACTGCCTACCATGAGGCCGGCCATACGTTGCTGCATTATTATCTGAAGCATCTCGATCCGTTGCACAAGGTGACGATCATCCCCCATGGTCGCGCCCTCGGGCTGACGATCAGCCTGCCGGAGAAGGACGCCTATACGAAGAACCGCAGCATGCTGATGGATTGGATCAAGGTCTGCATGGGAGGCTATGTCGCTGAGGATCTTGTCTACGGAGAAACGACGACGGGAACGAGCAACGATATCAAGCAGGCTACCGATGTCGCCCGGAGGATGGTCACCGAGTGGGGCATGAGCGATCTTGGATTCGTCTCCTACGGCAAGGAGGACGAGCCGTTGTTCCTCGGGCGTGAGATCGCGCAGCACAAGGATTATTCCGAAGAAACGGCGAAGAAGATCGACTCCGAGATTTCCCGTATTCTGTCGGAAGCGATGTCCGAGACCCGTTCGATCCTATCCGAACATCGTGACCAGCTTGACAAGATCACCGAGGCGCTGGTGGAGCACGAGACGCTCGACGATCAGCAGATCCGGGAATTGCTCGGATTCGAAGCGGCCGAAAGCGTCACGAACCTGACATAACGTATACAGCGGGAGAACTATGTCCAAAGATTCACGTTTTACGCGAAATTTCTGCATCATCGCCCATATCGACCACGGCAAGTCTACGCTCGCCGACCGGTTCATTGAGAAGGCCCGTCTTGGCACTAGCCGTGGTCCTGCGCAGTCGCAGATTCTGGACAACATGGATATCGAGCGTGAGCGGGGCATCACGATCAAGAGCCAGGCCGTCACCATTCCGTATGTCGCGGCCGACGGCGGCGCATACGAGCTGAATCTCGTGGATACTCCGGGACATGTCGACTTCTCGTACGAGGTGTCCCGGGCGATCAGTTCCTGTGAGGGCGCGCTGTTGCTGATCGATGCCTCCCAAGGTGTCGAAGCGCAGACGCTCGCCAACCTCTATCTGGCGATGGAGCACGATCTGGAAGTCATTCCTGTCATCAACAAGATCGATCTGCCGAGTGCCGATATCCCCTCCTGCCTTCATCAAATCAACCACGATCTGGGGCTCGACCCCGATTCGACGGTTCTTGTCAGCGCCAAGACAGGGGAGGGCGTGGATCTACTGTTCGAGCAGATCGTCAAGCTGATTCCTCCTCCGGCGGGAGATGTCGACGCTCCTGCCCAGGCGCTGATCTTCGATTCGCATTATGATCCGTATCGTGGCGTCATCGTCCATTTCCGCTTGTTCCATGGATCGATCAAGGAAGGCGACGAAATTCTGTTCATGCACAGCAAGGCGACGCACAAAGTCGAGGAAGTCGGCATCTTCCAGCTTGAATTGGTTCGTACGGGGATTCTCCAGGCGGGAGACGTCGGCTATTTCATCGCAGGGATCAAGACGATCAGCGATATCCGCGTGGGTGATACAGTCACGCTTGTGTCGAATCCGGCGAAAGAGCCTCTGGCGGGTTTCAAAGATGTGAAGCCTGTGGTCTTCAGCTCCATCTATCCCGTCGATACCAATGATTACGAAGAACTCCAGGCCGCCATCGAGCGGCTGAAGCTCAACGACGCTTCTCTGGTATATGAGAAGGATTCCTCGGCTGCCCTCGGTTTCGGCTTCCGTTGCGGCTTCCTCGGGCTGCTGCACCTTGAGGTCGTCCAGGAACGGATAGAGCGCGAGTTCGATCTTTCGATCGTCTTCACCAGTCCGTCCGTCAAGTACATCGTCCATATGAAGAACGGCGAGGTGCTCAATATCGACAATCCGTTGGAATACCCCGATCCGATGCGCGTCGAGTTCGTCGAGGAGCCGTACATCCAGGCGAACATCATCACCCCGACGACGTATGTAGGGGCGATCATCACCTTGTGCATGGAGAAGCGGGGCGTCCAGACCGGGATGAACTATCTCGATGAGAAGCGGGTCGAGATGATCTATGAGATGCCGCTTGCCGAGGTCCTGTTCGAATTCTACGATAGGCTGAAGTCGATTTCGAGGGGCTATGCGTCGTTTGACTACCAGGTGATCGGATACAGAAAGACCGATCTGGTCCGAATGGATATCCTGGTCAACGGTGAGCCCGTCGACGCCTTGAGCCAGCTGGTCTTCCGAGGAAATGTCCAGGCTCGCGGAAGGATGGTCTGTGAGCGGCTGAAAGACGAAATTCCCCGGCAGCAATTCAAGATTCCGATCCAGGCGGCTGTAGGGGGCAGCATCGTTTCAAGGGAGACGATCAGCGCTTTCCGCAAGGACGTAACTGCGAAATGCTATGGTGGCGATATCAGCCGTAAACGAAAGCTTCTCGAGAAGCAGAAGGAAGGCAAGAAGCGGATGAAGATGGTCGGTAATGTAGAGATTCCGCAGCAGGCATTCCTCGCGGTTCTGAAGAGCGACGACAAGAACTCCTGACGGCGTTCGCGGCCTTGTCTGTTCCCGCGGACGCTTCTCCACCCATCGCCCGTCTCTCGAGCGGAGAAAGTTGCGATTGTCGGTTGTTTCGTCCGTTGCGGCGATGTATACTTGTTGACGTTGCGGCGCCGGCGGTTCCGGAGCCGGGGAGGATGATCGCGATGGTTTCAAAACGGCCTTTCGGCACAACTTCCAATGGAGAGGACGTATATCTGTATACGCTGATCGCGGGGCAGTACCGTGCGGCGATCAGTACGTTCGGCGCTACGTTGCAGGCTTTCCATGCTCCCGATGCGAACGGATCCGTCAACGATGTCGTGCTTGGGTACGGCAGTCTGGAACCCTATGTCCGCACCACCACCTATTTCGGCATGACGATCGGACGATTCGCCAATAGGATCGCGAAGGGGCGATTCACGATTGATGGCGTGGACTATCAGGTGGAGACGAACGATGGGGGGGTCAATAGCCTCCATGGCGGGAGAACCGGCTTCAGTTTCCGTGTGTGGCATGCTGAAACGTTCGAGGTCGGAGGAATGCCCGGGTTGATGCTGACGCTCCATAGTCCAGACGGGGACGGAGGTTTTCCCGGAGCGGTGACGGTAGCCACGAGCTATCTGCTCAAGGACAACGGAGAACTGGTCATCGACTATGAAGCGTCTACGGACAAGCCCACTCCGTTCAACATGACGAACCATTCCTATTTCAATCTTGCAGGTGCTGCCGGAGGAGCCGTGCTGGACCATGAGGTCTGCCTGGCCTGCGACAGGTACCTGCCCGTAGACGCCGCATTGATTCCCACGGGGGAGTGTCTTCCTGTGGTCGGGACTCCGTTCGACTTTACTACCGCGAAGCCGATAGGCCGGGATATCGGGACGGTCGGCGGCAAAGGGTACGACCATTGCTTCGTGCTGGCCGATGAACGGCCGATCCTCAAGGAATTCGCCCGAGTCGAGGATCCAGTCAGCGGAAGGACGTTGACGGTCAAGACTACCAAGCCTGCGGTCCAATTCTATACAGGGAATTTCCTTGATGGGTCGGAAGATGGTAAGGGGGGTGTCCGCTATGGCCGTCACGCCGGCTTCTGCCTTGAGACGCAGTTCTTCCCGGACGGACCGAATCACAGGAATTTTCCCGATTGTATTCTCCGTCCTGACCAGACGTATCGGCATACGACCATCTATGCGTTCTCGACGCGTTGACGGCGGCAGGTATTCTAGGGATTTGTCAGGCATGAATAGAAGCGGATTGATGTCGATGCACGGGGGAACCAGATGAAGGAAGTCAAGATAATCGGAATAACTGGAGGCTCTGGCTCCGGCAAGTCTACGATCGTGCGGAAAATCTCGGAAGTTTGTTCCGATTTCGTGTTCATTGCCCAGGACAGTTATTATCATTCCGCCGAATTCATCAGCAACGAGAACATCACCGCATTCAATTTCGATCATCCCGATGCGTTCGACACCGAATTGCTGTACCAGCATCTGCTCATGCTGAAGGATGGCCGAAGCATCGACATGCCGCAATACGATTTCGTCCATCATAGGAGAAAGGAAGAGACTGTCAGAGTCGCTGCGCGTCCGCTGGTTATCATCGAGGGGCTCATGGTGCTGTATGACAAGCGGATCCGTGAATTGCTGGATTTGAAGCTGTACGTCGATACTCCCGACGACATCAGGTTCATCAGGAGACTCCGCCGTGATATCAGCGAGCGGGGAAGAACCGCCGAGTCCGTGATCACCCAGTATCTGGAGGTCGTGCGTCCCGGTCATTACAACTTCATAGAACCGACGAAAGCATACGCAGACCTCATCATTCCGGAGGGGGGATACAACGAGAACGCGCTCCAGGTTCTCATTCCGTTCGTCAGGGAGTTGTCGATGGATCTGTAGGCTGTTCTTCCTGTGTCGTTTCGTCGTCGGCTTCCACCGGTTTTTCTTTAATGCGTCGTTTTCTGAAAATGATGTATGGATCGCGGATTCGCTTCCAGGAGAATTGTTCCGGTACAGGATCGGGCCCTCCCATGAACGCTCTGTTGCAGCGGAGTATCCTGGCGATGCCGAGGAGGAATCCTTTCAGAATTCCGTGCTTATGAACCGCGTCGAGCATATAGGCCGAGCATGTAGGGCTGTAGATGCAGGACGGGCCGAGAAACGGCGATATCGCGAATCGATAGATATGGACGGGAAGAAGGAATATGTTTCTGATCAGACGGCGGAAGCGGCCGGTTGAGTCTGCCATGGACGAAGAATAATATGAATCTTTTCCCGGTGCAATGCTTGACCGTCCGTTTCCTCTTTGATATTGTGTCGGAGCAATGAAAAAATCGTTCCGGGTATTTGACTTACCCGGTTGGAATACTGTATAGTTGACCGAACTGTGATATTTGGTCGGATTCGATTGGAGGAATACGCATATGCCAGGCAATGTTTCAAAGAACGCACGACGCGAAGGTGAGAAGGTCTTGACCAGTCGCTGGGGTGGCGTCATCAAAATGAAGTCCGTTTTCGAGAACGGCAAGCTTCGTCATGTCGCTTACTGCGAGAAGACCGGCAATACCGCCCGCAAGGCCAAGGACTTGATGTAACCGGGACTGTCCTCGTCGATATGAAGGCCTGTGGTTCTCCACGGGTCTTTTTTTGTGCATCCTTGCGATCGATGAAGACCAGGGTGTGTGCCCGATCAGCGCTTCCGGACCATATGCGGCATGATTGACCGCCATTCAAAATAGCCTATGGCCATATGGCGATCCTCATTTCGGATTTGTCATTTACTCCACGTCTCGTGGGGATCGCGGGGAAATGACGGTGGCTTTTTTTTGTTCCGATCGGCGTGTTCGCGATCTTGACTCAGTCGGCCCGGAGAAGATTCGTCGGGTCTTTTGTATCGTTCGAGCATCGGCGGCGCAAGCTGCGTATGGACGTTTTGCAAAAGCATGCAAAACGCGGAATAAATACGAAAATGATGGACTTTTGGTCTGAAAATGGGGTAAAATGCCTTGTAATTTCTGTATCCAGTTTTTAGACTCTGTGATATAGTAATTGTGAATACGTAAAACAACACATGATAACGTCATGAGGAGGAAACACGTGAAACGTCTTTCAAAAACTATCTCTGCAGCGTTGCTGGTTGCTTTGCTGGCTTTTGCCCTTGTCGGTTGTCAGAGTACCGCAAAGGCTGAGCCGGAGGCTCCCGTAACCGTTGAGGTTCCTGCACCGGCTCCAGTTCCAGCACCGGCTCCGGCACCTGTGGTAGAGCCCGCACCGGCACCGACTCCCGCTCCTGTCGAGGAAGTGGTGAAGGAACAGCCTGTCACGGCCAGATACAGCTATAATGGCTATCAGGTGACGGTCGAGTCCTATGATGGACAGGCGACAATCGTCTATCCTTCTTTCATCTCCAATGAAGAAGTGTCTGGCTTCGGGGCATATCTCGTCGGCCAGTACGGTTCTTGGCTTGATGGCGTGACGTTTGATATCACCGCGCCCGGTACATTGTCCTTGACATACCCGAAGGGGATCAGCAAGGAAGACAGGGCGTATGCGATGGATGTCGCCGCCCAGACCGCAGTTGAATACGTGAAGGCCATGTTCCCCGTCGAATCGGCGAAGCCCGCTCCGGCTCCCGTCATGGAAGTTTCGAAAGAAGGCAAGCCCCTCACCGCTACCGTCAGCTATTATGGCTATCAGGTATCCGTGGAATCGTACGACGGACATGCCACTGTAACGTATCCGTCGTTCCTCACTGATGATGAGATCGCCGGTTTCGGTGCATATCTGGTCAAGCAGTATGGTTCCTGGCTCGAAGGCGTAACGTTCGAAATCGCCGCTCCCGGAACCTTGACTCTGACCTATCCGGCAGGGATCGGCAAGGAAGACAGAAGCTATGCGATCGAAGTCGCGGTTGATGCCGCAGTCGATTATATCAATGCTCTTGTGTCTCCGGTCGTAGAGAAGAAGCCCGCTCCGGCTCCCGTGGCCGCCGCTCCTGTCGTATATCCGTATGGCGTTACGATGATCGACAAGAATGAGGATGGCGCCAGTGAGTTCGATCTGTTTGTAGTTCACACCAACGACGTGCATGCTCGCATCGTTCCCGCCGACGGCGGCATGGGATATGCGAAACTGGCGACGTTGCTGAAGATGGGCAAGTCGATTACTGACAACTGGCTGTTGCTTGATGCCGGCGATGTGACCCATGGTACCAACTTGGCGAATATGTTCGAAGGCGAAACTGTGGGCGTGTTGCTCGACATGCTTGGTTACGACGCAGTCTCTCCCGGCAACCATGACTTCAACTATGGTACCGACAGACTGCTCGAGGCCGCCGAGATCGCGGAAGAGAATGGTTCCTTGAAAGTGCTGGCTGCCAACGTAGTCGATGACAACGGCTACCTCCTGTTCCAGCCGTATCAGCTGTACGATTTCAATGGGTTCACCGTCGCGGTCATCGGTCTGACGACTCCTGATACAAAGACGAAGTCCCATCCGAAGAATACGGAAGGTGTGGCTTTCATCGATCCTACCGATTCTTCCGTAATCGCTGATGCCCAGTGGGCGATCGATACCGCTCGTGAGCAGGGAGTCGACTTCGTGTTGGTTCTCGGCCATATCGGTCTGGATCCCGATGGTGCCTCCGGCCTCACCAGCAAGGAGATTTGCGAGAAGCTGAACGGCATCGACCTGTTCGTCGATGGACACAGCCACACCGTTCTGCCTGAGGGATTGAAGGTCAATGATTCCTTGATCGTGCAGACTGGCGAGTACTTGAAGAACGTCGGCGTCGTACAGATTCATGTGAAGAATGACAAGGTCACTTCCATGACTCCGATGTTGGTTCCTGCTTCCGAGGTTTTGGATCCGTCCACTTCCGCTTTTGCCAAGTCGCTCGGTATCACCGAGGTTCCTGATGATCCCGAAGTGAGTGCATACGTCGACTACATGAACAAGCAGCTTGATGCAAAGATGGGCGTCGTCATCGCGAACGTGCCTGTCAAGCTTGAAGGAGCTCGCGAGAACGTCAGGACCAAGCAGACGAATCTGTCCAAGATGATCTGCGAGGCGATGACCGAAGCTTCCGGCGCCGACTTTACGATCACCAACGGCGGTGGCATCCGCGCTTCCATCGAAGCCGGTCCTGTCACGGTCGGCGATGTGAACAACGTCCTGCCGTTCACCAACATCATCACCGTTGTCGAAGTGACTGGTGCGGATGTCTATGCTGCCCTCGAGCATGGCTACAGCCAGCTTCCTGGTCAGAACGGTGGATTCTCGCAGACTGATCTGCAGGTCGTATACAGCAAGTTCTCACCTGCAGGCAGCAGAATCAAGCGCGTCCTGCTCAACGGCAAGGCGATTGACAAGAACGCTACCTACAAGTGCGCCACGAACGACTTCATGGCCGCAGGTGGTGACGGCTACACCATGTTCGGTAAGGTCCTGCTGGAAGGCAAGCAGTTGAACGAAGTGTTCATCGACTACTTGTCCAAGCACTACCCGGCGAAATAACGGAAGCCGATGATATGAAGAAGGCTGCTCATACGAGCAGCCTTCTTTATTATCTATCGATATGATCGTTCTGAGGCAGTGATGCCACGTTACGTACTAGATGCAGTAATTTCCACCCGTATGCTCTTCCAGCAGATCTGCGAGCGTCCTGTGGGATAGGAACTGTGTGATCGTCTGGTCCAGTTCTTTCCAGAAGGGGAACGTCTTGCATGTAGTCGCTCTCCGGCATCCTTCACCATTGTCATCCAGACATGCGACGGGAGCCAAGGATGTTTCAGTTAGGACGAGGATGTCATAGATCGTGTAATCCTGGCAATTCTTCAGAAGCTTATAACCGCCGCCTTTCCCGCGCCGACCGGTCACAAGCCTTCCTTTGACCAATTGATTGATGATGCTTTCCAGATATTTCTCAGAGATATCCTGTCGTTCGGCAATATCCTTGAGCGGTATGAAATCCGAGCTGTTCTGTTCCGCCAGATCGATCATGATTCTGATCGCATACCGGCCACGTGTCGATATAAACATATTCCTATCATATCACATGGAAATTAAAAAAAACAATTGACAAGCAGTACTATTTTTTGGATAATACTAATTAACCTACAGGTTAAGTAGGAAATAAAGACAAGAGGTGATTCCATGGGCGCGATCTATACATCCGCAGATCAACTAATCGGGAACACTCCGTTGCTGGAGCTTGTTCATATTGAGCATGAGCTTGGCTTGCGCGCAAAGATCTATGCAAAGCTTGAATATTTCAACACGACTGGTTCCGTGAAAGACCGAATCGCACTGGCTATGATCGATGACGCCGAAAAGAAAGGTTTGCTGAAGCGAAGCTCCGTCATTATCGAGCCTACTTCCGGCAATACTGGAATCGGGCTTGCCTCGGTCGGAACCGCAAGAGGGTACAGAACAATCATCGTCATGCCGGAAACGATGAGCGTCGAACGAAGGCAGCTGATGAAAGCATATGGTGCTGAGCTGGTACTTACAGACGGAACGAAGGGGATGAAGGGAGCTATCGAGAAGGCTGAAGAACTTGCCAAGGAGATTCCCGATAGTTTTATTCCCGGTCAATTCGACAATCCAGCCAATCCAGCCATCCATATGAAGACGACAGGACCTGAAATCTGGAATGACACGGATGGCCATGTGGATTATCTGGTTTCTGGAGTAGGGACCGGTGGGACGCTTACCGGAACCGGCAAATTCCTGAAGGAAAAGAAGCCTGAAATCAAAGTCATTGCCGTCGAGCCCGCATCTTCGCCTGTCCTTGGCGGCGGTCAGCCTGGTCCTCACAAGATACAGGGAATAGGCGCCGGGTTCGTACCGAAAGTTTTGGATACTTCGGTATATGATGAAGTGATTCCTGTTGAAAATGATGCTGCGTTCGAGTATGGGCGGCTTGTCGGGACGAAGGAAGGCGTGCTGGTAGGAATTTCATCAGGAGCCGCTCTTGCCGCGGCTGTGGAGATTGCGAGAAGAAACGGGAACGAAGGGAAGCGTATTGTCGTGATCTTTCCGGATACCGGGGACCGATATCTGTCGACTCCGCTGTTTCAGAACTGACGATTGACGATTAGCTTTCAGAACCTCAATGAATTTGCCAACGCCGATGGTTTGCCGGCCTGCACGGTAATCGTCGGCGTTCGTTTGTCTGCGCAAGGAGCTCGGCGGCTGATGGGCGAGAGCTTCATTCGGCATGAAAGTCACTGGTTCGTTTCACTGATAATAAAACGACCCTCACGGCAACAAACCATGAGGGTCATCCAAGCTCCCCCGGACGGACTTGAACCGCCGACAGGGTGGTTAACAGCCACCTGCTCTACCGACTGAGCTACAGGGGAATATTCTCCATTCATCACACATGACGAACGTTCGATACCTTACAGCATTGTACGTTTTGTGTCAATATCCCTACGCTTTTTCATCATGGATTCAGACAGACGGAACAAAGGGAAAAGCCGCAAAAAACGGTCCAGGACGCTTCATTTTTCCGGAACCGTCCTGATATCGACGACTTGATATCCTGCTGTCTCAACGGCCTTGCGGAGCACCTCGTCAGGAATCTCACGATCATAGGATACGATCGCTGACTGTTTCTTCAGGTTTACCTTGCAATTCGCCCCGGGAATGCTGTCGATGGCATTCGTGACGGCCGATGCACAATGCGTGCAATGCATTCCGCTGATGGACATCTGTTTTCTTCCCATGACAGGATTTTCAAGACGCTTCCTGGCAGTTTTCGAACTATCTGAACTGCCGCCGCCACAGCAACTGCCCTGACCCTTGAAATGTTTGATGGAGCTCTTGATGGCAAGCAGAATAATGGCCAGGACTACCAATAGAATGAAGATGTCTACCATCTACTCCTCCCGTTCGGCCGTATGTCCGAATCTTCGCTTCTCTTTTGCTTTCCTGATCCAGAGCACCAGCTGGTAGATCGAAACGCCGACCAAGTAGATTACGATCAATGTCACCGCGGCATAGAACATCGAACCGGTTGAATTACCCATTTGTTTCCTTCTTCTCTTTCGCTTCTCGAATCAGCTGATCGAAATGCTCGGAAGAGCATTTGCTGCAGCTGGAGCAGGAACCTGACGAGCAGCCGATGCAAGCGCCGCCATGTTTCTTTGATCTGACGATCTTGATGATGACGAACGCAGAATATGCGGCGATCAAAAGAAAGATGACGATATTCGCAAGCATATCTTTACCCTCCAATAGCTGGAAAGGGCCGGAAATCCGGCCCCCTCCTTATGAAACGATGTATCATGCCTAGACTGTGGCGCTCTGCACACTTCGTTTCGACATGATCTTCTGGTTCTTGTACGGATCGGGCCGGAACAGCAGGTACAGGATTCCTGCCAGCAATACCAGCGCCACCACAGAACCAAAGCCGAACCCCCCACCCATGAACAGGCTTCCGATCTGATAGATGCAGAGGCTTACCACGTAGGCGAAGATGTTCTGGTATGCAATCGAGAACCAGAACCATTTTCTGGACTGCATCTGCTGCGCCATCGTCGCAATGGCTGCGAGGCACGGAGAATCCAGAAGATTGAAGATCAGGAACGAGAAGGCTGCCACTGTCGACGGGAACCAAGTTCCAACGGCGCTCGCGACAGTGACGGCGTCTTCGACATCTCCTGCGACATTTGCAAGAACACCCATCGTGGATACGATCGCTTCTTTCGCGGTGAAACCGGAAAGCGATGCGGCGACCGGTTGCCATGTGCCGAAGCCGAGCGGAGCGAAGATCGGAGCGATAAATCCGCCGATAATCGCGAGAAGGCTGTCTGCACTATCTTCCACCATCCCGAAGCCGTCGGCTCCAAAGCCGAAAGCGGAAAGGAACCACATCACTACACAGGCGAGGAACAGGATGGTGCCCGCCTTGATGATAAAGCCTTTCAGTCGTTCCCAGACATGGAGCAATACAGTCTTCGGTGATGGAATATGATAGGCAGGCAGTTCCATGACGAATGGAGCCGGCTTGCCGGAAAAAGGCTTTGTCTTCTTCAGCATGATGGCAGAGACAAGCACAGCGGCGATACCGATGAAGTACATCAGCGGAGCGATCAATCCGCCAGCTTCGTAGCTTCCGGTGGCGTACCCTGCCATGACACCGCCCATCAGGGCAATGACGGGGAGCTTCGCCCCGCAAGGGATGAACGTCGCCGTCATGATCGTCAGCCGACGGTCATTATCCTGCTCGATTGTCCTTGATGCCATGATACCCGGGATTCCGCACCCTGAGGAAATCAGCAACGGAATGAAGCTCTTTCCGGAAAGACCGAAATGCCTGAACACTCTGTCCATGACGAATGCGATTCGTACCATATATCCGATGTCTTCCAGGATGGAAAGGAAGAGGAACAGGATGGCCATCTGTGGAACGAAGCCAAGCACAGCGCCGATACCGCCGATAATACCATCCACGACTAGCCCTGTAACCAGGTCTCCGGCTCCGATCGCCTCAAGTCCGGAAGCCGCCCATCCCTGGATTGCTCCAACGAAGGTATCGTTCGTCCAGTCGGTCACCAAGGTTCCAATCGTCGTCACAGAAATATAGTAGACAATGAACATGACAGCGATGAAAATCGGGATACCCAAGATTCTGTTCGTAACGATTCTATCGATTTTGTCCGAGGTCGAGAGCTGTTCCTTCTTTTTTCGTACGGTGGTGGAGACGAGCTTCTGGATGTATCGATAGCGCTCGTCGGTCACGATCGACTCGACATCGTCATCGTGTTTTTTTTCCATTGTCTTTCTGCTGTCGGACACTGTTTTCTGTGCCTGAGAAGAGAGTTGTACAGTACCGACTACTTTGCTGTCGTTTTCCAGAAGTTTGACTGCATACCACCGTTTCCGAGAATCCTGGATGGAGGAGGGGAGGCTATCGGCTACGATGTCGATTGCCTGTTCCATCTCTTCCGAGAAGATCGGACGAGGATTCTCAGCCCGGTTCTTTTTTGCGACCTTCACAGCTTCGGCGATCAACGTATCCAGCCCGGTTTTCTTCAGCGCCGAGGTTTCGATGACCGGACAGCCCAGATCCATGGAAAGGCGTTTTGAATCAATCTTGATGCCATTCTTTTCCATCAGGTCCGCCATGTTCAGCGCGATCACCACTGGGATTCCCGTCTCGATGAGCTGCGTGGTCAGATAGAGATTCCGCTCGATATTCGTTGCGTCCACCAGATCGATGATGACGTCAGGATTATCATTGAGCAGATAGTTCCTGCTGACGACTTCCTCGAGCGTGTACGGGGACAGGGAATAGATGCCGGGAAGGTCTGTGACCACGATTTCCTCGCCATGCTTCTTGTCCTTGAGCTTTCCTTCCTTCTTCTCCACCGTGACGCCCGGCCAGTTGCCGACATGCTGGTTCGCTCCGGTCAGGGCGTTGAACATGGTGGTCTTGCCGCAGTTGGGGTTTCCGGCAAGCGCGATCTTGATATTCATGCTGATCTCTCCTTCAGATTGACGTTCATTTCACCTGGACGCACTGGGCATCGTTTTTTCGAACCGACAGCTCATAGCCACGGACAGTGATTTCAACAGGATCTCCTAGCGGAGCGACTTTCCTGATGTAGAGTTCCGTGCCTTTCGTGATTCCCATGTCCATGATTCGCCGCTTGTAGGCGCCGTCGCCTTCAATTTTCTGGACGACCACCGTGGACCCCACTTTCGCTTCTCCAAGTGTCATATCTATTCTCTCCTTGAGCATTGAGATAAAAAATGAATCAAATCTGAATGTGGCGCGCCATTTCCGCGTTGATCGCGATTCTTGAATCCTTGATGTTGACAATTACATTTCCTCCAATGGACGAAAGTACTTTTACATCAGCGCCTTGTACGAAGCCGAGGTTTTCGAGATATCTTCTGACATCGGAAGATCCGCCTACCTTTGCGATTTTTCCCGACCCACCGATTCCAATCATTGTTAGCGGCATCATATTACCCTCGTGATTTTTTGCCATTAGTTAGTTATATCTAACTCAATGAGTCTGGTGTTAGTTTACTCTAACTGAAACGAGTAGTCAACAACTTGCAAGAACTTCCTAATAAACAACAACTCTGTAGGACAGCAATTCACGGTCATCAATGAGCGATATTTTGAGTGAACACAAAATAAGTGTATGCTGTAAATCGACCGGATGTTGCATGCCTCGCAGAGGAGTTGAAGCTTCAGAAGTCGATCGTGGCGTTTGGTTGTTGTTAGTCTTTCCTAACGCGGCATTGTGGAGCGCTCGTCGCCAAATACACTTATGACCGGCAAATCATCAGCTGGATGAGCTACTGTAGAGCTGTGGCTAACTCCTGCTGATATTCCTTGACATATCTCATCTCAAATGTTATGTTAGCCATGTCTAACAATGGAGGAGCTATGGATCTTACTGCGTCCAAAGCCAGATATCTGCTTGTCATCTATGAACTTGGCTCTGGAAAGAATACCCCGGTCAGATCTGTTGACATCGCCAATAGAATCGGAATATCTCGAGCAAGTGTCGCCGGGATGCTTCAAGATCTCGCTCAGTCGGGAGTCGTAGCAAGAACTCCTTGCGGAGAAGTAATTTTGACCGACGAAGGAAACGCGATAGCGATGGATCTGTATCTCCAATATCGGACGCTGTTGCGTTTCTTTATGCAGAATTTACAGATCGATGGTCCCCAGGCTAGGGAGGACAGTATCACTGCGATCGTGAACCTGTCTCCGACCTGTGTCCGGCAGTTCGCAAAATATATCCGCGACATCAAGAGCCATCATCTTTTCAGCTGATCTCCGATGCCGCGGATGGATGAGACGATGAATCGGTCTCAGACGGTTCTTCCTTGCTTGGTCATATTCGCCTGATAGACTCGCCAAGTCGATTCGATGATAGAGTCAAGCGAACTGTACCGCGCCTTCCATCCGAGTTCCTTGAATGCTTTCGCGGAACTCGCGACAAGTTTTGCGGGATCCCCTGGGCGGCGGTCTACGTATTCGGCCGGAATCGGCTTGTCGGTAATCCGCCGTGCGGCTTCGACGATCTGCTGGACGCTCAGCCCATTCTCACTTCCGAGGTTCACCACCAGCGAAGCATCATGTTTGATCAAATAATCGACGGCCCTGACATGTCCGTCGGCGAGGTCGGTTACATGGACATAGTCTCTGACGCCCGTGCCGTCGGGAGTGGGGTAGTCCTTGCCGAAAATCAGCAGATTGGGGCGCATGCCTGTAGCGACTTCCATGACTACAGGGATCAGGTTCGCAGGATTTCGCTCCAAACCGAGCATCCTTCCGTCAGGATCATAGCCGGCTGCGTTGAAGTAGCGGAGCGCCGCGTAACGCAGACCCTTGAGCTTGTCGAACCACTGGAGGTTCTCCTCGATGCAGTATTTTGTGTAACCGTAGTAGTTCTCGGGATGCTTGGGATGCTCCTCGTCGATCGGAAGGTATGACGGTTCCCCATAGATAGCCGCGGAAGAGGAAAGAATGAAGTTCTTCACTCCATGCTTCACGCATTCCGTCATTAAAATCAGGGACCCCGTTATGTTGTTCTCTGAATATTTCTCCGGTTTCAGCATGGATTCTCCCGCGGCCTTGAACGCCGCGAGGTGCACTACTGCGTCCCAGCCCTCCGACAGGACTTCTCCGACCCGATCCCGATCGAGGATGTCACCTTCGTACAACGTTGCCTTGGGGCTTACGTTGCTGCGCAGTCCCGTGGAAAGGTTGTCATAGATTCCGACTGAGTCCCCTCTATCAAGGAACGCCATGGCGACATGTGTGCCGATATATCCGGCTCCTCCGAACAACAAGACCTTCATTCTGTTCCTCCATTGGAAATGAACACGTGTTCATCTCCTAGTGTCGACTATACTTCATGAGATAGTCCTCCGCAAGATGCGTCCGACTTGTCACCTGGATTACGAAAAGCTCCTGATGATTGCGGAAAGTTCCGCCAGTTTCTCATCAAGCATCCGTTGAGTCTTCGCTTCGACAACGAGGCGAAGATACGGCTCTGTGTTCGATTTGCGGACATTGAACCACCAGTCGGGGAATTCGACCCTGTAGCCGTCAAAATCCATCACATTCTGCGGATGGTCGTGCGTCACGTATCGGTCATACAATGCAGCCATCGCCGCATCTTTCTGTTCGAGCTTGAAGTTCGTCTCCCCGCTGTTGGCGTATGCGATGATGGAATCGATGAACTGCGAGAAGGTTTTTCCCTCTTTCTTGAGGCGAACCAGAACCTGGAGGACGATCAGGGAAGCGAGGATTCCGCTGTCGCAGTTGAAGAAGTCCCTGAAATAGTAGTGCCCGGCGAGTTCCCCTCCGAAGATGCCGTGTATGTCTCGGAGCTTTGTCTTCGCATACGCATGGCCGACTTTCCATGTATAGACCGTCGCCCCCATCTTTTCGAGATATTCTGTCGTGGACCGACTGGTCCGGATGTCCTGAAGGACGTTCCCTTTCTCTTTTCCGAGATAGTAGGAGCCAAGCACGGCGGTGACATAATCTGGCTGGATGAATCTTCCGTTCTCATCGATGAACATGACCCGGTCGGCGTCGCCGTCATAGATGATGCCTAAGTCGCTGTGGTTCCGTATCACCGCCTCCTCCAGATCTTTGCAGTTCTTTTCCTCAAGCGGATTCGGCTCATGGGCGGGGAACGTTCCATCGAAATGATCGTACAAGTAATGGTGTCCGGTTCCAAGCAGGTCCTTGATCAACAAGTTCGCCATACCGTGCGAACAGTCGATGCTCAGATTCAGACCGGAAAGATCCGGAACGAATTTCCGCAGGAACGTCAGGTACGCAGGCTTGACATCCTTATCGATGACCTTTCCCCGCTTGTCCATGGCCACAGGGACGATCGGTTGGGTTTCGACCATACGTTGCAGTTCCCTCAGGCCGCTGTCCTCTCCGACCGGAATCGCCTTGGTCCTGCTGATCTTCAGTCCGTTGTACTGAGGAGGATTGTGGCTAGCGGTGATTTGGACCGACGCATCGGCCTCGTAATGCACCGTAGCGAAATACACCATCGGGGTTGTGGCGAGACCAAGGTTCCAGACGTCACATCCTGCGTCGTTGATGCCTTTGCACAGATATTCGAAAATTTCGTCGCTGGTGGTTCGTACGTCCCGCCCTACGACCACATGGTCGCTTTTCAGCAGGCTCGGAAGAAAGAATCCGATCTTGTATACGGTATCCTTGTCGAAGTCCTTATTGTAGACCCCTCTGATGTCATACGCTTTGAATGCTCCCATGAAATACCTCCGTTGGCAGAGCCCTGATACAAATATGCCGTCTCGGCGTGCATTCGTCAACGCGGATTGTATCCGGCGTCGGTCACAAGGCATCGCCAGTTCGCCGAATCTTCTCGACTTCCTCAAGGAATCCTTTCCGATCCATCAGTTCCAGAAAGAATGTCCCTTCTTCCTCGGTCTCGACAAGCAGTACCAGTTGCCGAAAGACTTTGTCGATCAGTCCCGCTTCCTTGATGTTTGCGGATTTCCCTCGGCCCCTGATGCAGTCCAGCGCCAGACTTTTTGTCACGACTTGCGTCCTGACTATCTCATCCGCTGAAAAACTTCCTTCGTATTTGACATAGGGCGGAGCGTTCTTTTTCGGTTTCAATGCATACCCGAGAATCGACGGGACTCGTTCGAAGTCTTCGAAATAGAAGCGATTGCCGATGACATAGAGAAAAACGCCGTATTCCCGAAGCGTTCCGTCGGCGTTGCCGTACCACGTGGCGTAGGTTCTCCAGCGTACTGGTCCGCCATGCTTCTGCTCAAGTTCGGTCAAGAATTTCTTTGTATCGTCGTCCATGCCGGACCTCCGTCCATCACTATCTTTTTTTTCCCGTTTTTACTATATTATCATATATTGCCTCGGGCAAGAAAGGTGAATCGGTGCGTCAATGGATTTTATGGAGAAAGATTTCGGGAAAATACTCAAGCGTAACGCGTTGTCTCAGCGGAGACTGATGCTGAAGGATGGAACGGATTGCATGCGGGTGTACGATAGGAACCTAGAAGGGTTTCCTGTCACCGTCGATCTCTATGGTTCGTATGCGCGGATTACCGATTATAGCGAGGAAGGCTTGGACGAAGCGGTACGGGATACGTGTTGCGATATCGCCGCACGAATGCTGTACGTCCAGGCGGATCACGTGGTTTTTCACCAGCGGAAGAAGCGTCAGGGAAGAGAACAGCACGAAATACAGAGCGACGAGTCCTTGATGGTCGTCGTCCACGAGAACGGCCTGACGTTTACCGTCGACCTGACCAGGCGCATCGATACGGGCTTGTTCCTGGATCATGCACGGACCCGGGCGATGGTGAGGGATCTCAGTGCGGGGCTTTCCGTCCTGAATCTCTTCTCGTATACCGGTGGGTTTTCCGTATATGCCGCTAGCGGGGGTGCGAAGAAAGTAGTGTCCGTGGACATGTCCGCGACATATTCGTTGTGGTGCGAGGATCACTTGAAGGCCAACGGGTTCGTCGGCGAAGCGTATCCTTGCGTTACGGAAGATGCGTGGAGCTATGTGCGGAAAGCTGTGAAGGCGGGGGATCGGTTTGACCTGATCATCTTCGATCCGCCCAGCTTTTCCAACAGCAGGAAGATGGAGCATGATTTTGATGTCCAGCGGGACCATGTGCGCTGGATCAAGATGCTCAACAGGTTGTTGACGAAGGATGGATTGCTCCTGTTCTCAACAAATCTGGGGTCGTTCAGGATCGACAAGAACAGTATCCAGGGATATGGAATGCGGGAGATTACTTCCGAGGTCGCCGCGCCCGGATTCTCCAAGCAGAGAGGAGTTGCAAGAAGTTGGTTGTTGAACAAGGAGCATGAGGTCAGGATTCCTTCGGAATATTTGCGGGAACCTGATGCGGGTAAGAACGCGGAGGCTGACGGGCATGCCTTCGCAACGCAAGAAGAAGAGCCGAATTTGGTCGGCGAAAAGAACAAAGCGCGAGAAGCGTTTGAAGAAGAGAAACAAGTGAAAATGGAAAAAGACGAAACCCTCGAAGAAGTGGTTGTGACGGAAACAGCGGTACAGATGCCGCAGGACGAAGCCGACGCAGTAGTCGATCAGGAAGTCGATCAGGAAGTCGATCAGGAAGTCGATCAGGAAGTCGATCAGGAAGTCGATCAGGAAGAAGTCCTTGCGGACGATTTGCTTTCCCTCGACTGGGATGATGACGAAGAGTCCGAAGAAGATGACGAGGAAGATGCCGATGACCGTCAGATATCGGACGATGGTTCGGACGTAGCTGTTGAAAAAGTTGAGAAGGTCAGGGAACGGAAGGAGCGCAGACGGGAGGATGGATACGATCGTCCTCGCCGCGACCGACGTTCCGATGACCGCGGTGATGATCGTCCGCGCAACCGTGACCGGCGTGATGATGGCCGTCGTTCCTTCGGTGACCGTGACAGCCGTCCGCGGTATGACGATCGCCGTCCTTCCTATCGTGATCGCGACGACCGCCGTTCCTCCTATCGTGATCGCGACGACCGCCGTTCCTATGGTGACCGCGACAGTCGTCCTCGCACCGACGATCGCCGTCCTTCCTATCGGGACCGTGACGACCGTCGCCCCTATGGCGATCGCGACAGTCGTCCTCGCACCGACGATCGTCGTCCCTCGTATCGGGACCGTGACGACCGTCGCCCCTATGGCGATCGCGACAGTCGTCCTCGCACCGACGATCGTCGTCCCTCGTATCGGGACCGTGACGACCGGCGCTCCTATGGTTCCCGTGACGACCGGCCGCGGTATGACGATCGCCGTCCTTCCTATCGGGATCGCGATGATCGCCGTTCCTATGGCGACCGGGATGACCGCCGCCCTTATGGTGGTGATCGCGACAGTCGTCCTCGCACCGACGATCGCCGTCCTTCGTATCGGGATCGCGACGACCGTCGCTCCTATGGCGACCGGGATGACCGTCGTCCCTATGGTGATCGCGATAGTCGTCCTCGTACCGACGATCGCCGTCCTTCGTATCGGGACCGCGACGACCATCGTTCGTTCGGAAGCAGAGACAGGCGTCCGGAGCGACCGTATGTGCGTAAGGACGACACGGAACGTGTCACAAAGCCCCGTCGTTACGACAACTCCGGTAGTGATCGCAGGCCATGGGGTGAGCGTTCCGGTCGGGATTCCGGTTTCCGTAAGGAGATGCGACGTGATGATAGGAGTGACTCCGGCAGGTCTCGTTCGAAAGGGCCGAAGCCATATGGTTTCGATCAGTTCAAGGCGACGAGAACCCGCGGAAAAGAAGAGGATGGCACGTTCTTTTGGCTTTCGGATGATGACGAAAAAAAATAACTATGGATCATTTCCATATATTAGGAGATTCCGTCCCGCATTCCGCGGGACGGTTTTTTGTCTGCCTCATATCGGGCGACATAGGGACGCTCTGTATGGAAAGCAAAAGAGTGGTAGCTGTTGCTGATGGCGGCGTCGGGCAATGCTGTGCCCGCATATGCGCAAAAGCGCGCTATGCCGACCCGGAGTCTGTTTTTCTTCATCGGTGTCGCTGCATGGCATGCACAACCTGTTCGCTCGATACAGTCTTCGCCGTCTTGCTTTTCACGATCGGAAACAATCAGTCATGACGGGACCGTTTCGGACGATTCTACGACCATGCGCTTGGCGGAACTCCGTAGCGTCTCCGGAATTGGAATCAACGGAGACCCGAAGTAGGTGAGCAGGGCGCAGATCTCCCGATAATGGCTATTGAGAACCGTCAGGAGATGTCCCTCGGCGAGCCGGACCGGCAGTATCGTCTGTGCGAGTAGAAAGTCGACGATTCCATCTTTCCGAAGCCAGACCGGCCGGAGACCCAATGCAATCTCATCTTCTACCATCGCCGGCGGGAGATGTTCTTTTTCTATCGTCGCTGAATAATAGATATTTCTGAACCAGCGGTCGTTGTAGCAGTCATCGATGATGCAGACTCTTTCGTATGGCTTGACTTCCATGCCGAGTTCCTCTTTACATTCCCTCGCCACACAGGAGATTTCAGTGTCGCAGATTTCCATTCTTCCGCCAGGAAGCAGATACTGGTTCCGTTTTTCCAGGTATGAGAATAATATTCTATCGTCTCGCTCTATGATCGCCCGGCATCCGACCCTGCATGTATCCGCAGGTTTCGCCATGTCCATTGATATGTTCGGTCCTAGGATCGTGATGTGAGTCATTTCTGAATTCCTTTTATTTCTTTGTGATATGCATCGGCATACGTGAACGCCAGATTGTGAAATATCTTGCGCTGTTCGAGGAGTCGAGTATCGGTGCGCATAGGATGGACCCGGTTCGACAGCAGGCAGACCGCGGCATCTCGCTCGGGATCTATCCAGATGGACGTTCCTGTGAAACCGGTATGTCCATAGCTTCTGGGTGCCGATACATGACCTAATGGAGTATCTCCTCGTACCCCCAGTAAGAATCCGATGCCCCTGCCGACCGGCGCGAATGGGGTAAAATCTGTAGAGAACTCTCCTATACGGTCTGGTGAGAGAAATTGTCCCCTATCCCCATTCCCTCCATGTAGCAGCATTCGTAGGAAGCGATGGATATCTCCGGCGGTAGAGAATACGCCGGCGTTTCCCGCCACCCCGCCGAGAAACCTCGCGTTTTCATCATGGACGGTGCCGCAGATGATGGTTCCGGTATCGGAATTTCGCTCGGTCGATGCGATTGGTCGAACTGCGAAGCGTACCGAATCGAGCGGGTTGTACGTAGTGTCGCTCATTCCCAGTGGTCCAAAAACAAGTTCCTGTGCGGCTTTGTCAAGCGGTGCGCCGAATACGATTTCGAGAATCTTTCCCAACACGATGAACCCGAAGCAACTGTACGTATAGCTTGTCCCGGGCGATGCGATCGGTGGCAACGAGAGAATGAATCGGATTGCGTCGTCCGGATCTGATATGTTGTCCCACAATCTGAGTTCAGGAATGAATCCTCCGGAGTGCGTCAACAACTGCAGTAACGTCACATCGCGGTAATTTCCGGAGAACGTAAGGAAATGTCCGATGGTGTGTTTGTAATCGAGCGCCCGCATGTCGACCAAACGTGCTGCCACCATCGTTGTGGAAACAACTTTGCTTACCGAAGCCAGATCGAACAGCGTATCCTCTGTCATCGGCAATGGTTGAGGGAGGAGCGCTCTTGAGCCTGTAGTGTGCGAAAAAATCGGTCCGTTCGAGTCGCAGATGAAGGCGACGCATCCTGGACAGACTCTTTTGGAGACCATTGCATTAAGAAAATGCTTTAAGTCTTCATCTATGGAACCAGCCATTTGCCTCATACCCTCCTGTCGGCCGTTTTTTATTTTTCGGAAAGCACTCCGAGGTCGATGAGTTGCCGTTTCAAACTCGCCGCACCCGTATAAAGGAATGCTTTGAGTCCCGCTTTTTGAGCTGCCTCGACGTTCTCCTGCAAATCGTCCGTGAAGAACGTAGTAGCAGGAATAACACGCTCAGCTGTACAAATATAATGAAAGAAAGCTCCGTCGGGTTTCGCGATATGCATCAGATGAGAGGCATACACATGATCGAAGATATCGTACTGACCGAGTTCTGCATGAATGGAGTAGTGGGAATCGATCACATTGGTTCCGCAAACGACTCGGATTCCCCGAGCCTTGATGGACCGAATTACATCCACCGTAGGGCCATCCAGAACCGGAGTGAAAAATTTCCCCAACAGGCTCCCTTGGTCATTCGGAACCGTTTCACCGGTGATATGCTCATATGCATCCCAGAACTTCCGTTCATTGATCAATCCTTTGCTATGTTCGCGCAGAGCCTCCTGGATTTGTGGGTCTATCCCCCGAAAATCCGATTCTTCGTGGCCGAGGAAAGGCAGAAGCCTAGGTGCAATATGAAAATCGCGGATCACCACGCCACCCATATCGAAGATGCAAAGCTCAATCATGTCGTACCTCATTCCTTGCTCGATGAATACATCGCGCTTCCACCGAGGAAGTATTTCGAAAGCGTGAGAAACAGAATGATGATCGGGATGCTCGCCATTACGGCCACCGCCATCATTGCTCCTTCGTCCGCATATTTCTCCTCCGTAAACTTCACCAGATAGGCCGGGATGGTCTTCATCATTTCCTTCTGGGAAAGCAACAATGGCCAAAGCAGATTGTCCCATTGTCCACGGAAGCAGAGGATCGCCGCCGTAGCGATTGCCGGTGTACTGTTCTTGAATACCAGCTTCGAGAATATCCCGAACTCTCCCAGTCCGTCTATCCTGCCCGCATCGAGCACTTCATCGGGGAACGACAGCAGGTACTGGCGCATCTGGAAGATGCCGAACGTATTGAGGACGAAGGGAAGGACAAGGCCTGTGTAGGTGTTCTGTAGATGCAGTCTGACTGCGATGATATACATCGGAATCATGATTGCTTCAAACGGAATCATCATTCTTCCCATGATCATGAGGAACACGACCTGTTGCCCTCGGAACTTGAATTTGCTTAGTCCATAGCCGGCGAAAGCTGAAACAATGACCGATAAGACCGTGGTTGCGGACGCGACGATCAGCGAGTTGACGATTGTCCGGACAAACGTCAGGTTGCGGCCGTAGTCGGTCACTGCATTGAAATAGTTCTTGACATAAAATTCTTTCGGAATCCAGCGATAGGGCATCGAGAAGATTTCCGAGGACTTCATGAACGACGCTGTGAACATGAAGAGAATCGGCATCAAAATGACACAGAGAAAGATGGCGACGAGGATGTTGATCACTAGATTCGACATTCTGTTTGAAAAGGATTTGTCCCGTAGCATCTTCTCTCTCCTATTCCTTTGATTCCGAAGTCTTCATCCTGACAATGGTGAGTATCATCATGAAGAAGAATAGGATGAAACTCATCACGCAGGCTCTACTGATATACCGGTCGCGCATCGCCGTTTTATAGATGTTGAGCGTCAGCACGTTCAATGGTGCGTTCGGCGCCCCTCGTTGAGTGAACAAGTATTGGGTGGAGAAACTTTTCATGCAGTTCAGCATGGCTACGATCGACACCATCATGGTCGTCGGCCTCAGCAACGGCATAATGATACGTCCGATCGTCTGGCGAACCGATGCGCCGTCGATCGTGGCGGCTTCGAGTACCGATGTCGGGATTTTAGCCACACCCGTGGCGACGATGATCGTGAAATAGCCGATATATTTCCAGAAATAGATCATTGCGGTAGCCATATAGAGTTTTGCCGGTTCTGTGAGCCACTTGTGGTCTATCCCGGGTGTACGCATCAGAAAATTGACAAGCGAATTGGCGATGCCCCGAGGATCGAATAGCAGCAGCCATATCAACGCCGCTACGACACTCGATAGTACCGCCGGAGAATAGATGAGCATCTGCAGGAGCTGATGCCCTTTTTTTCTGGTCGTGATGATCAGTCCGAAGACAAGCGAGAAAACCGTCAGGGGAATAAACGAACTGAGGGTAAAAATGACGGTCGCCTTTACGGAACTCCAGAAATCGGGAGAACTCAATACATACGCATAATTCTTCAGTCCAACGAATTCGGGTTTTTTGAGAGAAAGCAGCTTTACATTGAAAAATGTATTCCACAAGGCGTTGAGCATGGGGTACAGAGAAAACAGACAGAAAAACAGTATCGCCGGAGCGACGAAGAACCATCCCCATCTCGCTTTCTGCCCTTCGATGCTGAAACTATTGTGCTTCTTCATAATGGAATCTCCCTGCTAGGAAATACATGGGCGACGATGCCGTCGCCCAAACGAAAACGAAACTACTCCTCGTCAAGGATGCTCTGCACCTGCCTTCTAAAATTCTTCAGAACCGATTCAGGATCCTGGTTCTGGAGCATCACGGCTTCCACCGCCTGTTTCATTTTCTCCAGAATCGCACTGCTGTTGGCAGAATAGTAGGTCAAGGTCGCATGCTCGAGATCCGTCTTGAACACATCGGAATACGGCATGTTTTTGAACGTTTCGGATTCGAACAATTCATGTGTAGGCTGCACGAGGTTGACACGCTTGAGGTATTCTTCCGAATGGGACAGCATGAAGTTGACAAGCCTCCATCCCCAGATCTGCTTCGCCATCGATACGTTGCCGTTGACCATGTAGTAGTGGCAGGAGACATGGCAGGGCACCCTGAGGTCGGAATCCTTCCACTGAGGATACGGAATAACCATCCAGTCGTCGCTTTCGTAGAAGGATGGGTTCGCGCTTCTCATTCGAGATTCCTGGTACAGTCCGCTTTCGCTCATCGCCACCTGTCCGTCGTTCAGATCGAAGACTTTTGAGACTGAAACATACGTCGGCCCGCCGAGATTCCTCCCGTTCGGCCCCCATTCCTTCATATAGTTGAAGAATTTGAGCCAGGCTTCATCGCCGATGACCGCGGTTTTTCCGTCATCGCTGACCAGCTTTCCGCCGAGCTGTTCGACCATCGGGAGCATTTCCATCAAGTAGTACGTGGCGTATCTGAAATCGAAGCCTCTGCTGACGATGATTTCCCCATCATACTTGACGAGTTTCGAGCTGATGTCCATCATTTCTTCCCATGTCTTGGGATAGTCTTTTTCGGGATCCAGACCAGCTTCCCGGAACAGTCGCTTGTTCAGATAGCAGCAGAGGTTCGTGTATTCAAGCGGCATGCCGTAGATGTCGCCGTCCAACGACACGGCTTCCAGTGATCCTTCGATATATCGCGACGTGATGTCCGACAGTGATCTGTAGCCGAGCCAGGCGGGATCCAGTGCGCTGACTTGACCTTCCACAACGAATTGCCGAATGACGGACTGACTCTGGTTGAAAACATCCGGACCTTCGCCGGCTGAAAACGCCACGGTCAGGAGTTCCGCCATCTTTCCCGACGGATAGGTCTGGTAATCCACCGTGACATTTGGATTCTGTTTGGTGAATTCCGCGATCAGTTCTTTTTCCAGAACGCTTCTGTTCGGATCGTCATGCGTCCAGACTACGATGGTCACAGGTGCCGACAGGTCGGTGGCGCTTTCCTGCTGGCCTTTCGCGACTATCATAGTCATTGCAAGCAGCGTCACGAGAAAAACAGTTACAGCTTTTTTCATCTTCTCCTCCTACATCTTTCACCTGTATTCCTACAGGCGTGAATACCTAGAAACTTCGATCGCCGTTGCGGGCATCGATACGCCCTGTCGCTGCGACGGCATCTTCTGCCAGCAACAGCGCTCCATCGAGAGCGCTCCCTTCGGCGGGCTCATGAATCACTTGGGGGAGGTGCTTGCGAAGCTGTGCTTCGAACCGCACTGATACCACGTCGTCATGTTCGAAGACTCCTCCTGCATTGACCAATCGTGAGGAGCCGAGCTCCGGCAGTTGCCTGACGATGGAAGCTACTAGTCCATATAGTTCGTCCGCAGCCCGATGAAGAATGTCGAGCGCAAGAGGGTCGCCATCTTGCGCCGCAATGGTGACCAGTGGTGCGGCCGATGCGATCCGGCCTTTGTCCAGCGAGTCTCCGTTGAATAACGGGACAAGTTCCCATGCTTCGCAAAGCCCGAAATGCCCCAGCAGGGGAGTGAGCAGGCCGGTCGGGTAGTCCCTCCGTTCCTCGCTTCGTAGGGAACGACATACCGCCTGTTGGACAATCCACCATGCGGAGCCTTCGTCCCCAAGTCTCCATCCCAAGCCTCCCGCCCTGGCGAGCGTTCCATCGACAAGCCTTCCGAGTGCAATGGATCCTGTTCCGGCGATCACGCATATGCCTTCCAGCTTTCCGATTCCACCTACAAGCAGAATTTCCGCATCATTGCAGAGGGCAACCGGAACATCGGATCCCAACAGCTGTGAAAAGAAAGCTGAGAACTTCTTCCGTTCGTTCGGACGCGATAGTCCAGCGCTTCCCAGGCATCCGCCCGCTATGTCGGACAGGGCGCAGCCGCACTTGGCGCAGGCGTCGGAAAGTAGCTCTGTCAGGACGCGTTCCACCTGTTCGTGCGACGATGCATACATGTTTGTGCTGGCGCCTTCGAGTCGGCACAGGATATCACCGGAAAGGGTCGCGACCGCGATCCTGCTACGGGTTCCTCCTCCATCGATGCCGAAGACGATATCGTGTTTCATGCACCCTCTCCACTGGAACGTTTCGCATCGCATGCATCGAGCACCTTGTTGATGCTCCCTCCATGGGTCGTCAGCAGTCTTCGGGCCTCCAAGGCATCGACACCAAGCATCGCCATGATCATCGCGGTCTTTGTCTCCTTGCCCGATTCGGAAAAAACCTGTTTTGCATGGTCGAGTGTACATCCGGAAACTTCCGAAATCAGCCGTTGCGCCCTCCTGACGAGTTTTGCATTGACCGGCATCAGGTTCACCATGAGATTGTTATAGACTTTGCCAGTCCTGATCATCGCTGTCGTGGTGAGCATGTTGAGCACCAGTTTCTGGGCGGTTCCGGATTTCATGCGCGTGGAGCCTGTGATGATCTCGGGTCCCACCGGTATATATATCCGCCGTGATGCAGAGACAAGGTCGAAGACTGGAGTCTGTTCATTGCAGCTGATCGCGCCGACTTTTGCGCCAATCTCGTTCGCGTATTTGATCGCTTCCAAGACGAACGCAGCTCCACCGGAGGCGGTGATTCCGATTAGCACGTCGTGTTTCGTGAAGCCTGCCTGCATCAGCGCCTGTACTCCGGCGTTTCCATCGTCTTCCGCATTCTCGATCGATCTTGTCAATGCTGGTTCGCCACCTGCTATGATACCTTGAACCAAGTCGGGGCTTACCCCATATGTAGGAGGGCATTCGGAGGCATCCAGCACCCCTAGGCGGCCTGATGTTCCCGCTCCAATATAGAACAACCGCCCGCCGTCGACAAAGGCCGCGACGATGTCGTCGACAAGCGTGGCTATCTGAGGAATCGCCGTCGCTACCGCCTGGGGCACCGACTTGTCTTCTTCATTGATGATCGTGAGGATTTCAGTCGTACTTTTCGTGTCTATCTTCCATGACGCCGGATTCCGTTGCTCAGTAGTCAGTAGTTTTTCATCCATAGAAGTACTATATAGGAACGAATATCGAAGCGCAATAATTTTTTTTAGATTATTATTTGCATATATGAAAATAATTTTTATTTACATTGCGTGCACACTATGCTATGCTCCGGGTATGGAAGGAAGCCTGTCGCTGATCAAGCAAGTATTGCCGCATATGACGCCCTCGGAGGCGAAAGTCGCGAACTACATTCTTCAATATTCAAATAAAGTCGTCGAGGAGAATATCACGAACCTTGCCGAACACGCCGGTACCAGCCCAGCCGCAGTCGTCCGTTTGTGCAAGCGGCTTGGGTTGAGCGGCTATCCTGAATTACGCATCGCCCTTGCCAAGGAAGTCTTCAGCGTTGCTCCGTTGAAGAACTCTCCATATATGTTCGATATTGAGCACGCGTCGGATATCAACGATATCTGCAGCATGATGATCGAGACGGTTTCCGAAAGCATTTCATCGCTCCGTCCCGTGCTTTCCGCCAAAAAGATCGAGCTAGCGGTCGATGCTATCATCGGCGCCCGCTTCATCCTGCTTTCCGGCATCGGAGCATCAGGGCTGGTCGCCGCGGATTTCCAGCAGAAACTGGTACGGATCGGCCTCGCTGCGTTCGCGCCATCGGATCCGGACCTGCAAATCGTCCAAGCCTGCTCGCTGACGAAAGAGGATGTCGTCATCGCTTTTTCCTATTCCGGGGAGACCAACCATACGCTTCGTACCGCGGTCCAAGGTAAGCGAGCCGGCGCAACGCTGATCGCGATTACCCGCATCGGGGCGAACTCGCTTTCAAAACTGGCCGACATCGTCCTACTAGTCCCAGATACAGAGGCCTTGTACCGACAGGGGGCGACCTTGTCCAGAATTAACCAGATGGTGATCGTCGACATCCTGTATTCCGCGCTGGTGCCCCGTCGAAAGGATGCTGCGAAACATATTCGTCAGACCTGGCAGGCTGTGTCGCATATATCCGATTCCCACGATCTCTGAAAGGATTTCGATCATGGAGGGGGAGGATGGGATGTTTCCTCTGTTTTAGATTAACGTTAATCCATAAAAACGCTTGAAAACTTGGTAAACTGACGTTTTTTTTCTTGTTTTGTCCGCTTTCAATGTTAACATTAATCCATGAGCATAGGGTTGAAGGACATTGCGCAGAAAACCGGCTTCTCCGTCAATACCGTCAGCAGGGCGCTACGGGGAGATTCCCGAATCAGTGCGGGCACTACCGCGATAATCAGTAGAGCGGCATCTGAACTGGGGTATATCCCGAACGCCATAGCGGCAAGCATGCGAAGCTCCCGCAGCAAGACGATCGGGGTCGTTTCGGCCGATTCCGCCAATCCGTTCTTCAGCGAAGTCATCCGCGGGATCGAGGAGTCCGCGCGGCATTTCGGTTATCAGATCCTGCTCGCAAACACGGAGGAGTCGGCGAAGCGGGAAGCGGACCTGGTGCGGATGTTCCTCTGCCGCCAGGTGGATGGAATCATCGCGATGCCGACGTATGACAAGGACCTCGATCATGCCGATCTGTATGGAAGGCTTTCGATTCCGTTCATCTTCGCCGGAAGATACCTTGACGGTCTGAAGGATCATTGCGTACTGCACGACGATGTCGAAGGACAGCGGAGCGTCGTCGAGCATCTCCTCGACAAGGGACATCGGAATATCCTGTGTCTGGCAGGTCCGAAGAAGGTCAGCAACACACACGACCGTCTTGCCGGAATCCGGGAAGCGTTCGAATCCCGACATCTTGCGCTCGAAGAAAACTATATCGTCCATGCCATGGGGCATATCGAGGACGGCTATGCAATTACGAACCATGCCTTGAACAGAGGACTCGAATTCTCCGCGATCGTCTGCTTCAACGACATGCTTGCGATGGGAGTGCTCAAAAGTCTGCATGAAAACAATCTGTCGGTACCTAGCGACGTCGAGGTCTTCGGCTATGACAACCTCTATATGTCCCAGTTCATGCAGCCGTCCCTTTCGACAGTGGATGTTCCGAAGTTCCGCCTTGGCGCGGTTGCGATGGAGACGCTGGTGGCCCACATCGAAGACGATTCATTGCCGTATGCCCAGAGGAATGTTTCGACGAGGTTGATTTTTCGAGAATCGACCCGTTGATTCCATATGTTTTTGTGAAACGAAAGAGGAGGTGTTCACATGAAAGGAAAAGTAAGTCTAGTCCTGTTGGCCGTGTTCCTGTCCATGGGATTGCTGTTCGCACAGGGAGCGAAGGAACCTGCATCGTCCGGCCCGGTGGAGATCACGTTCTGGTCCCTGTTCACCGGAGGTGACGGTGAGTTCTTCGATGCGATGGTCAAGGAATACAATGAAAGCCAGAACAAGGTCGTAATGAAGAATGATACCGTCAAGTTCGACAACTACTACACGAAGTTGACGACGGCGCTCGCCGCCGGCAATGCCCCCGATGTCATCGTCGTCCACCAGGGCAACATGCTTCCGTATGTTCAGAACGGTTCGTTACTGGCGCTCAACGACTATGTCGATGCTGAGGTTCTTGCGGATTTCCAGGAAGCTCCGCTTTCGGGCTGCATCTCGGACGGAAAGATCTATTCGCTTCCGCTGGATGTCCACCCGATCGTCATGTACTACAACAAGGACCTGATGGCCCAGGCCGGAATCACGAAGGTGCCTCAGACCGCGCAGGAGTTCATCGACGCTTCATTGGCTGTCCAGAAGGCGACGGGCAAGTGGGGGTTGGCCATCGACAATACGACCGGGGTCTATAAGGCGTATACGTTGACCCGTCTGTTCATGTCGATGCTCGCCCAACAGGGAGGTTCCCTGCTCAACGCCGATAATACCAAGGCGAACTTCAGCAACGCTGCGGGCGAACGGGCTTTGGTATGGCTTCAGGATCTTGTGCACACGTACAAGGTCAACCCGAACGAACTCGACTATGATGCGGCGATGAACGTATTCAAGATGGGCGATGCCGCTTTCTACTTCAACGGAGTATGGGCTACCGGTACGCTCGAGCAATCCGGATTGAACTTCGGCGCCGCTCCGTTGCCGGGCATCATGGGCGACGAACCCTGGGCGTGGGCGGGATCCCATACCCTTGCTGTGCCGGTTCAGAAGAATCAGGATCCTCGCAAGGTGGAAGCAGCCGTCGATTTCATCGAATGGATGACCGGTCATGGGGAGCTGTGGGCAAAGGCTGGACAGATTCCTACCCGCAAGAGCGTAACGGAAAAGGCGGAATTCAAGGCATTGCCGTATCGTGCGGACTATGCCGCCGCCGCGGCCTATGCGTTGGAAACTCCGCGTACTCCGGCATGGGAGGAAATCTACGGGACCATGAGCGATATGCTCGAGGAAGCCGTGACGAAGAAACTTCCCGCGAAGCAGGCGCTTGCCAATATGGAGAAGAAGATCAACGGCATCATCGCATCTTATTGATCGATCGCAGAATCGGTTGCAATGAAAGATCGCTCTCCCGGGTTTCCGGGAGAACGGTCTTTCCGGTTCTTCGGACCAGTCGGTCGCGGTTTCGTCGCATCTTCGTCCATGAAAGCATACGGCAACATATAAAGGAGATACCCCTCGATGGCGATACCCGGGAACAAAGATACAAGGGACGGCCTGCTGTTCAGCCTGCCGTTTTTGATCGTGTTCGTGATATTCATGATTTTTCCTCTTGTGTTCGGACTGATCATCAGTTTCTTCAACTGGAACATCCTTGGCACGCCCTCGTTCATCGGACTTGAGAATTACTTTGCGCTGTTTCGAGATTCGAAGTTCTATTCCTCATTATGGCATACGTTCGAGTTCGTACTGATGACCACGCCGGCGCTATTGCTGCTTGGCTTCGCGATGGCGCTTGCCGTGACGGGCGGTTCTCCGCTGAAAGGAGTGATGGAGAACGTATTCTTTGTCCCATATATTTTCTCGATGACAGTGGTCAGTACGTTGTGGGCATGGATCATGCAAAAGGATTTCGGGATTTTTAACCAGTTGCTGGTCGCAACGGGACATGGCCCGGTCGGATGGCTGACGAATGAAAAAATGGCAATGTGGTCCGTCGCTTTGACGACGCTCTGGTGGACCGCTGGTTTCAACATGGTCTTGTTCAGCGCAGGGATCAAGCAGATTCCGAAGGAAGTGTACGAGTCGGCGCAGATCGATGGTGCCTCCTGGTGGCAGGTGGTCCGAAAAATTACGGTTCCTCTGGTCGCTCCGACGACGGTACTCTGCCTGATCCTGCAGGTGATCGCATCGTTCAACGTGTTCGGTCAAGTCTATGTCATGACCGGCGGCGGACCCTACGGAACGACCCGCGTACTGGTTCAATACATCTACGAAACGGGGTTCAAGTACTTCAAGATGGGATATAGCGCGGCAATGAGCTACATCCTGTTCCTCATCATCCTAGTCATTTCAGTGGTGCAGTATCTGCTACTGGGAAGGAAGGAGGAGGCATGAACGGGAACACGACCGTCCGCCGGAGTCTGTTCAGATTCCTTGAGGTTCTCTGTATTCTCGTCTGGCTTTTTCCGCTTTTCTGGTTGATTCTGACGTCGTTGAAAGCGGAAGGCGATGTCGTGACGCGGACCCTCTCTTTCTGGCCGAAGCGGCTTACGTTCGAGAACTACGTCAAGGCGTTCACTTCGACCGAAATCCTCAGATGGATGGGCAACTCGATATTCATTTCGTTCGTGACCATGGCCGTTACCCTCGTCGTGGATGCCCCCATGGCATATGCGTTCGCCAAGATACGGTTTCCCGGCAAGTCGATTCTGTTCTGGCTGGTCATGGCGGGAATGATGATTCCGTTCCAGGTGCTGATCATTCCCCTGTATCTGCAGTTCAATGCGATGGGGTTGATCAATTCGCTTGCATCGGCGATCATCCCGCGGCTTGCGTTGCCGATCGGCATCTTCATCATGAAACAGTTCTATGAGGGGATTCCCACAGCGTTGGAGGAAGCTGCGTTCATCGACGGTGCGAACCGGTTCACCGTTTTCGTCAGAATCATCCTGCCGCTCGGCAAGGCCGCCATGGCCACCGTCATGATCCTTTCGTTCATCAATGCATGGAACGACTTCCTTTGGCCGTTGATCGCGATCAACGACACGATCAAGTATACGATAACCGTCGGTATCGCGAATTTCCAAGGGACGCATGGTACCCAGTACGCATTGATCATGGCCGGAGCGGTGATCGCCTCGATCCCTCAGTTCATCTTCTATGTCTTCTTCAGGAAAAACATCATAGCCGGCATCGCGTCGACCGGAATCAAGGGGTAGTCGTATGCGGATTCACGTTTCGGCGCAAGGTGTCCAGGTATGTATCGACGACCATCTTCCCACCTGCGGCTTTTCCTGCTCGATCACGTTGGATGGAGAAAAGCTTGAACGGCTGGATGTCCGTATGCATGACGGCGGAATCGTTACTCGCTTTTCACAAAAAACCGTTGTATATGACGAATTTCGATTCTCGGCGGGACTGCTTGTCGTACAGCGGCGATGGGAACTGTCCGTCCCAGGTGCATATCGGCTTCACAACAGCTTCTACTATCATGACGATGGGCATAGGAACGATGTTCTGGTTCCCGCGGTCTGGTACCAGGACAATGAACAAGGCGTCGGATGCTACCCGAATCGCAAGCTGGGGGAGTTCTGGGCATTCAAGGAGAATCGAATGCCGGTTCCCGGGTGTATCCAGCTCTATAACGGTGAGACAGTCTTCTGTTGCTCGATCAGTCCGGCCGCGAACCCCAGCGAGCTATCGTCTTCCAGCTGGGACCCCCATGGGATCCGGATGACGATTCCCGGATCTGAATGGCCGTACAGCTATCGGGGCAAGTCCGCACTGATCGATACATCCGACGAACCTGCTCCTGTGCTTTTCGTTGAAAGTCCCGTCGCATACGAGCGGATGTTTTTCATTCAGCTTGAAGCAAGCAAGGATCGACTCGCTTCCTATCGCAGATATGTCGAATCGCTACATACGTCTATTCCGTCCGGCTCGTCCATGGAACGTCGCTTGTGCGACTGGGATGCTTATGGTGATGCGAAAATGACCAGAATCCTCAACCTTGTCCGCAGAACTGACGACGGGGAGGCGTATCTGCAGATGGGGGAGGGCAATGGAGCTTTTCAGCCCGTTTACGAATTCACATCCGCATCATTTCTGGTGAAGAGCCTTGAAGCGGCGACGTGCATGGCTCGCGCACCGGAGCTTGGCGATCTTTTAGCCAGAAGGCGGCTTTCGAATGAGTTCGGTATCCCCGACGATTCAAGACTGCTGCCTTGCATAGCCCATGCGATCGGACGCTTCTTCCTCCGCGCGGAATCGCCTGAGGGGATTTTCCGCGACTGTTACGACCTCAAACGGGAATATTTCGGCGGGTATCTCGGTATCGGTGAGCATCAGGAGTTCAAGGATCTGGTCAACAGCCGGTGCAATGGGGAGGCGATGAAGCAATATGTGCGTCTGTACGCAGCCTTGGCGGATCACGGGATCGAAACCCCCGAATTTCTCGGTATAGCGAAACGAGTGGCTGCCTTCTATTGCCGTAACCAGTTGTCCACAGGGTCGTTTGGTCGCTGGTGGAATCCTTCGGGAATGCCGGTGAACACGGTTGGGACGAACGGTGCCTATGTCGCTTCGTTCCTATTGGAACTGCTGCCATACCTGGACGACGAACATGCCGGAGAAGTCTTGTCTGCCGTTCATCAGGCATATGCCTATTACAGTGAGATGGCCGATGAAGGGCAGTTCTATGGAGATACCCTCGATGCGGATTCCTGCGACAAAGAGGCGGGGCTTGCGTTGCTTGGTTTTTTTCTCGATCTGTACGAATCGTCTCCTGATTCGAGATATCTGCGTAGTGCGATACGCGCTGCGGATTTCGTTCTCCTCTGGATCTGGCAGACCGACCAGACGTTCCCACCGGACTCGCCTTTGGCTCGCGAACGATTCTCCACGACGGGCATGACTTCCGTATCTGTTGCGCATCACCATATGGATTTCTACGGGATGCTGATCGCATACGATTTCCTACGCCTCGCTGAAGCGACGGACGATAGGTTCTACAAAGAGCAGGCGCTGCTGATGCTGGATGCCTGCCGGCAACTGGTCGGCGTCCCGGACGATATGCTGGGTCGGTCCGCGGCATTCCTCGGCTGGCAACCTGAACAGATCAACTATACCGATTGGGACTATTTCAATCGCTCAGAAAGTTTTTTCGGCACATACGATATTGATATCGCATGGGTCAACGTCCTCGGTCTGGGGGCATATCAACGGATCAGACAGCGATTTCCCGCTGTAATGGAAGGATAGTCGTGCCCAGAGTGTCATTGGTTTCTCTGAATCTTTGGAATACCGAAAAACTCGAGAGACGAAGCAATTGTCTCAAGACGTTCTTGCGGACATACGGTTCGGATATCTTCTGTTTTCAGGAAATCCGACCGGAACTGATCGATCTGTTCGATGAGCCGCTGGCCGGATACCGGCGGGTGGAAGGTGCCGATGCCGGATGGCGGTGCGAGTCTTCGATCTATGTTCGCAACGACATGTTCTGTCTGGTGGACTGCGGTCGAGTGGACCTTGCAATGCCGGAACCGGAACGAGGAGTTTTCTGGGCGAAGATCCGTGATGCCGCCGGCCGCGATCTGTTCGTCGCTACCATGCATCTGACGCACCAGCTCAACTCCGACGAACGTCGGACGGGACTTCCATACAGGCATCGTGAGGCGGTCGACGCAAGCGTTGCCTTACGTTCGCTGTGCGGGGCGCTTCCTTCGGTCATTTGCGGCGACTTCAACGATCCGGTGCATCCTGCCAGAATTTTCCATGAAATGGCCGGTTTCGATGATGTATGGACTCTGTTGGGTACTCCGGCGCCGGTGACATTCCCCTGTCCGTATCTCAGCGATGAATGCTATCTGGTCGAGGCCATCGACAAGATCATGGTCAAGAACCAGATACGCCCGATCGCCGCTTATTCTCCGCGGTTTTCCATTCCCGGCGAAGCTTTGTCCGACCATTGGCCGGTCATGGCCATTCTGGAATACTGAGAACGTCTGCGGGCGAAGCCGCAGAATGACCGGGGCGTTTGCTCCATGAAAATGCTGTTTCTCCGTCGAGTGCATGCGATATGCGTCATGTCGCGTCAATGCCGTTTCGTCAAGTAATTGAATCTGAGGGTTGACAAATTCCGCTTTGGATGGCAGGATGGGACTATCATAATAATAACTATTATTAATAAGGAATGATTATCGTGAATAGGCGAAGGACGATACAGAGGGATCTAGTCTTGGCCGCCGTACGAAAAAGCCGCACCCATCCGACTGCGGATGAAATTTTTGCATCAGTCGTAGATGAACATCCTTCGATCAGCAAGGCGACGGTGTATCGCAATCTGAATTTGTTGGTCGATGAGGGGTTGGTCAGACGAGTCCCCCTTCCTGGAACTTTGCCCGATCATTTCGACAGGACGCTGGACGAACATTACCATGTGTTCTGTGAGTATTGCGGGAAGGTCTCCGATGTGGATCTTCCGTACCAAGCTGATTTGGCCGCACGTATCGAGGGGATGGATGGATTCGAAGTCTTTCGACACGAAATTGTGTTTCACGGGGTTTGCCCCGAGTGTAAAGCGAAGATCAAAGCAGAGAAATCTGCGAAGGAGTGTATAGGCAATGGAACTGAAAGGTTCGAAGACGGAAGCTAATCTGATGACCGCGTTTGCGGGGGAGTCCCA
>LVBD01000039.1 GCA_001604275.1 Spirochaetales bacterium Spiro_02
TGAGTCTTTCGCTTGAGAAGCACCACCGATTCGCAGAATAGCACCACTTCTCTGAACCATTCCCATCGACCACATGATGATGGTCAATTCACGCAGGAGCACCACCTTCATCGTTGTTCTCATTAGAATGTGTAGGTTGCCTGAAGGCAAAATACATTTCAAGGAGGACATTGATGAGTAGCAAGATCAATGTACGGATGATCCTTGAGGCGAAGCTTCAAGGATTCTCAAACAACACGATAGCATCGACAAGGCGTGTCTCGAAGCACAGCGTCAATGAGGTTGTGAGGATCGGGACCCGACTGGGGATCCTTCCGGCAGGGACGATACCCGATCTCACTGACGATGAGCTTTACCGTGTCTTCTTCCCGGACCGGTGGACATACGAGAGCACATACCGTCTGCCCGACTACGAGAAGATACACAAGGAGCTTAACAGGGCAGGTGTCACATTGAAGCGGCTCTGGGGCGAATACTGCTCCGATTGCAGAGCTGCAGGTGAGCTTCACGTGGGATATACCAAGTTCTGCGAGGATTACAGCGCTTTCATCGGGATGAACGGGTTCGCAAGCCATCTCGAGCACAAGGCAGGTGACAGGATCGAGGTTGACTGGTCAGGTCCCACGATGAGGTACACCGACATGGAGAGCGGGAGATCAGTCACGGTCTACCTGTTCGTCTCGGATCTTGTCTGCTCCCGGCTGGCCTACGTGGAGCCTTGTCTTGACATGAGGATGGACACATGGATCAGATGCCATGTGAACATGTTCTCATACTACGGAGGCGTCTCCAGGATCATTGTCTGTGACAATCTGAAAACAGGTGTCACCAGACATCCGAAGGATGGGGAGATCATCCTGACCAGGGAATACGAGGCTCTGGCGGAGCATTACGGGACCGGGATACTGCCGGCTGATGTCAGGGCCCCCAGGCAGAAGAACAGCGTGGAGAACTCTGTCCGCAACGTTGCCTTGAAGATAATCGCAAGTCTGCGTGATGTCCGCTTCACATCCTTCTACGCACTGAAGCAGGCCGTCGCACGTGAGCTCGAGCAGCTGAACAACGCACCGTTCGACAAACGCAGCGGATCGAGAAGAACCGACTTCGAGGAGAACGAGAGACCTTTCCTCAAGCCGTTGCCTTCCTCCCCGTTCGAGTGCGGCACGTGGTTCACTGGTCGCAGATGCGGTCCAAACGGACATATACAGGTTGACAGGAACTGGTACTCAGTGCCGTTCAATCTGAGGACTGCCTCCTTCGATGTCAGGATGACCGTCTCAGAAGTCCAGATCCATTCTGGCGGCAAGCTCGTGAAAAGGCATCTGCGCTTCATCCCCGGCACAAGATACAAGTACAGGACAGACGTCAATGACATGCCCAAGGGACACGATTTCTCCGAGTGGACATTCGACCGGATCAGATGCTGGGCCCTTCAGTTCGGCCCTTCGACGGCGGAGGTCATCGACAGGATACTCCAGTCGCGGCCCATACCGGAGCAGACGTTCAATTCGGCGCTGTGCATACTCCGGCTGGACAGGCGATACGACAGATCAAGGATCGAGAGGGCATGTGAGCTGGCACTCGGCATGACCCGGTCACCAAGATACTCGAATATTAATGCCATCCTCAAATCGGGGCAAGACATCGATTCCTCAGCCAAGACACCAGGCGGCGCCGAATCCACGAAGTTCTGCAGCAGGGAGCGCTCCTTCTTCGAGAGATTGATGGGAGGTGCCGACAATGATTGACGTCACAACCCAGATGCAGATGCGAGAGATGCATATCCAGGAGATGCTCGACATAGTCAATTCGCAGGAGCGCGTCCCGGAGTTCCTGAGCATGCCGTTCGAGACCCGGTTCCAGCATGTGGTCAGTGACTTCTATTCCCTGAAGATGAAGGAGCGCAACGAGAGGCTGGTCAAGAGAGCCCGCATAAAGTACACGAACGTGTCCGTGGAGGACATTCTCTACACCCCTGAAAGGTGCCTCGACAGGAACATGATCACCCAGCTCTCGACCGGGAACTACATCAGCTTCGCCACCAATGTCGCGATCTACGGCCCCACAAGGACGGGCAAGACTTTCATCGCCTCCGTGCTCGCGAACATAAGCTGCCGCATCGGGAGAAGTACCTTCTATGTGAGGATGCCGGATCTCCTTGCGGAATATGCATGCAAGGAGACTGCAAGGCAGAAGGTCAGGTTCATCAACAAGATGGAGAGGTTCTGCCTCCTGGTCCTCGATGACTGGCTCAGTGACACCTACAGCGACAGTGAACTGTCATTCCTGTTCGAGGTGTTCGAGAAGCGCGAGGGCAAGGGCTCCACCATCCTTTGCAGCCAGTTCAGTCCCATTACGTGGAGGGACCGTCTGGGCTGTTCCGCCAAGGCGGAGAGTATGCTGTCAAGGATAATGACTGGAATGTGCACCATCGAGTGCAAGGATTTGGACATCACAAAGCTAGACTGCTGCAAGGTCAAAATTTAGTGGTGCTCTTCTTCGAATTGCCACTGGTGCTCCTGCGCGGAGCACCGGTGCTTTTCAGCCGGAAGATTCA
>LVBD01000040.1 GCA_001604275.1 Spirochaetales bacterium Spiro_02
GCGGATTTAGCTGATGAGAAATTTCCGGATTCCACTGGTGAAAGTGGCCGGATTAACCACGCATCCGGATGTTCCGACAAAAACAATGTCGCCGCATAACGGGGGCCCATGGTATGGCTGCTCGACGGACCGAAGCCGATCCGGTAAAGTTCCCTCAGTGATTCCATGGGCACACTCTATCTTGTTTCCTGAGGAAAGTGAAGCTGTTTCCACTCCTCGACGCCAGCCTACAGAAGCTCCATATGCGGCTCCCTCATCGATACGAACACCTGTTCCGTTTCGGTATCGACGAGAATATGCAGTTCCATGTGGCTTTCGCGGTTCAGGAACCGATGCAATCCAGGAAACAGGGAGAGTCGTTGCACGGACATCGATCCACGGTCAAACCAGAAGGAGAGATCATCCCGCTCTTCCGATACCCAGCGTCCGGTCGGAAGATCCTCAAGCACCACGGGAAACGGCTCGAGACTTCGTATGGAACCGCGCTCGAGGCTACCGTTCAAGATAGCGGTTCCCAAGCGGGTATAATCGACACAGGACCAGTCGTCTCCCAGCATTTCGTCAAGCAATGCGCGGAGATTGGGGTAGACAAGCCGTGAGATCGGTTCCGGAGCGGTCCCCGACAACGACTGCAGCAACCTCGCGACGCCCCCTTCGCGCAGTGTCAGAACCACGCGTCCATCCCGTCCGAGCGGATGCAATACTCCGCCCCAAGGGTTCAGTTCTCCCAGCGGATAGGCGCAGAACACGACGGCCTTTCCATACGGGACGGACACCCGGACGGAACGGGTCCCCGCTTCCAGATGCAGACGGACGAATCCGCCGTGCCCGTCCGTCCAGACCAAGGTATGCCACATCGGTATCCGACATGCTTGTTCCCATGGATGGGAACCTTCAAGCGAAACCTCCACCGTCCGCATGGCATCGTGGCAGGAAATGGAACAGAGGATCGAACATATGAGCAGAATCAAGAGGGCGCCGTTTCCAAGTCGTTTCATATGCTACGGACATATGGAAACCCCGCCGCGCCGATTCAGCGCCGAAAAAATACTGGTCGGCTATTGTTTCAAAACGATCCTGAGTTGCTGAAGATATTCCTGGCGGAAACGCTTGAACAATGCCCGAAACGCATCGCTTCGGTAGTCGGCGTATGTCCAGGGCAAAGCATTGAACTGTCCGTTGGCGTACATCAGCGTCACTTCCGCATACATGCCGTCTGACAGAGGCACCCGATGGGAACGGTCCTTCGTCGTGGCAAGGATGAAGTTGTCAGCGCTGAGGATTCCCGGATCGAGGTTGATCTTCCTCTTCCCGTCTTCAGCGAACAGTTTCTCCATGTCGTTGGTCTCCGCCTTCAGCTTCGCCAGAACGGAAGGATCGAACAGATGTTCGAATACGATGAAGAACCGCAGGGGGCGGCCTCCCATTTCTTCGTCGTAATACCCCGTGAAGGTGAACGGAACGGCATCGGTCACTTCTCTGATTTTTCCGAAATGTTCTGACAAGAGGTCGAACAGCTCCTGATTCCTGTCCGGTCTGGTCGAGAGCACTCCCATGACCAGGCATACCGGGTCGAACGCACGGACGGCACCCATTTCAATGAGCCGCCGTAAAAGTCCCGAGGACCCGGATCGATGTGCAGGCCGTCTTTAGCTGGCCAAGCGCCTGTTCGAACGCTCCATCCTTGCCAAGTTCCGTCTCCACGAAGAATGAATACTCCCACGGTTTTCCCGGAATCGGACGTGATTCCAGTTTCTTCATGTTCAGGCCATGCTTGGATAGTATCTCAAGGACTGCGAACAAGGCTCCGGGCTGATCGCCGACAGAAAAAACCAAGGATGCGCGGTCTACGGGAGCCGCACTTCTGAATGCCGCGGCCCGTTCCTCCCGGCTGATGACATAAAAGCGCGTATAGTTTCGAGGATTGGTTTCGATTCCTTCGCGGAGGATTTCCATCGAATAGCATTTCGCCGCAGGTGCTCCTGCGATCGCGGCAAGGGTCGGATCCCCCTGATTCTTGACGAAAGCCACCGCTCCGGCCGTATCGAAGAACGGCATCGCCTGAGCCCACGGCATCTGCGTTTCAAGGAATTCGGAGCACTGAGCCAATCCTTGCGGATGGGAATAGACTTTCGTAATTTTCTCGAATTCAGCGCCGGGCAATGCGATCAGGTTGTGGATGATCCGTACCTGTTGCTCCCCCACTACTTCGATTCCAGGATGGCTGTTGAGCAGATCAAGGGTATCATTGATCGTTCCCCCCAGCGTATTTTCAACCGGCACCACTCCATAGGCCGCCGTTCCGTCCATCACGGATTCGAACACATCGGAGAACTTCTTGCAAGGCAACGCAACGGAACTTTCGTCGAACACCCGACGGACGGCAAGTTCGCTGAATGCTCCGAACTCTCCTTGGAACGCTATCGTCAACGGTCCGGCCATCATTTCTTCGGATGCCGCCGGAGCGGAGGAGCCAAGAGAAGCGGGAATGATACGGGGAATGCGTTCCAATGATTTTCCGACTACAGGTCCGAGAGCCTGGATGTCCCGCATGAGTTTCTCGAACTGGTCGGGGTACAGGGACTGGGGGCCGTCGCTCAGCGCTTTTTCCGGATGGTCGTGCACTTCGACGATCAGTCCGGAAGCCCCGGAAGCAACGATCGCCAACGACATCGGAGCCACCATGTCGCGCAATCCTGTGGCATGGCTGGGATCGCCGATTACCGGCAGGTGGGTCAGTTTCTGGACCACGGGAATCGCGCTGCAGTCCAGCGTATTGCGGGTGGCCCGTTCGAACGTACGGATTCCGCGCTCGCACAGAACGACCTGTTCGGTTCCGTTGGCCATCAGGTATTCGGCGGCCATCAGCCATTCTTCGATCGTAGCGCACAGTCCTCGTTTGAGCAGAACAGGCATCCCGGTGTGTCCGACAGCCTTGAGCAACTCGAAGTTCTGCATATTGCGCGCTCCGATCTGGTACATGTCGATGTAGTCTTTCATCATTTCCACATCGGCGGTACTGACGACTTCGGTAGTGACTGGCATGCCGAATTTCTCGCCGGCTTCCTTCAAATACTTCAGCCCTTCCTCGCCCAATCCTTGGAACGAATAGGGGGAAGTTCTCGGTTTGAACGCTCCTCCGCGGAGGATGACGGCTCCCGCCTCCCTGACTTTCGCCGCGATCGACAGAATCTGGTCCCGGGATTCCACTGCGCAGGGTCCTGCCATGACTGCGATTCGGTTTCCGCCGATCTTCACGTTCCCGACTTGGACGATCGTATCTTCTTTTTTCAGCTCTCGCGAGGCCAGTTTGTACGGCTTGCTAATCGGGATGACGCTTGCCACGCCATCAAGGATTTCTACTTCACGGATGTCGATTCGCTTGGCTCCCACGGCTCCGATGACGGTGTCTTCCTTGCCGACGATTTCCTTGACTTTGAAACCTCGCTCTTTCAAAAAACTGCGAATACGGTCTTTCTGGATGTCCGTAGCCTGTTGTTTCAATACAATGATCATCGTCGTGCCTCCGGTTCTTCTTATGCCTGCGTCCCTGCCCGACAGGCTATCAAACATAGCGAATTTACGCTAGTAGGTAAGGGTCATTGCAGGGTCATTGCAGGGTCATTGCGCTGGGTTGCGCTGGGTTGCGCTGGGTTGCGCTGGGTTGCGCTGGGTTGCGCTGGGGACTGAGTAATGGATAGTACAAAATGTACGACATCACCTTACCATCACCTTACCATCACCCTGCCATCACCCTTACCATCACCTTACCATCACCTTACCATCACCTTACCATCACCTTACCATCACCTTACCATCACCCTGCCATTACCCTTACCTGCACCCTCAACAGGAGCACACAGGGGACCCTTTGCCGGTGCGCATGTCAAATCGGAGCCATTTCTTAGCGGAATTTAAGAACCCCGACTTTGGGACATCGACCGTCCATCGGGCATTTGCCGCACCAAGGGCTGACAGGAACACAGATATGCTGACCGTACGAAACCAAAAGCTCGTTCAATGGAATCCAGAATCTGCGAGGCATGATCTTCTGCAACGCCTTTTCGCTTTGTTCAGGCGTCGATGTCTCGATCCACCCCATACGGTTGGCGATCTGATGCACATGACAATCGACGCAAATCGCCTCGATCCCGAATCCGAGGTTGAGCGTCAGATTAGCAGTCTTGATCCCCACGCCGGGAAGGGCGACCAACTCCTCCTTGGAGGCGGGGACGCTCCCGCCGTATCGATCTACGAGAATCTCACAGATGGACAGGATGTTCCTGGCCTTCGTACGGTAGAACCCGGCAGGATAGATGGCCTCCTCGATGCTGGACGGAGCAAGGGCAAGCATAGCCTGCGGCGTATCGGCAAGCGCGAACAGCCGCCGGCTGGCGGCAAGCGTCACCTCATCTTTCGTCCGCAGGGAAATCAGCGTGGAAACGAGCACCCGGAACGGATCCTGCTTCTCCACGGCGATTGTCGAAACGGAAGGCAGCAGGGCCCCCTCGCGCTCCAGCGCTTCGCTGAACAAGGAGAACACCTCGTCCCAATATCGTTCATCGAACTCCATCTCTCCGCTATGCATCCAAGCCCCTCCAAATCAGATATACCCGTCGATCGCGGCCATGGCGAACGCACAGATCGTCTTGGCGTCCGTAATCTCTCCAGTACGGATCTTTTCCCGGACTTGCGCGACGGACAGCCATTGTGCGTTGATGAACTCATCATCATCCAGATCCTGATGTCCTGAATGCAATCTTGTGGCGAAGAACAGCGTGATGACCTCATCGACGATAGCAGGCGATGGATGGATCGACCCGAGTTCCACGATCCTGTCGCACGACAATCCCGTTTCCTCAAGCAACTCCCTTCTTGCAGCAACGCTCTTTGCACCTGCATCGCCGGATTCCAGTTTCCCGGCTGGAAGCTCGAGCGTCTCCTGACCGATCGGATGCCGGACCTGCCTGACGAACGAAATTCTGCCATCATCGCCCAAGGCAAGGACAGCCACCCCTCCGGGATGCTTCATGTATGTCCGTTGCGCCGCCCTGCCATCGGGCAATCGCACAGTATCCCTGACCAAAGCGTACGGGGGAAAAGAAAGCAGTTGCTGCGAATCCAACGTAGTTTCTGTAATATCCATGCGGAAGGTATACCATAAAAAGAAATGTCGCGACAGCCTTCTGATATCGCGACACCCCTTTTGTCCGGTCGGCCAGCGGCCGAAACCGCTATTTCAACGCCTTTCCGGTGACCTGCAGGATTCCGAACAGGACGATCAGGTGGTACAGCAGCATCTGGAACCATTCCAACCAATCGGGATTATTCGGCATGTTGATGAAATCGGCGATGACGATGACAGCGACCCAGATGACCAGGACGACAATCATGCCGACCTTGACGATTTTCTCGGAAATACCGCGGATGAACATCGGCACCAGCAGGATAACCCCGCTGAGCAGCACGATGGTCGCCAGAAGATAGACCAGCGCATCGGAATCGAACAGATCGTACAGATCCCCGACTCCCATGGAACCTTTGCTCCCGCCGACATAGCCCTGAATTCCCAAGCAGATGAACAGCAGACCGATAATGATGCGAAGGATGAAGCTGGAATCGACACCCTTGCCCTTCACTGCGATAGTCGCAGCGGATTTCTTTGCTCCCATGATTTCTCTCCATTGGCCGGCGATGCCGACCGTACAATGTCTATCCTTTTCCGGAATACCGGATCAGAACGCAGCGCGAACGACTTTGGCGACGGACTCGGCCTTCCCCAAAGTATAGTAATGGATGCCGGGCACTCCGTGTGCAAGGAGATCCTTCGATTGTTCGGTGCACCACCAGACGCCGATGTCCCTGATCTCCGCGGGAGAAGATGCATGCAGAACCGCATCGACCAAAGCATCCGGCAGATCGATATGGAACGTCTGCGGAATCAGTTCCAGATCGCTGAGTCGACTGAACGGCTTGATCCCCGGCACGATCGGGACGGAGATCCCCGCCTCTCGGCATGCCTGCACGAACCGGTAATAATGATCGTTGATGAAAAACATCTGCGTAACGATGTAGTCCGCTCCGGATTCGATCTTTTTCTTCAAATTCGCGATATCGATGGAGAAATTCGGAGCCTCGGCATGCTTTTCCGGATACCCGGCGACTCCTATGCAGAAATCGGTGGACACAGGATCCTTGAGGTCCGGATCCAGATAGGAGCCTCGGTTCAACGCCTTGACCTGCCGGACCAACGCATCGGAATGCTCCCATCCTCCTCGGCAGGCGACGAACCGCCGTTCACCTTTCGGAGGGTCGCCACGCAATGCGAACACATTGTCCAATCCAAGGAAGTTCAGTTCGACAAGCGTATTCTCCAATTCCTCCGCGTTCATTCCCCCGCAGATTAGATGGGGAACCACGGGGATGTCGAACCGATACTGCAAAGCCGCGGAAAGCGCCACGGTCCCGGGACGCTTGCGCACCGTCCGTCGTTCCACGAACCCGTCGGGACGATCCATGTATACCACCTCTTGCTGATGGTTGGTCACATTGATATATGCAGGTTCGTATTCCCTAAGCTTCTCGACGGTAGAAAAAATACCGTCGAGCGTATGCCCTTTCAACGGAGGAAGGATCTCGAAAGTGAACAGCGGATGTTTCGCCCGGGCGATGATATCGACGACTTTCATATGCCCCCCGATTATTCCATACCTTGTATCACCGATGCAAGATTGTCAGGATCGCAGTTTTTGCGTCGAGCATATACGGACATCTGGTCGGCTCCGATGGCTCCGACGGAAAAATACCGCAGATCCTTTCCAGCCATGACGCTGCCGCAGACCGATGCCGCAGGGGACATGGCGAACCGATCGGTCAGCTCCACCCCGATTTTCGCAGTGGCGTCAAGCACAGAGAATACCGTACGTTTCTCCGAATGATCAGGCCATGTTGGATATCCCGGAGCGGGACGGATCGTTCCCAGCCCGGATCCGGACAAACCCCACCACGATTCTATCCGGGAGTTCGTCGCTTCGGCGCATGCTTCGGCAAGACGGTCGGCGACCATCTGCAGCAGAATCGCTCGATACCCGTCCCCTTCGTCGCGCAACTCTTCCACTACCGATGTCAGTCCGATCCCCGCGGTAACGACGAACAACCCTACGGCATCCTGGTACTTCCCATCGGAAACCGGAGGAAGCACATAGTCCGCAAGAGACAACGAACTTCCGCCATCCAATACAGTCTGGCGGCGGAAGAAATAGAGTTCCCCGACCGGCCGGAACCGACCGGGAACGGCGTCGTCAGGCAATGCAAGCGTTACGGAAAGCCCATCGCTGCCGGCGGCGAACAAGCCTCCTATGGAACGGATTCCGTCGGCGAGGACCGTTCGGTATCGAGGAATCTCCAGCAACGATTTGGCATCATCGATCAGACGCTTGGCTTCGGAAGAATGGACCGGAACCTTCCATCCGACCGACAGCATGTCCCAGTTGACGAGCGGAATCAGGTCGTCGAGGGCGATACCATCGAACACGCGGATACCGAACGAAGCGGGAAGGACCGAGGCCCCCTCCTTGACATATCGTCGAACAAGGGCATCTTCATAGGAAAGGCGGCGCCCGAGAGTCTTCGAACGGGGGTACCGTACGATGTCCTGGGTCTTGTCGGCTTTGGCGTCCTCTTGCGCAAGGCGGCGGTACCGGTCGGCGACCTGCTCGAGGAACAGGGCGCGAGGCTCGTCCGGCGCGACGATCTTCAACGCTGCGGAAGCCATCGCCGAAGCATCGGAGGTTTGGATCACAGGCCCGTCGTACAACGGAACGAGTTTCAATGCGGTATGCAATTCGCTGGTCGTCGCGCCCCCTACCATGATAGGAATCTTCATCCCTTGCCGTTGGAACAGACTGCATACATTCGCCATTTCGGAAAGCGATGGAGTGATCAGTCCGCTGAGGCCGACGATATCGGCCCGATGGGATAGCGCAGCTTCCAGGATACGCTCGGCAGGGACCATCACTCCGAGATCGATCACCTCGAAATTGTTGCATGTCAGCACGAGATCGACGATATTCTTGCCGATATCATGGACATCTCCTTTGACGGTCGCCATGACGATCGTGCCGATCTTTTTCGGTCCTTGATGCCCAGATTCCGCATGTGCGGAATGCAAATATGCCTCGATATGCGGCTGGAGGATATCGACGGCATGCTTCATTGTCCGTGCGCTCCGAACGACCTGCGGAAGGAACAGCTTGCCGTCCCCGAAAAGCGTTCCGACGCGGGACATTCCGGCCATCAACGGCCCTTCGACGATCTCCACAGGAGAACCTTCCCGCCCTTGGATTTCCTCGAGCATCGCCTCCAGATCCTCGCGAAGGAACGCATCGTCGCCACGGACAACGGCTTCGGACAGACGATCTTCCACCGGCGACGACCGCCATGCGTCCACCACTGCCGCGGAGGAATCGTCACCGGCCCCCAGTTCGTCCGAAACCGCCAGCTGGATCAACGCCTCCCTTGCCGCCGGTCCATTCTCCCCGGTTAGCAGGATCGCTTCCTCGATCACAGCCAGCGCATGCGCAGGAATCCGCTCATAGGAAACATCGGACGCAGGGTTGACGATCGCCATATCCAGTCCTGCGGCGCAAGCGTGATAGAGGAAGACGGCATGCATCGCCTCACGCAGCCGATCGTTACCTCGGAAGGAGAACGATAGGTTGCTGATACCGCCGCTGACCGATACGCCGGGCAGGTTTGTCTTGATCCATCGTACAGCCTCGATGAAATCCCGGGCATATCCGTCATGCTCGTCGATACCGGTTGCGATCGCAAGGACATTCGGATCGAAGATGATCGATGTCGCGGGGATCCCCGCATTCGTCAGCAGTTCATAGCTTCGCCGGGCCACTTCGATCTTCCGGGCGAGAACATCCGCCTGGCCGGCCTCATCGAACAACATCACGACCATCGCACAACCGGCGCCGGCGATCCGCTTCGCCCGCGCAAGGAACTTCTCCGCACCTTCCTTCAAACTGATGGAATTGACGATCCCCCTGCCCTGCAATTCTCCAAGGGCGGCTTCGATCACCGCCCAGTCGGAGGAATCGACCATGATCGGGACCTTCGAAACCGATGGATCGCTGGCGATATACCGGAGGAACTTCACCATCGCCTTCGGAGCGTCGATCAGAGAAGCATCCATGCAGACATCGATGATCTGGGCACCCTGCTCCACCTGCGTCCTGGCGACAGACAAAGCTTCGTCCCACTTGCCGGAGCTGACCAATCGAGAGAACCGCTTCGAACCGGCGACATTGGTCCTCTCCCCGATCACCAGCATCCGGTGTCCAGGCAGGGCCTCCAAAGGATCGAGTCCGGACAATCGCAACGCCGGAAGTGGAGTGACCGGTCCGCGAGGCGAAGAGATCGCCGCCAGACGGGCGATCTCTTCGATATGGGCGGGGGTCGTTCCGCAACACCCCCCGACGATGTTCAGAAGCCCTTCCTGCAATACCGGCAACAGTGCCGCACCCATCTGCCGCGGGGTCTGTTCATACCGTCCTTCACGATCGGGGAACCCGGAGTTGGGATGCGCGCTGGTCCGGAACGGAGAACATACTGCGAGCCGGCGAATCAGCGGCACCATCTCCGCCGCTCCGGTGGAACAGTTCATTCCAAGTGAAAAGAGCCGTTCATGGGACAGGGAGATGACGAATGCCTCGAGATCCTGTCCGCTGAGCGTCCTGCCGCTTCTATCGCTGAACGTGACGCTGACCATGACGGGCAGTTCCTTCCCCGTTTCCTCGAACACCCGCCGGCAGGCGGCCAGCGCCGCTTTCGCCGCCAGCGTATCGAATATCGTCTCCACCATCAGCAGGTCGACACCGCCTTGGACCAACGCCCTGACCTGCTGAAGATACATTTCCATGAAATCGGTGAAATCGCTTTGCCGGTATGTAGGATCCTCGACCGAAGAGGAAAACGACAGAGCTCTCCCCGTAGGACCGAGAATGCCGGCGACGAACGCGAACCGGCGCTCATCCTCTTCCTCGATCGTCTCGACCGCCTGTCGGGCGATCTCGCAGGCGGCAAGATTCAAGTCGTACACATAGTCGGCAAGTCCATACTCCTCTAACGAGAATGCGTTCGCACAGAAGGTATTGGTCTCGATGATGTCGGCTCCGGAGCGCAGATATGCCAGATGGATATCGTAGATCATGTCCGGCCGGTTGACGGAAAGCAGCTCGTTGCATCCGACTGCGAGCGAGGCGGTAGACGCGTCCTCCACCAACGGATACAAGGAAAAATCTTCGGGAGTCGGAGAGGATTGCTGGATCATCGTCCCCATCGCGCCGTCGAGAACCAGCACACGCTCGGACGCAAGTCGATACAGATAGTCCTGACGCGTCATATCGCAGTCACCTCCAAGGATCCGCAGACTCCCATACGGTCGCCGGCGATGGCCACGGCACCGAGGATGTCCTTCACAGCCCTGATCCGTTCACAGACCTGAGCGACATCGGCTGGTTCGTGGATCCGGTTGCCCCAAGCGGTAGCCCAAGCGTCGGCAAGCGCGGCATTCCGACAGACGATCATCATCGCATCGGCTTTTCCATAGCTGAACGAATGCCCCGTCGTTCCTGACGAAGTGCATACTCCCGCCGGGCATATGTCGGGGAGGATATTCACTGCCAGCGTATCCGCAAACGGCGATGCCGGCGCAAAAACCCGTACCGACAGCGGCTGGGAAACATCTACATACAGGTCTCCTCCGTTTTCAACGACGACTTCTTCGAGATTCCAGCGTTCCTTGCAGAACCGGCCGACGGCTTCCGCGATCGCTCCTGCGACAGCGGCCATCGGCCCCACGCCGGCCGCAGCGGATGCCGACAGCATGCTCAGTACGATGGGCGCAACTGGTGCCGATGCTTCACTATCGATAGCCGGTAATGGAATATGCGACGTAAAAAAGCCAGTATGTTCACCATGATAGGCAATGATTTCATTCCGTAGTGTCCGGACGAATTGTGCGATCGGTTTCTGAAACTCAGAGGCTGGAATGTCGGCGGAAGACCGTGCGTCGAACCCCAGCCAGAGATCGGTCTCTCCGATTTCCAGCTCGAACGAGCGAAAACGCCCCGCGCCCATACCGGCCCGGTACACGCGGGCCTCATAGGACGGATTCAGCCACGGGCCGTCCACTATGCGCCTCGTTCCATCGACAGTTCGAACAGCCGGAGCGGACATGCATTCACGCACAGGCCGCAGACGACGCACTTCGAAGCGTCATAGACCAGTTTCCATTCCCGATCCATCTGCAACGCGCCGGAAGAACAGACAGCGGTACAGCCGCCGCAGCTGACACAGGAATCCTGGTTGAAGACCAGTTCCTTGACGATCTCGGAAACGACCACTCCGATCCCACCCAGCCAGGAGACCGACTGCTTGATGGCTTCCGTCCTGCCCACCAGATCGACGATCAGCTTCCCTCCACGCCCCGAAGAAACATCGGCGTTGAGGATGTTGACATCGACATCGTAGGCCCGAACAAGCTTGGATACCAACGGCTGTTCGACCAAACCGGGCGCGAACCGCAATGCAAAACGTTTCTTCATCTTTCTGCTCCTTCCGACGCATCCTGCCCGGCTCTTCTTTGTCGCAACGGTTCGACGGAACTGTCCATTGGAAACCGTGCGACAGGCTCCGACAACAGGAACCGACCGTCTTTGATCCAGCCGCAAAGGGTATCGGCGATATCGCGCGCGACGCTCAGGCTGGAAAGCGGAGCGGTCTTGACTTTTTTCCCGTTCAGTTCGATCTTTCCGCTCTGAAGCTCGGCATAATTGACTTTTCCGACCGCAGGGTGCCCATCCACGCCGTAGTCGAATACATACGTCTCGATCTCGCTGTTCGAAATTGCGAGGCGACCAGCCATGTCATCGTCCAGAACAGGAATGGGAATCCCGAGCCCGACGAACATCGACACTCCGTATTTCTCATAGTAAGCGGCCCTGATGAATTCCGTGGACATCTCTTTTGCATCGCCGATGACCGCCAGCGTCGCACCGCCTCCCAACGGAATGCCGTGGCTGTTCCGTTCCTTTGCGGTATTGAACTGCGTGCCGTTCCAGACGACATAGCCCTGGGTTCCGCCGAGAAAAATCCTCGTCCCGAGACCGATCGTCCGCAGATACGGGTCGTTGAGCAACGGGCTGAGCTCCCCGCTGGTGGAATAGGTCACGTTCCCGAAGGATGGAAGCAAGCATCCCATGTAGGTATATTTGATCTTGCTCGTGGAATTCGTCGCCGCACCATAGTTCTGGTAGGCGTTCCGTGGATCGAAAAGATAGAATTCGTTGACGACATCCTTGTTGATGTACGTGTCGATCTCTTTCGTGGGATAGCAGTCCGTTCCCTTGCCCCGTGCATGGAGCCGAAGCTCCTTGCCTGCGATCAGATCCTCGATAACATGCGCTCCACCGTATTGACAGTCGTATTTCGATTCCGCCGTCGCACCGATATATCCGTCCACCGCCGCAAGCCCTTGATAGACGGGAACATCGTTCAGCGTGATATCCTCCATCCGGATTCCAGGGTTCCAGTGGCCGAAGTTGATGACCGCCCCGGAAGAGCACATGGGACCGAAAGTGGCCGTCGTCACGACATCGACCTCCTGGGCGAGCTGTCCAGGCTCTTTCGTCCTGGCCATCGCGGTAAATTCCTCCGCCGTCACGACAACGACCGAACCGGCCTTGATCTTCTCATTGATCTGGGCAATCGTCTTCGCCATATGGGCATCTCCTTCGTCCTGATTCCGCTTTTTCCGTATGGTTCGTTCCACGGAGCTTCAGCTCATTCACGTTTCAGGAAACGTTTCTATTTCGTCAGGAACATCGTCGAATGTCATGACGGGAATCAGATGGTATGCAGACACCTCATACGGATGCGCCCTTTGCATCGCATGCACCACGGCCGCGACATGAGCCTCGTCCACGACCATCTCCACCCGCCATTCCTCGACCCGCTCCACGGCTCCTGCCCGTCCGATGTACGGACTGCTGCCCTCCAACGGGAGGAACTGCCCGGAACCCAAGGTCTCCCAACTGCAGCAGGCGTAGCCACCGATCGCTCCGCCTCCGGCTTCAAACATTGCCCGCTTCACGGCTTCCTTGTGGGAATCCGGCACATAACATACCAGCACATACATGGAACGCACCCCCTTTGCACAGGATCCGCAAAACACATCTTCCTGCGACGCCATTGTCGCGTAATCGGGATCATCGTATACTGATTGGCGTTATGGTAAAACTTCTTGTATTTCTCGGCAACCCCGGGAAGCAATATGAACGTACAAGACACAATGCAGGATGGATGGTCTGCGCGTCGCTGGACGCAGACGAACCGTGGCAGAAAAAATTCCATGGCGTCTGGACGAAGATGTACCGGTCCGGCAGGACGTTCCGATTGCTGAAGCCTGAGACGTTCATGAATGAAAGCGGGATGTCCGTCGCACAGGCCTCCCGGTTCTTTAGCATCGAACCAGAAGAAATCCTCGTCGTCCATGATGATCTGGAACTGCCGTTCGGCACGATCAGGCTGCAGGAGGGGGGAGGATTGCAGGGACACAACGGGCTGAAGTCCATCAGACAGCATCTCGCTTCCGACCAGTTCTTCAGGCTGAGGATCGGTATCGGAAGGCCGGCAAGGGGGGATATCGCCTCGCATGTCCTTTCCAGGTTCTCCCCGGAAGAAGAGATGCGCCTGCCATCGATCGTGCAAAGTGCGACGCGATCGCTCCTTTCTTTCTTGGAAGACGGAACTCTTCAGCTACCGCTCACGGAGACTTTGTCGTGACAGCGAAAAGGAGTGAGAAGCTACGGACAGAAAAAAGCCGACAGATATCCGATCCCTGTCGAATTGCAAGCTCTTCGCTCTTTTTTGATGTTCTCTTCTCTCCCATGCATGGTATACTTCGGCTATAGCGCATACCAGTCCGCGCTCTCGTTCTTCAGGAAGCGGACGCAACGCTTGACAACCATTCCCGGAGGAACAAATGAGCGCCAGAGACCTGCGAATTTCAGTACGGACCAGAACGGACATGGACTATTTCTCACCGATCTTTCCATCTGGGGGAGATTTCCGAACCATGCACGATCAAGCGAACGAGCTCGCCCAGCGCTATAATTCCATGATTCGCAAGCACAATGGCAAGGCATTCGTTTCCGGCGGCAAGCTCCATGCGACGGGAGTGCTCCATCTGCTCTACCAGACGGTGATCTCGCGGTATCTGGTCGACAGCGACCATGACTTCTTCTCCCGGCTCAGTCCGCTGGTTTCCAAGAATCACGCATGTCAGGATGTCGTTTCGTTTTTCGCGAAGGAATTCCCGTCCCCACTGCTGATGGAACAGGATCCGACGCTGCCCTACTTCATGGAAGAAACCGTCAGGGGGTTCTTCGTCCATCAGATCATGACAACGAACCCTGCGCTCGTCAAGGCGGCGAAACCGTTCATAGCCCCCGAGGGACTCGCGTTCCCACCCGCCGCTCAGGCGTTGACGGCGCTGATGGGAGGATATACGAAAACCGCACCGATGGTAGGAAACAGCGACGAAGACTTGTTCTCGTTTCTCAGCCGACCGGCGAAACTCCACCCCGATTCGCTGATAGATCAGATCAGATACATCCTCGATGCGTGGTCAGACATGCTTCCTGAAGACATGAAGCTCCTGCTGCTCAGAGCGATCGACGTCGTTTCCGAAGAAGACAAGCCACGGTTCGTCGGAGGAGGCCCGGGACCGTCCTATGTGCCTGACTATGCGTCCCAGTTCGGCATCGGAGAATACGAAGCCTTCACCGCCGATAGGAACTGGATGCCGAACGTGGTCATGATGGCGAAAAGCACCTTGGTCTGGCTGGATCAGCTAAGCAAGCTCTACGGGTACCCAATCAACACGTTGGATCAGATTCCTGACCGTGAGCTCGACCTGTTGCACGAACGGGGGTTCACTGCCCTCTGGCTCATCGGACTGTGGGAACGAAGCACCGCATCGAAGACGATCAAGAACCTCTGCGGCAACCCTGACGCGGAAGCTTCGGCATACTCGCTGAAAGGCTATGAGATTGCCGCATCCATCGGTGGCTGGACCGCGCTGGAGAATCTGAGGCAACGTTGTGCGCAGCGGCAGATCAGACTCGCCAGCGACATGGTCCCCAACCACACCGGCATCGACGGGGACTGGGTGATGGACCACCCCGAATACTTCATCAGGCAGGAACATCCTCCGTTCCCGTCATACAGTTACAACGGACAGGATCTGTCGACCAATCCGAATATTGAAATCAAGCTGGAGGATCATTACTACAATCGTACCGATGCTGCCGTCACGTTCCGAAGAATCGACAGAAGGACTGGAGAGACGTCGTATATCTTCCATGGAAACGACGGTACTTCCATGCCATGGAACGACACTGCACAGCTTGATTTCCTAAACACGGATACTCGAGAGGCTATCATTCAGCAGATTCTCCATGTCGCAAGGAATTTTCCGATCATCAGGTTCGATGCGGCGATGACGCTTGCAAAGAAGCATATACAGCGCCTGTGGTATCCCCGCCCGGGTAGCGGCGGGGATATCGCCGGACGGGCGGCATACAGCATGAGCGACGAAGAATTCAACCGAAGGATTCCCACGGAATTCTGGCGGGAAGTCGTGGATCGAGTCGGCGCGGAACTCCCCGACACGTTGCTACTCGCCGAAGCGTTCTGGATGATGGAAGGGTACTTCGTCCGCACGCTTGGCATGCACCGAGTGTATAACAGCGCGTTCATGAACATGCTGAAAAACCAGGAGAACAAGAAGTACCGCGATACGATCAAGAACACGATTTCCTTCGATCCTGAAATTCTCAAACGGTTCGTCAATTTCATGAACAATCCGGACGAGGAAACCGCTATCGCCCAATTCGGGGACGGCGACAAGTATTTCGGCGTCTGTACGCTACTGGCCACCATGCCCGGTCTGCCGATGTTCGGCCATGGACAGCTGGAAGGATATCGAGAAAAGTACGGCATGGAATATCGAAGAGCGTATTGGGATGAAAAACCCGACGAACGCATGGTCTCTGAGCATTACCGGAAGATATTTCCGTTGCTACGCAAGCGCCATCTCTTTTCCGGCGTAGAGCATTTCGAACTGTTCGACATGTACCGGGACGGTCACGTCCAGGAATCGGCGTTCGCCTATGTCAACGGTGACGATCATGAAAGCGCCCTGGTGCTGTATAACAACCAATATGAACCGGTGGAAGGAACGATCCATACTTCGGCGCCGAAACTTTGCCGCCAAGAAGACGGAAGCAGAGTGACCAAGACCGTATCGCTGGCAGAGAGTCTCAATCTGACGCTCGGCGGAAGGCGTTTCCTGGTCTATGAGGATTTTCCGTCGGGACTTACCTATCTGGTTCCGACCATGCGGATTTTCGACGAAGGAATGTGGTTCCATCTCGACGGATATCAGAGCAAAGTGCTGCTCGACATCAGGGAAGTGGAGGATTTGGACGGTTCCTATGCCCGCCTGTACGGAATGCTGGGAGGCAGAGGCGTCGAAGATCTCGCCCATGAACTGCTCGCCCTGCGCCTGCAACCCGTCTATAAAGCGATGGCGAATTTCCGTAGCGAACAGATGTTCAAGCTTCTGAAGTCGATCATTTCCGGAGAATCCTCCGGACAAGAAGAGAAGAAGCTGCTGCTGCTCGTCGGCGAGGCGTACACGCACCTTGGAGCCGTCGTTGAGACGATGCATCCGGTAGCGGCCGAATGCCTGCCCCGTCCACCACAGGAAATCCAACCATCCTCGATGCTGCAGGAAGTGCAGAAACTGTCAAAGCTCTTCAAGGATGGAAATCTCTATGAGGATCTGTTTTGCGAGGGAGGCAGGATCATGGACGAGCTACCGGTCATTTTCGCCTCCGCCATGTTCCTCAAGCCGTTCTTCAAGAAATCGGATACGTTGCAGGAGACGATGGCCGCCGTCGACAAGCTCCTGCTGGCGAAGTTCTTCAGGCAGGAACTTTCCGAACAGGGGTTCTCGGGACCGGAGGCGAGAAAGGTCTGCCATGGAGCGGGACTGCTCATGGCCGCGCAATCGATCATAGAAGAATCGGTCGACGCAGGGGATGTCAGGAAAGCGTTCGAGGACTTGATGGCGAACAAGGTATTCAGGGACTATATCGGTTGCAATGAATATCAAAATGTCATCTGGTATACGAAGGAATCGTTGCAGGACGCCGTGTTTCTGACGGCGCTGTCCATCGCGCTATTTTCCGAAACCGTAGATCCGAAGCATGTCGTGCGGTTCGCCACCGAGATGTTCGCACGGGAAGCCATGGCGGGTTATCAGATCGGAGCATTGTTCGAAACAGCCAAATAAAACGCTATCAGCCAACATTTTGCTCATTTTTCGAATATCGTAAGAGATTTGCGGTTTGTACGGCGAACCGAATTCATTGACTTGCGGATGGCATTGGTATACTCTTGTCGATATGAAGACTTGGATTACCTACTTGGCCGCGGCCGCCATGGGCTTGTCCGCGACGTTATTGTTCGGCGAAACCGTAGCTTTTCAGCAAGCGATGTACATCATTTCGACACCGCTTGTGCAGTTCGGCGGTCTGATTTTTATCCCGCTCGTGTTCTTTGGCTTCGCGGCAGGGACCGCGTCGCTGCGGAAAGACGGGATGGGAGGGACCCTTGTAGGCACGACCATCCTCTGGAGCTTGATCACCACGGCGTTCCTTGCAGCCATCGGAGCCGTCGTTTTCAAACTACTGCCGTCGGCGTTCCCGGCGACAAGCACCGCCGGTGCGAACGCTTCCATGATGAGCGGCATCGGAATCGGAAGTTTCAGCAGAATCATTTCCGGCGTATTCCAACAGAATCCTTTCTATACACTGGCCGTATCCGATGGATTCCTGCTACCGGTCATTTTTATTGCGGCGATTTTCGGCTATGCGATCAAACCAAACGTGGAAGTGATCCGGCCGGCATACGTCGTCATGAATTCCTTCAGCGAAGTCATGTTCCGGCTCGCCCACATTTTTACCAGGATCGGATATCTGTTCATCGCTATCTTCTCCGCCTCCTGGTTCGCCATGCTCTGGAAAGATGGAACGGTATTCGTCGCAATACCGTTCATGATCACCTTCCTGACATCTGTGGCGGTCGTCATCCTGGTGATTCTGCCGTTGCTCTATGCATTCTTTACAAAGTTCAAGCGAAATCCGTACCGGGACCTCTACCGGCTTTTATCCCCTGCGCTGGCAGGACTGTTCAGCGGAAATCTCCTGTTCGCCGGCCCCAGTCTGGTAGCCTCCGCAAGGCATAATCTCGGAGCGCAAAAACGAGTTGCGGGAACGGCAGTTCCTCTGTATACGCTCATAGGGAGAGGCGGGAGCGCCTTGATCGCTACCGTCTCAGTCTGCGCACTACTGCAAGCGGCCATGGGAACGGCTCCGCAATGGAGCGTCGTCTTCGCGGTAGCCGCGATGTGCGCGGCAGTCTCATTCGGCTCATCGCTGAATATCGGATACGAAGTCCTGTTCATTTCCGTCGTAGCGGTCCGTTTCCTCGACCTCAACCTCTACGGAGCGGAGATGACCTTGCTGGGGCTGCTTCCGCTGCTCAACGGAGCCGGAGTTCTGATCGATGTCCTCGTAGGAGGACTTGGCGCCAGCGCTTCCTGCGAGATCATGGGAACCGCAGCCCCGTCTCCGTATAAGGATATCATATAACATCAGATGGACAAATCCCTTCGGTACATTCTGCTTGCCGCACAGGCGGTGCTCGCATCGATTTTCATTGGCTTCATGCTTCACGGAGTCATCGTTCTTGCCGGTCCGGTAGGCCCCTCCACGCTTCCCAACGGAGAGGGGGCCACCATCGTGGCCTTGAAATATTTTCTCCCGGCCACGCTCCATATCATTGTTTCGCTAGTCGCTGCGATCCTGCTATGCGTATTCTATCGGGCGAACACCGGAGCGGAAGCCCAACTGCTCCCCACGCTGTTCTTCATGATCACGCTCGGGAACATCAAGGTCATGCCCCTCTATTCCTCGATCTCCCATATCATGCTCCTCTCCCCGTATGCATTATCGCTGATCTACCATTTCGCTACACTGTTCACTGCGTATCTGCTGGTAGGCTCCGGTCTGTTCCAGCAAGGAATCAGTAGTTCGAAACTCTCCCAATACATCGTTCTCGGAGCCATCCTGTCGGTTTTTCTGACGATATTGACGCCGGTATCCCTCAACACGGTTCAATTCCTCACCGAGATAACGGTAACCGACCACATGTTCAGGAACATCGTCTATATCATGGAGCTTCTGGCGGTCATCAACTTCATCGTGGTCGCTGCACGGGAAAAGAACAGACACAACACCGGACGTTGCATCGCATTCATCCTGCTGATCATGGGTAATGCGCTGCTCAGCATCTCACAACACATCTCGATGAGCATCTTCGGCCTGATTTTCTATACAGCGGGAACCGTGATGCTCATCATGGTTACCAGAACCTATCACATCTGGGCCTAGGATATCATAAGACAAATATCGCCGTTCCAAGAACCTCATTTGTCAAGGGGTGAAATGATATTTTCGCAAAGACAAACAAGGAAAGGCATGCAAAACGGAAGTATAGAATGCCGTTTGTGACGGTTACAAGCTGTTTTGGGGTAGGTAGTATTAACCCTTGCCTGCCTCAAAAATGCAGAAATCGCGGTACTTTAAAGTATTACAAAAGGCGAATCCTTACAGTATATCAATCGTTGCGATTTAGACCGCCCATTAATGTTTAATTAGGTATCGACTTAATCGAGTCAATACACTACAATCTAATTAGGTTTAAACCTAATTAGATTGTAGGAGGATAACCGAGTGGATAAATCAATCGTACTAAAAGCAATCGCAGACGATACGAGAATAAAGATTTTAGAACTGCTGTTGCGGCATAATTATTGCGTTCGTGCGCTTGCCAAAAAGCTATCACTAACCGAAGCCACAATATCTCAACACTTGAAAGTCTTGCGTGAAGCCGGATTGCTTGAGGGTGAAAAACGTGGCTATTTTATGCATTATGATGTCAAGCGTGATGTATTGCATGAACTGGCAAAGGAAATAGAAGTGTCCGCACAAATGGAACGCAAGCCTTGTGAACCAGATGAACATGGCAACTGTGCAGCTGGTGAAACACAACATTGCCACAAAAAAGCTGAATGCTCTGATGAAGTCAAAGAGTTCTGCCACGGTAAAGAAAACGTTGAGGGGGGTGGGCATCATGGAAATTGTCACGGTCACAAATCTTAAAAAATTGTATGATGATTTTACTGCGGTAGACGATGTCAGTTTCTCCATCAATGAGGGTGAAGTCTTTGGGTTTCTTGGCCCCAATGGTGCAGGAAAGACATCTACAATCAATATGATGATAGGTCTTTCCCGCCCCACCTCTGGTGAAATTACCATTGACGGTATTGATGCAAAAAACAGATTAAAAGGGCGCAAGCCATTATGGGAATTGTGCCGGATGAGAGCAATCTTTATGATGATATGGACGGTTTTGATAATCTCTGTTTTTGTGGTGCGCTTTATGGCATGCGTAAGGTCGACCGTGAAGCAAAGGCAAATATGCTCTTGGAGCAGTTTCACTTAAAACAAGCGGGAAAACGCCTATTCAAAGCCTACTCAAAAGGAATGCGCCGCAAACTCACGATTGCCGCCGCCATTATCCACTCTCCGAGGATTTTGTTTCTTGACGAGCCCACAACGGGTATTGATGTGGAAAGCGCCCGGCAAATTCGTGAGTTGATACTTGAGCTTAAAAGCAAAGGCACAACCGTATTTATTACCACGCACTATATCCAAGAGGCACAACGCATTTGTGACAGACTTGCTTTTATTGTTGGAGGCAGAATAGTCGTCACCGATACGGTTTCAAACCTTATGGAAAATGCCGCCAGTGGACACTCAATCCAGTTTATAACCGACCGACTGAGTTCGCTGACGGTTACCAGCCATTTGACCGGTAAAAACCCATCCACTCAACGGAGAA
>LVBD01000041.1 GCA_001604275.1 Spirochaetales bacterium Spiro_02
TACAGGGCGTTGCCCTTTTTGTTGGTGAAGACTTTTAGTTCCATATGACCTCCAGGATCCTACCAATATACTACATTACACTACAATATAAAGTCAATGAAAAAGTATAAAAAAATGACGCAATTTCTTGTCTCTAAAAAATTACGCCACGTTATCTTCTTTTACTTACTGCGGAACCATGGAGCAGACACTACATGCGATGTACGCATCCTTTACAGAAAAAGCATATTCTCGCAAGAACTTCAGGTTTTCATTGCCTCGAGATTCCAGTATGATGATAGTCGTAACTGTTACGGAGCAGTCCTGTTATATTGAATAGTGGCAGGTGTCGGCTCCCGACGCTTTTCCGGCGAAAGCGGTTTCGTCGGCATCGATAGAAGAAGAGGTAACCATGAAGAAGACATTCATGTCTATTGCGGTTCTGGCGCTCTCGCTGGGCATGGCGTTCGCCGCATCGGACACAAAGACAACCTATTATGATCTGGGAAACCAGGTGTTCTCGTTCAAGGCCGGTCCGGGAATTCCGCTGTTCACATATCTCTGGGGTGGAGACGGAACGCAAGAGTCTGATTTTTATTTCGGAATCGGAGAGGATGGTACGCATCTGAAAGTCGGCGGCTATGGATCGATCAGCTATCAGGCGTTCATCAATCCATATGTCGCGCTCGGAGGAGAACTCGGATATTCGTTCTTCTATTCCATGAGCGACAGCCTTTTTACCGCGGTCCCCATCCAGGCGAAGGCGACGTTCGTCCCCATCCAGGGAACGATCGACCTGCCTATCACGCTGGGACTCGGAGGGGTTTACCTTCGTTATGAGGATGATTCGCTCTCCTACGACGGCAGCCTGTTCACGTTGTTCGCCTCGCTGGACGTAGGACTGACCTGGTATTTCACGGAAAACTGGGGAGTAGGAATCAACGCCGGCATCTGGATCATCCCCGAGTTCTATTCCAACAAGCGAAACAGCATCGGCGCGTTCATTCCCGCGACGCTTTCGATCACCTACCGGCATTAAGAGGAGACCAGACATGAAACACACTACAAAGTCGCTTGCTATTTTCTGCACGGTCCTCGCAATCGCCGTTTTCGCTACAGCCTGCAATCTTGACTCCGAGATGGGCATCCTTGAAGCGATCAGCAATTCCCAGCCTACGCTGGACACGACGAACCAGAGCATCCTCGGCTTCAAAGGTGACTATGTCTATATCAAGGCACAGGACGGAATCTACAAATATGGATCCACCGCTTCGGATGTTACTCAGGTCGATGAAATCGCCTTGATGACGAACGGTATCGCGACGTCGATCGGCAAGGCGCAGGAGGACTCGAAATTCGTCTATCAGATAAAAAGCGGATCCTCCATCGACTACAAGACATACGATTTGTCTGATGCATCAATCGCAGATTACTCCACATCAAATGTGAGCGGAATGACCATGCTTGGAATGCACAACGGCATGGCGCTGTTCCGCAATGACAACGAGAATGCGGGAACTTCATCGTATGGCATCTCCATTCTGGCTGAAAACGGATTCGGTGCTCCAACCTATTTCGCCGAATATATCGATCCCCAGGACAAGGGACCGGGTATTTTCTTCAGCTTCGATGCCACAGATTGGCTTGCGACATTGATCGAGACATTTGAAAATGCCGACAACGAAGATGTATACCAGTTCTCCTATTTTTGGAATGATAGCACTAATCAACTTAATCAACTTGACATTGAGGATAATACCGATGGAGATCTTGCCGACATCGTGGAATTGGATTATCCAACCAATCATGCGACTACGGAAAATAGCAACTTCATCAGGATCCAGGCGTTCCAGCCAGCGACCGGTTCAGAGAACGGAGAAAAGGGAGTCGCGCTCGCTCGCATCTCCAACGACGAGACGACCAGTCTGGTATTCGTCCAGAATTCTGTTGGCGGTCCTTTGGAGTATCTCGGGGAAGCCGACTTCACGCTGAACTACTACTCCCCCTCTGCAATGGCCAGCGCACGAGTCACGATCGGTGATAAGGACTACATGCTCGTTCCATACCTGTCCGGGATGAGACTGATCGATCTCACAGACGAAAATTGCATCAAGGACTCTACGATCGACAACGCCAGCGACTACGCCTACCCGTCCACGAAGTCCGGTTCGTTCGCATATGGACTGACATATAACAATGTCGTCGATATCGAACCGCTTCCGAATATGGATGATACAGATACAGAAAAGAACAAATACTTGGTGTCCACGGTCAACAACGGAGTGTTCACCATCACGTTGCCCACCGCGGCAGGTGATCCGAGCAATGTCTATGGTTCGCAAGCCGTGGGATATCATCCGATTTAGATTACGTAATTCTCACAAACGACCGAAACCAAGAAAGGCTGCTCTCCATATGGAGGCAGCCTTTCTATCATACAGCCTGACCTAGTCCTAGTCGCGCAGAAACCCTGCTACTAATCTCCGCGAACCTCGTGGAGGATCTTTCGCACTTCGGGATCGGTATACTGCTCGTCGATCTCCTCGCTGGTCAGCCCGACGAACTCGTGGCACATGTAGTGGATCCACACCTCGTCCTCCACGCTATGCAGCACATGCTTTCGGCAGTAGTAATCAGGCTGGACAGGAAGCGGCGGAGTATCCTTGTATAGCGGGACTTTGTAATCGTACACGGCGATCTTGATGTCCTCGCGGGGAATCCCCTTCCGCAAAATGATGTCGCTCAGTTCGTTGACCGTCTTGCCGGTATCGAAAATATCATCGACGATCAGGATCTTGTCACCGGTTCGCAGATGCTCAGGAGAATAGGTCCAGCCATCGACCATCACCCTCGTCTGACATCGGATATCCGAATAGGAACGGGCTACGACGGCGGCGTAGAAGACAGGACGCCCCAGCTCCCGCTTGCGGACCATCTTGTAGTATTCACTGAACACGTTGGCCATATAGGCTCCGCCACGCAATGAAGCGTAAATGATATCGGGGACGAACCCGTCGTCGACATACATCGTATGAACCAGCTTCAATGCGCTGTCACGGATCGTATCGGAACTGATGAACTCTTTCTTCATGGGACGGAGCCTCGCTTCTTGTCGGATATGTCGTTCAGTCTACTCTGCTACTGTCAGGATTTCAACACCATCTTTCGTGATGGCAACGGTATGCTCGAAATGAGCCGAAGGCTTGCCGTCGGCTGTCACTACGGTCCAGCCATCGTCAAGATCGCGGATATTCTTCGTGCCGAGGTTGATCATCGGTTCGATGGCGATCACCATCCCCGGACGGAGACGCGGGTTGGAGGACAACGGATTCACATAGTTCGGAATCTCCGGCTCTTCATGGACGGCTAGCCCCACTCCATGCCCGCAATAGTCTCGGACTACTCCGAACCCGTTCCTGTCGGCATGCTTGAAGACAGCCGCCCCGACATCATGGACCCTCGCACCCGGTTTTCCCGCCGCTTCTATTCCGAGGCCAAGGCATTCCCGGGTCACCTTGCACAGCTTCTCGCATTCGGGTGTCGTCGTCCCGCCGATGATGTAAGTTCTGGCGCTATCGCTGAAATAGCCGCCGAGGTTGATACCCAAGTCGATACCGACGATATCGCCGGTCTGCACGACACGGTGCCGGCTAGGAATGCCATGGATCACTTCCTCATTGACGGAAATGCATGTCGCAGCAGGAAATCCCATATAATTGAGGAACGCGGGAACACCCTTGTGCTTGACGATGAAATCATGGCAGTGCCTATCTATGTCCCGGGTCGTCATACCCGGTTCAAGCCATCCGTCCAACGAATCAAGCAACCGGGCCAGCAAGTGGCAGGACTCCCTGATGCCATCGATCTGCTCCGGCGTTTTCAACTGTATCATTTGTTGCGCTCCTCATCTTGCAAAAACCTTTGCATCGAGTCCAGGATGCCATTGATGAACTTGTAGTTCACTTCGCTGCTGAAATCCTGGGACAGTTTCACCGCCTCGTCGATGACGATGTGCGGATGAATGTCCTTCGCATAGAGCAACGAAAAAACGCTCATGCGAAGAATATTGCGATCTACGATATCGATCCGGTCAAGCGGACGGTTCGTGGAGAACTTTGCGATCATTTCATCGATTTCTTGAAGATGCTCCAACGTACCACAAACAAGATACTTGGCGAAGATCACGACTTCCTGTTCCAATGCCGCCTGCTCTTCATCAGTCAATGCAGGAAAGGACTCCGGAACGGACGCCGCCCCAAGTTCATTGTTGAAATCCATCGCATACAGCGTCTGCAACGCGATCTCTCTTGCTCTATGTCTTGATTTCATGATCGACTCCCTTGGATGACTCTACCATCAAGTATCCGTTTCCGATGGCTTTTTTCGAGCGACAAGACCCGCGCGACAAACGCGCGGGTCTTGGACGGGACCACATTCGGAAACACTCCCGCTCAATGGCGGCGACTCATTTATACAGAATCTTGATCAACGCCTGCTTGCGCAAATCGGCGAGGATGTCGTTGATCGCCTTGTTCATGTCTGTCTGCTGATTCTGATAGATCAGCCCCTCCGTGATATACTGACGAACCGTGACAGTCGTATTCGGATTGATCGGATCGTCCAGATCCAGAACCTTGAAGTCGTTGTGCGCATGGACCTTGAGGATATGGTAGCCGGAATTCGATTCAACGACCGAAGAAATCTTGCCGACCTCAGTGTCGAACGCCGTATTGAAGAACGCATCGCCCAGCAACTGCTTCGTGGACGTATCGTCCATGGTCAGCCAGCCGATATCTCCGCCGATGTTCTTGCTCGCAGTATCCTGCGAATACTGCTGGACAGCCTTCTCGAAGGTAATCTTTCCTGCATTGATGTCATTGACGATCGATTCAGCCAAAGCCTTGTTCTCAGCATTCTTTGCATCCGCACCATCGCCGGTAGCGTACGGAATGAAGATATGGCTCAGCTTGACGTTCTCGGGATTGACGAACTGGGCTTTGTTCTGGCGATAGAAGGACTTGACTTCTGATTCAGAGGGCTGACGAACATCCGTCAGGACATTCGGCCGAGCCTTCGAGAGATAGCCGCTGACCAGCAACTGCTCCCGAATCCCCTGCTTCAGTTCATCCATGCCGCCATAATAGGTGTTGACGAGGTTTTCGAATTCCGCGTCAGACAGTTTGCGACCGATCTGTTCCTGTTCAAGCTGCGCTCTCCAGGATGTCTGGTATTGGCTGACCTGGGAATCGGTGATCACGACACCATCACGCGCAGCGCCCTGACGCCACAGCTCGTTGTTGATCAGGACATTGAGAACCGACAAGGGATCGACCGACGAAGGGTCCCCGCCCTGCGCCTGAATCGCCGCTTTCTGTTGGGTGACAGCCTGGTTGAGCTCCTCGGTGGTAATGACGGTATTCTTCGTCAGATTGACCGTAGCCGCCGGAGAACTGATGATCGCGGAAAACGCAAGCCCCCCTGCGCACAGGAGAACGAGCAGGACGACGAAACTACGGGAAAGAAACTGTTTCATGGAAAAACTCCTTGATTAGGAAATGTGCAGCCGTTTTCCGACGGCATGAGCATAGTCCTGGTTCTTGAGTATATCGGAAGTCTTGAGGTACATTCCTTCGGACTCCATCGCATGCATCAAGCTGTGCAGCGTCTTGCCAGAACGGATGCCGCCGTTCGTGATGAACGCCATGCATCGCTTACCCGAAATGGTGCCAGCCTGCTTCAGGAATCTGGAAACCGGCTCGGGAATTTTCCCACCCCAAGAAGAAACGCTCTCGGTACCGACGACGATGTAGTCGTAGTACGAAATGATCTTGCCACCCTCCAACCGTATATCAAAGACATCGACAGTATGTCCCTGAGATCCGATCCCTTTGGCAAGCGCTCCTGCGATTTCCTTCAGTTTCTGGCTGGAGGAACCTCTTCCACAATACAGAACGCAGACTCTCATCGGCAACCTCTACTAACAAGGACCGACCGCAGAGCGAAGGTGCGGCCGGAACCTACGTGCATATTCGGTGTATGGAAGACAATCAGGCGTTGCTGGAACTCCACCAGTCCTCCACCTGCTGCACCTGTTCGGTCTGAACAGAGTCGAGCAAGGAATCCTGGGATGGGCTCTTGTTGACAAGCGCCACGATCAGCGCCAGCACCATGAAAGCCGCCCCCATTATCGCGGTCGCCCTAGTGACGACGCTACTGGCGCGGGAGCCGAACGTCGACTCGCTGCCTCCACCGAAGATACCGCCGAGACCTGAGCTCTCCTCATCCTGGATAGCCACGATGAAAATCAGCAACAGGCTCACGATCACGAACAATACCAACAAGATAATACTCAACACACCCATTTGTCTACTCCAGATACTTACTTATCGAAAGTCACGATGGGGACGAACTGCTCCAGCGTCAGGGAGGCTCCGCCGACCAACGCACCGTCAATATGTTCCTTGGCCATCAGAGCCTTCACATTGCCGGGTTTCACTGAACCACCATACTGTATAATCAGCTCTTCTGCAACACCTTTGCCATAGAGTTTCGCGACAAGACCGCGAATAAAAGCATGCGCGGCATCAGCGTCCTCGGGAGTAGCGGTCATTCCGGTTCCGATCGCCCAGACCGGCTCATATGCAATCGTGATGTGAACCATGTCCGAAGCCACGACACCTTTCAGCCCTTCCTCGACTTGACGAGTCAGAACCTCCTCGAGCCGCCCGCCCTGGCGTTCCTCAAGCGTCTCGCCGACGCACAGGACCACATCCATCCCTTGTTCGATGGCCAGACGAACCTTCGCATTGATGAACGCATCGGTTTCACCATAGTACGCACGGCGTTCGCTATGGCCGAGGATCACCGTGGCAACGCCAAGATCCTTCAGCATTTCCGCCGAGACTTCGCCAGTGTAGGCTCCGCTGAGATGATCGCTCATATTCTGGGCCGCAACGATGATATCGCTCCCCTTCACCGCTTCGAGGACCGCGGGGATCGTCACGAACGGAGGAGCGATCATCACCTTGGCGGAACACCCCTTGAGAGCCTTCGCCAACGAAGCCGCATAAGCGGCTCCGGCCGACGGAGTCATGTTCATCTTCCAGTTTCCTGCGATATAAGTTTTTCTCATGCTACTTCTCCAAAGCCTTGATGCCGGGCAGTTCCTTGCCCTCGAGGAATTCGAGCGATGCTCCGCCGCCGGTAGAAACATGCGAAATCTTATCGGCAAGATGGAACTTGTTGATCGCCGCGACGCTATCGCCACCGCCGACAACGGTGGTACCCTTGCACTCGGCCATGGCCTGGGCGACCGCCATCGTCCCCTTCGCGAACGCATCGAACTCGAATACGCCCATGGGACCGTTCCATACAACGCTCTTTGCGCCGGCAATCGCCTTGACGATCAAAGCCACAGTCTTGGGGCCGATATCCATTCCGATCAGATCCGCCGGAATATCGACACCGTCAACATACACAGGGGTCGCATTTTCACTGAATTCCGTCGCACATTCATGGTCGACGGGTAGAATCACCTGAACCCCCTTCTCTGCGGCCTTTTTCAAAAACGCCGCAGCGACATCGAGATAATCATTTTCCACGAGGCTCTTGCCGATTTCGTGCCCCTGCACCTTGTCGAACGTGTACGCCATGCCGCCGCCGATGACGATCGTATCGCACGTCCTGACCAGCGATTCAAGAACGCTGATCTTTGAAGAGACCTTGGACCCACCGATGATCGCGACGAATGGTTTCTCAGGATGTTCGAGCAGCGGAGCCATGAACTTGACTTCCTTCTCGATCAGGAACCCGGCATATGCGGGAAGATAGTGGGCGACACCCTCCGTCGAGGCATGGGCGCGATGGGCGGTTCCGAACGCATCGTTGACATACAGATCGCCGTAAGACGCAAGCGTCTTCGCAAAAGCGGGGTCGTTGGCCTCTTCTTCCTTGTAGAAGCGGACGTTCTCAAGAAGGAGAACTTCACCGGGCTTGAGTGCATCGACTTCGGCGAGAACCTCAGGACCGATCACGTCGGGTGCGAGCTTCACAGGTTTTCCAAGCAGTTCGCTGAACTTCGCGGCGATCGGCTTCATGCTGAAGTCGGGATTCTTCTGCCCTTTCGGACGACCGAAATGGGACATGACCACAAGGCTTGCACCCTGCGACAGAATATAGTTGATCGTCGGCAACGCCGCGACGATCCGGGTATCGTCGGTGACGACACCGTCCTTCAAAGGAACGTTGAAATCAACACGGATCAAGACTCTTTTGCCTTTGAGGTCCGCATCCTTGACGGTATTGAGCTGCATAAAACCCTCCTGGGGGAAAAAAAAGCCTGCCGGAACGGCAGGCTCGAGATTTCCGAGCGTTAAGCCGGATTTCTATCGAGAAGTGGCTACGGATTACCCGTTGACCTTCTTCATATGAGCGATCAGATCGAGGACTTTATTGGAGTATCCGATCTCATTGTCGTACCAAGCGACGACCTTCACGAATGTGTCGGTCAGCGCGATACCGGCCTTCGCGTCGAAAATCGAGGTCCTGGCATCGCCGAGGAAATCGGAAGAAACGACAGCGTCCTCGGTATAACCGAGAATACCCTTCAGTTCGCCTTCGGAAGCCGCTTTCATCGCAGCGCAAATCTCATCGTACTTCGCTGGCTTGGCGAGATTGACTGTCAAGTCGACGACGGAAACATCAAGGGTAGGGACACGCATCGACATGCCGGTAAGCTTGCCGTTAAGAGAAGGAATGACCTTGCCGACAGCCTTCGCGGCGCCGGTCGAGGAAGGAATGATATTGCCGGATGCGGCTCTGCCGCCTCTCCAGTCCTTCATGGAAGGACCATCGACGGTCTTCTGGGTGGCGGTGGTGGAATGGACGGTGGTCATCAGGCCATCGACAATTCCGAACTTGTCGTTCAACACCTTGGCGACGGGAGCGAGACAGTTCGTGGTGCAGGAAGCGTTGGAGACGAACTGGGTCCCCTTCTTGTAGGTGTTCTCATTCACACCGCAGACGAACATCGGAGTGTCGTCCTTGGAAGGAGCGGACATGACGACGTACTTGGCGCCGGCGTTGATATGCGCCTGAGCCTTCTCCTTGGTAAGGAACAAGCCGGTGGATTCCACGACGTACTCGGCGCCGACTGCATCCCAGGCCAGTTCGTTCGGATCCTTGCATGCGGTTACGCGGATTTTCTTGCCGTTGACGATCAGCAGGGACTTCTCCATATCCACGTCGATCGTTCCATCGAACTGCCCATGCATCGTATCGTACTTGAGCATATAGGCCAGATAGTCGACAGGGCAAAGATCATTGATTCCTACTACTTCGAACTCCGGGCGATTCACTGCAGCGCGGAACACGAAGCGACCAATTCTTCCAAAACCGTTAATACCAATTTTCATGGAATAATTCCTCCGTACCTTGTTTGGTAGTATGTATCGATAACAATATAACGAAATCAAGAAAGAGGGTCAACGAAACGGGCCGAGAGAACTTTTTTTTTCACCGGGAAGAAGCGCACGGCTACGTCATTCAGGTTGCTTGCGAATGATCCTGACTCGGTTGATCTTGTGGCCGTCGATGTCCTCGACGATGAACACCGCCTCGGAATCCTCCACCTGTTCCTTGACGGCCGGTATGCGACCGAACAACTCGAACACATAACCACCGAGCGTCTCGAAGTCATCTTCCGGCAGATGAAGCCCAACGGTGGAATTGATTTCATCGATCGGGGTCCTGGCCTCGCATAGAAACTCCCCATCCTGCAATTCGCTGATATCCTCGGCTTCATCCTCGTCGAATTCATCTTGGATTTCACCGACGATCACCTCAAGGATATCCTCCATGCAGATGATACCGGACACACCTCCGTACTCGTCGATAGCTACGGCGATATGCACTTTCCGGAGCTTAAATTCACGTAGCAAGTCGTCAAGATGCTTGCTCTCCGGAACGAAATACGCCTTGCGCATCAGTTGCCTGACATCGAAATTGTCTTCGATATCAGGTCGGAGCAAATCCTTCGCATACAGGATTCCGATCACGTTGTCGATCGTGTCATCGTATACCGGGTACCGGGAATACCCCTGTTCGCCGATGATGCCGTAGAACTCGTCCAAACTGATGTCCACTGGAATGAACTGCACGTCGATGCGAGGGACCATGACCTCCTTGACGGTCTTTTCTTCGAGTTCCCCGATGCCCTCGATCATATCCCTACGTTCTTCGATCTCCGCTTGTTGGACTTGCTCGGACTGTTCGTCCCTGTCCTTTTTTTTCGTTCCAAACAACGACTTTAGGTTCAGACTCAACTTCCACTACCCCCGCAATCGGATGAGAATCTGTTCCTGCCGCATGAGCATCGGCTCGGACAAATCATTCGTCGCATGATCTTCACCCAGCAGGTGAAGCACACCATGGACGAGCAGTCGGTACAGTTCTTCATCTTCTGATACACTAAAATAATCGGCATTTCTTTTCAAGGAGTCGAGGCTGATTACCATGTCTCCGAGCAACGTTCCCTCGAACTTCCCTTCTTCTTTTCCGCCATCCGTCGCATAGTCATTTTCCAACGGCACATCCGGCCAGTCGAAATCGACGCCGTCGCCGGAGGCATCGGACTGTACGAAAGACAGGATGTCGGTGCTTTCGTCCCGGCCCCTCCACTGCCTGTTCAACTCCCGAATCCGATCGTCGGAAACGAACGAACATGAGAACTCGACATTCTCTACACCGAGATCGGACAGTATGGCATTCAGCCTGCCTCTGACCATTTCTTCCGGCGCACGCTCCGCGAAACCGGGATCATCATATTCTATGTCGATGACGTTCATACCTTCGAGAGCCTCCCTGACTTCGTGTCAATTCCCCGGCGACGGAACCGACTGTCCCTGCTCGCCGGCATTCTCATCCGGATATTCGATCCGCTGATGGTCCCTCCCAACCAATGTCCTGACGAACGAAACCGTGATATCCTCCAGATCGGTCAATGAAAGCCTGGATCCGTCAAGCTGATGCCGGTCAATTTTGCCCATGATGATCTGGTGAATCAGCTTCTGATATTTCATCGCCGTCGGCCGTTTGATCGTCCTAGTGGCGGCCTCGACGCAATCGCTGAGCATCACGATCGCAGCCTCAGGAGACGAAGGAGGAGTTCCGTTGTAGGAAAAATCCTCTTTGTTGACTTCCACATCCCGGTCGCTGGCGGCGGCCTCCTGCTTCGCCTCATTGTAGAAATACAAGATTACATCGTTGCCATGATGCTCTCCGATGATGTCGAGCACTTCCTGAGGCAACCCTGCGTCACGACCCTTCTCCATACCGAGCTTCACATGGCTCTTGATGATCGCCGCCGACAAGGATGGCTTCAACTCGTTATGCTTGTTATCGCCGTTTTGGTTCTCTATGAAGTATTCGGGGTGATCGGCTTTTCCGATGTCGTGGTACAGCCCTCCTACCCGGGCAAGCAACGCATTCGCTCCGATCGTCTGCGCAGCCGCATAGGAAAGATCGGCGACCACCCTGCTATGATTGTACGTTCCCTGCGCCACCTGGCTGAGTCTGGTCAGCACAGGACTGTCCGCATACGCCAGCTCATGAAGGCGAAACGCCGTGGGAAGATTTAGCAGGACCTCGACGACCGGCAACAGGACCGATACTACGATGAAAGAGCCCGACACATTGATGATCGATCCGACGACCAGTAGCCAGATTCCATCGAACGAATAGCCGAGCAACAGATTCGAGACAACAGTAACGAAGGCGCAGGACAGAGACGAGAAGAACCATTGATAGACCATGTCGAGCCGCCTGCTGACGAACTTGATGAAATAGATACAACAGCCGGCCTCGACCATGATGTAGAAAAATGTCATGGAATTGCTGTCGGGAAGCAGTGTTGCATATGCGGCGACCAGAAACGCGGCGACCAGACCGAGCCGCTTGCGACCGGTGACCATCGCGATGAAAATCGGTGCGATCAGCACGGGCAGGTACGGATCCAGTGTCGGGACCACAAGATTGCGAGAAAACCGGACGACGATATACGAGGCGATCCCGCAGATGAGGGTCGCCACCAGCAGAAGGACCAGGTATTGGTCCTGACGCTTCGTGTTCGGCAGATAATTCTTGAATACCACCAAGGCGCAGATCGTGCAGATTACTACAAAAAACAGGCGGCCAAGCTGCTCCAAGAATGTATACTGCATCGAGTTCGTATCAAGATATTGAAGAATCTTCAACGCCTGGGCAGTCACCACGGTGTCCTTCTGCAGGATATACGTTCCTTTGGAGACAGTCACGGTCACAGGATTCACGGAGTCGGCGACCGCCTCACGTCGTTGCATCGTCGTCAGTTCGTCATATTCCACGTTCGGAGTGGAAAGCAAGCGCAGCGCCTGTGTCAGCAACTCAGGCTGGAAGTTCGAGAACGAATCGTCATAGTTGCTCAGCCAGCGCAACATCACCCGATCAAGGCCTCCACCGGTGAGAGCCATCGCCACCTTCACCGTCCGAGGTGTCCGAAAAGGTTCCAGATCTACGGTATTCTCCAGGAAGAAGGACCCGTACCCTTGGGCGGATATCTTGTTCAGCTCTTCATTCGAATAGAGCCCGACCGACAATATTTCCCGGGAACTCTCACGAAGCAACCGCAGCATTTTTGTCCGTTCGTCGTAGGACAAGGCTGCCAATTGGGTCACGACAGAATCGGAATCGACCAAGCCGTCCGCTGTCAGCAGCGAAGCGATCTGCACTGGCACGGTCGGATCATCATCGATCTTCTCCACCAGGGCGATGAAACCGTCGATACGTTTCAGATTCCCAAGCGTCTTGTTCATGGAGAATGCAAAATACGGAAGGACATCATGGGTGGCGGCCGCGACCTTCGCTTGTGTGGCTTGATCGTCGACGAACGAAATCGATTTCCTTGCTATCACGTCTTCATCCGCCAGCTCTCCGACCTGATATTTACGAGAGAAAGCGTTCAAGGCATCTGAAGATTCGCTTGAAAGCGCGAGAGGCACGATCAATGCGCAGAGCATCGTCAACACGATCAGCGCATAAATCAGCACGTTCCGGGAAACTGGTCTCGTTTTTCTGTCTTCGGATATCAGATTCTTCTTTTTCATCTTGCCTGACGGCGCTCCTGTTGCACGCTATCTTCAGGGGAAACTTCTCGAAGCGCAGGTTCCCTGTCCTTGGCGTACGCATCAACAATCCTTCGGACGATTCTGCTTCTCACGACATCGACTGATGTGAATTTAATGAACGAAAGCCCATCGATGCCATGAAGTATCTGGGAGGCATGCACGAGACCGCTGTCCTTGCTCTTGGGCAGATCGATCTGCGATATGTCCCCGGTTATGATCGATATCGAGTTCTCTCCGATTCTCGTCAGGAACATTTGCATCTGCTCTTTCGTCGTATTCTGGGCTTCGTCCAGAATGATGCAGGCATTGTGGATCGACCGTCCACGCATATATGCGAGCGGAGCGATCTCGATGGCGCCGCTTTCTTCCATTCTCCGGATCACAGTCGGAGGAATCAGCCACTCCATCGCATCGTACAGCGGCCTCAGGTAAGGATTGAGCTTCTGCGAAAGATCTCCGGGAAGGAAGCCGAGGCTCTCCCCAGCCTCAACGACAGGTCTGGTCAGAACCAACTTCTGCTTTTTCCCGGATAGAATCAGAGAAAGCGCATATGCGATGGCCAGGAACGTCTTGCCAGTCCCCGCAGGACCGATGCCGAAGACAATCTGATTCAACCGCATTGCCTCGATGTATTGGCGTTGCCTCGAACTTTTCGGATATACGCTTTTGCCTGATACCGTTATCATCGTTTCCGAGAGCGCAGATGCCCGGTCGCCGCTTTCTACGGCATCGTCCCGACGCCCGGAAAGCACATCGTCGATGGACGGTAGGCTCCTGACCGCCTGATATTCCATGAAGATCTCCGGTTCGGTGATATCCTGTCCGCGGGCTGCCAACGTCATCAAGCGCCTGAGCAAGGCAGAGAAACATTTGGCTGTCTCCCCCTCCGGGCCCGAGAACTCCATGCGGTTGCCTTTGACAAAGAGCTCGAAACCCAGCAACATCTCCAGATACGGGATATTCCGGTCATTGATCCCGCATACGGCGCGCATCAGGTCCTCAGATTCAAATACTACGCTTCTACCCATCTATCTCTCAGGTTCCTTGCGACCAGACATCGTCTTGCCGGGTCCACGTTTCATCCACCTTCAACTCGGGGATTGTATTCCACTGGAGGAATATCGTGACTTTCGGCACCCATTGCCAGTCATGCCCAGATAATACAACGCTTCCGGTGTATTTGCAATGGAGGTCCCAGTCCTTCATGTAGTGGATCAGTTCCACCGAAACATCTTCCATATTGAACTGCGTATGTGTTCTTCCGGTTCCGAAGAAGTCCACGGAACGCATCAGATCCTCGAACATAGCCTGCCAGCTGAACGTATCGCCGTCGTAATAGCTGAAGAAACCATTGTTGGTAGAAGTAAGCCCGATACTGAGGGAAAGGAATTCTGCGATCGAGAAATTGACTTTCGCGGTCAGGGACAGGCTGGAGGAGTATCGATCCTGGAAGTCGAAATACAAATCGGAAGACAGCGAGAATCCGAGCTTGATCCTTCGTTTCCACCAGGAGAACGTCAGGCCATCGATATTGGTCTCAAGGTCGAAGGAACTGAGCGAAAGGGATGCGGCAGGACCTTCGAACGTGAAGGACAGTTTCGCGATCGACGACGTATCTTTCGGATTGCGTTTGAATGCGACTGACGAAACCAAACTGTTGAAATAATTGTCGCCTGACGTCGACGTAGCCACGAAGTCGATCGATTGTTTCGCTTCCAGCCGATTTCCGAACGCCTTCAAAGCGAAATAGCCGTTGAGCGTAAAAGGGGCCCAGAAAGAACCGTCAGGATCATACGAAGCGGTCTGATACGTACCGGTGAAACTTGTGGAGATCATGCCTTGCTCATATCCTATCACCGCGGTAATCAAATCCTTTTGCAGATTTCCATTTCCATCGTCGACGAATTTGAAGGAGAAATTCGTTCTCCAACCGCCGTAGCGCCAAGCCAAAGCGGGCAGCAGGGAGAAACGAAGCGGCGGAAGCGTCCCGGTCAGGGATGCGGTGAACGTGCCGGCAGAGGTATCAAACGATTTGGTCAATGCCAATTGATGTGTGGTCACAAAATCACTGTCCCAAGATGCCCATTGCTCGATAATTTCAGGGTCCACGGAATCTCTTTCAACTTTTTTATAGTTATACAGTTTCGTGACAAGCGTATATTTCAGTCCGAGCAACGGGATTTCCGCGACAGTGCTGGATGTCAGCTGCAGCTGTGTCGATGCATAGTTGTCGTTATCCTCTTCTTCGGAAATCGTCAATGCAGGAGCCAACTTCTGCGAGAATTTGAACCAATAAGGAGCGATGCTTCCCTCCAGAATCAACGATCCTTTTGTCGCCGCATACAAAGTCTGTGGCCCGAGCATATTGTTTTCGTCAGTTGAAGAAGCATACTGATTCTTAAGAGTCTGATCGAGCGTATATCCGAGAGACAGCAAATGCATTCCCGTCGAAGCACTTTTCGCACTCCTATCGGAAACGGATTCAGCACGATACATATCCGGCAGGATTTCATCCGTAGTCTGTTCATCCGTAGTCTGTTCATCCGTAGTCTGTTCATCCGTAGTCTGTTCGTCGTTCGAAACGCTTGCCGAAACATCACCGACAGCCACATCTTCGGATTCCGAACCGGCAGATTGCCTGATGCGCTCGAGTTCAATCTCAAGGTCAGAACCTGCTCTAGCTTTCGACGTCACCCGAGCAGAAGCTTCTTTCTTTACCGAAAAAAGCGTGCCGGCCATGGCCGCAGTCAAATTAGGCAACGTCAAGGAAGATATCTTATATGAATTCGTCGAAGAGGAGTCCCATTGGAACGTGGCGATCGCATCCAGCTTTGAAATTTCAAGTTTCGTAATATATGGAGAAGCGACACCCTTTGGAAATGTGAATTTCCCACCAGCTTTCCACGTATATGACGTTATATCGCTTCTGTAGTCGGTCGGAAATTCCTGGCTGGAACCGAACAACGCATCGAGGGAAAACGAGGTCAGCCGGTTTCCGTAGATCCGCATGACGCCGGGATCAGAATACAGCGGCATCGATAACGAGAAATCGACGATATCGGTATCGATATCAGTGGACAAACTTCCAAGATACCGGAACGTCGGGTGGTAATATCCGCTCGAGGTCGTCGTACCGGGAGAAAACGCAACGCCTCCCCCCGCATCGATAACGATTTTCTTTTTCAACAACGCAGTAGATGAATCGAAACCAACGAAAACGCCTGCATTCTGATACGCGTCGGCCATCAGTGCCAGGTAGGAACCGGTTTCGTCCGCCCAGGAAGCAAGTCCGTCCTCGGTTCCGTCGGAGGAAGCGGCAGTATAGATTAGGCCGGATTTCGCACGAGGACCGTCTGTCTTCGTGGAGAGCAAGGATGAAAAACTGCTTTGGTCAGACGCCTTGATCTTCGGATACGATCCATACACTTCATAGGTAGTGCTCAGGAACATGCCTCGATCGCTAGCAAATCCGAAAGCGGGGTTGAATACCATCGTCGAACCTGGATAGAAAAAAAATGGAACCCAGAGCACAGGAACACGACCGATCGAAAGATATGCATTGTCGACGAACATGTCTCCGTCGGGAAGTATCGCCATCGACCGAGCGGTAATGCTGGAATATGCCGTATCAGGGTTTGTCGTCACGTACCCTTCCCGGATCTGTACTCCGCCGGAAGAGCCGCGATAATCGATTTGCGTTCCTCTGGTGAAAAAGTCGACAGCCTCGTCCTCGCTATTGGTACGGCTCGTCGTAAGTGTCCCGCCAGATACGGAAATATTCCCGCTTTTCCATTCGAGACTGACGATATCGCCATTCACCTCCTGCACTGCCGAGGATTCCGAACTATCCTTGAACGAAACATGGCCCATCGCAGTCAACCTGGAATTGGCGAGATCGATCGTCATCCTGCCCGCCGTTAGTTCTTTCGTCGCTCCATCTCCATTGCCGGGTGTGAACCGAACGGTCACATTCCCCTCAAGCACGACCAGATCCGAGTCGCTTCCGGCGCTCATCATCCGCTGGGCATCGATGATCTCCAGGTCATAAGCACTTTCTTGATCGGCTTGTCCGGAAAGTGAACCGTCATCCTCCGACAACGAAAGTTCCTGCGACGCGAACCCGTGATAGGAAAACAGCCGTTCCCGAAGCTGATCCACAGTCCCCGATACGTCAAGTCCCCTGAGGGCGCACATCGACTGAAGTTCTTCCTGCGACGCATAGGCGATGGACTCGGAAAGCAGCAATGCGACTGAATCGGAACCGCCAGCGCTTTCGATCGCATCCGCAGGATACACTGAGAACGCCCCATACCAACACAGGAGCATGGAAACGAGGAGAATCCGCACGATCGGAAATCGTTCCGACTTAATGGTCCCTTGATTTCTTATCATCCAGCACTTGTGCCAAATAATACCCCGTATGGCTATCTTTGCATAGTGCGACTTGTTCCGGAGTACCCGATGCGACCAACATTCCGCCGCCATCCCCGCCCTCGGGACCGAGATCGATCAGATAGTCAGCCTGCTTGATTACATCCAGGTTATGCTCAATCAAAATGACGGTATTTCCCGTGTCGACGAGCCGGTTGATCACCTCCATCAATTTCTTCACATCAGCAAAATGCAGTCCCGTCGTAGGTTCGTCCAAGACATACAGCGTCTTGCCCGTACTCCGCTTGGATAGCTCCAGGCTGAGCTTCACCCGCTGGGCCTCCCCTCCGCTCAGCGTCAGCGCGCTCTGCCCGAGCTTGATATAGTCCAGACCGACGGAAATGAGCGTATCGATCTTCCTCTTGATGGACGGGATGGCGCCAAAGAATTCCGAAGCCTCGGCCATAGTCATTTCCAGAACATCATGGATATTCTTCCCCTTATATCTGACCGCCAACGTCTCCTGGTTGAATCGTTTTCCATGACAGACATCGCATGTGACGAAGACGTCGGGAAGGAAATGCATCTCGATCTTCAGCGTCCCATCGCCCTGGCAGTTCTCGCAGCGGCCGCCGGGAACATTGAAGGAAAACCGGCTTGCTTTGTATCCGCGGGCCTTGCTTTCCGGCAACGAGGCGAACAGTTCTCTGATCGGCGTGAACGCTCCTACATAGGTCGCGGGATTGCTTCTTGGTGTCCGACCGATCGGACTTTGATCGATATTGATGACTTTGTCTATGTGCTCCATGCCCGCAATCGAGCTATACCCGTCGAAATCCTCCGACTGACGGTTCAAAACCCGTCTGACCGCTGGGAGCAGGACTTCGTTGAGCAACGTGCTCTTTCCGGAACCGGAGACTCCCGTCAGGACGATCAACTCGCCGAGGGGAAATTCGACATCCACATGCTGAAGATTGTTCTTGTAAGCACCTTTGAGGATGATAGAATGCCCGTTGCCTTTTCTACGCTTCGAAGGTACCGGGATGACCAGCTTGTGCGAAAGAAACTGTCCCGTGATGCTCTGAGGATTCAACTCGATCTCATCAGGGGTTCCCTGCGCCGTGATGTAGCCGCCATGGACGCCGGCGCCAGGTCCGAGATCCACGACATAGTCGGCTTCCCTGATCGTCGCCTCGTCATGTTCCACGACGATCAGCGTGTTGCCAAGATCCCTCAGATGCTTCAGCGTATCGATCAACTTCTGGTTGTCGCGCTGATGCAGACCGATCGACGGCTCGTCAAGAACATACAGCACGCCGCTCAACGCCGAACCAATCTGAGTCGCGAGGCGGATGCGCTGGGCCTCGCCGCCGCTCAACGTGGCCGACGAACGATCGAGAGTCAGATAGTCCAGTCCCACATCGGAGAGGAACCGCAGACGAGCCTTGATTTCCTTAAGTATCTGGAAACTGATTTCCTCCTCGGTCCGGGTCAAGGACAGGGAATCGAAGAATCCAATCGAAGTGCGCACGGACATGTTCGTCACTTCGACGATATTCTTACCGCCGACGAAGACTGTCAGAGCCTCGGGTCGCAACCGTGCTCCATGACATGCCTCGCAGGTTCGGGCCGTCTGGAACGTCTCCAGCCACATGCGTATCTGCATGGAGTTGGTTTCATACATCCTACGCTTCAGATCAGGAATGATTCCTGCGAACGGCTTTTCAACGTGGTATACCGTTCCTTTCTCCTCGTTTCGATATGCACGGGAAATTTTTTCCTGCGTCCCATAGAGAATGATGTCGATGATTTCATCCGACAGATCCGAGAATGGAGTATCCAGAGTAAAACCATAGTGTTTCGCGAGAGATTCGAACATGGTACGGCCCCATGTCGCATCAGGATTTTGGGAAGCGATCGCACCTTGATTGAACGACTTGGATCTGTCAGGAATGATCTTCTCTGGATCGAATTCACTTTTGAATCCCAGCCCGTTGCATGAGGGGCAAGCCCCGAACGGATTGTTGAAGGAAAACAACCTCGGCTGCAATTCCGGGATCGTGATGCCGCAATGCGGGCAGCTGTTCCGTTCGCTATATATCTCATTGTGTTCGATACCATGCTCATCGAACGACGCAATCTCGACCAGGCCGTTGGTCATGTCGATCGCGGTTTCTATGCTGTCCGCCAGGCGCTGACGACTGTCAGGATGGAGCATCAGACGGTCTACGACGACCTCGATCGTATGCTTGAACTGCTTGTCCAAAGAAATCGGCTCGTCCAGGACGCGCATCTCCTTGTCGATCCTCACCCGCTGAAACCCTGCGTTCTTCGCATCCTCGAGAACCTTCTTGTGTTCCCCCTTTCTTCCGAGCACCACCGGAGCCAACACCATCATCCGGGAATCGACTGGAAGCTGATATACCGCATCGATGATCTGGTCGATGCTTTGCTCGCTGATCTCACGACCGCACTGCGGGCAATGGGGCTTGCCAATCCGGGCCCAGAGCAACCGATAGTAGTCGTAGATCTCCGTAATCGTCCCGACGATGGATCTCGGATTCCTGTGGGTGGATTTCTGCTCGATCGCGATGGCCGGCGACAGCCCCTCCATGTAGTCTACATCCGGTTTTTCCAATCTCCCGAGAAACTGGCGTGCGTAGGCGGAAAGACTTTCCACATACCTGCGCTGCCCTTCGGCGAAGATCGTATCGAATGCCAGAGAACTCTTCCCTGATCCGCTCAACCCAGATATGACGATCAACTGATCCTTATCCAGATCCAGGTCGATGTTCTTCAGATTATGTTCTCTAGCACCTTTAATGATGAGCTTGTTCTGACGCATCAATGTCTCCTACATTTCTTCCAAGGCGGAGAACAACGCATCTTCAGCATCCTCCGAGGTCACCTCGGCGACCAGTTGCCCATGTTTGTACAAGAAAACCTTCCGTCCGATTCCGGTAATAGCGAGATCGGCGTGGGCTGCCTCCCCCGGACCGTTTACCTGGCAGCCCATGATCGCCACTGTCAGAGGCTTATCGATCTGCAGGAGCCGCTTCTCGACCCGAGCGAGCATTCCCTGGGAATCGAAACTATGCCGACCGCATCTCGGACAGCTGACGATACGAATCCCTCCGGTCTTCAGGTGCAGGGTGCGCAGCAGCTCACAAGAGGCCTGCACTTCCATCGCGATATCCCCTGTAATCGAAATTCTGATTGTGTCGCCGATACCCCGCTCCAGCAGCCGACCGAGCGTCCACGTGCTCCTGACGACGGAGGTGACCACTCCCCCCGCTTCCGTGACGCCGAGATGAATCGGATAATCGCATCGGTCGGCGAGGAGCAGATTCGCCTTGTACGTCGTATCGCAATCGGAAGCCTTCAAGGAGATCACCGTATCGGAGAAGCCCAATGCTTCGAACCATGACGCATACTCCAAAGCGGTATCCACCATGAGATTGACAGGGTCCTTCCCTTCCCGGGATTTCGGCAACGATCCGCTGTTCAATCCGATGCGGATCGCAGCTCCATGATCCTGGGCGCTTCTCACAACTTCGTCGACCTTCCATTTCGCTCCGATATTTCCCGGATTGATTCTGATTTTCTGTGCCCCGCAATCCAGCGCCGCCAACGCCATACGATAGTCGAAGTGGATATCGGCGATGACCGGCATGGGACTTCTTTCGCAAATCAGGGAGAACACGGCATGATCGTCGTCCGACGGATACGAAAACCTAATGATATCGCAGCCCATTGCTTTCAATGCGCTCAGTTCCCGCAACAATTCCTCGACCGCAGCGATATCTCCTGCTACTGGCATTGCCCGATCCCACATCGTCTGTACCAGGACCGGAGATCCGGCGCCCACCATCCTGTCGCCGATTTTCACTTGTCTGGATCTGCGCATAGATATTTCTCCTTCGTTTCCCATCGCGACTAAGATGTCCGCCGCATCCGTCGTCTCTCCGCCCCGCCACTATACTACAATGCGGGATAAATGGAAAGTGCATAGTAAACATATGTTAAGCGGAATTTTGTTTTTTCTAGATAATTCAGTCCCTGCAAATGCAGTACATGTTTCTTTTTTCCTCGATAATCTGAAACAATGCCTGTGCTACAGGAGTTCCGAATGTACCCTATACATGATCTTGACGACTACTTGCGGCGCCGTGCTGAGATTGGACGACTCTTCGATTTCTATCGGCTTGTGGATCCGGAAACACATCTGATCTATGATTTCAAACATGGAGAACTCATTCAGGCTGACGATCCCAGTTGCCATGCCATCTGGCAACGGGATGAGCCGTGCAAGAACTGCACATCCTTGCGTGCGAAAATTGAGAACCGGACGATCGTCAAACTAGAGTGCAACGCATATCACTTTTTTCTCATCTATTCACTTCCTATCGACATTTTCGACAAATCATTCGTGATGGAATTGATCAAGGACGTCGACGACAGCCTGATGGTCAACGCGGGATGCGCCCCGGATAATACGAACATCATGAACCTCGTCAGCGAAATGAACATTGCAATCCTCACCGATCCGTTCACCGGACTGTTCAACAAGAAGTTTTTTCTCACCGATGTTCCCGCGACAATCGGACAATCGCGGAAAAACGGATCGCCGTACTGCGGAGCGGTATTCGACATAGATAGATTCAAGCATGTGAACGACTCGTTCGGACACTTGATCGGAGACACAGTCATCATGTTCATCGCCGAACTGTTCAAAGAGACGGAGAAGACCGCTCCGATAAAAGCCTTCCGCATAGGCGGAGACGAATTCTATATCGGTTTCAGCGGCCTGCATTTTCTCGAAGCGGAACGTATCTGTAATTCAATACGAGAGAGGGTCGCAAACCATCGATTCGGTTCAGGCGGCGACCAGAGCTTCTCCGTAACGATCAGCTATGGTCTGGAAGAATATGACTTTGCTTCGGCGCCGTCGATCCGATCCTATCTGGATGAAATCGACAAAAAGATGTACGAAGCGAAGAACCAGTTCTGGAAACATCATGGCATAGGACCAACTTCCGACTTCTGAATCCCCATCAAACGACGGCAACTCACAGAACCGCCCCGAACCTGAAAACGACCTATAGTCCAGTCCAAGCCTTCTGCAAAAAAAAGTGCCTCCGGGCTGTCTGGACCCGGAGGCGTGTGCGTTCATTTTTTGGAGTGTTTGTCTTTACAGATATTAGCAATGGACAATTGTCATCAGAATACCGCCACCCCCTTTCCAAGTTCCTGACAGGCTACCAATGCGGGCGCATCGGGCATTTCCTGACAGATCAGACCTTGGTCGTCGTATAGTACAGCGCCATCGGAGACGCACCTGGAGACCCAATCGCGCATCCATGCGCCGTCTCCCCAGCCGTATGAACCGAACAACGCAAGCTTCCGACCCTTCAGAGAAGGTTCAAGAGCGGTGAAGAACGGTTCGAAATCTGCTTCCTCAAGGACCTCGTCACCCATTGCGGGACAACCGAGGACAAGGACATCGCCCTCCAAAGCCTGAGCAGTACTTGCTTCAGTCACCGGCAGCAACTTTACGGACGCACCGGCTTCCTTCGCACCATCCATGATGGCTTCGGCCATAGCCTGGGTGTTGCCAGTCAGACTATGATAAACGATGACGACTGTATTCATCATGCATCTCCTCTCTCATAACAAGATATGTATCAAGCTATCTCCTTCAATATCTCTTCAAAGGAGAGTCCCGATTCAATCAAACCTCGGACCCGTAGGCGACAGCGGTCATACCAATCGAATAGCTTCACCGCCTCCTTCTCGTCCGAATACACTTTCCAATACCGGCAGAGCTTATAGCCCTTTCCACCACGCCTTTCAAATTCCAGCACGTCCTGTAGCGGATAGCCGAGGAACACGCCGATCTCATGGGGAACGGTCATAGTCTTCCTGTATCGTTCCAACAACGCATCTACCATCGAATCCATTCCCGATGCAACGTCATATCCCTTGCCGACGAGAAAACCAAGCACGCCTGGAGCTCCCAGAAAGGCTGCGAGCATCCAACGATGATAGATGAACAAGGTCACATGATGCTCGCATCGGCATACTTCTCGTAGCACACATCCCTGCCGCAACAGTTTTCGTCGTAGCGCATCCAATGCGTCGTCAACAGAATCCCGATCATATTCGCAACACGAAATGATCGAAGCAGGTTTCGCCTTGCCGAGCACCGTTGCGCAATGGACAAGAATCAGTTTTTCAAGCCTGTGCATACAAATGACCCTACATGCAAAAATTTGTTAGTAATATCTAACACATTTATAATATCCCAACCCTTCCTACTGCGTCAATAGGAATTGAAAATTATTAATGAAAAAATTGGACTAATAGCATATATATTATTGTAATATCAATAAATACTGTGAAAAATTTATACAAATCAGAAACTAGGCGCACCAGAGAACCACGAGCTATTTCCTGTGATTTGGTTTGATATTTTGTTAGTTTATATTAACAATAAACAAATCCTAAGAATACTCACAAACCATCAAAGGGAACCATCGACAGTACGTACGCACGGCAGTTCATATCATTTTTACGATTTTATATCGTTTTTTATAGTTTTTTTCAATTTAAATTGACCGTTCGTGCATTTGGCCCTATAGTGTAATTACGTTGGTTGGGCTGGAAATCAGAATCCGACTCCGACACATGGTTGCAAACCGTGTTGAATGCGTCGGCTGAAAATCGGCGGATACTTCTGGACTGTAAATCTAGAAGAAGAAACGCTTCGACTCCAAATCGGGGCGTTTTTTTATGGCTCAGTGCAAAATTTTAGAAAAAAAGAAATGTGTGTTAAGCCGACAGACATGTCACCGTTGCGGCAACTCGGGGAATTGGTAAGAAACAGTCATGGACATGTTCTTCCGCATATGCACGATATCCCGATCATCAAGCCGACCAATTTGCAACGGAGAATCCACGTCATGGATTTTCGTGACAGTCCTGGCGTTCGCATAGCAATATGAACAGTTGTACGGGCAGGTTCCGTAGGTGCCGATGTCGACGCTCGGCAAGCACCCGCAGCAGTTCCGCTGGCATGTATCCTTTTTCCTCTGAAAGATCTTTCCAGAAATGCGAGCAAGTAACCCTGAATCGATACAGGCTCCATGTTCGATTCCGAAACGCGACAGGTCGGCGGACTCCGCACAGGTTCTGACGGAAAACCCCCGTCTTTTCGCAATGTCGGAAAATGACTGCGCCAGATCAAGACACTCCCCCACAGTGGGTTCGCGAATGCCCAAACGCTTGCGAACCCGTTCCAGATGCCGATACATATCGAAGAAACTGATCATGCAAACATCCGCATACCCTTCCAACGCCGTACACAACTTCGCGAACATCCGCTTGTGGTATCCGACGGACAAGTCGTCGGTCATCAATATCGGGTCGTATCGCCACACCACTCGAACGGGACCGCACAGCAGTGACAGATCCCGGAACGACTCGATCCGCTCCTCCAATGGGGGAACTCCGGGTTCAATGGAAGCCGGATACCCCGTCAGCGTATATTGGAAACAGTATGCATAGCGATCAAAAGCGCTGAGGCATGGAATGAACGGACGCGGATTTTTCGTCCAGAACACGATGGCATCGACGGAGGACGGGGACAAATCCACGCGCGAGACATCATGATATGAATACGGATTCCTTACCAGAACATACTGTTCCTCGAATCTTTTCGCCAGCCACTTCGGGTATATTGCCGGCAAATCACACCGTCTGCTCGCACTAATGATCATAACACCTCACACCATACCCGCCGCATCGATCTTTCGCAAGTCGATTTGCAAAAAAGGCGATGGATCGAAAACGATCCATCGCCTTGACTATCGCTGTTGGCCGGAAACGTAATGACTACTGGAGCAACAGCAAGCAGAAAACCAAGGTAAAAAGAGCAACGGTTTCGATGATACCGATGACGATGAAATAGTTCGCCGTCCCTTTTCCTGTCTCTGCAAGCGCATCGCAAGCGCTGGCGGAACATCTGCCCTGCATCCATGCGGAAAGACCGATCGCCAACCCACCGAACACGCCGCTACCGAGGGCGAGCATGCCCGAAGCACCGGAAGCGACCGCACTGCGGATGAAATTCATCAGCAGGAACCCATAGATCGTCTGGGTAAGCGGAGCACCGGCGAATGCGACCATGATGAACGGAGCGGGCTTCCCGTTCGCATAGCACTTCTTCCACGCACCGACAGCAGCCTGAGAAGCGGCGCCGGCGCCAAGCCCGGACCCCAGAGCGGACAGACACAGTGCACAAGCCATTCCGATGTACGCAATACTATTCATTTTCTACTCCTTAGTTGTCTTGACCAACAACGTCATGATTCTTGTACCGTTTCTCTGAACGGATCATATGAAACGCCGGTCCACTCCATTCCGAGCTGGCCGGAGAATTCCAATAGGTTCAATCGCACCCCATGAACGACGACAGAAAGCAGTCCCATGACAAGGTTCAGTCCATGACCGATGGCGAGGACCAGGATCCCTGCCGGAAGCGCGAATCCATGCAACATCCCGCTCGCCATGTTGTTGAAACTCTGGGCGATAGCCAAGGAAGCCATGCCCACGGCGAACAGACGTATGTAGCTCATGATATTTGAAAAACAGCTGATCGTGTTCAGGAACGTCGTGAAGAAACCTCCGAGGCCGGATTTCAGTCCTTGCAGGAACGACACGCCGGGTCCCTGGCTTCCGAACACGCAGACGAGCAGGAATCCGACGCCGACCGCACCGAATATCATGGAGATATTCGTATGGGCTCCGACGACCAACTGCAAAACCATGAAATACAACGCAAGGATGTCGATCATCCATCCGACATCCGCGAAAGCGCTCAGATCCCTCTTGGGAATCTTGTGGATGACGTTGAGAACGCAAGCAAGCGAAAGTTGTACGGTGCCGATGATGAAGCAGAACTTCATCACGGCGTTCTGAGCGCTGACGGTATCTACTCCGAACAATTGCGGATAGTTGGAAATCTCAGGAATCACAAGCTTCTGAAGAAACGGCGCCGACTCAAGGATTACCTCGGAACCGAACCAAGTACCGGTCAGAGCCCCCCAGACCACCGTGGCGATGCTCAGCACATAAAGCAGGACCGTCAGGTTCGTAGCCTTGCGTTGCTTCACATGCAGACCTATGGCTACGGCAAGAAAGACCACGCCGTAGCCGGCATCTCCGATGATCATCGCGAAGAACAGGGTAAAGAACAGCAGAAACCACATGCTGATGTCGTTCTCACGATACCCGGGAACCGTGCCGAGGATATCGAACACCGGTTTGATGATCCCGACACCTTTCGGATACTTGATCAGCGTAGGCGGGTTATCATCTTCGGAAGGATCGTCGATCAGATATCCCCACCCGTTGTCGGCGGCAAGACGTCGGAACTCATCCGCCTTCGGTTCCGGAATGAACCCGGACACCCAGGAAATCTGATCTCCATCGCCCATCGCCGACGCCACTTCTTCGAACCGGGTACTTTGTTCGGTCCTTGAAAGACGCAAGGAATATGCATCGACATACCGCGCGCAGGAGGCGAACTCATCTTCGATATCCGACAAGCGTTTTCTGGCGTTGTTGATCCGAAGATCCAGCTCGGAAAGCCCATACTCCGGCAGTTCGAATCGGGTTGCGGAAATCTCCGCCGGCAACAAGTCTCCAGGCACCGCGATGGCGACCATCTTGCCGACCGGAGCAAGCCGGACATACGATATCTCCTGAGGAATTCGTTCAAGCTCTTTCTTCCCGATGGTGTAGAACGTCAGACGGACGCCCGCATCCACGAGGGACTGGACAGACTCAGGATCAAAATCTCCCCAGTCCTTGATCTGCTCACGCAAAAGACTTTCCTTTGCGACAGCTTCGGACAATTCTTTCCGTTCTACCAACATGTCGGAAAGACGGGAATGTAGTCGATCGAACTCGGCGTCGGTACAGGACAATTGCTCGATCCGCCCTTTGCGCCCAGTCCGCTTCGCCCATGCCGCGGCGCTCTCCTGTATCTGGGAACGGATGCGGGCAATCGCTTCGCCTTCCTTTTGCAGTTCTTCCACCGTAGCGGTCCGGACAGCCGCATCGCTGATATGCAGCAGACCTGCTTTCCTCAACTCACGAAGCATGTCCTTCTTGTCATGCGCCTGCACGATGACAGACACCTTTTTCATCTTGACTATCATGATGCAGTCACCTTCACCAATTTCTTCTTGGCGATCTTTCCGCGGACGACTGCCGCGGTCTGCTGGTCCCCCAGGTAGATTCCGATCCGACGAATATTTTCCTTCGATTCTGGAATCTTGACTTTCTCAAACAGGTTCACACGCTGGCTCGTAGTACGCAGCTCTTTCCCCAACAGAGAAATCTGCTGCTCCAATGTTGCGATCAGCGCATCATATCTCGCGACATCCCGCAACGAAGCGATACCGGTATCGACCCACAGTGGATATTCATGCAAGTCATAGGCGATCGGCTTGAACGTCAACTCCTTGAACACAGGAATCGAAACACCTGCGATATTCCCCCTCGCCTTGACCACCCGGTCGATCTGGACCAGATGCTCCAGACGAAGCTCTTCGCGGAAGAAACGGTTCTCGTGATATACTGCGACCCAGTCCTGCAACCCGGCCACGACAGCCTGCTGTTGCTTCCTGAATCGGTCGACCTCGGCTTCGATCTGCCTGATCACCATCTGGAGCTGCTGCTTCTTCAGCTGAAGAGTCGGCAGATAGCGCTGGTACTGCTTGAGCTGGTCCTTCTGCTTCTTCTGCTCATTCTTCGTCAACTTGACGGCCATTCGTTCCCTCCAGAATCAACTGACTTTCTTCGGCCAGCGGCTGAGGATCAGATCGCTTTTCAGCCCGGTCTCGTTCGGCTCGAAACATTCGGCGAGAATCTCCCACCCAAGATCAAGCGCTTGCTCAAGCGGAATGTTCACGGACAGGTCCATCAGCTTGCTTTCGAACAGCTCTCCGTATTTCAGCAGCTTGTCGTCCCATTCAGACATCTGGAAACCCATCGACTTCTTCTCCAAGGACTCCTTGTATGCGCTGTACAGCTTGATCATGCCGTCCATCAACGCACGATGGTCGTCACGCGTATCCTTGTTGACCTGCTGCTTGAGACGGGACAAGGAGCCGAACGGCTCGATCCGTCCGCCCTTCAGATAATACTGACCTTCCGTGATATAGCCGGTGTTGTCGGGAACCGGATGGGTGACGTCGTCACCGGGCATCGTAGTGACGGCGAGGATCGTCACGGACCCGGCACCCTCAAAGTCGACGGCCTTTTCATAGCGGGAAGCAAGCGAACTGTACAGATCCCCAGGATACCCTCGGTTGGAAGGAACCTGATCCATCGTGATCGCCATTTCTTTCATGGCATCGGCGAAGTTGGTCATGTCGGTCAACAACACAAGAACCTTCTTTCCATCGATGGCGAACCGTTCCGCGACCGCTAGAGCCATGTCGGGAACCAGCATGCATTCGACCGTCGGATCGCTCGCGGTATGGATGAACATGATCGTCCGGCTCATTGCGCCGCTCTTTTCCAGCGTATCCTTGAAGAACAGATAGTCGTCGTACTTCAACCCCATCCCTCCAAGAATGATGAGATCCACCTCGGCCTGCATCGCGATGCGGGCGAGCAACTGGTTGTACGGCTCACCGGAAACGGAGAAAATCGGCAGTTTCTGGCTTTCCACCAACGTGTTGAACACATCGATCATCGGAATGCCGGTACGGATCATATTTCGTGGAATGATCCGCTTCGCGGGATTGACCGAAGGCCCGCCGATCTCGATCATGTTCTCAGTCAGCGCCGGCCCCTTGTCCCGAGGCACGCCGCTACCGGTAAACACCCTGCCCAGCAGATCTTCCGAATACGACACGCGCATCGGAACGCCGAGAAACCGGACCTGATCCCCCGTCGAGATTCCCTGTGCGCCAGAGAACACCTGCAGAGAAACCATATCCCGGTCCAGTTTGATGACATTGGCATAGGACTCGCCATGGGAAGTCGTCACAATAGCCAGATCCCCGTTCTTGACACCATCGGCACGTACCGTAATGACGTTTCCGACGATGGATTCAATCTTCGTATATACTTTCTGCATCATCTTGCACCACCTGAGAGCAGTTTCTCTGCGACCGGATCGAAACCGACGGCCTTGCTCCTGTACAGTTCGGTCAATTCTTCTTCAAGCTGGCCGAAACGTTCGCTTTTCTGTTCGACGTTGTTCCAGTCCAGGAACTTCTGGCGCACCTCGTTGAAGAACAGTCGGACTTCCTTCTTGTCCTCGAGGTCATAGATGGAGCCGAGGATATGAAATAGCACATCGAACGTCTCCTCCTGCCGTTCCGGAAGCACCGCCGAATCTACGGGGTCGAACGAATTCTGCTGCAGATAGACGCTGTCCAGCAATTCCCCTTTCTGATAGATGACGTAGTCGTCCACGGAAGTTCCTTCCTCTCCGACGACCTTCATCATCTGGTTGATTTCATTGCTCCGGAACAGGATCGAACGTGCATACTCTACTTTGGAGTCATCGATGATCCCTGTATACTTCGACCAGCTTTCCATCGGATGGATCGCTGGATATTTTCTGGCGTCGGACCGTTCACGGGAAAGACCGTGGAACGCCCCGACGACCTTCAGCGTCGCCTGCGTCACTGGTTCCTCGAAGTTTCCTCCAGCAGGGCTGACGGTTCCTCCGATCGTGACAGAACCGACCCTGCCGTTGCGCAGGCGAACCTTGCCGGCACGTTCATAGAATTCCGCGATCCGGCTTTCCAGATAGGCCGGGAACGCTTCTTCGCCGGGGATCTCTTCAAGCCGACCGCTCATTTCACGCATCGCCTGGGCCCATCTGCTCGTCGAATCGGCGAGCAACAGGACATCGAGACCCATCTGCCGATAATACTCAGCCATAGTCACCGCCGTATACACGGAAGCTTCACGTGCCGCGACAGGCATCGAACTGGTATTGCAGATGATGATCGTTCGTTCCATCAGCGACCGCCCTGTTTTCGGGTCGATCAGCTCGGGGAACTCCTTGAGCACTTCGACGACCTCGCCGGCACGCTCCCCGCAAGCTGCGATGATCACGATATCGACATCGGCATTACGGCTGGTCAGGTGTTGCAGAACTGTCTTTCCCGCCCCGAACGGCCCGGGAACGCAATAGGTTCCGCCTTTGGCGACAGGAAGGAACGTATCTATGATGCGGACTTTCGTCACCATGGTCTCGTCGGGACGCAACCGCTCTTCATACCTGGTGATCGCCTTCTTGACCGGCCAGGAAAACACCATTGTAAGATTCCGTTCATTCCCTTTCGGATCCTTGACGACGGCGATCACGTCCCTGACGTTGTAGACACCCTTTTCCTTGATGGATACGACCGTCCAAGGAACATCCGCGAAAGAAAACGGAACCATGATCTGATGGGTGAACAACCCTTCCGGTACGGTTCCGATCGCATCCGCCGGCCGTACGGAATCCCCGACATGCACGGAAGGAGTGAACGCCCAGTCACGATCCGGGATCGGATCGAGGTATACGCCTCGTTGCAGGAAGAAACCGCATTTCGCGGCAAGGTCGGGCAGAGGGTTCTGCAATCCGTCGTAGATCTGCGTCAGCAATCCCGGCCCCAGTTCGACACTCAGCATCTCATCGGAAAACTCCACGGAATCTCCGACGGCGACACCGTTGGTCATTTCGAAGACCTGCAGGCTCGCCGTGCGACCGTTGATCCTAATGACCTCACTCTTCAGGCGAGTACCCCCGACGTGGATGTAGCCCACTTCGTTTTTTGAAATGGCGCCATCGAACTCCACTGTAACCATGTTCCCGTTCACGCCGGTGACACGTCCTTTATTCTTTGCCATATCCATACTCCACTATATGCTCTTGATTTTTGACTGCAGATTGGAGAAAAGCCGCCGGAACTCGGTATTCCCTTCCTGGGACGAGAACCTCCCCTTCCGTTCGAGGAGCTGCAGCTTGACCGCATATGCCAGCAATGCGTCGACATCGAAGGCATGAAGCCCGCCCAAGTCATCCAGAAACTTCCAATACAGGGAAATAAGCAATAGTTCTCCCTGCAACGGATTCGGGGCGGACAACGCGGCTCTGACGGTCTCGGAAATCCTATATTCTTTGTCACCTTCATTCTTATACCGGTCACCGCAGAACTCCAGCTTACGAGCTCGTTGATCGCTCAGTTCGCTTGCGACCATATCGCGGAAATGATTCCATTTTTTCAAAAACGGATATGTCGAGCTCCGATCATCACCCGCGGGAGAAAGCGTCGCGGAACTGATCAGACGGAAATCCCGTTTGCTCACGTTACCGCGGCACAGCTCGAGGAAATCCTCATACGTCATAGGCGCGGCGCCATCGTATCGAAGCATCGGCAACGTCGCGACCAGATAATAGTAGGATGACACTGTGTGCTCCTCTTATCGTTGCTCGACAGGGGCGAAAACGATTTCCTGAATCGCCGGACTCAGGAACGGAGCCATCATGGCGGCGGTTTCTTCGGCGCTGAAATCATAGAAGCCGGAACCATCCTTATCGGCGATCCGGAATCCCGCATCCACGCCCGGCACCGGCTTGATCTCCAGTCCAGCCTTGATCTCCACGGCAAGCGCCGCCTTCAGATCGGTAGCCAGCGACTTGAACGCTTTCTGGTTCAATTCGACGACGGTCTTGGAAGGATCGGCGACATTTGAGGCGATCACATTCACGATCAGCTCGACAAGAGCATTGGAATCGAAAGAATGGGATATCTTTGCTACGAGCAATCGGTCCATCTGCTCTTGCAAAGACTTTTTTAAAGAGAGCTGGACATCTCGCGCAGCCTGTTGCAACGAAGCACGTGCGCTCTGATCCCGGACAGAGATATCCTTCTTTGCTTCCTCAACCAATTTTCCAGCTTCTTTCTTTGCGGCGGCTATGATATCTTCGGCTTTCCGGTTCGCTTCAGAAATGATTTCAGAGGCCTTCTTCTCTGCCTCTTCGATTCCATCGCGCTTGATCGATGCGACTAAATCCTGAATCTGTAGTTCCATCTGAGTCCTACCTTTTGAATAGAGGGGGAATTATATACACAATCTTTGCATAATATATACGCATTGGACGTGATGTGCAACCTCGATTTCTGACATTTTCTCGTACGTTTTATATACCTATGACAAAATATCTCCTAAAACGATAAAGAAATATCGCTCTCAATCGCATGGTGGGGCGCAACCTTCCGCAAGGATTTTCCATACATCGGAACCCTCCGTCCATCGGTCAAAGAGAAAAGAACTTTCCATGATCGCCCCTCTACGGCATCGCACGACATCCCTTTCTTGCTTCGAATGCGAGACATCCGACCGACATTGACTCTTTCAACTGCCTGATGCTACCATCGCCAAGGTCATGCGCGACACAGACGTAGCTGAATAGCAGAGAAACGGAGCATGGAGGATTGCGATGGATAAGAAAGCGCTCAAACAACAATATGAATCGACTCGCCCGGAGATGGGAATCCTTCGAATCAGGAATCTCCAGAACGACCGATGCTATCTTGCCGCAGCGCTCGACACGAGAGCCGCAGCGAACAGTCACCGATTCCGTCTCGATCTCGGAATGCACGAATGCAAGGAACTGCAGGACGAATACGCAAGCATCGGACTCGAGCTGTTCATGATCGATGTCATCGACACATTGCCATACGGAGACGATCCGCTGAAAACCGACTATTCCGCGGAACTGGACGCACTCCTGAAGCTATGGCAAGAACGCCTGGAATCGGAAGGAATCGTCTTGTACCGCCGATAGGCTGTACGAACCGATCGAATTGAATTGAATCACAGGACAGTTTTTCCCTCTTGAGATGATAAAACCATTTTGGGAGGTTCCCATGGACGATGTTTTCGGATCGCTTTCCTCTCAGGATCGAGAATGCCCGATGTTCTTGGTCACGTTCATCGCTTGCGGGACACGGGATATATTCATCGTGGAAGACGATTACCATCGATACTGGGGATTCCTTGCGAGTACGTTCGCTCAGACATGCGACTTCCTGATCGACTATGCCGCCGCAAAACGCAGATTCTGCATGATCGTAGATAGCCCCTGCACGGGGAGTTCCTGCGACAGAGCGTCGGCGCTCGAATCGATACTGCACAACTTGAATAGAAGCTACACGTGCTTCTATAACAGACAGCGTGGAGAGAAAGGGCGTTTGATTCGCGAAGAATCTGTCATCGCGCTTCATTCACAACGGGACCTTCTGCTCGCCATGCGCGACATGTACCGCTGGCTCATGACTGCAGGCATGATTCCCGACCGATGGAGATTCTGCGGCAGATATGAACGCATCCACGGAAGCTGCTGGCCCGATACATCTCCTGCAAAGTACTCATTCCGCGGCCATATAACTGGAAAACTCAACGGAATTACCGAACGAAAACTTCACTATGCGACCACGACGGACAACGAACAACAATGGAGAAAAATCCTGAACCAAATGTCCACGCTACAATGGAAAGACGAGTATCTGAATCGTCTTTTCGGGCAAGGGACAGGTGTCCACACCTCGCACGATCCCCACACCTCGCACCTCGTAGAAAACCGCCACTGGCCTCGCTCCCTACAATGACCCCACAATGACCCCACAATGACCCTGATATGACCCTTACTAGGAGCGATCCATCGCAATCAGGTTCCGAATCCCCTGCACCGCAACCTTGATCGCATCCTCGGTATCATGAAGCTTCGGATTGTCCAACCCCAACGCCTCACGCTCCTGATTGCCGACAACGAAAAACTCGCTACCGCATCTGGCTCCGAGCCTGGCGGCGACAACGAAAAGCGCGGCGCTCTCCATCTCGCTTGCCAGCACACCGAGACGCTTCCATGCCTCCCACTTGTTCATCAACTCGTAGCTGACCGGCATCTCCGAAGGATCATGCTGACCATAAAATGAATCCTTGCACTGGACAACACCCAGATGATGGCGCTTGCCCAGCTGCTCAGCGGCCTGCTTCAACGCGGAAACAACCTCGAAATTCGCCACGGCGGGAAACTCGATCGGCGCATATTCCCTGCTGGTCCCCTCCATCCGTACCGCACCAGTGGCAATAACGACATCGCCGCCCACTACCGGAAGCGCGATGCCGCCGCAGGTGCCCATCCGCACGAACGTATCCGCACCGCATTTGAACAACTCCTCCATGGCGATGGAAGCCGACGGACCACCGATCCCAGTAGAAGTCACGCTGACCTTCTCGCCATCGAGATAGCCGGTATAGGTAATGAACTCCCTGCTATCGGCGACGAACTTTGGCTGATCGAAATACTTGGCGATCTTCTCGCACCGCTTCGGATCCCCCGGAAGGATCACATAACGACCAACATCCCCTTTCTTGATATGCAGATGATACTGGATTCCAGTACCGTTCATATAATCGGACATAGCTTCCTCCACATCGGCTCCGGAACACCCGAAGACACGGCGACCCCGTTTCTATCACGAAACGGGGCGACCGGATTCACAGCGTACCATGGAGCACCAAGCATGTCAAACATCGACGATCACCGCCCGTCAGTTCTGGAATGACGACCAGCATACCCCATATCCTCAAGCAACGCCCCCAGCACACGGAAACGCTCCCCAAGCAGCTCCCCCTCCTCTCCAAGCACCTGAGCGAATAGCTTGATATCCGTATCGATCATCGGATTGTCCACGCAGACATCGATCGTCATCGCATCTCCTTGCAACCCCACGCGATCGATCCTCGGATCGTCAGGATCATAGTACTTCGGAAATCGATAGGCGTCCTGGAAATACCGGTATGTTCTGCAAAGCAGGATGGCAAGATCCAGGACCCTGGTCATCGGCAACTCCTCCGACTGGCGGGACCACTTTTCACCGGTATATCGCCAGACTTTCGCCGAAATGTCGACGCGCCCCCGATCGTTCCATTGCGCAAGCCCAAGTGACAGTCCCTTTGCATCCGAATCATAGGCGTTGCGTCCATCTACCTGTTCATAATTTTCCGAAACCACGACCGGCTTGTGTTTCAGCGTAGTCGGTATCTTCATGTTGACTCCTTTCCCTCCACGCGATACGAAGACATACCGCTGAACGGATTTACTAATTTAGTAAATTACTAATCTAAAAAAATGTCAAGAGGCATACCGCTCCCTCCGCATCAGAAACTCGGTGAAAACGTGTGGAATAGGAAAAACGAATATCAGGAAACAACCGCGGAGACGCTAACCAAGCTCAACGTAGGTCTTGCCCATCCCTCCGTCCTCAGGCAACGCGAAATGATACCCGGCGACGGATTTCTGATTTTTCAGATACTCCGAAATCCCCCGGGAGAGGATTCCATCGCCATAGCCATGGATGACCGAGAACGTCGATACGCCATGGACAAGGCACGCCTCGATTTCGGAAGAAACCTGATCGATCGCTTCTTCAAGGGTGCAACCTCGGACATCAAGCGTCAGTTTCGGTCTCGGAGCTGAACTCTGGAACGAGACACTGACTTTCTTCGCCTCCTGGGAACGGGGAGGAACCGACAGCTCCGTTTCCTTGAGCGAAAACTTCATTGGTCCGATCGCCACGACCCATTTGCCCTTTCCGTCGGAACGAATGATACGGCCTTCCCTCCTATGGGCGCCGCACAGGACGTCCATGCCGGGAGAGAACACGACCTTTCCAGCCGAAGCGAGAGCTTGCCGCGCGACCTGACGCTCCTTCGCATCCTGTTTTTCCGCCGCTTGCCGTTCCTTTTCTTCCAGAGAAGCGATGTACTGACGTACCTTCCGGGTCTTCTCCTTCGTAATCTCGCCTTCCCTCAGCTCCGCTACAAGGTTCTCCAGCTCCTTCCGTTTCTCCGCGATGAAACGGCTCAAGTCCCCGATCTGCCCCTTGCGCACCAGATTTTCCTGCTGATCCACTTTCAGCCGCTTCAGCTCCACGTCCTTCACCTGGTCCTGGAGTTCACGATACCGCCGCTCGATCAACGCATCCCGCTCGTCGGCCTCCTTGCGACGCCGCTCCAACGCCTTGATGATCGAGCTGATCTGCACGCTTTCGTCTCCCAGATACCGCTGGGCAGCGGCGACGACCTCGGACGGCAAGCGCATCCGGCTCGCCGTATCGATGGCGTGGCTTTCGCCAGGAATGCCGCTGATGACACGGAATGTCGGTTCGTGGGTCCTCTCATCGAACTCCATCGAGGCATTGAGCACATGGTCAGAGGCGTATGCGAACTGCTTGAGCACTCCATGATGGCTCGTCACCAGCGTCAGTTCGGCATGAGCGACACTATACTCCATCACTGCCCGGGCGATCGCGGCGCCTTCTACGGGATCGGTCCCGCTGCCTAGTTCATCAAGGATCACCAGACTCCTGGAAGTACATGCATTGAGAATCAGCCCGATCTGCTTCATGTGGCCGCTGAACGTGGACAGCTGACGCTCGATGCTCTGGTCGTCGCCGATATCGGTGTATACGCCGTCGAAGACAGGGAGCGAACTCCCTTCCTTGGCGGGAATGAAACCGCAGAACTGATTGAGCAATGCCAGCAACCCAACTGTCTTGATCGTGACGGTCTTTCCGCCTGCGTTCGGACCGCTGATCACCACGGCATGGATTGAAGTATCCAGTACGATAGTAATTGGAACCGCACGCACGCCGAGGGACGGATGGCGAGCCTCGAGCAACCGGCAAGGAACATCCGCATCCAGTTCGGTGGCGGTGCAGTGGTTCTGAAAAGCCCAGCGAGCGCATGCGAACAACGCATCCGCTTGAGCGACCTGTCTGGTCAGGATCCGCAGCAGATCCTCACATTCCCTCACCTTTCGCGTCAAGTCGCAAAGGATCCTCGCAATCTCGATCTGAATCTGCTGCTCCGCCATCACGACCGCATTATTCAGCTCGACAAGCCGATAGGGTTCCACGAACACGGTCGAACCGCTGGAACTCGAACTATGGACGAAGCCTTGTACGGAACCACGCATATCGCTTCGGACAGGCAGTACGACGCGGCCATCACGGAATACCGGCTGATCGTTCTGCATCAACGGCGCGCTGGAATGGATGAACTCCTGACTGAAGCGCGCCCGCTCAGCCCTCCGTCGATCGATCTCCCTTTTCAAGGAACGGATCGCAGGATGCGTCGCCTTGACTTGTCCGGGAGATTCGAGCGCATCTAGGATCACCGTTGCAAGATCTTGTAGTTCCATGGGAACCTCGGGCAGCAGAGAAGCCGCAGGAGGCTCCTCCAAGAGGGAGGCCTCGATCCTATCAGCCGCGGATACCGGGCTACGCAGAAAATCACGAAGATCGATGGTCGCCCTGATGTAGCAGCCGATATCGTACAGATATTCTCCGGACAACGACGAAACGGATCGGGAAAGCGCTTCGAGCGCATCGGATATCGGTGGAAACCGGTCAGGAACGGAAACCGAACCACTGCCGAAAATGCGCAGGATGTCCCCGACGAGCATCTGACGCTCGCGCAGATGTCCGGCATCAGTCAGGAACCGAGGAAGTCGCAGTTCAGAGGACCCTTCCTCGCTCAACGCGCATGAGACGATTTGATCCAGTACGGACTGGAACCCCAGATCCTCAAGAGTCTTCTTCCACATGGTCCATGACGGTCCATCCCACCCCGTCTCTGCTGTCCATCAGCTTGTTCTTCCGCTGGAATTTGCCGCTTTTGCTCGTAGTGACTGCCTTTCCGCTCTCCAGATAACTCTCGGAAAGCCATTGCGGCACACGTTCATCCAACGAAGCGAGCATCCGCAGATAGCTCTCATACCGGTCGAAGTGGATATTTCCGTCCTCGACCAGCTCCTTGACCTTGCAGCCAGGTTCCTGGTCATGCAGGCATCCATCGTATTCGCACAGATTTGCGACCGCGCGGAATTCAGGGAATGAATCTGCGATCATGTGAGGATCGCCATGCGGTACGAGTATCTCGCGGACGCCGGGGGTATCGACGACGACGAACCCCGGTCCGTCGAGCATCAACGAATGGTTGGTAGTATGCCGCCCGCGATTGAACTTCTGCGACACTTCACCGATCCGCTGCTTCCCGTCGCTTCCCAGCAGACGGTTGATCAACGTGGACTTGCCCACCCCGCTCTGGCCGACGAACGCCACAGTGGATCCGGCCAGCGTCTGCGAAAGCAGATCCATGTTCTCCCCGGTTTTCGCCGAGACAGCCATCGTCCGATAGCCAAGATCGCTGAACAGACGGAATCGTTCGTGTTCGTCCTCGGTAAGGAGGATATCGCATTTGTTCATCACGATCATCACATCCACGCCTCTGGCGCATGCTATGACGCGATCGATGAACCTGGGGCGGAACGGCGGAGTCTCGGCGGAGCAGACGCAGACGACCAAATCCATGTTCGCTACCACCGTCTGGTTGCACTCCCCCTTCACGTTCCACCGTTGGAAACTATTGCGCCGGGGAAGCCTCGCCGTAATCAGCCCCTCGCCCGCACAATACGGAGCGAACGTAACGAAATCGCCGACTGCAAGCGGGTTATACTCCCCCTGTATGTCGGCAAGCTGCTTGCCCTTGATCCGGCACTGGTAGGTCTCAGCGCCGCAACGGACGGAATAGATGTTGTTGATGCCGCGAATAACTACGCCATCCATCTTGCTCGCTCCTCATTCTCCGAAATCCCATCCAACACTCTATAGGGAAACGCAGGACTTGACAACTGCGAGGCAGGATTGACTGTCGAAATCGTCGGAGATTGCGAAAAATCGACGAAGCGGATATGCTAACGATATGGAAAACTACATCTATTTCAATCCGACCAAGATTATTTTCGGCAAAGGAACCCACTCGCTCGCAGGAGAGCAGGTTCTCGCTTTCGGCGGCAAGAAAGTGCTGCTGCATTATGGCGGCGGCTCCATCAAGCGAACCGGCATCTACGATACGGTCGTTGCGTCGCTCGACACGGCGGGAGTTCCGTTCGTCGAACTCCCAGGAGTCGTGCCGAATCCGCGCATCTCACTGGTTCGGGAAGGAATCGAGCTCGTCAAACGACAAGGGATCGACTTCATCCTGGCGATAGGAGGCGGAAGCGTCATCGATTCGGCGAAGGCGATCGCCTTCGGTTCCCTACTCGCCCCCGGAAAGGACATTTGGGACGACTATTTCATGGACCCGACGGCTACGATTCCCGCCGCAATGCCCCTTGGTGTCGTACTGACGATTCCTGCCGCCGGTTCGGAAAGCTCGAATTCCTGCGTCATCACGAACGAAGACACCGGCTTCAAGCGAGGAGTGAAAACCGAGCTCTACCTTCCAAAGTTCTCCATCCTCGATCCGGAAGTGTCGTATTCATTGCCTCCGTTCCAGACGGCATGCGGAGCCATCGACATCCATGCGCACATGTTCGAACGCTATTTCAGCGCGGTCGAGCACACCGATGTCACGGACCAGTTGCTGGAAGGTGCGATGCGTTCGGTCATCGACCTCGCCCCGAGGATTCTCAAGGATCCTCGCAACTACGGATATCGGGCTGAGATGATGTATGCGGGTACGATCGCCCACAACAACTCGCTCAACCCGGGCAGAGGAGGCGGCGACTGGGGAAGCCATCAGATCGAGCATGAACTGAGCGGAAGATACGACATGACCCATGGGGCAGGACTGGCGATCGTGATCCCGGCGTGGATGAAATACGTCTCGCGAAAACACCCGGAGAAATTCGTCCAGTACGCCGTCAGGGTATGGGGCGTGACGCTTCCCCCGTCGGATACGTTCGGCGTCATCGACGCAATGATCGAACGACAGGAACAGTGGTACCGAAGCCTCGGGATCAAGACGACACTTTCCGACCTCGGCTATGACGATACCTATTTCCAGGACATGGCGGAAAAGGCGTTGGTCAACAAAGGTTCTATCGGCTCATATTGCCGGTTGGGAGCCCAGGACATCGTAGAGATCCTCAAGCTGGCCCTTTGACCGACTGACCGGGACATTTCGATGGCATCCGACCGGTGTCCTACCGGTCAGGCGCCATACCGCGGTCCATCGCAGAGCATACCTGTTGACATCCTATGCGATTCTGGTACTGTTACAGTATGTTCACGTTCAAGACTTGCGCAGTCCAAGGATGTCCCGGTTTCGTCTGCAACGGACACGACACCTGCTTCCGCCATTGCGACGACCAGGCTGGAGCGCTGGCGTATTCCGCCGGACGGCTGGCGTCGCACGCCAGGATCGACGACATGACGATCACCAATGCCGAATTCCAGGATCTGGACTGTGCGAAAACGCAGATCGTCACCTGCAACCTTGGCTTCTGTACGTTCCGGAACATCGACTTCACGGGCGCGAAGTTCGTCACCGCCTCGCTCGACTTCTGCTTGTTCGACCGGTGCAGGTTCCTCGATATCGACAGCCGGTATTCCGTATTCGCAGGAAGCAAGTTCATCGACTGCGACTTTACCGGCTCGATGCTGCTGCACACCAATTTCACCGGCTGCGACATGATTCAATGCGATTTCTCGTCCTGCGACCTCTATTATTCGAACTATACCAGCGCCCACCTTCGGGATGTCCGTTTCCAGGACTGCAATATGAAGAAGGCGGATTTCAGATACACCGACCGGCGGCGCGTGACGTTCAAGTATTCCAACTATGAGGAGGCGAACTTCGTTTGAGCATGAAGATATTCCAGCACTTCTCGGTAGTAGGATTCTGCAATACGTATCTCATCGGACAGGATGGCGGAGGGCCGGCGATCCTGATCGACCCCGGACATGTCGATGTGGAATTGATCGAACTGATCGAGGAACACCACTACACGATCGACCATGTGCTGATCACCCACCGTCACGATGCCCATGTGCAAGGGCTGGGAACGCTTCTGAAAATCTATACGCCGGAGGTCCATGCGGCGGCGGCATCGATCTACGACTACCATGTATCTGAGGTGACGGACAACCAGACGCTGCACCTGTGCGGGTTCGAGATCGATGCGATACACATCCCAGGCCATTCTCTCGACAGCATGGTGTTCAAGCTCGATCGGGCGTTGTTCACCGGCGATGTGATCATGTCGGGAAGAATCGGCTCCACGTCGGATATCATGGAGCGGGAACTGCTGCGGAAAGCGATTCGCAAACGGCTCCTGTCCCTTGACGAAAATCTGCTGCTCTTTCCCGGACACGGAGCGCCGAGCACATTGAAAATCGAAAAGATGTTCAACCCGGAACTGCTGGAGATCATCGCCGCGACCGCGGAATTGATCATGTGAACGGAAAAATGCGACGGTTATTCTAGGAACATCGTCTCATCGCCCGGCCTCGAACACAAAGGAGAAAGCGATCGGAGCACAGCCTTGAATCGTGGCGGCATCGGAGCGACGAAACGCACCCTCCCGCCGTTCGACGGATGGTCGAACCGGATCTGCAACGCATGGAGCATCAGCGACGCATCGGGATAACTCCCGTCTTTCCTGGAATAGACGGAATCTCCGAGCACAGGATGTCCGATCGACTGCATGTGCACCCGAATCTGATGCGTCCGCCCCGTCAGGATCCTGATCCGAAGCAATGCGTACCCGTCGTACTGACGGAGGACCAGATACTGCGTCTCGGCGCGCTTGCCTTCTTCTTCAGGACAGACCGTGAACCGTTTCCTATCTTCGGCATCGCGCCTGATGCCCGTCACGATCCGCCCCCTGCGCGACGGCATTCGTCCCTTGACGATCGCGATATAGTATTTTTCCGTGGTTCGATCCTTGAACTGGCGCGCAAGAGCGGCATGAGCCTGTCTGTTGCGGGCTACCACCATGACCCCGCTGGTATCCTTGTCCAGCCGATGGACGATCCCTGGACGGATGGCCGGAGCGGGAATGTCGGAATCGTCGGACGACGCATCATCTTCGGAACGGTCGTCGTCGGCATCCATCCTTGCGAACGAGGCGCCGTATCGGTACACGAGCGCGTTGACCAGCGTTCCGTCAGGATTCCCCGCCGCAGGATGCACCACCATGCCCTGCGCCTTGTCGATCACCAGCACGTCGTCGTCCTCATAGAGGATCTGCAACGGAAGGTCCTGCGGCTCGACGCCCTCGAAGCAACGCTCAGTCCAGCGCACCTCTACAGTCTGACCCTCCCTGACCGGGCGGCTGCGTTTTGCGGCAACGCCATCAATGAGGATCACCGTATCCTTTGCGCCTGCCAAAGCTCGGCTGACGAGCCCCTCTGAATTGACAGCGACATATGCATCCACCCGCGTCTTGCCGTCCACAGCCCCCACGATGAGGGTGAAACTTCGTTCAACCGTCTTCATCGATCATTCTCCCTGTATCTCGCCGATGATGAAATCAGTCAATGCGATCGAGAACGAAACGCCAGCGGCGATGCCGAACTGTACCAGGGCCGTCTTCAAGCCGGGATCCTCCTCTACCGGGGAGGCGCCGAGATTCACGGCAAGATTATAGGCGAGGACGACGACAGGAAGCGTGATGGGAAACGATCCGAAGAAGAGCGATTCGGCACGACGGAGCTTGCCGCTCCAGATTGGAAATTCATCCTCGGCATACGGTTCGTATTCGGGAAGTTTCGTCGCGGCGTCCGATACGGTAGCGGCGCCGAGACTCTGGATCGAGAACGCCGCGAGGAGCATCAAGGCTATCAGACGGATCATTGTTCGCTTCACGTCGTATAGTCCCTCGCCCCGAACAGACGGGTGCCGATCCGCACCAGCGTCGAACCTTCACGGATCGCCCATGCGAAATCGCCGCTCATTCCCATCGATAGCGTGCTGAAATCCAACGACGGATACCGCGCTTTGCATCGATCCCGCACCGTCCGCAACAGGGAGAACGCGTTGCGGATCGTCCGTTCATCTCCACCCAACGGACCGACGGTCATCAGTCCGCGGACGACGATCCCCGGCAATTCCTCGATATGATCGAGCATGTCGAACAGATCGTGTTCCGACTCGAAGCCCGACTTCGCGTCTTCTGCAGAAGTATTGTATTCCAGAAGCACAGGCATCCTCGTTCCGTTGCGCATGGAGCAATCGCTGATCAAATGAGCGAGCTTCAAGGAGTCGAGGGAGTCGATCCCATCGACCAACGGGACGATCTTTTTCACTTTGTTACTCTGCAGATGGCCGATCAGGCGGACTTGCATGCCATCGGGGCGCTCCTCGAAAGGCGGGAATTTCGCCTCGACTTCCTGCACGCGGTTCTCACCGAACAATCTCAGACCTGCGGCATAGCCGTCCATCACGGCATCCCACGGATGCGTCTTGGACACCGCCATCAATGTAATTTCCCGGACATCCCGTCCGCACGAAGCGGCCGCTTGTGCGATCTCGTCGCGAATCCGGTCGATCCGTTCCTGCATCTTCTCGTCCATCAACGCTTGTTCGCCTTCCTTTCAATCTTCATCTGCCGGCCCTTTGCGTGAAGTTCCGCCCGCTCCTGGGCGTGTTTCAGCCGCCACTGATTCACTCCCTCACGCAACTGCTCGAACTGCTCCTTCATTTCCTCGCTTGCGCTGGTCATGCTGGGGAACGCATCGACCATACGACGGCTCTTTCTGCTCAACTCCGCTTTCAAGCGTTCCATCTCCTTGTCGAAACGAGCCTTGGCATTCGCAACAAGCTGCTGGCTCCCCTCCTTCTGCAGAAACGCCAGACGTTCTGCGAATTCCTTGCTCTTCTCCTTGACCTCCCTGACCTTCGCCTGGAACGCCGCCATGTGGTAGATGCTCGCCGTCGCATCGACGGACATGACGATGGCTATCACCATCGCCATCGGATGGTACAGGTTCTGCGGGAACTTGCCGACAAAGGCGGCGACCGCCGGATGGACGACATAGACGACGATCAGGCAGAGCAGTGCGAACAGTGTCGAGTTCAGCAGGCAGACACGTCCGTTGATATTGAACTTGTACCGGGAGTAGTCCCATAGCTTCGTGTTGAAGAACTTCTCAAGAAGCCAGCTGGTAAAATATTCGAGAACGGAAGTGACGATCATGCCGAAGATGAATACCAGGTACGGCTTGTCGAAGAAAGGCTCCAAGGACAGGATCACGGCGATGGCGCCGAAGCCATAGATAGGCAGATACGGCCCGTAGAGGAAACCTCGGTTGACGAACCGGTTGGCGGGAACTGAGCAGTACACTACTTCGCAGATGTATCCGCAAACGCAGTAGATGAAAAAATAGATGATGAGCTTGTCGACTGTGAACATACGGACTCCTGTCTGGCGATCACGATAGCTTTCGCTTCACATGCCGCCGTCAGTATAGCAGGAAGCATCATTCCTGCAAACTAGATTCTCGCCAGAGACGCCGAACGGCCCGTCGCTGCGTCCGGACAGAGGGGAAAGCTGGAAGAGACGGCTTGGTTCAGGAGAAAATCTTCGCGATTCCGTCAACGGCTTCCTTGATGGGAATGTACGACGTGTTGATGCACAGATCGTAGTTCAGCTTGTCCCCCCATTTGCGGCCGGTATAGAACTGATAGTAGCTCGCCCGGTTCTTGTCGATCCGTTTGATCTGCTGGGTCAGCTTCCTGTCGGTCAGATCCTCATGCTCCTTCGCACGGAGTCTGCACCGATCCATCTTGAAGTCCATCTCCGCATAGACGAACAGACGCAAGGGATGCATATCCTTCAGAATATAGTCGGCGCAGCGGCCGACGATGATGCAATCCGATTTCTTCGCCATATCGGTGATTATCCTGCTCTGTTCGGAATAGACCGTATTGTTCTGCTCCAGAATCGGATCGACGATCGGATAGAACGATTGTCCGACTGTAATCGGGAAATAGAGTTCGGGACGGCGACTCAGTATCTGCTGCACATAGTCCACGGCGAAATCGGTCTTCTTTGCGATCGCGACAAGGATCTCCTTGTCGTAGTATGCTATTCCGAGTTTTTCGGCCAGTCGTTTGCCGAGTTCCCGGCCTCCACTTCCGAATTCCCTGCCGATCGTAATGATTCTATTCACGCTCCACCTCCGTGCCTCGCCGCGGACCGTGATCCGCGCAAAGGCTTCTCCTTCCAGCATAGAACATCCGAAAGGGACGACGCAAGCCGTCGCCCCGTGTATCGGAAGTGAAACATTCCTATCGCCGCTTCTTTCGCTCGTCACGTTCCTTGCGCGTTCGGCTTGCGGCGAGGAAATCGGCGAACGTCCCCCCGGTTTCGGAAGAGGAATCGACATCGTACCGGCTCTGTCCGGAATGTCCCCAAGGACGGTCCTCCCGTGCGGGACGGGCGTCGCGGCGGTCCTGAGTGCGAGGACGGTCGCGGTACCCGTCGTCGCGGACAGCTCTCCGTTCCAGCTTGCTGGGACGAACCACCTCCACAACCGTCTCCCACGTGTATTGCAGATCATCTTCGTCGGGATCGTCGGGGAGACTGAACGAGGACGGGCGCGTCACTTGCGGCTTCGCAAAGGCCGCGGCACCGGTCGTTCGAAGAACGGCGGCGGCAGGCGCACTAGGAATCGCTACGGCCGATTTCTTCACCAGGACGACTTTCTTCTTCACCGCGCCGCCGCTTGGCGTGACGACGGAGCCGACCGAATCGGGAACCGCGACCGCGGCTTTCGTCGGAGCCGGCGCTACGGCTGCGGCGACAGGCTTCACGGAGACTGCAACCTTCGCGCTCACAGCCTTGTCCTCCACAGACGTTCCCCTGACAGAGCGGGACTTCGCCACAGTTCCGGCATCGGGCGAAACAGAAACCGGAACCGGCCGCTTCCGATCGGAAGCCGGAACGGGAACCCGTTTCTTCACTTCCATTTCTTCATACGAACAGGAAAGGCGTTGACAGACGTAGTGAACCTGCTCGAATTCGTCTAGCACTTTCATCATTGGGCCCTTGCACCAAGGGCAGGACTTGCTCTCGGAGAACTTCGGCTCGAACACCAGGCCGCTGTCCACGACCTGCTTCACCAGATCAGACGCATTTCGCTTGATGTCGCGGATGAACGGTTCGCTCGACTCCTTTCCCTCGGCGATGTTCGCAAGTCGCTCCTCCCACTGGCCGGTAAGTTCAGGAGATCGCAGCTGTTCAGGGGCGAGACGGACCACTTCCCGTCCTTTTGGGGTAGGAACCAGTTCCTTGCCAACACGCTCCACATAGTGGTTCTGTATCAGCTTCTCTATGATGTCGGCTCTGGTAGCGGGTGTCCCCAAGCCATTGCCGAGACGCTTCTTGAGCTTCGCGTCGTCGACGAAACGTCCTGCATGCTCCATTGCTGATAGGAGCGTCGCTTCGGTATACCGTTCCGGAGCGGCCGTCGTCTGTTTGCGCAACTTCGTTCCGACGACATGGAGGGAATCCCCTTCCTGCAACCTTGCCAGACTGCCGCCGGTATCGGGATCATCGTCGTCGCCAGCGAGCGGAGCGGCGGAACGCCGGCCGATCACCCGCGCGACATCCCTCCACCCCTGTTCGACCGGGATGGTCAGCCGGGTGACGAACCGCTCACCTTCCACGGCAGCTTCGAGCGTCGTGGTCCTGTATGCATAGTCGGGGGACAGAACCTCCAGGAACCTGATGACGATCAGCTCCCACAGCGCCCGTTCGTCGTTCGAAAGACGCCCGAGATCGACACGTTGCTCAGTGGGGATGATCGCATGATGGTCGGTGACCTGCATGTCCTGCACGAACCGCTGTTCGTCAATCCTACAGCCTTTCACGGCGAATCCCGTAGCCATGGGACCGAACGGAGTCGAAGCCAGGGCGCGCAGCCGATCGGGGATCGTGGCCACTATGTCGTGTGTGATGTACCGACTGTCGGTCCTGGGATACGTGACGATCTTGTGGACTTCGTACAGTTTTTGCAGCGTGTCGAGCGTCTCCTTCGCGGAAAACGAAAGATAGACGTTGGCATCCTGCTGGAGGGCGGTCAGGTCGTAGGCAAGCGGAGGCTGTTCGGTCCGATCCACCGTCTTGAGGCTTGAAACCGTCCCATCGGCATCGGAGATCTTCGCGACAAGGGCGTTCGCCTGTTCCTCGGAGGGAATCCGGATCGAATCGTCCTGCCCGTACCACGAAGCGGAGAACAGACCGAAATCCGCCTTGAGCGTCCAGTAGAACTTGCCTGCGAACTGTTCGATCTCGTCTTCCCGACGGGTCATCAGCGCCAGAGTCGGAGTCTGGACACGACCGGCGGAGAGCTTCGCGTCGTAGTGGCAGGTCAGCGCGCGGGTCACGTTCATCCCGACGTACCAGTCGGCCGCGGCGCGGCTTTCGGCCGCCGCATACAGATTCAGATACAGATCCCCGTCTTTCAGATTCGCGAACCCCTCCTTGATAGCGGCATCAGTCTGGCTACTGATCCACAACCGCTTCACCGGACCTTTCCAGCCCGCGAGCTTCATGATCCACCGTGCCACCAGCTCCCCTTCACGGCCGGCGTCGGTGGCGATCACCATCTCTCCGGCGTCGGACCTGTTCAGAAGCGACGAGACTATTTCGTATTGCTCCTTGCTCTGGTCGATCACCTCCTGCTTCAGTTCTTCAGGAAGCATGGGCAGGTCCCGCAGCGACCAACGCTTGTAGCGTTCGCTATACGCCGCGGGCTGGGCGAGCTCCACGAGATGGCCCAGCGCCCATGTCACGACATATCCGTCGCCTTCGATATATCCTTTCTCACGTATCTTGCAGCCAAGGACCCGGGCCAGTTCCCGCCCGACGCTCGGCTTTTCAGCCAGGACGATTTTCTTCAAGATCGGTACTCCTCTGTATAGTGCGATGAAACGGCCGGACGGAGCGCACCGACATGCAGGGACCTTCCGGCATACGAGTGAAACTATACTTGCAACGACGCCGCCTGTGCAACAGGAATCATGCCCGCCTACGAAGCGCAAGCGCCGCGACATACATCCTTCCGTGCGTTTTTTCCACCCGGAGACGACATATCGTGATAGAATCCTTGCAGGTGGTGGACGATGATCAGCGTATTTCTGGTTGAAGATGAGTTTCTCATACGCAAAAGCATCAAGGAAAATATCGATTGGAAGCAGGAAGGTTTCAGCTTCGTCGGAGAAGCCGGAGACGGAGAGCTCGCCCTGCCGCTGATCAAGGAAAAGAAACCGAACATCCTGATCACCGACGTCAAGATGCCGTTCATGGACGGGCTGGAGCTCGCCACCCTCGTCAAGCGCGACTTTCCCCAGACGAGGATCGTCATACTCTCCGGTTTCAGGGAATTCGAATATGCGAAGAAAGCGATCAGCATCGGCGTCACCGAATTTCTTTCGAAACCCATTTCGTCGCAGCAGCTGCTGCAGGTGATCAAGAAAATCAAGCTCCAGATAGAGGAAGAACAGGAGGAGGAAACCCTCAGGAAGATGTATCTTGAGGAAATGAAAAGCAAGTTCGCCTTGGAAAGAAACCTGTTCCTCACCAAGGTGCTGGAGCGCCGCACGAATCTGCCCGAGCTGATCAAGGAAGCGGAAAAGCTCGGTCTCGACATGATCGCGCCGATGTACAACGTCATGCTGTGCCGGTTCCGGCCGGCCGAAGATACTCCGGAGAACTGGGAGAAAACCCAGCAAGCCACGGATAGGGCGGTCTTCCTGTTCAGCGGAGACCATCGCGTTATTCTATTCGAGCGGGGATTCGAAGGAATCGCGCTGGTGCTGAAAGGTTCTTCGGAAACAGAGCTGGACACCATCGCCGACGACACAGCCGCTGCGATCAGGGCCATTTGCCGAAACTACCCGCAGGTGGAATATTTCGGAGGCGTAGGACATTCCGTGAACCGTCTCAGCGAGCTTCATAACTCGTATCAAAGTGCGAACAAGGCGTTCGCCACCCGTTTCTTTACGACAAAGAACCAGATCATCTTCCATGATGATGTCAAGACTATGAAACTGGCGGGAGAGCAGACGCAGGAGATCAAGATCGATGATCCGAAGACCCTCAGCTGGGGAACGATCGAAGTTTTCCTCATGACGGGCATGCGGGAGGAAATCCCGGGCTTCGTGGAAGAGTATCTGGAAAGTCTGGGACCGGAGAACTGCGATGTGGATTCGTTCAGGCTCCATGTGGCGATGAACGCATACTTCTGCGCGCTGGCCTATGCCGAAAAAATAGCGATCCAGCAAAAAAAGCCTGCCGATGCGCTGGGGACCGTCCCCGCTTCGATCCCTGACAAAACCGGTTTGGGCCGATATCTCGAACATCTGCTCCATACGGTGCTTTCAGAACGCGAGAAGCAGCAAAGCAGACGCTATTCGCTCCAGATCGCAAAAGCGAGGGAATATATTCTCGCCCATGCGAAGGAATACGGGCTATCGCTGAACACGGTGGCGCAGCAAGTGAACATGAGTCCGAACTATTTTTCCACGGTATTCAGCCAGGAAGTCGGCAAGACATTCATTGAGTTCCTGACCGAAACGCGGATGGATATCGCGAAAGAGCTGCTACGGACGACAACGATGCGCTCCTCCGAGATCGCGCCGGAAATCGGATACCAGGATCCGCACTACTTCGGCTTCCTGTTCAAGAAGATCGTCGGGTGCTCCCCCAAGGAGTATCGGCAGAGGGGCGCCTGGGATGTCCGGCCGTAAATCATTGATCAAGCGGCTGAGACTCAGCGCCTATCTGAGCCTCATACCGGTCGCAGTGTTCTTCATCCTGATGCTCGTGATGCTCCTGACCACGACGCTCTCCTACGACAAGATCGTCAGGAACATCACCGAAGCGAACAAGTACTCCGTCGGATTCAAGGAAAAGATCGACTACGCCATGTACCGGTCCGTCGCCAACGCCAGCAGCGTAAAGAACCTGATGGAAAAATATCCGAACGACCAGATATACGATCCGTACCTGTTGATCGATGAAGCAAGGAACGCTTTTTACGGTCTCAAGGATCTGTCGAACAAGGAGAATGCGACGCAGATCGCCATCATACTCCGATATCTGGACAATCTGGAAGCCGTCTGCAGGAAAGTCGAGCAGAGTGCCCAGGAGTACGGCAACTACGACGAAAACATGCGGCTGCTGGATCTGAACGTGTATATCCTGTCGGAGCTGATCCAGGAGCAGATTCAGGAGTACATCCACCTCGAGGCCCGCAGCATGGCCGCACTGCGGCAACAGCTCTATATGAACGCTACCAATTCCATGATCGGATTCTTCGTCGTGTTCGTCTTCTACATGATCTTCAGCGCATCGTATAGCAGGAAAGTGCTCAACAGCATCCGCGATCCGATCGCACAGCTGCGCAAGGCGGCGGAGACGATCGCCACGGGAGACTTCTCTCCGCGACTCGACGAGGATTCCTACGACGAGGAGCTGCATGTGCTCGCTTCGAGCTTCAATCATATGACGAAGGAGATACAGGAACTGATCAGGATGATCACGCAGGAGCAGCAGGATCTGAGATCGTACGAGCTGAAGCTGTACCAGGCGCAGATCAATCCGCATTTCCTCTACAATACGCTCGATACGATCATGGCTCTTGTCGAGAGCAACATGCCCAGGGATGCGCTGAAGATGATCTCGTATCTCTCCGATTTCTTCCGCACGACGCTCTCCTCCGGAAGAGACCAGATCACGGTCGAAGAAGAGGAGCAGCATATCCGAAGTTATCTGGAGATCCAGCATGTCCGCTATCAGGACATACTTTCCTATCGCATCGACTTCGAGGACAGGATCAAACATTGCACGATCCTCAAGCTGACGCTCCAGCCGATCGTCGAGAACGCCCTGTATCATGGAATCAAGCAGAAGCGGGGGAAAGGCAGCATCACTGTCACCGGCCGACTCGTCGGCGGCTCCGTCGTGTTCAGCGTCGCCGACGACGGGATCGGGATGCGTCCGGACGAAGTCGAGGAGCTGCGGCGCTGCATCCACGGCAAGACATCCGGTTGCGACAGCGGTTTCGGGCTGTTCAACGTACAGCAGCGGATCATGCTCCACTACGGTCCCGAATACGGTATTTCCGTAGAAAGCCAATGGGAAAAAGGAACCGCGGTTTCCGTCGTCGTCCCTGCGTTAACGAACACGCTCGTAAAATACTCACCATAATCGGAAAATTTTCCTCCTTGACAATATCCGTGTTCCGGGCTTTTCGTAAGATTTTCCCGCAACTCCGTAAATTCTCCCGTATCTTTTTCCGAAAACCGGCCCGTAGACTATATCCATGTTGCGCTCCCACGTCCGTGGGAAAAAAGGAGAATCGATATGAAAAAAGCATTGGCAATCGCATTGGTCGCCCTCGTCGCCCTTTCCGGCGTCTTCGCAGGGGGAGCTCAGGAAAGCGCGGCCCCCGCGGCATCCGACAACCTGATCGTAGTCGGATATGCGCAAGTCGGCGCGGAATCTGATTGGCGCACCGCCAACACCCAGTCGTTCAAATCGACGTTCACCGAAGCCAACGGCTATCGGCTGATCTTCGACGACGCCCAGCAGAAGCAGGAGAACCAGATCAAGGCCATCAGAAGCTTCATCCAGCAGGACGTCGACTACATCGTCGTCGCTCCCGTTGTCGAGACCGGTTGGGAAACTGTTCTCAAAGAAGCCAAGGACGCCGGAATTCCGGTGATTCTTTCCGACCGCATGATGGATGTGTCCGATCCTTCCCTCTATACCTGCTGGGTCGGCGGCAACTTCATCAAGGAAGGCGAGGACGCAGGCAAGTGGCTGATCGACTACCTGAAGAAGCAGGGTCGCAGCAACGAGAAGATCAACATCGTCACGCTGCAGGGCACGATCGGAGCTTCCGCACAGATCGGACGCACCGAAGGATTCGGAAACATCGTCAAGACACAGCCGAACTGGAACATGCTCGCCATGCAGACCGGTGAATTCACCCAGGCAAAAGGACAGGAAGTCATGGAATCCTTCCTCAAGAGCTATCCCGATATCGACGTCGTGGTCGCGGAGAACGACAACATGGCGTTCGGCGCCATCGATGCGATCAAGGCCGCCGGCAAGACCTGCGGACCGAACGGCGACATCATCATCATTTCCTTCGATGCAGTCGCAGCGGCATTCGATTCCATGATCGCCGGTGACATGAACGTATCGGTCGAATGCAATCCGCTGCATGGGCCTCGCGTAGCTGAAATCATCCAGAAACTTGAGAAGGGTGAAACAGTCGACAAGATCCAGTACGTTGTGGAAGAGGTATTCGACACCAGCATGGATCTGCCTGCGGTCAAGGCTACCAGATTGTACTAAGCGTTCCATTCCTTGGAAACGGTGGAGAAGCGGGGGCTGATCTCCACCGTTTCCTCATCATCGACAAGGAGGAAGCACATGGAGGAGCATCAGCACGTCGTCCTCACCATGCGAGGTATCTGCAAGTCATTTCCGGGCGTCAAGGCCCTTCAGGATGTGGACTTCACACTGAGAACCGGTGAAATCCATGCGCTGATGGGAGAAAACGGCGCCGGAAAATCGACATTGATCAAGGTGTTGACGGGCGTATACGAGCTTGACAAGGGTGAAATCCGGCTGGAAGGCATCGATCATCCGATCGTCAATCGTTCCCCGGAAGAGGCTCAGAGCAAAGGAATCAGCACCGTCTATCAGGAAGTCAACCTCTGCCCGAACCTTTCGGTCGCAGAGAACATCTATATCGGCCGTGAACCGAAGAAATTCGGGAGAATCGACTGGAAGACCATGAACAGATTGGGCGCCGAGCTGCTCAAGAGCCTCGATATCGATGTCGACGTCACGGTTCCGCTAGGCCATTATTCCATCGCCTTGCAGCAGATGGTAGCCATCGCCCGGGCGGTGGACATGTCGGCGAAAGTGCTGATTCTCGATGAACCGACATCGTCCCTCGACGAACTGGAAGTCGAGAAGCTGTTTACGTTGATGCGCAAGCTGAAAGGACAGGGCGTCGGCATCATTTTCGTCACACACTTCCTGGAGCAGGTATACGAAGTCTGCGACAGGATCACCGTCCTTCGCAACGGCCAGCTCGTCGGAGAATACCCGGTCGCACAGCTTCCCAGGCTCCAGCTTGTGGCGAAGATGATGGGCAAGGATTTCGATGACCTGGCTTCGATCAAGTCGTTGCGCAAGCACACTCCCGCCGAAGACGTGGTCATTTCGACGGAGCGGCTCGGCCATTCGGGGACGATCAAGCCGTTCGATCTGCAGATACAGAAAGGACAGGTCGTCGGGCTGGCCGGACTGCTCGGTTCCGGACGGTCTGAGCTCGCCCGCTGCATTTATGGGACGGACCGTCCGGACAGCGGCAAGCTGCATGTGGACGGGCGCGAGTTCGCCGCCTCGCATCCGATAGACTCGATGCACGCCGGCATGGCGTACCTGCCGGAAGACAGGAAGAACGAAGGAATCATCGCGGACCTTTCGGTGAGGGAGAACATCATGATCGCGCTACAGGCCAAGCGAGGCGTATTCAAGTTGCTGTCGCGGAAGGAACAGGAAGAGTTCACCGACAAATATATCGATCTGCTGCAGATCAAGACCAGCGACCGGGACGCCCCGGTCAAGTCGCTTTCCGGCGGCAATCAGCAGAAAGTGATTCTTGGCCGGTGGCTTCTCACCGAGCCGGATTTCTTCATCCTCGACGAGCCGACTCGTGGCATCGATGTCGGCACGAAGACGGAAATCCAGAAGCTTGTCCTTCAACTTGCGGATCAAGGGACGTCAGTAATGTTCATATCCTCAGAAATCGATGAGATGCTCAGGACCTGCGACAAGATGGAAGTGTTGCGCGACGGAGCGAAGGTAGCCGAGCTGGACGGGGACAGGATGTCCCAGGAAAGCATCATGGCTTCCATAGCCGGAGGTGAACGATGAACGAAAAACTGAAGAGAATCACTCACTATCGACTGTTCCTTCCGCTGATCTGCCTGGCGCTCGTCCTGTTGGTCAACATGATCAAGACGCCGACGTTCTTCCATCTTTCGATCAAGAACGGAGTGCTGTACGGATATACGGTCGACGTAGTCAACCGCGCCAGCGAGCTGGTGATCCTCGCTGTAGGGATGACGCTCGTTGTCGCTTCTTCGGCCGGCACCGACATCTCCGTCGGAGCCGTGATGGCCGTGGCCGGGGCGGTGTGCTGCTACATTCTGTCCGGCGGCGCAGTCTCGGTCAATGAATACCATGCGCCATGGATACTCGGACTGCTGGCGGCGCTTGTCGCAGGGACCGTATGCGGGGCATGGAACGGGTTTCTCGTCTCAAGGATGAAGATACAGCCGATGGTCGCCACGTTGATCCTCTTTACTGCCGGTCGGGGCATCGCGCAACTGATCACGAAGGGACAGATCACCTACATCCGGGTGGAATCGTTCAAGCTGCTCGGGGCAAATATCCCGGGTATCCCCCTCCCCACTCCGATCTTCATCGCGATCATCGTTGTTCTGATCACGTCGATCGTGCTGAAGAAGACGGCGCTTGGACTGTACATCGAGGCGGTGGGCATCAACCCGACGGCTTCCAGGAATGTCGGAATCAAGTCGAAGCAGATCATTTTCTTTACCTACACGTTCTGCGGGTTGCTGGCGGGCATAGCCGGCATGATCGCCACCAGTCGCATCTATTCGGCCGATGCGAACAACATCGGACTGAACATGGAGCTGGATGCGATCCTCGCCGTCGCGCTCGGGGGCAATAGTCTCGGAGGCGGCAAGTTCAGCATCTCCGGCTCGGTGATCGGAGCGTATACGATCCAGGCGCTCACGACCACGCTGTACGCAATGGGTGTCAGCGCCGACCAGATTCCGGTGTACAAGGCGATCGTGGTCGTCATCATCGTCACGCTGCAGTCCGAGGAATTCAACCGGTACATGCGCAAGTTCTCGGCGAGGTTCGCGGCGCGGAAGGCGGAGGTGGCGAAATGAAGCTGCGTAGGAAAAAGGCATTCAACGAGACGACCTTCCTGTTGACGATCACCATCACGCTGTTCTTCGCGATGTATATCGCCGGGATGATCGTGTTCAAGAACAATGGCTTCGCACGGCTCCAGGTGTTCCTCAACCTGTTCATCTCCAACGCTTCGCTGATCGTCATAGCCGCGGGAATGACGGTGGTGATGATTACCGGCGGTATCGATATTTCAGTCGGTTCGTTCGTGGCGATGAGTTGCATGATGCTCGCCCATATGATGGAGCGCAGCGGATATGGAGCGATCCATTCCGTGCTGATTGTGCTGCTGACGGGCATCGTTTTCGGGTTCGTACAAGGATATCTGGTCTCCTATCTGAAGATTCAGCCGTTCATCGTCACGCTGGCTGGGATGTTTTTCGCACGAGGAATGACGGCGATCATCAGCCAGGATATGATCAGCATCAAGAATCCGATGTTCCTCTCATGGGCGACACACAAGATATACCTGCCGTTCGGCGGATACACGAACCGCAAAGGGGTGCTCGTCATCCCGTATATCTACCCTACTGTCATTATCGCGCTGATTGCATTGGTGGTCATCTGGGCGCTGCTTCGCTACACGAAATTCGGCAGGCGTATCTATGCGATCGGCGGAAGCGAGACCAGCGCGTTGCTGATGGGACTGAATGTCCGCAGGACGCGGCTTTTCGCATATATTCTCGATGGTTTCCTGTGCGCGATCGGTGGAATCCTGTTCTGTCTGAATACGTGTTCGGGGTTCGTTGAACAGGCGAAAGGGCTTGAGATGGAGGCGATAGCCGGCGCGGTCATCGGCGGGACATTGCTTACTGGTGGCGTGGGGAACGTATTCGGTTCTCTTTTCGGTGTCCTGATCAAAGGTACGATCGAGACGTTCATCACTTTCCAGGGTACGTTGTCATCGTGGTGGACGAGGATCACGATCGCCGCGCTCCTTGCCTTCTTCATCATCCTCCAGAGTCTGCTTGCCAGCAGCAAGCTGAAAAAACGTAGATAAGCGAGGCTGCTTCCTGTCTCGCTGAAAGCCCTGGGGTTGTCGTTTCGGGATGAGTTCTGATAGAGCCCGGTTCTCCATCCCGACGACAGCCCCTTTAAGGGTCATTGCAGGGTCATTGCGGGGTCATTGGCGGTAAGTGTCAGTGGCGGATCTTTGGCGGATTACTCGAGGAATGGCGAGCGGCGAGAGAGGCCGTCAGTGGAACCGCCCGTACGCGACCACATAGGCAAGATCGGTGAACAAGGGTTCTGCGAGCAGTTCTTCGCGATACGAAACATAATCGTAGTCTATGCGCCGCATATTGATCGATATCCCATCCGAGGAGATATCCGCGATACAATAATTCGGTCTCGGGTCGCCGTCGAACGCGTACCCGACCGCGCCGACATTCACTACCAGCGTTCTACCGATTTCGAATGTCTCACGCTTGTGGGTGTGTCCGCAGAAAATGACGTCGACATCCAATGCATCGACTTTCTGCGTCATCATAGGAAACGCTGGACTTGATGGAGAGAAATTGTCCTTGAAGCTCCAGGGACTCCCATGGCAGAACAGAACTCGTTTGCCATCGATCTCCCGTAGATCGACCAGCGGGAGACGCTCGAGCATATGTTTTGATAGCCCGGAAAGACGACTGTCACCGTATGCGATCAAAGCGTACAATCGCCGTTCGGCATCATCCAACGGAACGAAAGTCGGAAATTCTTCAAAGTTCGAATCAGTATTACCTTTGATGATGCACATCGGCCTCAGGTGTTCAAGCAGTTCGACACATTCCTGGGGATATAGTCCGTTGAAGGAGATGTCGCCAAGACATACGACGCCATCGGGTTCATGTTCGTACATATCGGTCGTCACCGCATTGAACGCAGGCAGATTGCCATGTATGTCGCTGAAAACAGCAAGTCTCATACACTTCCCCCCTCATCCTCAGAATCCACAACAGCACAGAACGAGACATTCCGATTCCAGTATACCCGTCGTTCGAAGAAATCCGCAACGGAAATCGCAACGAGGAAGCCTCCCCCGGGGGCTTTCCGCGGAGGAAAGGATCAGCGGATGGCGGCTTCCAACACATCCCATTGGTTGTCCATCGACTCGATCAACTTCCGTTGCGTGCGCATTCTGTCCAGATTATGTTCCGGACGCGACACCTTGTAGTAGATATCGCCGTTGAGATAGTCGGTCAGGAACCGGATAGCCATGATGAGCGCGGTCGTCCGTCCGCTTTCGGCGAGCAGGCTCCGCTCGAGTTCCGTCAGAAACGAAGACGCCTCCGCCAGATAGCCTTCCATCAAGGAACGGAACAACGTCACATCGCAGGAAATCCGCGACAAATCCCGCTCATCTTCTTCGCCGGTGATCGTTGCAGTGCGGATCATGTCGCCGGTGTCGAACAGTATCGTGCCTGGCATCACCGTATCCAGATCGATGACGCAAGTTCCTTCGCGCGTGGTCTCGTCGAACAGCACGTTGTTCAGCTTCGTATCGTTATGGGTGATACCATTACGAAGTTTTCCCTGGCGGTATAGATCGCTGATCACCATGCCGCGTTCTTCGTTCGCGAACAGAAACGAAAGCTCATCGGAACAGGATGCTTTTCTTCCGGCCAGATCACGGGAAACCGCGTCCCGGAGCTGATCATACCGCCAGCGCATATCGTGGAAACGGGAGATGGTCTCATGCAACAGACTACCGTCCAGGTCGGAAAGCTGCGTCTGGAAACGGCCGATCGCACGGCCGAGGTGGAGGGCGACCGACGGGTCGTCGAGCTTCTCATACGTGTAGACATGGTCTACGAACAAATAGGTGCGCCAGTACTCCCCCTCGGAATCGAGCGCATATGGCAGACCGTCCTTGGCTGGCACCACGGTGAGCACCCGATTGGAAGCGAGCGGGACATGACACTCTTCCAGCTTCCTTCGAATATGATTCGTCACAAGACTGATGTTCTCCATCACCTGATCGGGATGAAGAAAAATCCCTTTATTGATCCTTTGATGGGTGTATCGAATCCGTACTCCGGCCTGATTGAACGTCGAGACGAGCGTCGTATTGATATGTCCGTTGCCGAACCCCTTGCATTCCACCAGATCGCCATACAAAGCGAACCGCCCGATGATGTCCCGAACCTGTTGCGGAATATCCTGACCCGTCTGCATCGATACCTCCCGAGCGGGGAGAGCACTTCGGATCCCCCGCCGAACCTCCCCGTCCTCAGGAATCATAGCATGCGACATCGCAACGGCTCAATATAGGGCGATCCCGTTCGGAACACCTTGCAGGAAACAGTCTGCAGGTATGTATCCATCGCTGTCTTTTGCTGTAAAAAAGTTGCATATTGCTATCTTATTTCCGAAGTCCGCCATCGAAAGACGTAACAAAAATACAAAACCCGTTCTTCGGGGTTTTCAGTACATCGAATCGTTATTCGTATCTTTTTTTCTTCATTACAGGGAAAAACCCACCAGCTACGAGTGCATGCAATCGGAGCGATCATACATGGAGGAATACCGGTGCGCATGCATATTGTTAGTAGAAGCTAACTTTATACAACACGACAAGTTATGCTCATGAAAATATTAAGGAAACCTTGACCTTGAGGAACCGGACGTATTATCATTGGAACCGTTGAATAAAAAAAATTTTGGAACAAGGAGTCTCCCATGGCTTACAAAATTACCGATGCTTGTGTAGCTTGCGGCACCTGCCAGTCCGAATGCCCCGCCGACGCTATTTCCGAAGGCGACATTTACGTGATCAATCCTGAAGTGTGTGTCGACTGCGGTACGTGCGCAGATGTATGCCCCACTGGTGCAATCATCCAGGAATAAGGCTACCGCCGATTCAAAAAAGAGCTGTTCCAAACGTCTTCGTGGCTTGGGACAGCTTTTTTTGTTCTGACGCCACGAACCTCCAGACGATAGTTTTCCACCGACGACGGCCGGTCGCTGGAAAAACTTTTCGCGACCCATTCCCTTCGAGCACTTCTCGATGATGGTTACCAAAACCACGAAACATGATATGATGGCTCTCGCATACCTGCGGTACAGGAGGAAACGAACGATGAATTCGGCACCTGTGATGGTTCTCGGAGTGATCGTCGGCGTACTACTTTGTTTTTCCGGCAACCCTCTCAAACGCTTCTGGTTTCCGATCAGGAGCCTGGCATTCGGCGCCCTTACACTGACGCTGGCAGTTCAGTGCATCGTGGACAAGCAGGCGATCGTGACGTTGTTTGCGAACAGTGCGACTTTCTCAGGATTGCTACAGACGCTTACCCATGACACGCTGTGGTGGCATACGCTTCTGAAAGTGCTCGCAGGGGTCGTCGGAGCTGTCGTTTTCTTCTTCCTTGGACGAGCGAAGCATCCGGTCGCGACATTGGTATCGAAAATCCTGACGGCATGTACGACGGCTTGCGCGATCGCGTTGCTGATCGCCCTCGGGGGATTCGCCGTGGTTACGCTCCCCATGGCGGCGGTCATTGCAGGCGTGCTCGCGGTGGTATTCATTCCCATCTGCGTCCAGCGGTTCGACTATTATTTTGCAGCGGAAACAGGTCTTGCAGGAGCGCTGCTTACTTCCTACATGTTCTCGCGGTTCTATTATCTGTCTCCATGGCTGTTCTGGCTACTTGCGGTGCTACTCGCGTTCTGTGGAATCTATCTGCAGGAACGAGCTGCCATCAGGAAACGGAACAGAACCGGAGTGTCGCCCGACGAGAACAAACAGGACGCGACCAAGCGGAAGGACAGGAAGACAGGAAACAAGCGGCCGGAGCAGACGATCGAATTCACCGACCCGCCGGTCGAAGAGCCGGGGCGGCAGGCGCAAGCCGATCTCCCGCATGCGGAAAAGGAATGATCGTATGGATGGACAGGGTCTTCTCGACGGAATCACTCTGAGCGTCGGAGACTTGACGAAACTCCTCAAGGAAACGCTTGAAGGGGCATTCTACGGTCTTACGGTCGAGGGAGAGATCTCCAACTTCCGGCCATCCTCCACAGGTCACTGGTATTTCACATTGAAAGACGACCGAGCAATGATTGGCGCGGTCATGTTCAAAAACCGGCTCTGGAAGCTCGATTTCGTTCCGAAGGATGGCGACAAAGTGGTCGTCACCGGGAAGATCGATGTATATGAGCGGCGCGGGACCTACCAGATCATCTGCGACACGATGAAGCAGACCGGGACTGGGGATTTGCTGGCGATGCTTGAGGAACGCAAGCAGGCATATGCGAAAGCGGGATATTTCGATGCGGATCGCAAACGTCCGATTCCTGAAAATCCGACACGGGTCGCGGTGGTGACCAGTCCCACGGGGGCGGCGCTTCGCGACATCCTCCAAGTACTGGGCAGACGATCGGTCGGTCTCGACGTGCTGGTGCTCCCTGCGCCAGTCCAAGGCGAAGGAGCGGCGGAAATCATTGCGGCGCGCATCGACCAAGCGAACAAATTCCTGCTGGCAGACGTAATTATCGTGGGACGGGGCGGAGGGGCGCTCGAGGATCTGCTCCCGTTCTCGGAACCGTGCGTGATCGAAGCGATCTATCGTTCGGAAATTCCCGTGGTTTCTGCGGTAGGACATGAAATAGACTGGGCGCTGTCCGACTTCGCCGCCGATCTGCGGGCCCCTACTCCATCTGCCGCGGCTGAACTTGTCTGTAAAAGCGGAGAGGAACAGATTGTCCGTCTGCGAAGCATGAAACGAGCGCTTACCGACGCACTGATCCAGAAAACAGCTGCGGCCAGGCTCGCTATCGAACGTTACGCCCCTCGGACGCTCGGAGATATCCAATCGCGGAGAATCGAACAGATGCGCTATCGTCTGGACGATGTTTCGCGGGAAATCGGAAACAGCATACGGCACCAGGTGGGGGAACTTCGCCATCGCCTGAGTCTCATGCAGAACGAATTGAACGGACTGTCCCCCGTCGCCATACTGGAACGGGGCTATGCAGTCGTAACTGATGACCAAGGAAGCGTCGTTTCCGATGCGGCGGTCCTATCCTCCGGAGACGGAGTTTCCATCAGGTTCGCCGCAGGCGCGGTGCATGCGACGATTGACTGACGATCGATACGGAGAACAAAGATGAGTTTTGAAGACGACATGAAACGACTGGAAACGATCGCTGCAAAACTGAGAAACAGCGATACCTCCCTGGACGAATCCATAGCTCTGTTCGAAGAAGGCGTCAAGCTGACGAAACGGCTGGACGAACAGTTGACGAAAACGGAACGCAAGGTCGAGATCCTGTTGGGCGACGCCGATGTGGACTCCGACAGCGTGGAGATCGTCCCGTTCGGCGAAGCCGAAGAGGCGGAACTCGGAAAGACCGATTGAAGATGCAGGATAAAATCATTTTTCTCATTCAATGCGAGGATCAGAAGGATACGGCATACGGCCCCCTCCGACAAACGGCAGTACCGGATATATCCGACGGAAAAAGCGAAGACGCTTTATGAGAGCATTCATGGCATTGCAACGACCAGCGAAGACCGGCTCACAAAAGGATTCACGAGTATCGAACGCGAACTTCTGCTCAACCTTCTGGACAAAGTGATTGAAAACCTGCAGGGGTGACAAGTAGCGTTTTTTTCTTCTCCTGATGAATTGAAAAGGGCCTGCGATGGATTCCCCTACTGTTCATGACCATACATAAAGGGCTTCCGAAAAACTTCCGGAAGCCCCAGCCAAGTCGAAGGAACCTATATCAATCGCTTATTGAGATCTTTAGCGCAATCATACATCGTCCTGCAGTGCGTCATACCCTTCTTCACCGGTACGGACTTTGATGACATTCTCCACATCGTAGATGAATATCTTGCCGTCGCCGAAATGTCCGGTATACAGGACCTGCTTCGCCGTGTCGATGACCGTGCGCACGGGCACCTTGCTGACGATGATCTCGATCTTGATCTTCGGAAGCAGCGTCATCTCGACTGGAACACCGCGGTAGTACTCGGAACGTCCCTTCTGCATGCCGCATCCCATGACATTGGTGACCGTGATACCGGTGATGCCGATCTGATTCATGGCATGCTTCAATTCCTCGAACTTACTCTGGCGGGCGATGATGACGACCTTAGTCATCTTCACCGTACCTGCAGGAACTTCGGTGACAACCTTCTTCACAGGCACGGCCTCGTGCACGGAAACCGGTTCATCTTTCGTTTCAGGAATCGCCACGGCAATATTTCCACCGTTGATCTGCGGAATGACGGCTGGCATGAAGTCGGCATAGCTGGAAATGAGTCCGTGTTCCTCGATATCGAGACCGGCGACTTCTTCAGCGGCGCTTACGCGAAGACCTACAGTCTTCTTGATCAGGAAGAATATGATCGTCATGGTGACGGCGACCCAGATGATTACGGAAACAACACCCAAAGCCTGAATTCCCAGCAGTTTGAAACCACCGCCGTAGAACAGACCCCCGTCGACGGCGAACAGTCCGACGAGCAACGTGCCGAGGGCGCCGCACACGCCGTGGACGCTGATCGCTCCGACCGGATCGTCGATCTTGGCCACCTTGTCGAAGAACTCGACAGCGAATACGATCACGATACCTGCGATGGCGCCGATGATGGCGGAACCTGCAGGGGAAACAGCATCACAGCCGGCGGTGATGGCTACCAGACCAGCGAGAGCGCCGTTGAGCGTCATCGATACGTCAGGCTTCTTATAGCGGATCCAGGTCACGATCATCGTCGCACAGGCGGCTACCGCGGCGGCGAGGTTCGTCGTCACGAAAATCCGGCTAGCGGCGACAAGGGTATCGTCACCGGTCATCGATACGGTGGAACCACCGTTGAAACCGAACCAGCAGAACCAGAGAATGAACACGCCCAACGCGCCAAGGGTCAGACTGTGGCCGGGAATAGCCCGAGGCTTGCCGTCCGCACCATATTTGCCGATACGGGGTCCGAGCAACTTGGCACCGACCAAGGCGGCGATACCGCCTACCATATGGACCGCGGTCGAACCTGCGAAGTCGTGGAATCCAAGCTGGGAGAGCCAGCCACCGCCCCAGATCCAGTGGCCGCTGATCGGATAGATGAATGCGCTGATGACCATGCTGTAGATGCAATACGAAATGAATTTCGTCCGCTCCGCCATAGCACCGGATACGATGGTCGCCGCAGTAGCGCAGAAGACTGTCTGAAAAATCAGGAATGCGTAGGTGGGAAACGAACTACTGTAGTCACCCCGCACGAACAAATCGGGTACCCCTATGAACGGCAGGGACTCGCCCGCGGCCGTCGTGCCGAACATCAGACCGAAACCGATGAACCAGAACACCGGAGTACCCAGCGAGAAATCCATCAAGTTCTTCATGATGATGTTTCCTGCGTTCTTCGCACGGGTGAATCCAGTCTCCACCATCGCGAAGCCCGCCTGCATGAAGAATACAAGCACGGCGCCAAGCAACACCCAGATTGTGTCTACCGATGAATACAGTCCTTCCATTACTTCCTCCCTCGGTCCAGTCCTACGATGTCGTCGCTTCGCGGACCAGCCGTCTAAAATAAAAAACGTGCGATTGTCCGGACAACGCCGGATGCAATCGCACGCCTTTGTACGAAATACTCCCCACCCCTGGGGAACAGAGCAACAGCATCCCCTTCCTCGCCGGCTCCCGTCCCGATGTACGAATCCCCACGATTCGTACAGGCGAGACAGAACCGGATACGACCGATATCGGACACCGGTAAAAAAAGAAGGCGATGCAGGAAGTTTTTCCTACATCGCCTTTGATGTTGTTGCGGATGGTATACCGTAGTGTTAAAAAAAAGTCAAGCGGTCGACAATATATTCGAAAAAACAATCCTAAAATAAGTAACATTCTACTATGTAATAAATTGTCATCAACAAAAAAACATAAACACACAAAGAAAAAGTGCGATCCGACATGTTGGAAAGTTCCGATGCTCTTCCTTCTTGTCAGAAACCTTCCAGCTTGCAACATTATTGCAACAAATTCAATTCGGTCAACGACGGATGCAGGAACTTGCCGTCCTTGCGGACAAGCTCACCGTCCATCCAGATTTCGCCGCCGCCGTACTGCGGAGTCTGGATCTGTACGAGATCCCAGTGGACGCTGCTTTTGTTCCCATTGTCGCAGTCGTCGTACGAATTGCCGGGAGTAAAGTGGAACGATCCGGCGATTTTCTCGTCGAACAGGATGTTGTCCATCGGAAACGTAATCTTCGGGTTGCATCCCAAAGCGAATTCTCCAATATATCTGGCGCCTTCGTCGATATCGAGTATCTCGTTGATCAGAGCGTCGTCGTCGGCATGCGCTTCGACGATCCTCCCCCGGCTAAATCTGAACCTGATATCGGAGAACTTGTGTCCGTGGTACGTACTGGCGCAATTGTAGGCGATCGTACCTTCGACGCTATCCTTGACCGGACAGCTGTAGATCTCGCCATCGGGAATATTCGCTTCCCCTGCACAAGGAATCCATCCCAGCCCCTTGACTGAGAACGACAGATCGGTTCCCGGCGCGACGATGCGTACCCGGTCCACCGTATCGAGGAACTCCTTTGCCCTGGACATCGCCCTCCCCATCGCTTCATAGTCCACATCGGTCGTCACGCTGTAGAAATAGTCCTCGAACTCCCGAGTGGACATGTTCGCCTGCATCGCCATCGTCTCCGTCGGATAGCGAAGGACGACCCAGCGGGTATGCGGGACCCGGATCTTGAAATGGACGGGATCGGTGTATCTGGCCGAATACTTGGCCACCTGAGAAGGGATCGACGCGAGTTCACGGACATTCGCCACTCCGGTAATCCCGATATAGGCATCCATCTTCCCCATCCGATAGGAATCGCAATCCGCCCAGACGGACAGACTTTCATCGGTCGCACCCTGCACCATGGCGCGTTCCAGACGTTGGTTCCACAGTTGGACTTGAGGATTACCGCCGGCATCATAGACCGCCGCCACCAGTTCCTCTACCATGGACATCGGCACATCGCACGCCCTGATCAGGCAGTTTTCGCCTTTTTTCAGCCGGACGGAAAACCCGACCAGCAGCTTCGCAAGCTTTCGTTCTCGTTGGTCACTCATCATATCGCTCCTTATGATTCATATCAAAGTGCCGCTCGCAAACGGTTCGGTTCCGGTCACCGTTCAAGGCGGAATTCCACAGAAGCAGTGGTGTCCGGATCGGGAAAACGGATCGCGAACGCCCGCAACCCCAATCGGTCCGCCTCGACGCCCCCATACAGGGAATCTCCGGCCAACGGCCATCCGGCCCATGCCAGGTGGCACCGCACTTGATGCCGGAATCCGGCGCTCAATCTGCAGACGAACCTTTTGCAGGGAATTGCACGAAACGCTACGTCGCCGGCGTAGCAGACTTCCGTCACATACCATGTCGGGGAAGACTTCTTCAGGATAGTGTCGGCAGCGTCGCGTCCGACAGGCCTGACCGCCTTACGGCCTTCGCCCCAAGGGCGGAACAGACTGCCGATCCGCACGGCGCATCCACCCAGCGCCGCCGGATCATCGTACGGAAACGGAGGGAATCCGTCTCGAAACCCGCCGCCATCCGTCGGGGGACCGGCGGAAAGGGCGGCATACTCCTTCGTATAGAGTCCCGCACGCTGCGCCGCGGACAGCGCTCTCCAGGCCGAAGCGGTTCTGGCCACCACTACCAGACCGCTGGTGGCGGTGTCGAGGCGATGCACCGCTCCGCCTTCCCACGGACGCTGGGTCTGCACCGAGAGAATCTCAGGATACCGGGACGCAAGATCTCCCAGCAACGTCCGTTTCCCCGGTGGATCTTTCTTCAAAGGAACGGTGGGCAGCCCCGCAGGCTTGTCCACCACGAGGAACGAACGCTCCTCGGCTATCACGACAGGTTCCGGAACCGCGATCGCGTCTTCCTGAACAGACTGTTTCATTTCCATACTCCAAAGATATCAGAAATCGCAGGCTCAGGCACCATTTTTTTTCCACATCGATTGCGAATACATGTATACTGGTCGCATGCAAGAAATTCCGATCAATACATATAATTCGCCGACGGTCATTCTGGAACTGATCTATCGGCTGAAGATCAAGGATGTCATGACCGAAGCGCTGACGACTGCAACGTTGAAAACGACGCTGCGGGAGATACAGGTCATGATGCGCGAGCAGTCGATCACAGGAGTTCCGATAGTCCAAGGCAGGCGGTTGCTCGGCATCGTCAGCATGGATGACATCATCAAGGCACTTGATTTCGGATACATCAACGAAACTGCAGAAAAACACATGACCCGCAACCTGATCGTTCTGGAGGACGACATGCCCGTGTCGTTCGCCATCAGCTACTTCGACCGGTTCAGATTCCATCGGTTTCCGGTATTGAACAAAAGCAAGGAACTTGTCGGCATGATCACCAGCAGGGACATCACCAGCACGCTGCTCGTCGAAATCAACCGGGAAATCGAGGAACTTGAAAAACGGACGAACAACGTCAAGCTTTCGGATGACCTGACTGGAGAAGTCCAGACCTATTCGATCCTCAAGCATGATTTCGAGAACGCCGGCTACGCCAGCACTCAGATCAAGAAACGGCTGAAGAAGAGCGGCGCATCGCCCCACACCATCAGACGCGCAGCGGTCGCCGCCTATGAACTGGAAATGAATCTTGTCGTCCATTCCGACGGAGGGGAAATCATCGCCGAATATACGCCCGATGCGATCGTCATCACCAGCCGTGACAGTGGCCCTGGGATTCCCGACATCGACAAGGCCATGACGAAAGGATGGAGCACGGCGAACGAATGGATACGATCCCTAGGCTTCGGGGCGGGAATGGGATTGCCGAACGTCAAGTCTGTTTCCGACTCGTTCTCGATACAAAGCGATGAAAGCGGGACAGTAGTCGTTTCCACGATCAAGCTGGAGCCGCAGCAGGCCTCCGTCAAGGAAGACGACGGCATAAAATGACGGCACACGGAACCATGGAAACCGATGGTTCCGACAAGCAAGCAAGGAGAATGCATCATGCCTACAATACAAGAAATCGCATCGCAGGAAGGCTACAAGGCCATAGTTCTTTCGGATACGGAAGCTACCGTTTCCCAAGCGTATACCGGAGACCTGCTTTCGGATGTCATGGGGAACGCCCCGGACGATAGCGCGCTTGTCACGATCCAGGCGCACAAGAACACGGTCGCAGTCGCTTCCTTGGCGGGCATCAAGGTGATCGTGATCTGCAACGGCAGGGCGGTACCGGACGACATGGCCGCCGCGGCGAAGGAAGAGCACGTTGCGATCATCGCGACAGGCGACGACCAGTTCACCGCCTCGTGGAAGATCGCGAAGCTGCTGAAACTGGTGGGCGACGCCTGACCGCGGCATCCATCATGCTCGTGCGAATAGACTTGCATAATCATTCCTGTCTCAGTCCGTGCGGAAACGATGACCTTACCCCTGCACTGCTCGCGGTGGAAGCGATGGAGCAGAAGATCGACATCCTCGCCCTGACCGACCACAACTGCGGGAGGAACCTCCCGGCGTTCGCAGAAGCTTGTGAGCTGTGCGGCATTGTCGGAGTGTACGGAATGGAAGTCAATACCATCGAGGATGTCCATGTTCTGGCGTTGTTCGCACATCTGGACGACGCCATGGATTTCAGTTCCTTCATCGAATACCTTCTTCCCGACATCCCGAACCGCCCTGATCTGTTCGGAAACCAGCTGATCGTGGATATTGAAGGAAAAACGACCGGAGTGTTCGAGAAATCGCTGTTCAGTACGTCAGGAATCAGCTTCTCCGACTTGATCGAAGAAGTCCTCAGCCGGGACGGGTTGGTCATCCCGGCGCATATCGACAGGCCGTCCAACAGCGCGGTGGCGAACCTCGGGTTTCTTCCTGACCTTCCCTATTCCGCAGTGGAAGCGGTCAAAGTTCCAACGGAGCATGAAGTCTGGGGCAAAACGGTGATCCAAGGATCCGACGCCCACTTCCTATCGCATGTCGGGAAAAGGAACTGTAGGCTCGAGGTTCCGCAACGAAGCTTTCAAGGATTGAAACAGGGCCTTTCCGAGGGAATCGTCGTCTACGGCCCTTGACGGAAGATCCCTCCACCGTCAAGAATCATGGAAAATCAATTGATGAGGTATCTGATGAAACGCATACTCTGTTACGGCGATTCCAACACATACGGCAGCAATCCAGACGGCGGACGCTGGGACGAGCATACCAGATGGCCGGGCCTGCTGTCCGACAAGCTGGGGTTCGAGGGATATCGGGTGATCGAAGAAGGAATGGGGGGCAGGACCACGATCTGGGACGATCCGATAGAACCGAATCGAAACGGACTGGCAGCGCTACCGATTTCGCTACAGAGCCATCGCCCCCTCGACCTTGTCGTCATCGCCCTTGGAACGAACGACTGCAAGACACATCTCAACGCGTCTCCCAAATAGATCGCCCGAGGCGCGGAGATGCTCGTCGACGCGGTACGGACATATCGGTACGGAGACGGCTATCCCGTTCCCCGAATCCTGCTTGTTTCACCGATCCATATCGCCGCAGACGTCGCCGACAGCCCGTTCGTCAGCTTCGACTATACCAGCCATGAAAAAAGCCTCGCGCTTGCGCCGTTGTTCCGGCAGGTCGCCGAACGAACCCACGCAGCGTTCTTCGACGCCTCCGCCGTGGCGATCCCGAGCACGACCGACCGGTTGCACATGGACGCGCAATCCCACCGGAACCTCGCGCTCGCGCTGCTACCGCTGGTCAGGACGTTGCTGGGAAACTGACGGCCGATTCATTGCATGAAACACTGTTCAGAGCCTGATTCCATGATATACTCCAACCATGGATTTCCGGCTGGCACGACAGAGCGATATACCTGAACTCACAGCGGTCTATCTCGATATCATCGAGCATATGGATAGCACCGGAATCGCGATCTGGAACGAAGTCTATCCATGCGCCTTCTTTCCTGAAGACATCGATCATGGACGCCTTCACGTACTGATCGACAGAGCCATCGATGGACGAGAAACGATAGCCGGTGCGTTCGCACTTTGCGGATCGAACGACGGAGCACGGCATATCTCATGGGAAAACAAAACTGCGAAAGCCCTCTATATCGATCGCCTTGGAGTAAACGTCCGATATATTCGCAGAGGGATCGCGACGCGCATGATCGAGCATGCGATCGCACTCGCGAAAGGAATGCAAGCCCAGTATATCCGTCTGTTCGTCGTCGATATCAACGAACCCGCCATACGGACATATGTGAAGAACGGATTCAAGCAAGCAGATGGAGTATTCGACGAACCGATCGACGAAAGTCTAACGTATCATGAATTCGGCTTTGAAAGGTATGTAGGAACAGACGAGAGACCGAAAGCCTGACGCTTTCGATCCCTATGCATCATGAAGCCATGGCTCCATGAACATCTCACGTAGATTCATCCGATCCGACCATACGCGACCAGAAGATCAATGGGTAGCCTAGTTGTCCCTGCGGCCGAAGATCCTCAGGATATAGAGGAAGATGTTCAGAAAATCGAGGTAGAGCATCAACGCGCCCATGATGGAGAGCTTGTGGTACTCCTCCTCCGTCATCCGGTAGCCGTATTCATCGTTCAAGCGCTGGATTTTCTGGGTATCCCATGCAGTCAGCCCCATGAAGACCACGATACCGACGATCGAGATGATGTAGTCGAACGAACTGCTGCGGAACAGGAAGTTCAGCAACGAGGCGATGATGATGCCCCATAGCGCCATGCCAAGATAATAGCCGATTCCATCCAAATTCCGCTTGGTCGTCATGCCGTAGATGCTCATCCCTGCGAAACCGACCGCAGTAGTGAAGAACGCTCGATAGACGGTGCCAATGGCGAACGCATAGAAAATCGTCGACAGCATCACTCCTGTCAACGCAGAGTATCCGAGGAACGCGACGATCGCGGAGCCGACACTCATCTGCTGTAATCTTGCCGAAAGAAAAAACACAAGGGCGAACATCCCGACGACGATCAGCAACATGCCGAACTGGCTCGTCACCAGCGTGGACATCAAAGCGGGAGTGCGAGCGACGAGCCATGCGACCAAAGCCGTCAGACCGAGCCCCGCGGTCATCCACAGATAGACATTCTTCAAAATGCTTCGTTCCCTCACGCTCGGCGTCGAAAGAATCTTTGCCATGTTCTCATTCATCGATTGTTGATCCTCCCAAGCAATGACTTCGCTGGTCCGGCATCCATGCGCGCCGTACGCCACGGCGAAGTCTCATAACTAGTATTCATCGTACAATGTGCACACAGAACAGGAAATAGTCAATCAAAAACGAAGTTTTCCCCCACACTTTCCAACCCATCAGGTAGACGCGTCCGCCACCGATGGTATAGTCTGAAGCCATGTGCGCAACCTGTTTGATTCGGACGATACGGCGAAACAGCATTCTCGTCATGGCGGCGGTGTCGCTCGTCCTGACGATTCCTGCGTGCGCGCATGTCGATCCGAACGTAGATTCCTATTCCGCGCAAGAGCAAGCGAAGGCTGACTCGGCGATCAGGATGCTGCTGGAGAAAGCAGGCACCGCCGCCCCGGAGACCATGTTCGTCACCGCAGCGGGGATCGCCGATCTATCGGCTTACCTGCCCGCGGAGGCACAGTCCGTCATCGGGCAACTGGACATCATCCCCGGCTTCAGGACGGATTGCCAGCGCTGGCTCGCTGCCGTATACGAAGCTTGCACTTCGGTTTCCATGACCATCCCCAGTCGGATGGGACGGATCGTGCGATCGATGGAGATTCCAGAACCGATGTCGATCGTCAACGGCTCGACCACCAGCGCCACATCGTTGCTGGATGACACATGGTCGGACCAGCTTGAGCGGGAACTGACCGCGGAGTTGGAGGATCAGTTCGCACGAAAGCCGGAAAACGGAAGCAGCATCGATGAGCAATGGAACAGAATCGTGGAGAAATACGATATCTGGCGCAAGGCGCAGATGAATCTTTCGCCGTATTCGGGCAAGCCGGTACCGGCGCAAATCGGCGGGAATATCGCAAGCCATGTCGCGACGCTGATCAGCGACATGTTCTTCACCCAGATGGCGATCGAAGAGGACGCGATCAGGACGACGCCCAGACCGCAGGACGACAGTCTCATCGCCCAGGTGTTCACGATTCCGGCACAGCCATGAAGATGTGCGCCAGGCACGGGGAGCCCATTGGCCGAAGGCATCGTTCCATGCAGATAGATTGCACCCGTCCGAAGCTTCGGCTATAATCCCGTCATGGACCTTTTTGAACAAGCGACACACGAACACGGAACCGAGAATCAGCCCTTGGCATACAGGATGCGACCGAGATCGCTCGACGAATACATCGGCCAGGAACACATCATCGGGAAAGGCCGCTTGCTTCGCCGGGCTATCCAGGCGGACCAGCTTTCGTCCGTGATATTCTACGGTCCCCCCGGAACAGGAAAGACGACGCTTGCCCGGGTCATCGCAAACACGACGAAGAGCTATTTTGCCACGCTCAACGCAGTACTGAGCGGCGTCAAGGAACTTCGCTATGAAATCGACCAGGCGAAGAGCCGGCTCGACCATTGGAACCAGCGGACGATCCTGTTCGTCGACGAGGTGCACCGATGGAACAAAAGCCAGCAGGACGCCCTGCTTCCATGGGTGGAGAACGGAACCTGCATCCTCATCGGTGCCACGACCGAAAACCCCTACTTCGAAGTCAACGCCGCTCTGGTCAGTCGCTCACGGATTTTCCAGTTGCTGCCGTTGACGGATACGGATCTGATGAACATCGCCCGCCAGGCGCTCGCCGACAAGGAACGGGGCTACGGAAATTTTTCCGTCACGTTCGAAGACGGGGCGCTGGAGCATCTGGTGGATATCGCAAACGGTGACGCAAGGTCGCTGCTCAACGCACTGCAACTCGCCGTCGAAACTTCATCCGATGCGTTTCCCCCGCCGGCGGGTACCAAGATATATATCAGCAAGGCAGCCGCCGAAGAAAGTATCCAGCGCAAAGTGGTCCTCTACGATAAGGAGGGGGACTACCACTTCGATGTCATCAGCGCATTCATCAAGAGTCTGCGCGGCTCAGATCCCGACGCGGCGCTCTATTGGCTCGCAAGAATGGTCCATGCGGGCGAGGAGCCCCGTTTCATATTTCGACGGATGATGATCAGCGCATGCGAGGATGTCGGTCTTGCCGATCCGATGGCCATAGCCGTCGTGGAAGCGGATGCGGCGGCGTTCGAACGGATCGGATTGCCCGAGGGCAGATTCCATCTGACCCATGCCGCTCTGTATCTTGCCACCGCGCCGAAATCGAATAGCGCGCTTGGCTTCTTCGATGCGTTGCATGCGGTCGAGGAAGAGGCGAAGGCGGAAGTTCCGAACCATCTGAAGGACGGGAACAGGGACGCCAAGGGATTCGGCCATGGCGAAGGATACCTGTATCCCCATGCGTACAAGGACCACTGGGTCGCACAGCAGTATCTGCCCTCCGGGTTGCAGGGCAAGGTCTTCTATCAGCCGGGCTCACTCGGCTATGAAGCGAAGGTCCATGACGATGTACTGCGCCGCCGGGAAGCACAGCTCGAGTCGGCTTCCCCTGACGCGTTTCCCGAAAACCTCACCTATTCCCCCGAAGACAAGAAGCGGATGCAGTGGATCCAGCGGACGACCAGCGAACGTGGCGAACTGCTCCAGCGCCTTCGTGACAAACTATATGGGAACCTGTCGCTTGCCAGACACAGCCGGGTGCTGGTCATCAACGCCGGACATGGGCTGTTGCTTTGGGAGGCGTTCCGGCAGACGCCGGAAGGGCTGGTCGTCGGCCTTGCGAAAACGAAGGAGCAGTACGATCATCTGCGCCATTACGCCGATACGCTCGACGCTCTGATGCAGCCGCAGCTGTATCAAGGCGAGGCGATCGATGTGCTTCCCCGACTTGAGACGGGGCTGGTGTTCGAAGCGATCGTGGGCAGGAACCTGCTGTCACGACTCCCGATCGACAAAGCGGTAATCCCGCTGCTCAAGGAACGGCTCGCGCCACATGGAACGATCTCGATCGCGGAGACCGTCCCGTCGGGAGGTTCTCGCCTCTCGCATTTTATCGATGGAAGCCACCAACGCCTCTTCGCTTTGCTGAGCAAAGCCGAAGACGCCATCTATTCCGATACATCCAATCCGCTGACGTGCTGGTCGGAATCCGATCTGCGGACGGCATTCGAAGAAGCGGGGTTCATTGTCGAGGCGCAGGCTGAAGATGATGCGGAACTGCGTGTCATTACCGAGCAGGATATCGAAAGATGGATCGCAAAATCGTATGCTCCGGCATTACGACGCTCCGGAGAAGTCGTGGAGACCGATCGGCTGGTCGAAGAACTCGCTCCCCTGCTCGCCGACCGTACGCTCAGATGGAAGCATCGGATCGTCATCGTCAGGGCGATCATCGCGGACGAGGACGGACACGCAGAAACAAAGACGGCGAATCCGCGCCGGAAAACGAACTCCGCACAATCCGAACGAGGGGCCAGGGCATGGAAGGAAACGGAAAAAAAGACTCGTTGAGTTTTCATCTGTGGTGGTCGAAGGCTCAAGGGGTTGTAATTTTCTCTTAGGTAAACAAATACTTTCCGGCATGGCTTTTTTTCAGTTTTTTTGATTGCCGGAGTTGACAAAAGAGAACGTTTAGGGCATATTATGGCACGTTGAATCGCACTGGTGAGCAGCCAAGCATCAGCTTCATGGTGGAAGTAGTTCAATGGTAGAGCCCCAGGTTGTGGTCCTGGTTGTTGAGGGTTCGAGTCCCTTCTTCCACCCTATTCCTTTAATCCGGGAAAATTGGGTGAATGGCATGCGCTCGTAGCTCAGCTGGATAGAGCGCCGGACTTCGAATCCGTAGGTCGCAGGTTCGAATCCTGCCGGGCGCAAATGCGGTTTGGTTTTTTACATTACGAATGATTTTGTCTTGGGCCGCTAGCTCAGCTGGTAGAGCAGCAGACTCTTAATCTGCGGGTCAAAGGTTCGATCCCTTTGCGGCTCATATTTCTTGTCGGTACTTTGACGTAACGACATGCACCGCGAGAGTGGTGAAATTGGCAGACACGCTAGATTTAGGTTCTAGTACCTCAACGGTGTAGGGGTTCAAGTCCCCTCTCTCGCACTAGCCCTTGAATCCAAGCCGCAGGTCGGTCACTTCTGCGAGAGTAGCTCAGTGGTAGAGCTCCACCTTGCCAAGGTGGATGTCGCGGGTTCAAGTCCCGTCTCTCGCTCGACTCAGACACCTGTCCATTTTGGACAGGTGTTTTTTTGTCCATTCCCAAGTTGCTCAATGTTTATTTCTAGTAGCGAACAGGGAACACCCATGCTCCGGCCGAACCACGGATGTGGCCACGATGGACATCAGACGTGGTAGCCGCGCCAGGTAGCTTCTTCGACAAAGAACCCTTCGCATTTCACGGAATCCAGAGGATAGTCCCAGCACCCCATCCGTTCGATCAATTCGCCGCCGAATCCGAGCTTGAAACGGGACAGACCCGACAGCGGATGGTGCCGCTGGTTCGGCGGGGCGATGCCGAATAGGTCGTAGGTCCTCGCTCCCAGTTCCTTGGCGCGGAGCATCGCGGCGAACTGCAGCGCGTAGGTCGACATCGACTCGCGCATCATGTCCGATGAAGCGCCGTACAGGTATGTCGCACGGTCATCGCTGATCGTCAGGAACATCGCGGAAAGCGGCACGCCGTCCAGCGAAGCGATCAGCAGTTCGAAACGGGCGTCCTTTTCCGGAGAACGGAACATCGCCTCGAACGAATCCCGGCCATGCTCCAGAATCCCGTTGCGCCGGGCCGTCTGCCTATATAAAGAAAGGAAGACAGGAAGATCCTGCTCTGTCCCGCGGATCACGTGGACACCCTTGCGCTGTGCAAGGCGAATGTTGTAGCGGGTCTTCCCTTTCATTCTGGAAAGGATATCCTCCTCCGACCCATCGAGGCTGACGAACGTGGTATGGGTCGGCAACTGAGGTGAGCGGGAAGAACGGATATTGTGGTTGACCGTCCCCCAGTTCAGGCGCAGTTCGCGCAAGTCCGCGCTGACATCGTCGTCCCATCCCGCCTGCCAGGGCAGGTCGTACCGGATCAGGATGCAGTCGGAAGGGAGCTTCTCTCGCAACTGCTCGGAAAGCGATTCCATGAAATCGCCCTGCAAGTCTTCGTCGGGAGCAAGAAGCGGACCATAGGGAACATAGGCTATCGATTCTTCGCGGTTGATCTTGCGGGTCAGGACCAGAACGTCGTCCAGCACATACGAAGACGAAGGACGATCTCTCCTCAGTTCTTTTTCCCGGACGGCGATATCGAACGCAAGAGCGGAAAAGCCGAGGTTCCTCTTCACCGAAGACCAGAAGGCGGTCTGCTGCAGCAACGGCGTTACGAAGAGCTCGTCGGTTTCCTTTTGTTCGGTGCGGATGTACATGGCATGTCAACCATAGCAGTGAAAGCGGAAAGGTGCAACCGCCCGTCCGACACCGCCGCCATTCCTACTTGCAGACAGGTGGGGATCATAACGAAACCGGATCGTAGATCTGCGTATCACCGCTGATCGTCGCTTTGATGGAATTGCTGATGATCGCTTGGGCCCGCCCGCCGTCGCGCAAGCGGATCGCCGCTAGAAGCTCCTCGTTACGCCGGATCATCCCTTCCGTCCCGTACAGGGAGAAGTACCGCTCCCACAGCACCGTGATCGGTAGCTTGAACGAACAGAAGAACAGCGGCAGCAGCGTGTTGCCGGAAAAACCGCTGAGCATATGGTCGAAGTCGTAGCTGAGGCGCGCCGCCTCACGAGGCGGCGTATCGGACGATATCCTTCCGCTCTGCTCCTCCAGCCTCACGATCTGCTGTTCCGTCATGATCGGAACAGCCTTCTCCAAGCCGAAGTTCAAAAGGACACCCCGCAACTCCAGGATCGAGCGGATTTCATCGGGTGGAAGCTGTCCTCCGTTATACGACATGATCGAAACCAGTATCTCGAGCGTTCCGTCCTTATGATAGTCGGCCACGTACGTACCCTGCCGCGGCTTGATCTCGAGGAATCCTTTGCGAGCCATTTCCACGATCCCGTCGTTGACAGCCGAACGACTGATCTGCATCATGTTGGCCAATTCTCGTTCGGGCGGCAGCCGATCGCCGATATGCAGCTCGCCCGACAGGATCATCCCCTCCAGCTCCTTGATGAACAGCTCCTTGAGCGTGGGAGCGATAAGTTTCCTATAAGCCATAGCACCTCCAAACTGACAGTGGTTTAACCACATACCACACAAAAGTATGATACAGCTTATAGCGATATCAGTCAATAAAATACTTGATATTAAAGAAGATGTATACTAATTATTGCATTATCGATAAAAAAGGTGCTATTATATATTCATCTGGTTAGACCAGATTCCCATCGACATGCGTTTTGGAGTGCACAACATGGTCAAAGTCTATGAAATCAAGCAGAGAGTGCTGGCGAACAACGACAGCGAAGCGGACGCCCTCCGCTCGGAACTGAAACAGGAAAGGAAATTCCTTCTCAACCTCATGTCCTCCCCGGGGTCGGGCAAGACCTCGGTTCTGATGAAGACGATCGCCTTACTGAAGGACGACCTGAAAATAGGCGTGATGGAGGCGGACATCGATTCGGCCGTCGACGCCCAGACGATCGCCACTACCGGAGCAAAGGTCGTGCAGCTCCATACCGGAGGCATGTGCCACCTCGACGCCGGCATGACGCGACAGGGGCTGGAAGCGCTCGATACGGACGGACTTGACCTCGCCATCCTCGAAAACGTGGGGAACCTCGTCTGTCCGGCGGAATTCGATACCGGTGCGGTGAAGAACGCCATGATCCTCAGCGTCCCCGAAGGTGACGACAAGCCGCTCAAGTATCCGCTCATGTTCACCATCTGCTCCGTGTTGCTGATCAACAAGATCGACGTGCTGCCCTACTTCGACTTCGACCTCGATCTCTGCATCGGACGCGTCAAGGAACTGAATCCTGATATCACGGTCATTCCCGTATCGGCGAAAACCGGAGAGGGGATCGACGAATGGGCCGCATGGCTGAAAAACGAAGTCACGGCATGGCGGGATACTTCATCATCCGAAACGATTATCGCGAAAAACAAGGAATACGACAAATGAGCTCCACCGTCAAAATGCGATTCCCCCAAGGGTACGTGTGCCGGTACGATAAAAAGATCATGGCGCTGGCGAACATGATCGGACGCAAGAAGGCTGGCGTGGAGCCTGGCGGCAAAGGCTCGCTGAAGTGGGACGATCCCGAGTACGTGATCCTCGAAGCCGGCGTAGACGACGATATGGCCACCGTCGGACTGGCCCTTGGCTCCTATGAAAAGAAGACCGCATCCCATGTGGCGAAGGAACTGAATCTGGACGAAAAGTTCTGCCATGAGCAACTGATGAAGCTCGCAGTGTACGGAGCCTGTTTCGTCAATGTAATCGACGGGGTCGATACGTTCTGGACCGAGACGTGGATTCCCGGAACGATGGAGATGATCGTCAACAACCTGGAGAACGTCAAGAAGTATCCGGTGGTCGCGTATGCCATGGAAGCGTACGGGCGGGTACGCGGACCGATGAGCTCGGGATCGTTCCCCGTCGGCGTAGGGCTGATGCGGGTCATCCCCATCGAATCGGCGATCGACGCTGAGTCGAGGAAGGCAAGCTACGAGGAAATCTCCACCTATCTGAACGAGAACACGATCTTCTCCGTCTCCCCCTGCTCCTGCCGTACAGACCGCGAAGCGATGGGCGAAGGCTGCGGTCATCTGAAGGAAGACATGTGCATCCAGATGGGACACGCCGCCGAATACTACATCCGCACCGGTCGCGGTCGAGCCATCTCCCGCGAGGAAGCGTTCGACATCCTGAGGAAGGCCGAAGAGAACGGCCTGATGCACGAAATCCCCAATACAGACGGTTCAGGAAAGACCCATGCGATCTGCAACTGCTGCGGTTGCGGATGTCTATCGCTCCGTACAGCCGCCATGTTCAAGAACGTCGACATGGTCCGTTCCAATTACGTGTCGGTCATCGACCCGGCCAAGTGCGTGGCCTGCGGACAATGCGTCGAGTACTGTCCGGTCAACGCCCTCAAGCTCGGCCAGAAGCTCTGCTCCAAGAGCGAATACGTCACCGACATCACCACCACATCCACCCCGCGCGACGAGGATTGGCCGGAAGAGAAATGGAATCCCGACTATCGGGTCAACCGCGACAACACGGTGGTATCGGGCACGTCCCCGTGCAAGACCGCCTGTCCGGCCCACATCGCAGTCCAAGGCTACATCAAGCTCGCTTCCGAAGGACGGTACATGGAGGCGCTGGAACTGATCCGCAAGGAAAATCCTCTGCCGGCGGTGTGCGGACGGATCTGCAACCGCAGGTGCGAAGACGCTTGTACCCGAGGCAAGATCGACCGCCCGATCGCCATCGACGAGATCAAGAAATTCGTCGCACAGATCGAGCTGGACGAAGCCAAGCGCCCCGCTCCGACCAAACGGCACGACTATTCGGACAAGCGGATCGCCGTCATCGGATCCGGGCCCGCTGGCTTGAGTTGCGCATACTTCCTCGCTCTGGACGGATATGCGGTCACCGTGTTCGAGAAAGAGGAGCGGCTGGGCGGCATGCTCACCCTCGGCATTCCTTCGTTCCGGCTGGAAAAGGATGTGATCGATGCTGAGATCGACATCATTCGGGCTCTAGGAGTCGAGTTTCGCACCAACGTCGAAGTCGGCAAGGATGTGACGCTCCCTGAACTCAGGGCGCAAGGATTCAAGGCCTTCTATGTTGCCATCGGCGCCCAAGGAGGAAGGAAGCTCGGCCTTGAGGGCGAGGAGAGCGACGGAGTGTCCACAGGCGTAGGCTTCCTTCGCGATGTGAATGGCGGCAAGCAGGTCGACCTAGCAGGAACGACGGTCGTGATCGGAGGAGGCAACGTCGCCATCGATGTGGCCCGTACCGCCGTCCGCTGCGGTTCTTCGTCGGTGAAGATGTATTGTCTGGAAAGCCGCGACATCATGCCCGCCGCCGCGGACGAGATCGACGAGGCGCTGGAGGAAGGAATCGGCATCGATAACGGCTGGGGGCCGAAGCGGATCGTCGAGCAGGGCGGCAAGGTCACCGGTGTCGAATTCAAAAGATGCCTGTCGGTGTTCGACGCCGACGGTCGTTTCAATCCTACCTATGATGAAAACGAAGTCATCCTCGTACCCGCCGACCATGTGCTGGTCTCTGTGGGTCAGTCGATCGTCTGGAACGACCTGCTCAGAGGAGAATCCGTTTCGTTCAACCGCAACGGCACGATCAAGGCCGACGGATTCACGTTCCAGAGCGACCAGACAGACATATTCGTCGGCGGGGACTGCCATACCGGCCCGAAATTCGCCATCGATGCGATCTCCCAAGGCAAGCAGGGTGCGGTCTCGATCCATCGGTTCGTCCAGCCCGGACAGTCGCTGGTATTCGGACGGGATCGCCGCATCTACAAGGAGCTAGACAAGGACAGCGCGATCATCAACGACTACGACCATACGCCGCGACAGAAACCGCAGCCTCTCGTAGCCGCCCAACCTGTCAGTTTCCGCGACCTGCGGGGAATCTTTACCGAAGAACAGCTCGTCAAGGAGGCGTCGCGATGCCTCGGATGCGGGGCGACCTACGTGGACCAGTACATGTGCCTGGGGTGCGGACAGTGCACCACCAAGTGCAAGTTCGATGCGATCCATCTGGAACGCCGCTATGATGGCCAGGGCATCGAATTTACGGAGATGAAGCCCACCGTCATCAAGACGATCCTCAAACGCAAGGGCAAGATCGCCATCAAGAAGGTCAAACGGGCGTTCGGGGCGGCGAACTAGGAGATGCATGAGCTGGGAATCGTCTTCGAGATCCAGAAGCGGCTGCTGGCGTTCGCCGCGGGAAACGGACTGTCCCCCGCTTCCATCGCCTCCGTGGTGGTGGAGGTCGGCGAAGCATCGACCGTCATCCCCAAATATTTGCTCGAATGCTGGCCTGCCGCGATGGATGGCACGGACATGGAAGATGCGACGCTGGAAGTCGAGGTGATCGTGGCGCAGGTCCAGTGCAAGAAATGCGGCACGGTATACCCCTACCTGGAACACGACAAGATCTGTCCCTCCTGCGGGGCGTGGGAATGCCGCATGGTCACTGGTCAGGAGTTCAACATCAAGGAAATCCTCGTCTATGAAGAAGATGTTCCGGAGGATGGATCTCTTGGTGGCGATCCGGCCGTCCGGTAGAGGGAACGCACACAAGCAATGCTCGACGCCTCCGCGGCGCCGATAAGAATCGGGAGAGAGAAAAACATGTTTACGTTCAACGGCACATCGGCGGCGCTGATGTGGGTGGTATGGCTCGGAGTGTTCGCAGCACTGTTCGCCATGAATGAGATTTCCAGAAGGAGCAGGACGGCGGGATTCGTCTGTTTCGTCATCCTTCCGACTGTCCTGACGGTCTGCTGGTTCACCTTCCTCAGAGGCAATTCGTACACCGACTGGTTCCATCTGGCGAAGGTCTATTCCTCCACGGCCGGCTGCATCGGATTTTGGTGCATCAGGCATCTGGAGGGGACGAGGAAGGATGGCACGAAGTGGAAATTGTCGGAAAACAAAGCAGCATTGTGCTTTCCTCCGCTGATTCTGGCGATCAATATCCTCGAAGCCTGCACACGGGATATCGAGGTCGGACTCACGTACAAGGCGCTCACGCAGATTCTCGAGCCAGGTACCGCCACCACGTTCTACGACCTGCTCGGAGGTCCGTGGAACTTCATGAACGCTACGGCGGGGTTCTTGAACATCGTCACGATCACCGGGTGGTTCGGCATCTGCCTGCGGAAACGGACCGAACGCGACGGCAGCCGCGACATGCTCTGGCCAGACATGATGTGGTTCTGGATCGTCGCCTATGACCTGTGGAACTTCGCATATACGTACAACTGCCTGCCCCACCACGCCTGGTATTGCGGCTTCGCTCTGCTTCTCGCTCCGACGGTCTGTGCATTCACCGTCGGCAAAGGGGCATGGCTCCAGCATCGGGCGCAGACCCTCGCACTATGGTGCATGTTCGCCCAGACGTTCCCCGCATTCCAGGACAACAGCATGTTCCGCGTCAATTCCACGTATAAATTGGCGATCTACAACGCGGTCAGCGCCCTGGCCCTGGCGGCGAACGTCGCGGTATTCGTCTTCATGCTCTACAAGATCAAGACGACACGGCGCAATCCGTATGCGTCGGAGCTCTATTCCGACATGAAGAAATATCAGGAAGTCAAAGCGCTCGCCGAATGACTGCAAGGCCGAACGCACGATTCCGTCGTCCGTCCATGACGGGCGGCGGAAATCACGACCGACCGGAGGGAAGTCCATGCTGGAGACCATGATCGACCAATCGACGGTGATTTCTTTTTTCGATGCGCATGCCGGAACATGGGATTGCTCGACAAAGCGGCATTCTCCTGCCATCGGGATGATCTGCGACCTTGCCGAGATCCGCTGCGGATGCCATGTGCTCGACGTGGCATGTGGCAACGGAGTCATGTTCCCCGCATACTGCGAACGTGAAGTCGCGTCGATCACCGGCATCGACATTTCTCCCCGAATGATCGACCAGGCCCGACGCATGCATGATGATCGACGGATCACGCTGGTCAACGAAGACATCGATCGGGCCGCTTTCAGACGAACGTTCGACCGTGTCATGGTGTTCAACGCATTGCCGCATTTTCCTTCCCCGGGTCGGCTTGTCGCAACGCTCGCACGTTGGACCGCATTCGACGGCAGGCTGACCATAGCGCACGATATCGGCCGGGACCGTCTCAATGCGATCCATAGCGCGAAAGCGGGCAAGGTTTCCATGGCCCTCCTCCAATCCGATGAACTGGCGAAGCTGTTCGCACCGTTCTTCGAGGTCGATGTCGTCATTTCCGACGAGCGTATGTACGTCGTGTCGGGAGTCCGTCGGCCATAGTCCACAGGCACGGCGACGAAAAGCCTTTCCTTTCGGAAAAAGCGCCGCCGAACTGGAGAAAGATCGATGGTTCACCCGAAATACTGTTTTATCGCTATGGGACATCCCGCACGATAGTGCTATGGATCGTTGCTCGAATCTCATGGATATCCAGCAAGCTCTTACTCATATAATTAATTATATTTTCTACAATTACACGAAAAATCCAACGAAGAGCCCGACACAGTGGGATGCAGTTGTGCCCCCCTGTGGAAAAACTTGCCGAATTTCTTGCGTTTTTCTCTAGCCTAAACCCCCATTACTTGCTAGTATCTGCTTCGCTTCGGAAAGTTTTTCCAGCAAAAACAAGTTCTGTCAGGGTCGGCGCTTCTCACCATTTTCGAGGGAATTCCGGCCCCAATGGAATGGACTTGGTATCAAAGGACCGGGGAGAAGACGCATTCTCCGAAACGAAGACCGTCGTCGAAGGACTCCGGGAAAAAAATAGGTATGGTGTAGAAGGGAAAAGAAAAGGAATGAACGAACTCACGAACCAGTACTATCTCGACCATCAGAACGAGACCGAATCGAATGCACGAAGCTATCCGAGGAAATTCCCGGTGGCATTGAAATCGGCGAAGGGCGTCTGGGTCGAAGATGTGGAGGGAAATCGCTATCTTGATTTCCTCTGTGGTGCGGGTACCCTCGCGTTGGGACACAACGACGAGGAGGTGAACCGGGCGATGATGGAGTTGCTTTCTGGCGACTATCCATTGCATACGCTTGATTTGACGACACCAGTCAAGGATCGGTTCGTGCAGACTTTGTTCTCCTTGCTCCCTCCAGGACTGAAGGACAATGCGAAGGTCCAGTTCTGCAGCCCGTCGGGAACCGACGCGGTCGACGCCGCGCTGAAGCTATGCAAGACCGCTACCGGCAGGGAGTCTGTCATCGCCTTCGGCGGCGCCTACCATGGCATGGGGCATGGAGCCCTTGCGCTTACCGGAAATCTCAATGCGAAGCAGAAAGTCCATGGCTTGATGCCGGGAGTCCATTTCTTCCCCTACCCTTATTCGTATCGCTGTCCGTTCGGTCTCGGCGGAGAAGCCGGCGTAGAGGCCGCATGCGCTTTCTTCGAAAGGACCCTCAAGGACCCAGAAAGCGGCATCACCACCCCTGCGGCGGTGATCCTGGAGCCGATCCAGGGAGAGGGGGGAGTGATCCCCGCTCCCGTCAAGTTCCTTCAGACTGTCCGCCGTGTCACCAAAGAACTGGGAATTCCGATGATCGTCGATGAAATCCAGTGCGGAATCGGTCGTTCAGGCAGATTCTTCGCCTTCGAATATGCCGACATCGTTCCTGATGTGATCCTCGCTTCCAAAGCGATCGGCGGCAGCCAGCCCATGTCTGTGGTCATCTACGACAAGGCGCTGGACACATGGCAACCTGGGGCCCATGCGGGGACGTTCCGCGGCAACCAGTTGGCGATGGCCGCAGGCACAGTCGTCATGAAGCGGGTCTCCGAGCCCGCGTTCCTCGCCGATGTCAGAACAAAAGGGGACCTGATGGCCTCCCGTATCCGTGCACTCCAAAAGGAAGTCTCCATCATCGGCGATGTACGGGCAAAAGGGTTGATGCTCGGCATCGAGTTCGTCGATCCGTATGGGAAGCCCGACATGCTGGGATCGTTGCCCGCTTCGGGAACCATCGCCGCACGGATCCAAAAAAGTTGCTTCGACAACAAGCTCATCATGGAGAAAGGCGGCCGGCATGGCTCGGTGATGCGCTGTCTGTGTGCGTTGAACGTGACGGAAGAGGAAATCGAGACGATGCTGTCCATCTTCGAAAAAGTCGTCAGACAGGTAAACGCCGATGTCATGCAATGACCTGCCCTGGATATTGGGCCCGACGGACGAAGCGAAAGCTGAGTACCGCAAGATCATAGCAGCGACGACGGACGCGATCGTGGAGTCGTTTCATGACGAACTAGCCTACGTCGGCCCGTCTCCGGCGAAGCTCAAGGCGCTGGTACGGACGGAAACGCTACTCCCTGACCATGGTCTCGGATTCGAGGCCGTCATGGAGAAACTCAAATGCGACGTGCTTCCGAACGTTCTGAGGACTTGGTCCACCGACTATATGCCGCATCTCCATAGCCCGGCTCTGCTGGAAAGCATCGCCGCGGAACTGGTGATCGCAACCTTCAACCAGTCGATGGATTCCTGGGATCAAGGACCTGTCGCCACGGAGATAGAGGTGGAAGTGATCCGTCACCTCTGTTCGTTGTACAGTTTCGGTCCGGAGGGAGACGGGGTGTTCACCTCCGGGGGAAGCCAGTCGAATCTCTGCGCGCTGACAGCCGCCAGGGACTGGTATTGCAACGAACACCTCCATCATGACGTAAAGCGGCATGGACTTCCGCAGAACTACCGGAAATTCAGACTGTACACTTCGGCCATCTCCCATTTTTCAATGGAGAAGAGCGCCCACCTGCTGGGACTGGGCTACGACGCCGTCGTGAAAGTCCCCGTGGACGATCACTGCAAGATGGACAGCGCCGCACTTCGGGCCTTGGTCGAGGCGGACAGCCGTGCTGGCAGTATCCCCTTCTGCGTCGTGGCTACCATCGGTACCACGGACTTCGGCAGCATCGACGATGTCGCCGCGATCTCCTCCATCTGCGAGGAATACGGAATGTGGCTGCACGCCGACGCCGCCTACGGAAGCGGTGTCAGGCTTTCCGAGAAATATGGCGGACGATTGGGGGACCTAGGGCTCTGCGATTCCATCACAGTGGATTTCCACAAGATGTTCCTGCTGCCCATCAGCTGCAGCGCGGTTCTGGTCAAGGATGCCCGTTCCCTGGACGTATTCATGATCCATGCCGATTACCTCAACCGCGAAGAAGACGAAGAGGACGGATACACGAACCTTGTGGGGAAATCGATCCAGACCACCAGGCGCTTCGACGCTCTCAAGGTCTGGATATCGTTCCTCGTCAGAGGAAAGGACGGTTTCGAGGAACTGATCGACACCTGCATCGGGAACGCTTCCTACCTGTATGGCAGATTGCTCGAAGACGACGCGTTCGAAGTCACCGTCGAACCGGAGATCAGTTCCGTAGTGTTCAGGCTGGCCGGATCCGACGACCTGAACAAGGCGGTCAGACGAGCGTTGCTCCATCGGCATGGAGTGGTGGTCGGCCAGACGGTCCATCAGGGCAGGACCTGCCTGAAGTTCACGCTGCTCAATCCGACGCTCACCCACGAGAAACTCGACGGACTGCTCGAGCTGATCAAGGAACTGGGCGGACAGTTGCAAATCGCGCCGTAATCTGATAATGTCTCTCGATGGAGAAAAAAGTCGGACTTTTCCGACTTTTTTCTTCTCCGCCGCATTCCAGGAGTGGCTGAACGCCTCGGGATTTTGTATACTGAGAGGGTTGAGCCCTTGGACATACAAGTTCATGTGCAAAGCTTGCTGCGAAACTTCGGAAGCTTGCTCAGGATATATCGATCCACACAGGACGGATCAAAAGGAAGAGGAATAGCATGATTGCTGACAAGAAGATCAAGGAATTGGAGAACTCCTCCGTCGAGCTCACGGTCACCGTGCCTGCCGCAACAGTCGAGGAAGCCTATCAGAACGCGTTGAAGAAGTATGCGCAGCAGATTCAGATCAAAGGTTTTAGAAAAGGCAAGGCCCCGGTTTCCGTGCTGGAGAGCAAGTACGGCAAGGCTATCAGGGAAGAAAGCACGTTCGCCGCTATCGAGGATGCCGTCAAGGAAGCCATCGATTCCCTCGAAGACAAGCAGAAACCCCTTCCGTACAGCACCCCTGCGCTACAGGACGAGGACAAGCTCCTTCCCTTCCAGCCGAATGCCGACGTCACGTTCTCCGTCATATACGACGTAATGCCCGAAGTGACGCTGCCCTCCTACACCGGACTGACCGTCAGCGTGCCGAAGGTCGAGATCACCGACGAACTGGTGAACAAGGAGATCGACAAGCTCCGTGACCAGAACGCGCTTGTCGTTGACAAGGACGGTCCCGCCGCCGACGGAGACATCGTCACCATCGACTATGTGGAGCTCGACGAGGACGGCAACGAAGTCGCCGGCACAGCCAGGAAGGACTTCGTCTTCACCGTAGGTTCCGGCTACAACTTCTACAAGATCGACGAAGACATCGTCGGCATGTCCAAGGGAGACTCCAAGACCATCGAGAAGACATATGCCGATGATTCCGATATCCCCGGCTATGCCGGCAAGACCGTGAAGATCCAAGTCGAGATGAAACAGGTCAAGGTCCGCGATGTGCCGGCGCTCGACGATGAGTTCGCCCAGGATGTCAAGGAAGAATACAAGACCGTTGCCGATCTGGTCGCCGCGACCCGCAAGAAGCTCGAGGATTCCGTCAACGGAAAGATGGAGGAGACGAAGCTCAACGCGCTGTTCGACGAGATGCTCAAGAACGTTTCGTTCCCCATTCCCGCCTCGATGATCGATCTGGAAGTCGAGCAGAGCTGGAACAAGTTCGTTCGCCAGAGCGGCTTGAGCGAGGAGCAGGTCACACAGTTCCTCCAGTTCCAGAACCAGAACAAGGAATCGGTGATGAACGAGTGGCGCCCCGGCGCCGAGAAGACGCTCCGCATCCAGCTGATGATGGAGAAGGTCAAGGAGACGGAGAACTTCCCGGTCGATGAACAGGAGCTGGACAAGGCCTGCGACGAACAGCTGAAGGATGTCCAGGACGAGGATCAGAGGAAGTACTATCGCGACATGATCAAGGACGACATGCAGTTCCGGCAGGTCGGCAAGTTCCTCCTTGAGAAGAACACGTTCGACGAGGACAAGACAGTGTCCTACGATGACTTCATCGCCGGGAAGCTTGAAGAATAGAGAATCGACGCAGTTGACAAGACCGCTTTGTTGTGTCGCTCCGTAGCAGAAGGGCGGTTCCCGGATCGGGTGCCGCCTTTTTCAACAAAAGTCCTGTACGACAGGGCGACTTGGTCCCGATGGACCGTCACGATACTTCGCAGGAACGTGGCATCGTTTTCGCGAAGAGAAGGAAGGAAGCTTATGAACTTGAAAGACGAACGGATGCAGTCGCTCGTTCCCATGGTGGTGGAACAGTCGGGCGTCGGCGAACGCTCCTATGATATCTTCAGCCGCCTGCTGAAAGATCGCATCGTCTTCCTTGATGGGGAAATCAACGACGCCTCGGCCGATCTTGTCGTAGCGCAACTTCTGTTCCTTGAAGCGGAAGACCCCTCCAAGGATATCAATCTCTATATCAATTCGCCGGGAGGCAGCGTGACAGCCGGCTTGGCGATCTATGATACCATGCAGTATATTCGTAGCGACGTCCAGACCATCTGCATGGGACAGGCGGCGTCCATGGCGGCGTTGCTGCTCACCGCCGGCGAGCACGGAAAACGCTATATACTGCCCTCGGCACGGGTGATGATCCATCAGCCGTGGGGAGGGGTTCAAGGCCAGGCGACCGACATCAGCATCCATGCAAGGGAGATCGGCAGGCTCAAGAAACTGACCACCGAGTATTTTGTGGAGCATACCGGCAGGAATATCGAGCAGGTCTCTGCGGATCTGGAGCGCGACTATTTCCTCAGCGCATCGGAAGCCGTCGAATACGGGCTTGTCGACCGCATGATGAAAAGGAGCTGACCAAGCATGGCAAAAAGCACGAAAGTCTGCTCTTTCTGCGGAAAGAGCTATGAGGATGTCAAGCGCCTGATCGCCGGCCCTGGCGTGGCGATCTGCGACGAATGCGTCCGCACTTGCAACAAGATTCTTTCCGCCGACCCGGTCGATGAGGAAGTCGACGGGCTGCCGGAAGAGATCCCTACCCCTCAGGAACTGAAAGCCTATCTCGATGACTATGTCATCGGCCAAGAGAACGCGAAACGGGTTCTTTCCGTAGCGGTGTACAACCACTACAAGCGGGTGAAATACCAGAGCCAGATTTCGCAGGAAGGCGTCGAGCTCGACAAGTCGAATATCCTGATGATCGGCCCCACCGGCACGGGCAAGACGTTGCTGGCCCGGACACTGGCGAAGAAGCTGCAGGTTCCGTTCGCCATCGCAGACGCCACGACGCTCACTGAGGCTGGCTATGTCGGCGAAGACGTGGAGAACATTCTGTTGAAGCTGATCCAGAACGCCAACGACAACATCACGGCAGCCGAACACGGGATCATCTTCATCGATGAGATCGACAAGATTGCGAAGAAAGGCGAGAACGTGTCGATCACCCGCGATGTTTCCGGAGAAGGCGTCCAGCAGGCGCTGTTGAAGATCATCGAGGGAACCGATGCGTCGGTTCCTCCGCAGGGGGGGCGGAAGCACCCCAACCAGGAGATGCTGAAGATCAACACGCGGAACATCCTCTTTATCTGCGGCGGCGCGTTCGTCGGACTGGACAAGGTCATCGAGAAACGCATCGCGAGCCATCCGATGGGCTTCGGCGCCGAAGTCATCGGCCGGGAGGAAAAGGATCTGGCGAAGCTGTACGATCAGTTGCATCCGGACGATCTGGTGAAATTCGGCCTGATCCCGGAGTTCATCGGGCGGCTTCCCATCCATGTGTCATTGAACAACCTGACCAAGGACGATTTGGTGCGGATCATCACCGAGCCGAAGAATTCGATCATCCGTCAGTACAAGGCGTCGTTCAAACTCGACGGCGTCGAACTGGAGTTCCTGCCCGAAGCCATCGAGGCCGTAGCCGAGAAGGCGATCATCCAGAAGACCGGAGCGCGAGGACTCCGCTCAATCGTCGAAAACATCATGATGGACATCATGTACGACATTCCTTCGATGCAGGACGTCAAGAAAGTCATCGTGGATCGAAGCGCCGTAATGGATGGCAAGAAGCCGCAGGTCATCTGCGAAAAGGACTGAACAATGTTCACCTACCCTCCTGTTCCGAAGACAGCCATTTCCGCTTTGAAAGGTTGCACCCACGCAGTCGTGATCGGGCATGTCGCCCCGGATGGCGACTGCATCCACAGCGAACTCGCCATGGCGTGGCTGCTGGAACATCTGGGCAAAGAAGTGTTCGTCGCGAACGCAGGTCCGTTCGACCGACCGGAGATTTCCTACTGGCAGGCATTCTTCAAGGATACGATCCCACAGTCGGTTCTCGACGAAAAGCCGCTGGTGGTGGTCACCGACTGTTCGTCCCGGGATCGTATCGGTGAAGCGCTCGCAACGCAGATCGAAGGGCTCGAAGTACTGGTGATCGACCATCACAGCGCAGGAGCGTCGTTCGGAACGATCCGGTACATCGTTCCCCAGTCCTATTCGACCACGCTGGTCATCCAGCATATCTTCCATACCCTCGGCGTCGAGATCAACGAACAGGTCGCCCAACACCTGTTCTTCGGGTTTGCTACCGATACAGGTTTCTTCCGTTTCATCGGTCCTCATCGCGGAGAGACATTGCGCATGGCCGCCGAACTGGTGGACGCCGGGGTCTCTCCCAACGATGTCTACGACGATATGACAGGGGGCAGGAGTTTCGACTCCATCAAGTATCTCGCCCGCCTGATCGATCGGACTGAGCCGATGTTCGACGGCAAGATCATGGTCAGCCATGAGACGGAGGAGGATGTCAAGGAATTCGATTCCGCAGAACGTCCGAGCGATGCCCTATATTCCGCGTTGCTTTCCGTCAAGGGGGTTCAGGCCGTGGTGTTCTTCAAACTTCCTGCGCCGGGCAAGGTTGAGATCGGCTTCCGCGGTTCCCACGACAGTTCCGTCGATGTCGGCGGCATCGCCGCGGCGCTGGGGGGCGGAGGCCATAAGAAAGCGGCTGGAGCAACCGTGGAAGGTTCCTACGAATCGATCCGCAAGCAGGTGATCGACGCGATCAAGAAACAGCTGGAGTAGATTTCCGTTCGAATACCAGTCTCCCTATTTCCTTTATACGCCATGTTATGTATATTCCAGGCTCCTGTATCGAAGGATTTTGGCACAATCCTTTCATGTACTTTCTCTATCAATCATAAGGGGAGCGATACATGAAATGGACGAACTCACAAAAGCGGTCGTGACATACAACCGATTACGCACAACACTGAAAAAACCTTCACGGAGCAAACGCTTCAAAGCGTTGGAAGCCGCGCTCGTCGAAACGTGTCAAGAAAGTTTCTATTATCTTCCGGCAGAAACGAAATTACTATCACAAGAACTTTGCGCGGAATTCTTGCTGAGCTGTCTTCCGTACACTTCGACGATCATCTGCAATTTTGTCGATAGGGGCATACCATTCGACGGATATCTCAAGAAAATTATCAGGACTCGTGCCAAGACGTTCTGTTCGCAAAAGAAGCAACAAGAGCACGAAACCGATATCCTTCTCAGTTGTTCAGGAAGTGAAACCGATGGAATCATATGTCCAACGATCAATCCTTGCGAAAACCGACAGGAGGATCCTTGTCTGGAAGGTTGTTCCGTCTGCTACCCTGATATCGAAGAACAGATCCGAAGGAATTTCTATGCCAGGTATCGAGAATTGAGCGGAAGAACAGCCTCCACCTCCGATCGTCACATTGTCGGTGAGACCATTCCGCATTTCGGGAGTCAACAACGAACGGCATCGGACAGCATGAAACATCTGTTCGGAAAATTATCGTCAATTCCGAACCGTGAACAAAAGAAGCGAACGAATGCAAGCGATCGCCGTTCAACGATCGACGAACAGGCAAAAGCGATGCTTCAGAAAGAAAATCCGGCGGCATTGAAGCTCCAAGCCAATTTGCAAAACCCTACCTTTCGAAAACGATTCCTGATATTGCTTCTGGCGAATCCGGAACAACTTTCGGCGCCATTGATCAACCAGCTGGCCATCATCATGGACATCGATGAATTGGATCTTGCGAATCTTGTCAGCCAAGCATTTGAATTTTCTCAGCGCAACCAAAGAAGAAGGCATGAACTACAGCACATCATCAATCGTCATTGGAGGCGGCACATATGGCTTGAACAACAACTGAATGAATTGAAGTCGATTTCAAACTACGACCAGGAGGAAGTCGCAAGAGTTGAAATGGAACTCACATGGACAAGAAAGATGCTCGACAAACGAAGACAAGAATACGAACGAAGTTTCGTCGGAATTTCCTGCTCGCAGTTGGCGGCTCTTCTCGACCTTCCGAAAGGAACTATCTGCTCCAGCTTGTTCTACGCCCGTAGGATGCTCGCCGAATGCATCGAGACAGCCAGGGAATGAGAAACAGAAACACGATCTCTTCGCCCTTGCCGTCAGGTGGTCAAACAGGGTATTCTAGTGCCCATGGAAATGTTGTTCGCGAGCGGCAACGCTCATAAGAAAGAGGAATTGGAACAGTTGCTTGCCGGTAGACATACGCTGCTTCTGCCCATGCAAGCCGGCCTGGTCTTCGATTTCGAGGAAAACGGAGAGACATTCGCCGAGAACGCCTTGGGAAAAGCCCTGGACCTCTATCGTTTGAGCGACGGCAAGCGTCCAGTCATCGCCGACGATTCCGGACTGGTCGTTCCGGCGTTGAACGGAGAACCGGGGGTGCGGACGGCGCGATACGGCAGCGAGCGGTACGGACGGCTGTTGGAAGCCCATGAGAGGAACCTGTACCTGTTGGAGAACATGCGCCATCTGGAAGGAGACTCAAGAAAGGCGAACTTCGTCTGCGCCATCGCGCTGGTGCTCTCTCCACAACGACTGTTCATCGTCCAGGAAGAAATCCAGGGACGGATCATCGCCCGGGAGACAGGAACGGGAGGCTTCGGATACGACCCGGTGTTCTTCATAGACGAGGCGAACGCCACCATGGCTTCACTATCGAAAGAGGAAAAGAACCGGTTCAGCCATAGAGGCAGGGCGGCTCGGCGACTGCTTACGTTGCTGGACAGCCTCTAGCATGCAAACAAGGAAGGAACAATGAATACGGAACGAATACCGCTACGAAACGAAATAGCACAATCGGATACTTGGGATCTGTCGTCGCTGTACCGCGACGATGCCACATGGGAAGCGGATTTCAAGCGCTTCACATCCATGATCGACACTGCAAAATCCTACAAAGGCAAGCTGGGATCATCCGCCGACGACCTCCTCGCAGCCCTCGCATGGCTGACCGAAGTCTCGATGCTCGTCGAGAGGCTCGGCAACTACGCGTTCCTCAACTACAGCGCGGACAGCAGCGACAGCGCGAATCAGCGGAGGCTGGGAATGATCAGCCAGGCGCAGACGGAGTTCGCAGCACAGACGAGCTACTTCGACCCGGAAATCCAGTCGATCGATGAAAAGTCGCTTCGGTCGTGGATGTCCGACGGCCGATTCGCGGACTACCGTGTGATGCTGGACAAGCTGATCCGTTTCAAACCCCACGTGCTGACAGAGAACGAAGAGCGGATCATGGCGCTCCATGGCGAAGTCGGTTCCGTACCGAGGGATACGTTCAGCGCGTTGACGAACATCGACATGGATTTCGGATCCATCGCTACCGCCGATGGGGACATGCCATTGACGCAAAGTACCTATAGCGCATTTCTGATGAATCCGGACAGAAACCTGCGCAAGCAAGCCTATACCCAATTCTACGGAGTGTTCGATTCCCACAAGCAGACGCTGGCGAAACTCTTCGAAGGCGGGGTGAAGAACGACATCTTCCGGGCGAAGGTACGGAACTATCCATCCGCCCGTGAGGCGGCACTGTTCCCCGACAACGTTCCGACAGCCGTCTACGACAACTTGATCTCCGCCGTCCATGACGGATTCCCCGTCCTCCACCGCTACTACGCCCTCCGTAAGCGCTTGCTCGGTCTGGATACGCTCGCCCACTACGACGTCTACGTGCCCCTGGTACCGGGAATCGAGACGCATACATCCTATGAGGAGGCGGTCAAGATCGTATGCGAGGCGCTCGTCCCGCTGGGTGACGAATACGTGAGGACGATCCATAGCGGGTTGACCGAACAACGGTGGGTCGACCGATACGAGAACAAAGGTAAACGTTCCGGGGCATTCTCCTCGGGTGCCTATACGGGGCATCCGTACATCCTGCTCAACTACAAGGAGGATGTGCTGCGAGACGTATTCACCCTCGCCCACGAGGGAGGCCACTCGATGCACAGCTGGTACAGCGTCCGCAACAATCCGTACCCACAGTACGACTATACGATCTTCGAAGCGGAAGTCGCCTCCACTTTCAATGAACAGCTCGTGGCCAAGTATCTGTTCGATACTGCATCGGACGACCATATGAAAGCCTATGTCATCGGAAAGCAGCTGGACGACATCGTGGCCACGCTGTTCCGGCAGACGATGTTCGCTGAATATGAGGCGATCATGCACGCCCAGGTCGAAGCGGGGGAACCGATCACGCTCGACGGACTTCGCGCCACATACCGCACGCTTCTCGAGTCCTACTTCGGACCCGACATGAGGTTCGAACAGACAAGCGATCTGGAAGGACTGAGAATCCCCCACTTCTACTCCGCCTTCTACGTCTACAAATATGCCACCGGCATCTCCGCGGCGATCGCGCTGTCGGATAAAGTACTGCAAGGTACTGACGCCGACCGCGACCAGTATCTCAATTTCCTGAAATCAGGGGGAAGCCTATTCCCCATCGAATCACTGAAGAAAGCGGGGGTCGATATGAGCACGCCGCAACCGGTGAGCAAGGCGATCGAGAAGTTCGCCATCCTGCTCGACACGTTCGAGCGACTGATGGAGGAAGCATGACTATATGGCAAGGGACGGAACGCCGGAATTCACGATTTCGGCTGTTCGGTTTGCTGGTGATGACGTTGGGAATGCTCGTTTCCACGCCACTGTCGGCGACAGGCGCAAAGGAGACATCCACGGCGGCAAGCGGAATAACCGTCGTCGATGCGCTGGATCGCACCGTGACGCTCGCGCACAAGCCGCAACGGGTGCTGATCGTCGGAAAATCATCTCCGGTGCTCGCCGACGCGTTTCTGCTGTTCCCCGAAGCGGCCGGTTCGATCATCGAGCTACCGAAGACCGACCAGGGAACCGGCGACTTGTATTCTCTCTTGCAACCGGAACTGGCCGACGGTCCGCGCACTCCGGAGATCCCCAGCGTCGAGGAAGTGATCGCCCGCGCCCCCGATCTTGTTCTGATGAAAGACTTCAGCTATTCGGGTCTCGGCGACAAGCTCGAGGCGATGGGGCTACCCGTGTTCACCATCTCCCTAGAGATGCCTGAAGACTGGCGGACAGAACTTGTGGAAATAGGAAAGATCGTCGAGGCTCCTCGGCGCGCATCGCAATTGGTCGAACTGTACCGGAACCGTCAGGATGCGGTCTCGTCCGCCATTTCCGTCGTTCCCGAAGAGAACCGCCCGAGCGTGCTCATGATGCGCGTCTCTTCCACCGACGGTCTGATGACCTACACGGTCGCGCCGGACATCTGGATGCAGACGCGGTTTGTCCAGGATGCCGGGGGAGTTCCCGTCTGGCTGGGGGCTGGATTCGCAAACAAAGGATTCGCCAAGATATCCTTCGAACAGATCGCCGCATGGGCCCCTGACTACATCTACATCTACAGCTACAAGGATCCGGCTCAGGACTATGTCTCTCGGCTGAAGACAGACAAGCGTTGGGCGGATATCCCGGCCGTGAAAGCCGGACATGTCAAGGCGATCCCCGGCGATTTCAGCAGCTATGCCCAACCGGTCAGCCGATGGATACTCTGTCTGCAATGGATGGCAGCGGACTTGTACCCCAACCTGTTCCCTGGCTTCGACATGGAACAGGAGGTACGTTCATTCTACACTGATTTCCACGGTCTGTCCGATGAATCTTCCCTGGAACAGATCATCGACCGATACAGGGAATCCGTCAGAGCGAACTGATTCAAAAACAAGAAACCCGTCCCCTGTCTGCCGATGCAGGTCGGGAACGGGTATCGGACAGCTGGGAAAACTTCGCTATCTGGAATAGTATTCGATGATCAGCTGGTCGTTCACTTCGATAGGAACTTCGCTACGGAGTGGATAACGAACCAACGTACCGCTGAACGTCTCCTCCGTCTTCTCGTAGTACGGGACATGGAAACCCGGAGAACCGAGGAAATTGGCTCGGAACTGTACATTGGACCGAGACTTCTCGCGCAACGTAACGACATCCCCTTCCCGTAGCAGATAAGACGGTATGTCGATCTTCTTGCCGTTCACCAAAATGTGCCCGTGGTTGACCATCTGTCTGGCAAGCCGGATAGAATTGGCGAAACCGAGCCGGTATACGGCGTTGTCGAGCCGCCGTTCCAAAAGCAGAACCAGCGCGTCGCCGGTTCTCCCTTCCTTCTTCTTGGCCATATCGTAGTACCTACGCATCTGTTTTTCCAGAATTCCGTAATACGCCTTGAGCTTCTGTTTTTCCGTTAGTTGCTTGCCGTATTCGGTCTGCTTCCTGCGCGTCCTGAACGCCGGAGCCCCGGCACGCTTCATTGCCTTGGGATGTCCGCAGACATTGACCCCAAGCCGCCTGCATTCCTTGAATCTCGGACCTCTTCTGGTCGCCATGAAATAATACTCCTCACTGATTGCCGCTACGTGGAACCCGTTTCATGTCCGCTTCCCCGTAAGCGTTTTCTTTCTTCTCGAAAGGCGGAGAGGATCACACCCCTCGCCCACTTGGCCTCCTGCGGTGTCAAAGACGGCACTCCTTCAAGCGGATAGGCCAGTCCTAGCTCCCGATACTTCGACACACCCATCGTATGATACGGCAGGACGTCCAGACCCACCACATTGCCGTATCCAGCCATCAGCACCCCCAGATCCCGCAGTTGTTCGGGAATGTCGGTGATGCCCGGCACCAGCACATGGCGTACGATCATCGGGACTTTCGCAGCCTCGACCTGCCGCGCGAACGCCCATGGCCCGTCCGGGGGAGCTCCTGTCAGTCGTATATGGCCTTCTCGCTGGCTATGCTTGAAGTCCATCAAGACCAAATCGACGAAGCGAAGCAGGAACGCGTATACTTCCCGCTTGCTTTCCGCATAGGATGCCCCTGAGGTATCGAGGCAGGTATGGATGCCCCGCTCACGGGCCTTGCGGAACAATTCTGTCAGAAAGTCGAGCTGCATCAGCGGCTCGCCTCCCGTCGCGGTCAATCCACCGTTCTTATAGAACTCACGGTTGCGCTCATACCCTTCCAAGACCGCATCTACGGACATCTCCGTACCGCCGGAAAACTTCCATGTGTCGGGATTATGGCAGTACAGACACCGGAACGGACAGCCCTGGAAGAACACGACATATCGGATGCCAGGACCGTCGACAGTTCCGAACGATTCTATCGAGTGTATGTACCCGACCTTAGAGTCCGCCATGGAAGGTTCTCGAAATCACCTCGTCCTGCTGTTCCTTCGTCAGCTTATGGAAGTTCACGGCATAGCCGGAAACACGAACAGTCAGCTGAGGATATTTCTCCGGATGTTTCTGTGCGTCGAGCAACGTGTCTTTCGTGAACACGTTCACGTTCAGGTGGTGTCCGCCCTTTTCCGCATATGCGTCGAGCATCTGCACCAAGTTATCTATCTGCGTTTCAGTAGCTTGCATCTCAAATATCTCCTATCTCTCCATGCCCTACCGGAAAATGCCGGCATGGCATGGCATTCATCGTTACTCACAAAAATCAGACATCCTGCGCCGGCAAATTCGGAACGCAGCAAGCGCAGTCCGGTTCGAGTTCGAACGAGAACTCCGGGTCCTCTTTTCCCAATGCGTCGGGAATGATCGAGAACGTGTTTGAAATTCCATCCTGGGCATCCTTGAACGGGAGCTTCGAAACGGAGCTCAAGCTCGCGATCGCACCATGGATATCACGATGATGCATCGGGTTGGCACCTGGCGCGAACGGTTGTCCCGCCTTTCTGCCGTCGGGAGTGGAACCCGTCGCTTTTCCATAGACCACATTCGAAGTGATTGTCAAGATGGAAGTCGTCGGAATCCCGCCGCGATACGTATGGTTGCTCTTTACGTACTCCATAAAAGTATGGACAAGATCGTAGGCGATGGAGTCGACACGATCGTCATCGTTGCCGTATTTCGGGAAGTCACCCTCGGTCTCGTAGTCGACGACGATCCCGTCCGCATCACGAATCGTCCTAACCTTCGCATACCTGATCGCCGACAGGGAATCGGCCACGACTGACAAGCCTGCGATTCCGGTAGCGAACCATCTCGTGACATCCTTGTCATGGAGGGACATCTGCAACCGTTCATAGCAATACTTGTCGTGCATATAATGGATGATGTTCAGCGTATTGACATATACGCCCGCCAGCCATTTCATCATATCGCGATAGCGGTCCATGACTTCGTCGTAATCGAGATATTCGCTGGTGATCGGCCGGAATTTCGGCCCGATCTGCTTCTTCGACACCTCGTCCACGCCGCCGTTGATCGCATACAGCAGACACTTGGCCAGATTCGCGCGAGCTCCGAAGAACTGCATTTCCTTGCCAAGACGCATCGACGACACGCAGCAGGCGATCGCATAATCGTCGCCGTGGGTGACACGCATCAAATCGTCGTTCTCGTACTGGATCGACGAGGATTCGATCGAGGTCTTGGCGCAGAAGCGCTTGAACGCCTCGGGAAGCCGTACCGACCAGAGGACCGTCAGATTCGGCTCCGGAGCCGTACCAAGCGTATGGAGCGTATGAAGGAACCTGAACGACATTTTCGTGACGAGAGGCCGACCGTCGATTCCGACGCCTCCGATCGATTCCGTGACCCATGTCGGATCGCCGGAAAACAGCTCGTTGTACTCGGGAGTACGGGCGAACTTGACGAGCCTCAGCTTCATGACGAAATGATCGACGAACTCCTGTATCTGCTCTTCGGTGAAACGACCGTCCGCCAAGTCCCGCTGTGCATAGATGTCGAGGAACGTGGAAGCCCTGCCCAACGACATAGCCGCTCCGTTCTGTTCCTTGACCGCCGCGAGATATCCAAAATAGAGCCATTGGATCGCTTCCTGGACATTTTCCGCGGGGCGGGAGATGTCGAATCCATAGATTTTCCCCAACTCTACCAGTTCTTCAAGGGCTCGTATCTGTTCGGACAGTTCTTCGCGCTCTCTGATCACTTCGGAGTACATGATCGTTCTCGTGGAACTTTTCTGTTCCTTCTTGTCCTCGATCAGCCTGGCCACACCGTACAACGCCACGCGCCGATAGTCGCCGATGATCCGGCCTCTTCCATATGCATCCGGCAAGCCGGTAATGATATGGCTGGATCTGCAGGCCCGCATTTCCGGAGTATATGCATCGAAGACGCCTGCATTGTGGGTCTTCCGATGCTTGGTGAAGAATTCGACGACCTGCGGATCGATCTCATAGCCGTTGTCCGAGCAAGCTTTCTCAGCCATGCGGATTCCGCCATATGGCTGTAAGGATCGCTTGAACGGTTTTTCGGTCTGGAATCCGACGATCGTCTCGTTGTCTTTATCCAAATATCCCGGCCCATGGGATGTAATCGAGGAAATGACTTTCGTATCCATATCCAGAACCCCGCCCGCTTCCTGCTCTTTCCGGCTCAGATCCATTACCTGCGCCCACAGCGCTTCGGTTCGAGGCGTAGCTTCGGCGAGGAACGAGTCGTCGCCCATATATGGACAATAGTTCTTCTGGATGAAATCACGGACATCTATTTCTTTCTTCCAAATTCCAGGAACGAATGTATTCCATGCATCTGACATCGTATGTCTCCTATCTTGTCGGGACCGGCGATCCGTTCGACGGCACCTGGTTCATCTTTCGAGTTAGTTCTTGCTAACCCAAATAGAAAATACGAATTGTCATGATGAGTGTCAATAGCATGTTTTCATAATTATCAGATATCTTGTCACAACATTCTTGTTAATAACCGATAAAAAGGTGGTATTTATTTCCAAAAATTGATTTATTCTGTTAATTATTGAATATTAATACCATTTTCATGGCATTATCACAAGTTTCACAAGCTCTCTATCAGCGAAATACATGACGAGATATGCATCAGCATGTTTTTTTGTACATTCGGACACGATGAATAAAGATCAGGAACAGAGAAATCCTAGCAGTGGATCAAGGGATTCTGGACGTTGAATAATCTTTCCGACATCCCTTGACTAATCCTTGTCCTATGGTGTATGTTGGCAACGTTCGCAAGAACACAATGCGGCAGTGGTGGAATTGGTAGACACGCTAGCTTGAGGTGCTAGTGGTCGAAAGGCTATGCTGGTTCAAGTCCAGTCTGCCGCACTTGCAAAACGGCTTCATCGTAGGATGGAGCCGTTTTTTCATGTCTCCGTGAAGAACATACCGCACCACAGGATCATGGGATATTTGGAATTCCGCGTCCTGCCGAAAGTCTCGTGGTTCGGCATGGTATTCCCCTCGCTCTACCGACGCACGATACACCTTCTTCAGGTCGGCGCACACCGTCTTGAGATCCTTGCATGGAACGAACTTGGTGATGTCACGCACCAAGTGGACGATGTACAAGTAGCCGTTGTGGCTTCTGCCGCTGTTGTTTCCGCAAAATCGTTCTTCCGATATCCGATGGTTATCTGTCGCCCACTTCAAGGGCATGGCGGATTTCTAGTAACACAAACCATCGCATACCCAAAAAAATGAGCGTATATCTTCCGCTTCCGCAGAAATCTGCCCTGAAAAACAGTGAATTTGACGCAGAGCAAAAGCAACGCCCCGCGGACTTTCCATTATGAGGAGAAACGAACGGTTCCACTCGTGAAGCCTACTGGTGGAACCCTGGATATCCATGAATGTTTTATAAGAGAGCCTCTTGCAAAATAGCAAAAGCTTGGTAATTTCTCCTATCCCAAGCACTCGGGAGA
>LVBD01000042.1 GCA_001604275.1 Spirochaetales bacterium Spiro_02
CTCGCAAAACCCCTGAAAACCACTACTTTCTCAGGTGACTTTTTCCCAGACGGTTGACGGCGTTTATTCGTACCAGCCTCTGGCATAGGGGTTACGGGATGACTATCGATTCGCAAGCATCGAGGTTCGCTTTGATTCGCTTCAAACTCGAGAGGAAATCCGCCATCTCCTGATTCGAGAAATCTTCCCAGATGAGGCCGTCAACGACTGCGAAACCTTTGCGGACTTTTTCCGCTTGCCGGGAACCGAGCTCTGTGATCTTGACCAGACAGGCTCTCCTGCTGTCAGGATGCGGTTCCCGAACTACGAACCCGGCTTCCTCCATTCTGTCCAGCGTTCTCGACAGCGTCGTCGTCTCTATGCCTGTAGCGTCGGAAAGTTCGCGTTGTGTAATGCCGTCTCGTTCAGAAAGAAGAACCAGTATCCTTGGCTGACCTTGTCCCAACGCGAAACCTAGTTCCGAGAAGAACGGCTGAAGCAGCCGTTTCCTTGTATGCTCGACTTGCAGCAGCATTTCACGAATTTCGCGTTTTTCCATATCCTTCGCCTCCTTGGGCATGTTTCATTCTACGATAATTCCGCAGTCCCCGTATACAACTGATAGTATCGTCCGCGGGCCGTAAGCAACTCGTCGTGGGTTCCCCGTTCGATGATGGCGCCATGTTCGAGGACGAAGATCACATCCGAATTTCGTACCGTCGAAAGACGATGGGCGATCACGAAGACCGTCCGATCCTCCATGAGACGATCCATACCGGTCTCGATCAACCGTTCGGTCCTGGTATCGACCGAACTTGTCGCCTCGTCCATAGCAAGGACCGGAGGTCGGGAGACAGCCGCACGGGCTATCGCGAGAAGTTGCCGTTGTCCTTGGGAAAGATTTCCTCCGTCAGAATAGAGCATTGTGTCGTAGCCGGAAGGAAGCCGTTTTATGAACGAATCCGCGTTCGCCAGCTTCGCTGCGTTCCGTACTTCTTCGTCCGTAGCGTCAAGCCTTCCATATCTGATGTTGTCGGCGATGGTACCCGTGAACATATGGGTATCCTGGATCACCATGGAGAGCGATCGTCTCAGATCGTCCTTCCTGATCCGTTTGATATCGATGCCATCGTAGGTGATGGAACCTGCATCCGGTTCATAGAATCTATTGAGCAGGCTGATGATCGTCGTTTTTCCCGCGCCCGTAGAACCGACGAACGCCAGCTTTTCTCCTGACGAAGCCCAGAGATCGATATTCCTCAGTACGATCTGCGATGGAACGTAGCCGAACGTGACATCATGGAACCTGACATTACCTTGAAGCGGAATCCATTGGAAAGAGGCGGAACCCGCTCCTGCGTCGGTGAGGGGGACCTTCCAAGCGAACCGGCCGGTATAACCGGCGCTTTCCACAAATACGCCGTTTTCTTCTTCCTCGATAGGGCGGAGCGTCACGTCTCCCTCGTCAATCTCTGGCTTCTCATCCATCATCTCGAAGATACGTTCCGCACCGGAAAGGGCTGCGAGTAGCACGTTCACCTGTTGCGTGAAGCGATTCATCGGCATCGCACTTTGACGGACATAGACCAGATAGGCGGATAGGCCGCCGATATCCATCAATCCCGCCAGTACGAACAGTCCTCCGATGCATGCGGAGACCGCATAGTTGAAATAGGAGAGGCTGACGACGGTAGGGATCGTCATCATCGAGTTGGCCAGGGCTTTCGTGGAGGCTTTCCGAAGCGTTTCGTTGCGGACCAGGAATGCTTTGAAATCAGCGTCTTCGTGGTTGAATACTTTCTCGACTTTCTGGCCGGAAATCATTTCTTCGACGAATCCGTTGATTCCTGCCAGCGCAACCTGTTGCTGCTGAAAATAACGGCGACTCCGTTTTCCCGTCCATTTGACGAACACTGTCATCAAGACCAGAAAAACGATGACGATCAAGGATAGCCGGACGCTGAGTACGAGAATCATTGCGATCGTTCCTGCGAGCATGATGAAGCTTTGCAAAATCATCGCGAAGCTGCTGTTCATCGCATCGTTGAGCGTCTCGACATCGTTGGTGAATCTGCTCATCAGTTCACCGTGTGTATGGGCGTCGAAGAACCGGAGTGGAAGCGCCTGTGTCCGTACGAACAAGTCCCTGCGGATTTCCGCGATCACTTGCTGGGAGACCCTGGCCATGATCCTCGTATAACCGAATGTAGCGAGCACTCCAACCAGGTACATCGCCCCCATGGCAAGCACAATCCACAACAGGCCGGCATAGTCTTTCGGAAGAATATATCGGTTGATCACTGGCTTGAGCAGGTAGGTGCCCAGGATGCTCGCTCCGGTGCTGATGAGCACCAGCAACGCCACTGCTCCGAGCGCGATCGAATGTCTCGCAAGATATCCCGACAACCGGGCCAGAGTCTTTCTGGTGTCCTTCGGACGTTTGTAGCCGATGATTTTCGCCATTATCGCAACGCTCCGTTCTTCTGTGACGCATAGAGTTCCTGATAGAACGCATTGTCATGTAGCAACGTTTCATGACTGCCGATGGCATCGATCCGACCATCCTTGAGGATGATGATCTGATCGGCGTCTTCCACCGACGATACTCGCTGGGAGATGAGAATCTTCGTTGTGCCGTACAGCTCATTCTGTATCCGCGCTCGGATCTTCGCTTCGGTAGCGGTGTCGACCGCGCTCGTCGCATCGTCGAGAATCAGAATCCTAGGGTGCTTTAGAAGCGCCCTGGCGATGCAAAGGCGCTGCTTCTGTCCGCCTGATACGTTGACTCCGCCCTGTCCAAGTTCCGTTGCGTAGCCGTTTTCAAGACGGCCGATGAACTCGTCGACGCAAGCGATCCAGCAGGCCTTCCTGATTTCTTCGTCCGTCGCATCCTGTTTTCCCCAGCGAAGATTTTCCTCGACCGTACCGGAGAACAGGGTGTTTTTCTGTAATACGATTGCAATGGATTGTCGCAGATGCTCGGGATCGTATTCCTTGACGTTCCGTCCGTCCACCACGACTGCGCCGGAGCTTGCGTCGTACAGACGGGGTATCAGCTGGACGAGCGAGGATTTCGCTGCTCCGGTTTCTCCGATGATTCCTACCGTCTGTCCCGAAGCGATATGGAACGAGACATCGGACAGCACGTAGTTCTGCGCATCCTGCTTGTATTTGAAATACACATGGTCGAATCGGATGTCGCCCGAAGCCACGAGCGCGGTCGTTCCCTCGGTAGGGGGGGTAATGTCGATCTCCTCATCCATGACTTCCATGATTCGCTTTCCTGAAGCCAGGGATCGCGTCAGCATCTGCAGCACATTCGAAATCATCATCAGGGAATTGAGTACCTGGAGGACATAGCTGAGAAAGCCGACTAACGCACCGATAGCCATGTTTCCGACCATCGTCAGTCTGCCTCCGTACCAGAGGATGGCTATGATCGTCGAATACATGACCAGTTGCATCGCCGGGGCATTGAGCGCCGTCAGGCTGAAAGCGCGTACCGATGTCCCTTTCAGATCTTCATTGACCGCGGTGAACTTGTCGATTTCATAGTCGTGCCTGACGTATGACTTTACCACCCGGATCGCTATCAAGTTTTCCTGGATGATCCTGTTCACCTGATCTACAGCTCCCTGGACTTGTCCATATACCGGTCTGACCCGTGCGATGATCAGCCAGAGCAGGATCGCAAGGACCGGTACTGCGATAAAGAACACCACTGCCAACTGTGGATTCATGAAGAACGATGCGGCCAGTGCCGTGATCATCATCACAGGCGCTCGTACCGCGGGTCTGAGCCCCGTCGATACGGAATTCTGAATCGTCGTCACATCTCCGGTAAGGCGGGTGATCAGCGATGATGTCCTGAAGCGATCGATGTTCGCGAACGAAAAGCCCTGTATCTTCTTGTATTCAGCCTTGCGTAGTTCAGCGCCCAGCCCCTGCCCGCAGGTAGCGGAAAAACGGGCGCTGCCCATACCGAGCACCATCGACACCAATGCACATGCCGCCATCAGCGCTCCTTGCTCGAAGATATATCCCGTATCGCCGTTTGCGACGCCGATATCGACGATATTCGCCATGACGAACGGAATCAGTAGCTCCATCGTCGTTTCTGCAGTGATGCATACGATCGCGAGAATCGCATACTTCTTGTAGGAGCCCATGTAGGAAACAATGCGCCGGATCATCTGATACCCACCTGTTGCGTGCTATGGAAATGTTGCACTTGCAACTATTGTGTGCGCAATTATTGAAAATGTCAATCGGTTTTCAAACTCTGCGTCAGGGGCTGTCTTTCAGAGATTCAAGGAGAAGTAGTATGGCGGTGGCCTGTCCGTAGGGCATCGGTCGGAGCGGTATGGTCCGGTAGAAATCGAGCGATTCCCTTCCCATCGGGGTTCCGTACGACACTTGGTGTACGATTCCGTCCCCATCGATCAGATCGAGAATCGGCGGAAGCGCCCGACGGGCCGCCGTAACGTAGGAACTATCCAGGATTCCGAGATGAACCGCCTTGAGTATTCCATAGCCGATACCGCTCGTGGCGCTTGATTCCAGATAGGAGGTAGGATCGTCGAGCAACGTATGCCACATCCCCGATGAATCCTGGAACCTGACAAGGCTGTCCACCTGGTTCTTCAGCGTCTGTCGAAGGAATTGCTCGACACTCGGAGGGAGACTCAGCGTCTCGATCAGGATCGGGATCGCTATCGTTACCCAGCAGTTCCCGCGTCCCCAGAGCGCTTTCGTAAAGTTATGCCTTCCATGGAACGTAAAGCCATGGAACCAGAGTCCTGAACGCTTGTCGGCGAGATATTTCGTATGGAGGAGAAACTGATAGATCGCCTCCTGCCGATACGATTCATCATCAAAGATCACCCCTGCGCGGGCGAGTGCCAGGACGCACATGAACAGGGTATCATCCCAGAGTTCTCCGTCGTTGACCGTGTCCGAGGTGATATGTTGGAACCCTCCTTCCTGGGTTCTTGGAAGGGTATGCATCGCCCATTCCGCCCAGTCATGGCAGACCGACAGATACTGCTCGTTCCCTGTATGTTCGGCCACATGGGTCAACGTGAGGATCGGCGCCATCGTATTGATGTTTTTTCCCGGCAGTCCGACCTGCATTCGTGCGTCATAATAGTCGGTGAGTATGTCTAGGTACGCGCGGGCGCCGGTATGTGTGAACAGTTGCCACAGTCCGTAGAGACCGACGCCTTGCGTCCACTCCCAGTATTGGTATCGGCAAATATCATCCCCGGCGAGATTGTGCGTCTCCATGTTCTTGAGGAACGTTTCGTCCGGTTCATAGAGCACGCTTCTGAAACTGTTGATCAATAGTTCTATCTTTTCATGTATGGTTGTCGCGTCACACATGTTCGAGGACTCCTTTGTGGATCGTCATGGTTTTTGCGGGGCCGTACGGTATCGGGTAGCCGTCGATGGCGGCGGAAGTTTCCACAACATGGAAGATTCCGTATTGCGGATCATCGAACGTCAGGCCGTCGTCCGGAACATAGCGGATTGCTCTCCCCGCGAGAGAACGAATGAATATTCCGAAACTGTCGAACGCATATCTATTGCCGCATCTGACGACTACTCCATGCTCGAGCCCCTGGCTCATGACTTCTTTGCCGGTATTCGCCCCGGATTCCGTGATTGCGAATCCGTTGCTGAACCAAAGCCCGCAATATGCATCCTTGACCTTGATGAACAGCCACCGGTCGTGGATGACGAACTCGTCGTAAAGATACAGCGTCGTGTAGGCATGGATGTAGTGGACCAGTTCTTCCGGATCCGTCCTGAACAGCATCATTGTCAAGGCTTGGTACTGCTCGATGAACGGCATCGTCCCATTTCCCGCCCAGTAGCTCGGTCGGTTTCCTCCGCTGAAAGCGCGTTCTCCCGGATGGTTCACGAAGAGTTGTACTCCGTCAGGGCCCAGCGCCACATTCATCAGGTGCTGCTGATGTCCGTGCTGGTATGGCTTGAAACGACGGACCGATGCGGTGAAGTAGTCCTTCGTCCTGAACGCATATGTTTTTACTTGGTTCTGCCCTTGATCCAGTTCCGTTTCCATCCACTGTCCGTCGTCGCACAGAATGTCCCGGTCGTAGCGCGGCGGCTCATAGGAAGAAATACAGAACAGGGATACCGCTCGGATATGGGAATTGACGAATCCCATGCCATAGGCGACCCATTCCATGAAACATGGCTCTACCTGGTCCCGGAGCTTCAGTGTATCTTCGTATGCACGGCCGAAACTGCTGCTCATGATCCCTTTGAAACTGTTGTACGTCATAATCCTGAACGTCTGGTCAAGCGCACGTTTGGACATATCCCGGATCGTCTGGTCCGGAGCGACCTCGAATAGAACGAAGAATCCGATCAGGTCGATGGGGATATATGTCGCTGAATTCCATTCTGCATAGCCGTACGTGAAGAACGTATCGAACCAACGTTCGACCCGTTCCTTTCCAATCCGGTACTGTTCGGCGCCCGTCCGTCCGCTGGCGCTGAATATCGTTTCTGGAAACAGATGTCCTGCGAGGTATTGGGCGATATGGAAGAGAAACGCATGGTTTTCGCTGAAATACCACATGACATCATTACCAGGTTCGTCGATCCAGTAGCGGAACTTTGCGATGGCGCATTGGATCCTGTCATGAAGCGGACGTGGCAGAAAGGTATCGTACCGAGTGATCAGCAAAAACATCGGGACGAGGTGGAAGTCGGCGCAGTCTCCCATCTCCTCGATCATGTGCAGGCTGGCAAGTACGAACCGCTCCGCCTCGGGTGTGAACTTCTTGTCGACTTCGCAGATGGCCATCGCCCGGTTGACGACTTCTTCTCCGTGGTCGCGGATGAACCAAAGCGTCTGCGCTTTTCGCTGGCCGACTGTCGGCATCGGAACGATGTCCGTAGCATCGGTCGGTCGAAGGCCGATGATCAGCTCCCGGTTCACCAGCTGTCCGCCTGCCATCGCACCGACCAGCAATTTGAAAACGCCGACGTCATTCCCTACAGGACCGAGCGAAACGAAATCTGTGTCGGGACGAGCCACAACATGACTGACAGGATCCTGCAATGGAGGGAATCCCTGGGTCCTGCTGTCTATGGTCAGGTCCAGCGTTCCTGAGAGTGTCGAAGGGTCGTAATGCAGTTCAATATTTCCTTCGGACAGACAGTCTCGAGGAAAAAAGCAACTGCGAAGGAACGTCTCGATTTCGGAGATCCTTCGTGCGCCCTTGTCGACGAGCAACACTCCCTGAAGTGGTATGGAGCCTTTGTATCGGAATTCGAAATAGAAGAAGACGTCTCGTTCGGCCAGTTCGTCGGCATGCACGACCAATTCGTTCATTCCGCGGTTCAACGGCAACTGGATCGTCGTCTTCGAGGCGATGTTCCTGGTGAACGGTGAGAATGTCAGGGTTCTGGTACCGTTCACCCACAGTGCGACGCTTCCGCATGTATGGACATCGAACGTATAGCTTCCGCTTTCCGGGACATCAAGCCAGGTGATGGCATCGACCCAGATATGGTGGGGGGGGTATGGATGAACGTGGTGAAATCGACACGGTTGTTCTCGAAAGGAAAATATATGTGATCGAATGGCCCTTTCGGCATCCTCCGCGTATCAGGATCATATTGGTCTAGGAACGCTTTTCGCACTGGATATACGATCTGGACATAGGCTTCGCCCATGTTCACCGGTGCGTCGAATGTGGCTTGCGGCGATTCGAACGGGCGGCGATGTACTGCCGTGGTCCACCATCTGGTAATCGAATCATCGTATCCGATCCCATATGAGACATGTTCTTTTCTGCTGCTCATGGACATCCCTCCCCCGTGCAACTCTCTGGCGACGAAAAAAGTATACTCCTTGGATATTGGCAAAAGCCACTTCGTTTTTGCTGACAATCAAAAAAACATTTGCATATTTTGCTTTTCGATATAGTATCTGAGTAATGATAAGCCGCTTGGGAGGGTGTGATGGAATACGAAGAACCGTTGCTCTACGAACAGGCCTTTTCGATTACGGTGAATCGCGAGGGCGCTCCGCTGTTCTATTATTTTGACTATGACGAGCGTTCGTACAGCATTAATATGGACTTCCAGCACTTCCACCAGTTCTATGAAGTCTTCATTCTGTTCGACGATAAGGCATCCCATATCATCGAAGGGGACTATTTCGCACTGCAGAAATACGATATCGTTCTGCTCCGTCCCGCACTGCTGCATAAGACAGAATATCCGGTCGGAATACCGCGCAAACGGCTGATCATCAATTTTTCCATTCCCGAGCACATTCCTGGTCTCGACCGTTCCATTTCAAGCGTTCTGTCGATTTTTGACGCCAAGACTCCGATCTATCGGTTCACAGGGGAGGTAAGGGGACGCCTGTTTGCGTTGCTCAATGAGATTTTTACGCTGGGCAAGCGTCGCAGCCCCCAGATGGATGTGATCATGCACAGCAAATTCATGGAGTTCCTCTGGACCATTTCCACGAATAGGAAGGCGAATGTCTACCGGCCGCAGCAAATAAACGACTCGATTTCCCACAAGATCTATGCCATCACGAGCTATATCCACGCAAACTACTCCCAGCCGTTCTCCCTCGAGCAGATTTCGGATAAATTCTACATCAGCGCATACTATCTGTCGCATCAGTTCAAGAGCGTGACAGGATTCACGTTGGTCAATTATATCCAGATGACGAGGATCCGCAATGCGCAGCAGCTGCTCCTCTATACTGACATGAAGATCAAGGACATCACCGAACGGTGCGGGTTCACCAGTTTCTCCCAGTTCAACAGGGTGTTCAACAAGTTCTGCGGAACTTCTCCGTCTGAGTTCCGCAAGGAGGGGCGTGTCGGCCGTCTTCCGTTCGTCGTTCCGCCCGAAGACTGATCGGTATCAGGTGTCGCGTTCCCTGCGAAGTTTTTTTCGAGCACCTTGTTGTTCGCAGGCGTATGCGCGGGGCTACGTTCTTTCTGTGTGAGGTTCTCCGACAGGAGGAAAAACTAAGGCTTTACAAACCGATTGTTCAGCTTTTTAATGTATCGTGACTGAGGCGGGACAGCATCTGTCGGGAGGGAGCCGTGGCGATATTCAGACCGGAAGACTTCGGAGCGAAGGGAGATGGAAGGACATACGATACCGTGCCGATCCAGGAAACGATCGACCGTGCCCACCGGCAGGGTGGGGGGATCGTCGTGCTCGAGGGAGGGCGGACGTATCTTTGTGGAACGATTCGGCTTCGATCCCATGTCGAACTGCATATCGCCATGGGGGCGGTCCTGCTGGCGAGTCCGGATCTTGACGCATATCTGGCGCTCGGCGCTGTGGATGACGATACCAATCGCAGGACCGGTACTCCGGTCACCAGAAAGCCGGCATATGTTTTCGTCTATGCGATGGATTGCGAACACGTCGCGATCACCGGTCTGGGGAGGATCGATGGGAACGGGGGAAGTTTCGTCAGCCGGGTGGATCGATATTACGTGACCGGGACGTTCTATCCGAGACCGACGCGGCCTTTCGCTGTTTGTAGTGGGTAGCTCTACATGATTGGCTGCAGGGGGAGAGACAATTC
>LVBD01000043.1 GCA_001604275.1 Spirochaetales bacterium Spiro_02
CACTATAATTTATTTCGCCAGAAACAGCTAAGATTCTATTAGTTTAACTTACCAAGCAACACTGTTGACCGGTGTGTTGTGTCTTGCGGCGATCAAGATACTGCAATATTGCATCGTGCCGGACCTTCAGAAAACAGCATAACGATAGACAGAACGATAGCAATTTCACCTGTCGTGGGGCAGGTGCGCTTTCTCATACTCGATCGACAGTAGATTTTGCGTGATTTATCGCTCAAAGCCATAATTTAGCCAGTTTGACACTTTTGTTTGACGATAATGAATCAGACCAGGCAAGTCGATTTACAATGGCCGTTCATTTTGCAAAAGGCTCTCTGGCATATACTTTCTGCGAATCGATGCAAAGACGCTTACGCTCTCTCCAGTTGTCCGCTGCGGATACACGACCCAGCACCCGGATACTGCGGGCATCGCACCGAAACGATTCCTTCCGCATATCGGACCGCGCATCGCGGGGCTCGACATCCACAGATATCCAATCATACTTCCTGTAGCGCTTTCCATTTTCGAGCAACCGGAATGGAACAGGATATATCCGAATCAACTCGCCCTCTCGAGTGACACCTGCAGTACAAACCGTCTCAAAATAAGAACGGGAAGCAGTAGGCGCAGTCTTTACGGTGATGAGAATCTCCTTTTTCTCCATTCCGACGACTCCGATTTCCATTACAAATGTTTTATCATCCAAAATCCAGGATTCACTTCCAAACAATATGTAGCCAGATGGGAACGGTGGCATTCCAAAGGATTTCTTTCATAGCACATGAAAGCGAGGCTTCCAGTCTTGAAGATGTCGGACATCGAATCTACGAACGGACGGCAGGCAGGCAACGTATCGCGCTCATACCACTCGAACAATTCCTCCCTTCGGTTATCGGGAAGCAACTCGTTCCTCTTTGCGGAAGCAATCCCTACCTCCGGGTGATGCAGATACCTGATACCGGCATCATCCAGCGCCTTGGACAAGGCTCCCTTGCAAAATTCCGGTCTCATGCTGAAAGCGTTCTTTCGTACATCGACCAGCGTCCGGATATTATGGAACAGCAACTTCTTGATGAACGTGTCGATCGATACCCCCTCATAGCCGATCGTATAGAGACAATGTGGCATGGAACATATCTTTTCCTTGACTTTGAAAATCTGATTGGCGAACTCGACGTCATCAGTAAACCGACTCAACAGGCAACTTCTGTACGCATACTGGGGTTTGAGATGATAGGTATAATCGATCAAGGAAGCGTCGTCCATACATCCGGACAGCGCAATGACTTTCGAGAAAGCGATTTCATCGTCCGGTTTCAGAGAAAGATCGGTACCCTCGACGTTGGAACCGCATAGCGACACGCGGCTTTCAATCGGAGTACTTCCCGCGACAACGGTCACAGTCCCTTGCCGTTCATAGAACTTCCGGTCATTGTGCAGGACAAGGGAGTAGCACCCGTATTTGTTCGGAAAGAAATCATAGCATTCCCGTGAACAATAGCCTCGATACAGGAACAACAGCTTCTGAAGACGTAAAGTCGTAGGCTCATGCAATTCTTTCAGAAACCGCAATAGTACTTTTCTACGATACAACATATCGGCCACGACCCCTCGCCAACCAATATACCGCCACTTGCCCGTCCATGCAACCATTCCGTGCCGGATACCGGACGAACCGCCGTCACGAACGATCGGTCACCGCGGCGACCATTTCCTCGCCCGCCTCGAACTTGTGCTTCCTGACAAAAGCCTCAAGCTCGTCGACCTTCCGTTCCTTGATCAGCCGAATGATTTCGTCATGTTCGACGATGGAATGATATGCGCGATCCGGAGAAATGGAGAACACACGCTTGGTGACCGCCCACTTTCTCCAGAGACTCTCGATCAGTTGGACCAACTCACGGTTCGGATTCTTCTCGTACATCTTCAAATGGAACCGCTGATTCAACGACGAAACCCGGGAGAAATCCCTATTCTGGCAGGCCACCTTCATCTCATCGTTGATTTCCTGCAGCACCGCAATATCGTCGTCAGTGAGGAAAATCGCACTCGTGCGGGAGGCATACCCTTCCAAAACCCCTTTGATCTGGAAAAAATGGGTCACTTCTTCCAACCCCCAGGAACACACCGTCACGCTCTTGTTCGCATCATGGACGACATACCCTTCGGATTCCAGCTTCTTGATCGCCTCCCGTATCGGAATTTCGCTGATATTCAATTCCTTCGACAGCTGTCGGATCACCAACTTTGATCCAGGTTTGTAGCTTCCGGAAGAAATTTTCGAAAAGATGACATCATAGGCGATCGCGGCCTTGGTTTGGTATTCAATCATAATATTCCTGTATCGACAGTATCAATATAGTACAATAAACCACAAAACTCTATAATGGAATATTGCCATGACGGAAAAAGCTCCTTTTCACGTCATCTTCCGCCATCAGGCATGCCGACAGACGAGCCCTCGTTTCCGACGGCAGAACGATATCGTCCACATACCCCTTTCCCGCAGCCACCAGGGGATCCATGACCGTAGCCCGGTATTCCTCGACCTTCCGACGCAACAACTCGTCGGGCCGATCGGACTGAGCCAGCTCCTTCTTCGCGATGATCCGGACGGCGGCATCCCCGCCCATCACCGCAATTTCAGCGGTGGGGAACGCGAACACACGGTCGGCGCCCAGCGCCTTGCTTCCCATGGCGATATACGCCCCTCCATATGCCTTGCGTACCACAACGGTGAGCTTGCACACCCGGGCCTCGCCATATGCATACAGCAACTTCGCGCCATGCCTGATGATCCCGCCGCGTTCCTGCGCCACACCCGGCAGATACCCCGGAGTATCCACGAACGTAACGATCGGTAGACGGAAGGAATCGCAAGTCCTGATGAATCTCGCCATCTTGTCGGAAGCATCGATATCGATGCAGCCCGCCTTGACCTTCGGCTGGTTCGCGACCACCGCCACAGCCCTGCCGTCGATCCGGGCGAACGCGGTAATGCAGTTCTGAGCCCACGATTCCTGACATTCGACGACCGAGCCGGCGTCGCAGACGGCATCGATCAGAGCGTGCATGTCGTAGCTCTTCGACGGAAGATCCGGCAGGATCGCGTCGATATCGGCATCCTTGTTCCGCCAAAACGGATTCGGGCTCCTCCGTCCGCCATCAGAAGCGACGACTTCCCGCCCCGGAGCTATGTAGCCGAGGATCGTCTTGACACGTTCTATCGCCGAAACCTCGTCCTTCGCCACGAAATGCACGACACCGCTGGTCCCGGAATGGACCGCGGAACCTCCGAGATCCTCGAACGACACAGCCTCGCCCGTAACGGCGCGGATCACATCCGGCCCAGTGACGAACATCCGGCTCCGGCCCTCCACCATGACGATGAAATCCATCAACGCAGGCGCATACGACGCCCCCCCCGCACAGGAACCGAAAATGACCGCGATCTGCGCAACCGCTCCGGAACTCGCCACGTTTCTCGAGAAGATCTGCCCATATCCGTCCAACGCATCGATCCCTTCCTGGATACGAGCACCGCCGCTTTCTATCAGCGCGACGACCGGCGCCGCATGGGCGAGCGCCAGATCCTGCACCGCGACGATCTTCCTCGCCTGGACCTGCCCGAGCGAACCGCCCAAAAACGTATAGTCCTGGCTGTAGGCGTACACGAGCTGGCCGTCCACCCGGCCTACCGCCGTTATCACACCATCTCCGGCGATTGCCGAAGGTTCCGAATCGTTACGCTCGAAACGCCCGAGTTCCTCGAAAAGTCCCCCGTCGAACAACCGCGCAAGCCGCTGACGCGGCGACAGCTTGCCGCTACCGTCGAATTTTCCGGCGTACCGCGCCGCCTCGGCCTGTTCCAAAGCGGCGCGTCGTTCGACGATCCCGCGAAACCTACCGCTCATAGCTGATCGTCTTCGAACAGAGCGACCGCTCTGCACCACCCCGCCGTAGCCCCGTCGATCATGACAGGAAGCGCGCTGAGGGTGAACCCATACGGACGGGGAAGTTTGTCCAGATGGGCCAGCTTCTCGATCTGGAGATAACTCTTCTGCCTTCCGTAGAAATGGACCGGCCAAAGACAGGACTTGTCTCCCGTAGCATGAAAACTTTCGACCATCGCGTACACCGGCCGATCCAGCGTCCAGGCATCGATGCCGATGGTCCGGATCCCCTGTTCGAGCAGCCATTTCAACCCATCCAGCCCCAGACCGCTCTGCATCTTCATATATGTGGCGGTATCGGTCCCCCAATACCGGTCGCAGCCGGTCTCGATGAGCACGATATCGTTCGGACGCAGTGTGTACCCGATCCGGGCAAGCTCACCTTCCATATCCGCTACGGTGATCTCCGCCCCCGGCTCCTTGGTCCGCATGTCCAGCACCACAGCAGGACCGATGCACCATTCCAATGGAACCTGGTCGATCGTCCTGGCGGGGACGCCCTCGCTGACCGGCCCATAGTGGAACGGAGCGTCGACATGGGTGCCGTTGTGGGCTCCCGCAGTAATCACATCCGTCGCCAACGCCATGCCTCCGGGGAAATCGGACGGCTCGATGCCGGCGATCTTCGCAAGCCGGACAACTCCATCGGTATGAGGCGAACGAACGATCTTCGGGGGATTCGGCTCCGTCGCACCATCTTTCAAAGGAAGACTCAAATCAAAAATCTTCATATCGCTTTCAACTCCTTTCTATCGGTATCTGCCGACGATCTCGAGGAACTCGGCGTCGCTGACCAGCCGCTTGCGGTCGATCGAATATTCCTTGATATCGCGGAGGATCTCAGCTTTCGTCTCCTTGTCGTCGACCGGAGCCTGGCCAAGCCGTTCGAGAACCACATCGATCGACTTCGTCCCGCTTTTCTTTCCCAGGACGACGCCGCTTGAATTTCCCACCAGCTTCGGATCCACCGCGAACATGGCAAGAGGAATCTCGTTCACCAGATCGATGCCGATGCCGCTCTCCCTGACATACACGTTCCTGCCGACGAACGGCTGGTTCACCGCCTTGCCGAATCCGGTAATCTCCTCCACCCGATCGCTGACCTGTTTCAGCCGATCCAGTCGATATTTGCCCCGATACCCATACAGCGTCTCGAGCCCGACAAGCAACGGCTCCAACGCAGCGTTGCCCGTGCGCTCGCCCAACCCGTTCACACAGCAGTGAATGACCTCCGCCCCCGCCTCCAGCGCGGCGAAGGAGGTGGCGACCGCCATCCCGTAGTCGTTATGGGTATGGACCTCGACCTTGATATCGTAGCGCTCCTTGATACGTCTGACGAAATAGCCCATGGCAGAAGGAAGGATGCACCCCATCGTATCCACCACACCGATCGAATCAGGCCTGCCCGTTCCGATCACCGCATCGTAGAGTTTCGTCAGAAACCCGAAATCGGCGCGGGTGGTATCATATCCGAAGTACACCGTCTCAAGCCCCTTGCTCTTCGCATACGAAACGATATCCACACTCATCGAAACCACATCATCCTCGGTCCAGCGAGGAAACTGATACTTCAGCTTGGGAACGCTGGTCGGAACTTCGATGATGACCCCTTGAGCCCCGCATTCCACCGCAAGATCGATATCCTCCCGCTTCGCTCTGGCGAACGTGAAGATCTTAGCGGAAAGGCCGAGCGAAGCGATCTTCCGCACCGCGATCCGGTCATCGTCGCTGACTGCGGGCATCCCGGCCTCGATCCTGTCCACACCGACCGAATCCAGCAACCTGGCGATCTCCACCTTCTCGTCATGGGACAGCACGATGCCAGGAGTCTGCTCCCCGTCCCGCAACGTCGCATCATGGATGCTCACCTGCTGCGGCAACGCGAACTTCTTGCGAACAGCATCCTCATAGTTCGCGGAACTGACCCAAAACTCTTTCCCGATATAATCAGCCATGGACGATAGTCTCCTTCGAATGATTTTTATACTTGACGTACGAAAACAGAACGATCGAAATAAAGATCCCGATTCCTAGGACATCGCTTACGAGCCCCTCGAAAATCATCAGAATCCCGCTGACGACAAGCAGCAACCTAAGCGGAATATTGATCTCGGTCTTGATATAACCGACCACGGCCATGCCGATCGCCGTCGTTCCGATAATCGAGAAGATCACCGTCTGGATGATGCTCAATACGGCCCCCTCCAGCAACAGGCTCGGCCCGTAGACGAACATGTACGGCAGGATGAAACTCACGATACCGTACCAGAACGCCTTGTAGCCCACCTTGTTCAGATCAGCCTTCGCGATCCCCGCCGCCACATACGAAGCAAGGGCGACAGGGGGCGTAATGGTGGAGATGCATCCAAAATAGAAAACGAACAGATGCGCGCTCAGCAGCGACGCCCCCATCTGCACCAACGCCGGCGCGATGACCGTCGCAAGCACAAGATACGCAGCTGTCGTAGGAAGCCCCATACCCAAAATCAAGCTGATGATCATGGTCAGGAACAACGCAATGAACAGCTGCCCATGGGCTGCGACCACGATCAGGGACGCCAGTTTCGTCGAAAGCCCTGTCACGGACAGAATACCGCTGATGATTCCTGCGGCAGCACAGGCGACCGCGATGCTCACCGTGTCCTTCGCCCCCTGCTCCAACGACACCACCACCTTGTGGAAGAAATCCTTCACATCGAAGCTCTTGTCCTGGATCCAGCGATGGGGGACATAGACAAGCACCAGGGAGATGATCGACCAGAACGCCGCCTTGAACGGGGAGTAGCCGATGATCATGAGAACGATCAGCGCAATGATGGGAATCGCCAGCGGCCAGTCCGCCTTGAACGTCTTCCAGAACGAAATATCGTCGTACTGGGTACTCGCCTTGGCGTTCTTCTTTTTCGCCAGCAGATGTACGACGACGAAAATCGAGAAGAAATAGAGCACCGCAGGCAACGCCGATGCCTTCATGATCTCCAGATACGGAACCCCGATGATGGAAGCCATGATGAATGCGGCCGCACCCATGACGGGAGGCATGATCTGTCCGCCGGTCGCCGCGACAGCGGAAATCGCCCCCGCCTCCTCTTTGGTGTAGTCTTCCTTCTGCATCATGGGAATCGTCAACGACCCGGTGACAGCGACAACCCCCGCCGCCGACCCGCTCAGCATCCCCAGCAATGCGCTGAAAATGATCGAAGTCTTCGCAGCGGCCGCGGTGAACCGCTTGGTGAAGCTCGCCGAAATCTTGAACAGGAACTCACCCGCCCCGAACTGGGACAGGAACGCCCCATAGATGCAGAACAGGATGATATAGTTCGCCGACACGGAAATGGGCGTGCCATAGATACCGTCGCTGGTCGTGAACAGCAGCGTGATGATGCGCGTCAGCGAATAGTTTCTGGTTCGCAGCAACCCCGGCAGAAACGGCCCGACGAACGGATAGACAAGGAATATCGTACTGATGATCGCCAGCACCAAGCCGACCGAACGCCTCGTAGCTTCAAGCACGACGACCATCATGATCAGCCCGACGACGATATCCATCCCCACCGTCTGTCCGCCACTATTCGAAATATCCTCATATCTATACAGCAGATAGATACTACAGAACACAGTCAGTGCGAAGCAGACCGCCCGCAATGCATAGTCGGCTTTTCGTAATCCCTCCCGTTTCGCACCTTTGGTAAGGTATACGATCATCATCATGGCCAGCAGGTGGATGATCCTAATAGGCATCGTCGACATCGTGACGACGCCGGAAACGTTCAGCAGGTGGAACAGGCTGATCGCAATCGCTATTCCCGCTACACATTTCGAGTGAATTTTCTGCATGTTTGTTTGTTCCAACACGTGCGCGCTCTCCATCATGCTACCGCTTTTCTGCAAAGAACTTCGCGGCTCCAGGGTGCAGCTCGATCACAGCCTTGTCGACCGTAGTTCGATCGATCTGCGCTGCCGTAGCATTGTTTTTGGCAAATTCATCAAGGTGGTCGTATACCGCCTTGGCGACCTGATAGACAGTCTCATCGTCCATATCGCCGTTGACGAAAAATACGTTGGATATCCCAAGCGCCAGAACGCTTTCCGAAAGACCATACGTCCCCTTGGGAACAGAGATGCCTGAATAATACGGATACTTTGCAGCGATCTGGGCCATGTCAGAATCGGTCACCTCTACGAAACGAATTTTTTTCGTCGTGGAAAGCTGCATCACCGACGATGCCGGATACCCGGACAGCGCCAGCGCTACCTGGACGTTTCCGTCGGACAACTGCGTGAATCCGTCATCATACGACAAATAGCTGGGCGTGATATCGGAAAGCGTCAACCCGTACAGATTCAACAGCACCTCCAGGATAGGAAGCGTGCCGCCGCCGGCAGGACCGACTGCCACTTTCTTTCCTTTCAGATCCGCGATCGATGCAATGCCCGACGATTCCAACGTAACGATATGGAAGACGCTTGGATGCAGATTCCCGATCGCCTTGATGTTCAGCGTCTTGGTGTAGGGGCTTTCAGCCCTCACGCCGGCATACGCAAGGTTCGCATTGGTAATTCCAAAATCCGCATCGCCTTTGTCGACAAGCCGAGGATTCTCAACCGATCCGGCGGTCACTTCCGGAGCCATGGAGATTCCTTCCGCATATTTGTTCACAAGGTTGGCGATCTCCTGCCCCACCGCATAATATGCTCCGCCGATGCTCGCAGTGGCGATGTTGATGTTCTTCTTCTGGACTTTCTCCACTTTCTCCGAACTCGTTCCGGAATTTTTCGAGCAGGAACCGAAAAGAACCAGTACCGACACAAGCAGTACGATACCGATCATATGCAACTTCCGCATAGTTGTCTCCTTTTTGATATATACTATATCATATATCATATATGATTTTTCATTCCTGTCAAGCCGAAATTCCACAGACGTTGCAAAGTCATGAATCAAAGCTCTGAAGGACTCGACGTACGAACCTGATCTCAGCGTGCCGCCAATCTGTGCGAGCCATCGGATACCGCACGCAACTCCATGTCGCATTACAGGAAAAGGACCGTCCCTTAGGCAATATTGCCTTCGGGACGGTCCCGTCTTTCATTTTATCGTCTTGATGTCATTTTTTAATCGAGAGATATTGCATAATCTTCATTTATAAGATCATACCGCATCCACCGTAAAAATGTTATAATTATGTGTATTATATAGAATAACCTACACTCATTGCTTTTCCATTGCTCGGTGATTGCTTGGACATTGGTGCATGCCTGCTCGGTGATTGCTCGGACATTGGGCCATTGCTCGGACATTGCACATGTATGAACTTCCTGAAATTTTATTACTCAACGGGAATAACGGCTGGTCAACGCTTCCCGTTTTTCACAAACGTCAGGACATCCTCGTAGGACTTTCCACTTTTCTCGATCGCAGCTGCCAGCTCCTTTGCCTGTAGATCTCTCTTCTCAGCATAAAGTGTCTCAAGCTCCGCAATTGCAGCATCGTATCTGGCTTTCGTCTTTTCAACTGTTGTCTG
>LVBD01000044.1 GCA_001604275.1 Spirochaetales bacterium Spiro_02
CTTTTAAAGAATGAATTAGATCAGCTCGCTTGTACTACGAACTGTACAACGCCAGTCAAGTTTTTTCATCTGTTATGAATCATATTAAACATACTTAAAATTATATCATTAATATATAAATATTAATTTATATTAATATCATATAAATATAGTTAAAATATAAAAACACGATTCATTCACATGATACCAATACTGGCTCACTATTGGAACCCAATAAAAAAGCAATCAAACTCCATGAATGTTCATTCATGAAAAAAAGCTCCGTACCTGTCTGACCTTTCTGGTAGAAACAGGTTTTCAAACATCTTCCATATATTGTATCCTGCATGGCAAGGGAGGGATGCGAGCATGTCTCAGTTTCCAAAAGACTACAGACCGACGATGGACCAGAACCAGACGGAAAAGGCCATCAAATTCGTCAAGGACACGTTTGAACGGGAGCTTTCCGGCGAACTAAGACTGTCCAGAGTAACAAGCCCGCTTTTCGTGCCGAAAGGCTCGGGGATCAACGATGACTTGAACGGAATCGAACGACCCGTTAGCTTCCAGGTAGGAAAACTCGGCGATAAAGAAATGGAAATCGTACAATCGCTGGCAAAATGGAAACGGATGGCCCTCGCCGACCATGCGTACCCTCCCGGAACAGGGCTCTACACCGACATGAACGCTATCAGGCCGGACGACGACATTGATTGCATCCACTCGATCTATGTCGACCAATGGGACTGGGAGCTCGTGATGGACGAAGGAGACAGGAACCTTCCATTTCTGAAGAAAACCGTTTCGAAAATCTTTCAGGTCCTCAAGCGCACCGAGTTTCTGATCGGCGAACACTTCCCATCCTGCAGGCCGGTCTTGCCAGAGGAAATCACGTTCATCCATACGGAAGAAGCTCTGGCCATGTATCCCGACTTGACGCCTGTGCAACGGGAAAAGGCGCTTGCAAAGGAATTCGGCTGCATCTTCATCATTGGAATCGGCAGTCAGTTGGCTGATGGAACGCCGCATGGAGGACGTGCTCCCGACTATGACGATTGGTCGACGCCCACAATCGATGACTATCGAGGACTGAACGGAGATCTGATCGTCTGGGATGCCGTGCGGCAGGATTCCCTTGAACTCAGTTCGATGGGCATCCGCGTCGATGCGCAAACGTTGCTCCGGCAGCTGGAAATCCGGGATTGCCTGGAACGAAAGGAACTGTATTGGCATAAGAGACTGCTCGCCGGTGAATTCCCGCAGACGATCGGCGGAGGAATCGGGCAAAGCAGAATATGCATGTTCTTCCTGAACAAGGCCCATATCGGAGAGGTCCAGGCTTCGGTCTGGCCGCAGGAAGTGAGAGATGAAGGACGACGCCACGGCGCGATCCTCATGTAGGAGGAATCGGGATGAGATTCGTCACTTGGAACGTAAACGGCCTGCGGGCATGCCTGGGGAAAGGATTCATGGACTTCCTGAGCGGCATCGACGCCGATGTCGTCTGTCTTCAGGAAACAAAGCTACAGCCGGGACAGATCGAACTGCCGCTTGAAGGATATCGCCAATACTGGAACTATGCGCAAAAAAAAGGGTATTCAGGAACCGCCGTATTCACAAAAGCGGAGCCGCTTGCGGTCACCTACGGAATCGGCATTCCGGAATTCGATTCCGAGGGACGCGTCATCACCGTCGAATTTCGCGATTTTCAAGTGGTATGCGTCTATACGCCGAATTCTCAGCGAGGGCTCGCCCGACTGGATTACAGAATGCTCTGGGACGATGCATTCAGGTCCTACATCGCCGAGATGGACTTATGCAAACCGGTTCTCGTCTGCGGAGATCTCAATGTCGCCCATCAGGAAATCGATCTCAAGAATCCCAAAAGCAACGTAAACAATGCGGGATTCACACCGCAGGAGCGGCAGAAGTTCACCCAGCTCCTCCAAGAGACCGGACTGGTAGACAGTTTCAGGAAGCTATATCCGGACAAGACCGACGCCTACTCATGGTGGTCATACATGTTCAACGCCAGAGAAAACAATGTCGGATGGAGAATCGATTATTGGCTTGTCAGCGGAAGTCTGGAAAAAGGAATCAAGGAAAGCTGCATCGAGATGGACGTGATGGGAAGCGACCACGCTCCTTGCGTGCTCGACCTCGACCTATAGCGGGTGCTTCGGGAGCCCTCTCCCATCGGAACGACACTCCGACCTGATGCAAAGCCATGCATGACCGGGCTTCATTCGCTGGATGCGGACCTTCCGGAAAGAAAGGTCCGCCGGAAAGTGCCAAAGGCGACTGTCAGAACTTCCAGCCGATAGCAAATGCAGGAATGGGGATATACATTCTGAACGTATTGTCGCTACCACCGTCCCATACCTTCCAGAACGTCATATCGAGCCCGGTTCCTACTCGGAAGAACATGCTCTGGGACATCTTGAAATCAAAATTGACGAATACCTCCGCGCCGATTTCTGTCGAATTATTGGAGAAAACGAAAGAAGGACCGACAGTGGCGAGCATATCGACATCGTTGTTCAGCTTCGCGAAATAGGCGCCGCCGGCAACGATTCCGAAACTCCCGCCAGTAAGCTCAGTATCCAGTGCGAAATAGAGGCCGAAATCACTCTTGAACAGCACGGCGAGATCCCCTCCCAGAGAGAATTTGAACGATGAAGAACTATTTCCGTTCGCAGAAGTGACAGTCACGCCCATATGGGTCGTCCGAGGATACAGGCTCGTTCTGAACCTGACGTCGTTCGTGGCGGCGGACACGCTGGCGATCGCCAGACACGCGACAATCAATACCGCAAGGGTCTTTTTGTTTCTCATTCTTTAGTATCTCCTTGTAGTGGACACATTCATCGAAGTACAGTATACGTTCCTCACAGGAAATGTCAAACCGCGGCGGACCGCACCGCCGGGAGGATGGGCGGCTGCTGTCATTTCAAGAGATACTGGGGGATTTCCCCCCGATTTTCAAAGATCTTCCGTTGCTGGCTATCGAGAATCTTCTTGCACATCCTGATCGAACGCGGCGTCACTTCAACCAGTTCGTCATCTTTGATGAACTGAATCGCCTGCTCTAGCGTCATCGGCGTGATCGGAGTCAGCGTGACGGCTTCGTCCTTCCCAGACGCCCGCAGATTGGTCAATTTCTTTGTTCTGGTCGGATTGAGCAGCAAATCGATATCTCGGTTCCGTTCTCCCACAATCTGACCTTCGTACACAGGATCGCCGGGGACGATGAACAACCGGCCCCGATCCTCGAGCTGCCATAGCGCATAGGCGACGGCCTCCCCCGCCCGATCACTGACTAGAGAACCGCTGAAGCGGTCGGGGAAATCCCCCTTGTACGGTTCGTATCCCTTGACCCACGAATTCATGATTCCGAAACCTCTCGTATCGGTCAGAAACTCGTCCCTGTATCCGATCAATCCCCTGGCAGGTATCTCGAACTTCATCTTGACACGGTTCCCAGCAAGGTACGTAATGTCGCTCATCTGCCCTTTGCGACGCGACAGTTTATCCATCACGGTCCCGCTATACTCTTCAGGACAATCAATCAGCAGATATTCGATCGGTTCGAGCCGTCGTCCCGTCTCATTGGTATGGAATATGATCCGCGGGCGTCCGACACACAGTTCGAACCCTTCTCTACGCATCTGCTCAATGATGATCGCCATCTGGAATTCACCCCTTCCCTTGACCGTGAACGTATCATCGGGGTTCTTCTCCACCTTGATCGATACGTTTCGGAGCGCCTCCTTCTGCAATCGGTCCCAGATCTTGGCGGAAGTGACGATTTTCCCCTCTTTTCCCGACAACGGAGAAATATTCTTCGAGAAAAGCATCGAAACAGTAGGCTCATCGACTGTGATCCGCGGCAACGCCTTCGGGAAAGCCCTGTTGCAGATCGTATCCCCGATAGAAACATTGTCGAGCCCCGCAAGAACGATGATATCGCCCGGCTCCACAGAGGTTGTATCATGGAACGTAGGCCCGTCGTATGCCTGGAGCCGAGTAACACGCAACGGCTTGAGCACTCCGCCATTTTCGATACAGACAAGGGAATCATTCGTTCCTGCGCTTCCGTTGATCACCTTCCCTACGGCAAGTCTGCCGAGGAAGTCGCTGTAGCTCAGGTCGCTGACTAGCATCTGGAAAGGTTCCTCATCGTCGAACCGGGGAGCAGGTATGTATTCGATGATCTTGTCCAGCAACGCATGAAGATTTCCGTCAAGAGCATCGGGGGAGAGACCGCAGGACCCATCGCGCCCGATCGCATAGAAGACCGGCACCTCCAGCATCTTCTCGTCAGGATTCAACTCCAGCAACAGGTCGAACACCTCGTCCAGAACCTCCGACGGTCGTGCATCCTGACGATCGACCTTGTTGATCACGATAATCGGTGCCAGGGACTTCGCAAGCGCCTTCTCGAGAACGAAACGAGTCTGGGGCAACGGGCCTTCGGCCGCATCGACGAGCAGCACCACACCGTCCACCATGGAAAGCCCGCGTTCAACTTCTCCGCCGAAGTCCGCGTGTCCCGGTGTGTCGATGATATTGATCTTGACGTTCTTCCAATGGATCGCGCAATTCTTGGCGTTGATCGTGATGCCGCGTTCCCGCTCGATCGCGCCGCTGTCCATGACGCGATCCCCCATGTCCTTGCTAAAAACTCCGCTCTGCTTGAAAAGTCCGTCCACCAGCGTAGTCTTGCCATGGTCTACGTGAGCGATGATGGCGATATTCCGTATATGTTCATTCTGTGTAATCATTCCCAGTACCTTCTCTATCCAGAGCACTCTATCACATTCAACCGATTTGCTACACCCCGGAGGATTTTTTTTTGGACAAATCACTGATTCGGCATAGATTGCATCGCGTCTACCGGCGACATCGCTAGCCGCAGTGCGATCGGTCGTTCTATATTATGGACATATCAAGACGAAAAAAGGAAACATGCCATATGCAACACCCACAATCTCAGGATATCGAGGATCTGATACGAGCACTCAACGGGAACTTGGTCACCGGCCTCGATGAATCGGAAGCGGCGGAAAGGCTTGCCGCTTCCGGAGCAAACAAGCTTGACGAGCAGAAGCGGAAAAGTTCCATCGCCCGGTTCTTCGAACAGTTCAAGGACGTCATGATTCTGATTCTGCTGGCCGCCGCAGCAGTCTCGTTCGCTATCGCATTCGCCAGCGGAGACAGCAAGGATTTCGTCGAACCCGCGCTGATACTGCTGATCGTCATTCTGAACGCATTGATGGGAACCATCCAGGAAGGCAAGGCGGAACGCGCGCTGGAAGCGCTACAGAACCTGAGCACGCCAAAAGCACGTGTCGTACGAAACGGCAACGATGTGCAAATCGATGCACGTGACCTAGTACCAGGAGATATCATCAAGCTGGAAGCCGGCGATTTCGTTCCAGCGGATTGCAGGATCATCAAGGCATCCGCGCTCCGAAGCGAAGAAAGCGCCCTGACCGGCGAATCGGTGCCGGCTGAAAAGAAACCTGGCGTTCTTCCCGAGGACGCTCCGCTTGGGGACCGTACGAACATGCTGTTCAGCGGATGCAGCATCACGCAAGGGAGCGCGGTTGCAATCGTCACGGAAACAGGGATGCAGACGGAAATGGGGAAGATCGCAAAGCTCCTCAAAGGAGAAGACACGATGCAGACCCCGCTTCAGGCACGCCTGGCAAAAATGGGGAAGACCCTGGGATTGGTGGCACTCGCCGCCTGCCTCGTGATATTCGTCATAGGTCTGCTCGACGGCATCCCCCTTATGGAAATCTTCATGACATCGGTCTCGCTCGCCGTCAGCGCCATACCGGAAGGACTCCCGGCGATCGTGACGATCGTACTCGCTCTCGGCGTGCAGAAGATGGTCAAGCACAATGCGATCATCAAAAAACTTCCGGCGGTAGAGACGCTGGGCAGCGCATCGGTCATTTGCTCGGACAAGACAGGTACGCTCACCCAGAACCGCATGACGTTGGTCACGCTCTACCATGACGGTGTGGTGGAACCGGTGTCAGCGAACAACAGCGAAGCGGGACGACAGCTTCTTGCATACGCGACCCTCTGTTGCAACGGCGAAGTACAGGGCAAGGAGGACGGCACGTTCGTCCATATCGGCGACCCGACGGAAACCAGCATCGTCAAAGCGGCGCTGGACAATGGAATGCCGAAAACGACATTGGAGGAACAGTATCCCCGCGTAGCAGAGCTTCCGTTCGATAGCGACAGAAAGCTGATGAGCACGGTCAACGTCATGGATGGCGAACTGACTGTCATCGTCAAAGGCGCATACGATATGCTCGCCCCCCGATGCAAGGACGGGAATCCTGAGGCGGCCGCTCCGATCGTAGACGAATTGAGCGCGAACGCCATCCGGATTCTCGCCGTCGCTACCAAGCGGATCGCCGAACTTCCGCAGGACATGGAAAGCGCGACGCTTGAGAGCGGTCTCACGTTCAGGGGTCTGGTCGGCATGATCGATCCTCCGCGACCGGAGGCGAAGGCCGCCGTGCAGGTCTGCGAACAGGCGGGAATCAGGCCGGTAATGATCACCGGCGACCATATCGTCACCGCATCGGCGATTGCGAAGGAACTCGGCATTCTGAAAGACGGACAGAAAGCGGTCGCAGGAACGGAACTGCAGCTGATGGACGACCGGCGTCTCAAGGAGGAAGTTCCCGAAATCAGCGTCTATGCACGGGTATCCCCGACCGACAAGATCAGGATCGTCAAGGCTTGGCAAAGCCGCGGAGAAGTCGTCGCTATGACCGGGGACGGTGTCAACGACGCTCCTGCGCTGAAAGCGGCGGACATCGGCTGCGCGATGGGAATCACCGGTACGGATGTCGCCAAGGGAGCTGCGGACATGATCCTGACCGACGACAACTTCGCTACGATCGTAGAAGCGGTGAAGCAAGGACGCGGCATCTATGAAAATATCAAGAAAACGATCGCATATCTTGTCGGAACGAATATCAGCGAGGTTCTTGTCGTATTCCTGTCCATGTTGTTCTGGAGAAGAAGCCCCCTGCTTTCCATGCAGTTGCTATGGATCAATCTCGTGACCGACAGTCTGCCGGCCATAGCCCTTGGCATGGAGGAAACGGAACCGGATGTCATGGACCACGCTCCGAAGCGCAGGGAGGAAAGCATTTTCTCCCACGGTTTCGGCATTCGCATCGCATTGCAAGGCGTTTTGTTCACGATTCTTACGCTCCTCTCCTTCCGCCTCGGATGGAAGACCTCCGGACAGCTGGAAGGAGGAAGGACGATGGCCTTCTGGACGCTGGCCCTCTGCCAGGTATTCCATGCGTTCAACATGAGAAGCGCTCATTCCCTATTCAAGATCGGCCCTTTCACGAACAGAAAAATGAATGTCTCCGCTATCATCTCCATCGCGATGGTACTGGTCGTGGCGCTGGTTCCGCCGATTGCCTCGGCGTTCGGCCTGATCATGCTTGCGCCATCGATGTACCTCATTGGAACGGCTTTCGCTCTGGCGCCGATCCTTGTCATGGAAATTTCAAAAGCGCTCGGAGTCATCAAGCCGAAAAGCGCATACGACAGACAAAGCAAGTAAGGACGATTCCGCTTCGTCGCAACGTGGTTCCTTGCGGCGAAGCGGTCGGAATGAGCTGCTAGTGTTTTCTCGACATCGCCAGCTTGACAATCATCAATACGACCATCATGCCTAACGCAACGGAGATCGAGCCGATGCCTCCGGCGATTCCCTGCCGTTCCGCGATCGCCCCCACGACCATCGGCATGACGATCGCGCCGACGGTAGCGGTAGCGATACAGGTTCCGGTCGCCACGGTCGATGAATTGAACCTACGGTCCATCGTGGACAGCGTAGTCGGGTAGATACCCGACATGCACAGACCGACTCCGAGCAAACTCGGAAAAATCACCTTGATGTTCCGTGTCGAAATCATCAACAGAAAGAAAATCGTCATGCTCAGGCCGAGACCGAGAATCAATTTGTTCTTGTCGACTTTGTTGGATATCGAAGCGCAGGTGATTCTCCCGATCATCACCATGATCCAGAGAAGAGAGGAAGTGCTCTGGGCAAGGGATGTCCCCATGATTCCGCTCTCCTTGAAGTACGTCACCAGCCAGCCGATGATCGACGCTTCGGCGCAAAGGTAGAAAAAAAGGATGAAGGTATTCAGCCAGAAAGAAAAAGATGTCGCGAATGATTTTCCACCATTCGACCTACGGGGCATCGGTTCGCTTGAAAGGCTGGAAGTGGCAATGAGAATCAAGGTGACGACGGCGAACGACGCAACGATCAGGGCGGCGACTTTCCAGCTGAGGCGCAGAGTGCTTGTCGTCAGGATCGCAATGAACGGAGAAATGAACGCTCCGACCGCGAACGTCGCATGCAGGATGTTCAACCCCCCAGCTTTGTTCTCAGCGACTTCGGAAACAACGACGTTGGTAATGTTGCTCATCGTACCACGGCCGATGCCTGTCGCGACGAATGCGACCAGCAATACCGCCGGGTTTCCCGTCACAGTCATCAGTACCAAACCGATGGCAATTCCCGAACACAGCAACAGCGTCGATTTCTTCCTACCGATGGCGTACGGCAGGAACCCTGCGATCAGCACGGCGCAGAAGTTTCCGATTTGATGCGCGGACAGCACCATACCGCTCAGCACATAGCTCATCTGATATTCCGCCTTCATCGACGGAAGTATGGTACCGAGCAGCGTACTCATCATTCCGCTACAAAAGAATGCGAAATACATGATGTATAGCAATCCGGTATTTTCCTTGGAAACTTGCAACTTTCGGGACAAAGACTCCACTGACGACTCTCCTTTTCCAGAAGGTGCGGAACCAAACCGAAGACCGCCCCGCCTCCTCCCCGATATACAGATGATGTACATGTTGCATCCTGCTGACAGCATCTGCGCCAACTCGGACAAACATGCTATTCATAGCTCCAAAACAGGTTCTTGTCCAGCCCCATCGGTTATTTCACAGTCCAAGGTACGGACAGGCCGGCGCAGAATCATCAAAATGCAGATCCGGTGGCAACGCCGATCCGTGCCTGTCCGGCTATATCTCCCAAATTTCGTTTATCAATCCTTCCAGCGTATCTTCCCGCAGCTCCTTGGTGCGCAATTCACATTCCCACACGACCATCACCCGCCATCCCAAGGATTCAAGACGGATGCGGTTCCGAAGATCCCGCTCTTTGTTGCGCTGTATTTTCGTCTGCCAGAACTGCATGTTGCTTTTTGGTTGCACGGATAGCCTGCAGTCGTGGCCATGCCAGAAACAACCATTGACGAATATGACCGTCCGGTACTTAGGAAGGACGATGTCGGGAGACCCGGGAAGCCGCTTGTCGAACAAGCGGAACCTGAATCCTTTGCGGAAGAGAAATCTTCTGACGATCAACTCAGGCTTCGTATTCTTCGCATGGATCCGTGCCATGATTTCACTCCGTTTTTCAGGAGCGACGGTATCGGCCATCAACGATCCTCCAGTTTCATCCGGAGTATACCACGAAACGAAGCGCGGTGTGTCGTCGATCGGATCGATCATCGAGCGTCACGGATCACCGCGGTCGGGAACCTATGCATAATGGATCGGTCCGATACCGACATCGGTCTTGCGCTCCAGTTTGTCCAGGATTTTTCCGGGGTCTTCCGTCGTTGCGACCAATACATCCCGATCACTGGATTTTTTCCGGTACTTTCATTATTTTTTCCACGATGATACAGTGATAGGATCAGGAAAAGAATATGAAGAAGATATTGCATATATACGAGGACAAAAACAAAAACATCACCGATGCTCGGCTCTTTGCGGAGCTGCAGCAGAAAGCCGCATGGCGGCAGGAAGAAAAAGTCGCGCTGTTCAATGCGCTAGGCCCGCTGCATCCTGGTACGATCGACGTAGCGCTACGTCTGGCGGAAGTAAGAACGATGCTCGGAGACTATCAGTCGGCACTTGAATATACGAAAGAAGCCTACCAAGCAAGATGCAAGGTATTCGGGCAGTACCATAAGGATACTGTGGACGCCTACCTGTCCCTTGCCGATGCATATCTGAATGCCGGGCAGCCGATGGAAGCGAAGAACATCGCTCAGGATGTTCTCAGAGACGATTTCCCCTACGATCCGGAAGATCTCGTCGTAGAGCTTGATGCCAAGGAGATTCTTGCCGATGCGCACCAGATGCTCAGGGAGTTCGGAGCGGAAACGAAAGTCAGGCGGGAACTCGTCGCGGACATGGAAGAAATCTATGGACCGAACCATCCGGAAACCCTCGGCTCTGTCGAAACACTCGCAATGTCGCTCGACGAAAACGGATGTCCGGCTCAAGCGATACCGCTCTATGAGCGTCTGCTCGCCTATTTGCGCGAGGAACAGGATACTGAGGGTGTCGTATCCGTGCTTTGTAATCTCGCCGCATGCTGCCGTCTTGTCGGACAGCAAGGAAAGGCGCTCGCGCTAGCGGAAGAGGCGGTCAGCATTTCCAAGCAATCGTTCGGAGAAGAGGACGATCTGACTCGCAACGCGATGGCGCAATTGGGGGAGATCGCTGGAGACGATAGGTTCTTTTCATCTAGGAAATAACCCGCAGAAAAAACCTCTGGCATGCGTTTATATCAGCGAATGAGAATATATGCGCGCAAGGGCTACCTGTGTGCAAGCAACTCCTGGATAACGACCCATAGCCCGGAGACGCCGACGAACGCATAAACTAGTTTTTTCAACGAATCCATCGAAAGTTTGTCAAACGATGCTAGGCCGAGCCATGTCCCGCATCCAATTCCAACCCATCCGATCAGAATGACGGGGATGTGTTCCGTACCAATGGAACCATTGAACGCCCTGATCGCGATCGTAGAAATATTGGAAAGGAGAAAATACGCTTGTATCGTGGCAAGATATTGGTCTTTTTCGTTCACGCTCGCCATGAGATACAGCGCTACCGGAGGTCCGCCGATACCGAACAGTCCGTTGCCCAGCCCGGCTACCACTCCCATGGAGAGTCCGCTTGCAATAGAAGCTTTTAGCTTGATGCGATTGGCGAACCATATGAAGAAGATCGAGAGGAGGATCAGCGCGATTCCCAGTATCATCCGAAGCCTTTGCTGCGGTATCGAGAACGACAGATAGGTAACGACCGATCCGACTAACAACGAGACGAGCAGTAACGGTAGCAGAACCCGCCATCTGATGCTTGCTCGATAGGTTATCGACAGGTACGCGGTGCTCACGAAGGCAATCATTTGACACAATGTCACCGCAGTGGAAAAGGGAAAGAGCATCGGCAGGAAGATCATTGCGAGAATCGGAAATCCGAACCCGATGTTCGTCTGCAGGAACGAACCGACCAGCGCAATGAAAAAGACCGCCGACAGAGTTGAAAGAGCCATGAAATCTCCTTGAATGCCAGCGTATCACGAGGATACCGCTCGGTAAAGGAAAAGCTGTCGGGAATATCCTTGAGGCTATTGATTCGAAGCCGAAGTCTGTCCCCCATGAACTTTCGCCGAGTCGTAAAAATACCGGCGATAGGATCGGTTGCAGTATCTCGGCAATTTATCCGGCTTCGCCGGGGCGGCGTCAAAATCGTATGCTCCATATATCTTCCAACCATCGAATATGCCAAGATCGACGGCATTCACTGGACAACGAACGCTACATGCCATGCATCCGACGCATCGGAATCCGAATGTCGGATGCCCCTGCGCCATAACGATATTCTCCGTGGGACAGACCTGAGCGCACAAGCCGCAACCGATGCATCGCGATGTCGCATGGAAGGCGTGGCCAATGAAAGGAAACGCAAGCTGCTCGATCTTCAACGGTCCTGAAACGATCCGTCCTCCAAGACTAGGTTCGATTGCATGCCTTCGGCCGGACAGGATATCCGTCGTGTCGTCTTCGATGCGAGCCAAAGCGGTCCGCAACATCAAGGACGCGACAGAGTCGGAATGCCGGGTCATGATATGATATGGCATCAGATAGTGGAATTCTCCCTGGACGACATATCCTTTGCGGCGAAGCAGGCGCGCAGGTTTCACAGAGGATGCGCTGTTTAGCTTCAGGAATTCACCGCTCGTCTTGACGAACCAGATTTGAGCGGACGAAGCCGACAATCGCTTGATGCGCTCGATGACCGGGCGCGGAGCATTGAAGGCATGGATCGGATAGCCGATGACGATACTATCGTCCGAAGATATCACAAGATCCTCCTGCATCGTCTTTCGCGTAATGGCATGGTATTCGGTCGTAAATCCACGCCGCACAACAACCGATTGCATCGCTTTGCATATGCGCTCGGTATTTCCGGTACCGGAGAAAACAAGAAAGACTATCTTCATGTAGAAACTACTATCCTTTCATAGAATATCGATACGCTCATGCACTTTCCGACCATTCTAGAAGAAAAATAGGACGAGAAGCAATGCAGAAGCCCCGGCCTCTCGTCTCAATGATATCGGAACGAGGTGACGATACCCGCAAAAAGGAACGACGCCTTCGAAAAAAAGGAAAGCCGTCGCACGGATCCCTGGGGGACGAGGCGACGGCTCGGGCGCACG
>LVBD01000045.1 GCA_001604275.1 Spirochaetales bacterium Spiro_02
ATGCTTGGGATGAACCTCATCCTCGCTTGGAGCGCCGTCCGCAGCATTCTGGACGGCGGCTACCGGGTCAACGCTCCGGTTGCGATCGTCTTCACCACGGTGTCGGTCATCATTTGCGCGATCATCTGGCGCATCATTGTGGCGTCGGCGAGAAAAAACAACTCCCCTGTGCTGAAAGCTGAGGCGAAAAGCTGGCTGAACGACACGCTCATCAGTTGCGCCGTGCTCGTCTCCTTCTCCGTCATGGCCATTCTGGATCGGACATCGTTTGCGTGGCTGGCGGCATACGCGGATCCTGCGATCACGATTCTGTTCATCTGTTTCATGTCGCCTTCGCTGGTCGGACAACTTTTGCAGAATACCAGGGAACTGCTCGATGCGGCTCCTCCTGTCGAGATTCAAAAAGGGCTTGAAGATATCGTCCGTTCCCATGTGGAGCGCAACGGGTTCAAGTCGTTCCAAGTGTATTCTACGAAACGGGGCAGAACGATCTCCACGATCATCCATGTCCAGGTGCAACAGGAGCTCGCCCTTCGTCAGCTTGATGTGATACGCAAGAATATGCTCAAGGATATCAAGAAGTTCTGGCAATGGAGCGATACCGATATCGTGTTCACCATCGATCCCAGCTGGATACCGCTTTCAGCGCCGGTCGTCGGCATCCAGTCCGAAGACGATCAACCGCCGCTTTTGCGCGAAGCCTGATTTCGTTCAAAAGCACTGGCTTTGGATACGGGTATGCTCGACCCTTCTGTGCGATTGGGGTACAATATGGGCAGCCCCAGACGAGCGGGAGGGGAATATGGCAAAACAAGGTCTGAGCGAACAGACGTTCCGGTTCTTGTGCCGGATGCAGGCGAACGAACTGACGGAGCATATCGTATATACCAAGATCGGCGAACGGATGTCGGATGGACACAACAAGGATGTGCTGTTGCGCATCGCTGCGGATGAAAAGAAGCATGCCGCGGTGTGGAAGAGCTACACGGAACTGGATATCAAGCCGCACAAAGGCAAGGCGGCGTGGCTGGTGTTTCTCAGCAGGATCTTCGGCTTCACGTTTGTTCTGAAGAAGATGGAAAGCGGCGAGGACGGGGCGAATACGAAGTACGAGAAGTACATCAATGAGATTCCTGAGGCGAAGCAGATCGCACTGGACGAGGCGCATCATGAGGCAGAATTGCTGGAGATGCTCGATGAGGAGCGGTTGCAATATGTCGGGTCGATGGTCCTTGGTCTTTCCGATGCTTTGGTGGAGATTTCCGGCACGCTTGCCGGTCTCACGTTCGCTTTGCAGAACACTCGCCTCATCGCTCTTTCCGGATTGATCACCGGCATTTCGGCGACGCTTTCCATGGCTTCGAGCGAATATCTTTCGGCAAAGAGCGATGGAAGAAAGGATGCGTTGAAAAGCAGTTCCTACACTGGCGTCGCATACTTGTTCACCGTCGCTCTGATGGTCCTGCCCTACCTGTTGCTTCCTGCCACAGGTTATATGACGGCACTTGCCATCATGCTGGCGGTAGTCGTTCTGATCATCTTCGGCTTCACGTACTACATCTCGGTGGCGAAAGGGCTCCCTTTCAAGAAGCGGTTCGCGGAAATGGCCGGTATCAGTCTTTCCGTCTCGGCCATCTCGTTCGTGATCGGCATTCTCGTCAAGAAATTCCTTGGCATCTCCATTTAAGGTTAGGGTAATTGCAGGGTCATTGTGGAGTCTTTGCGGTAGGTACGCCACCCACCGCACCAGCACCCCTACAAGGTACTGTCAACGGCCAGATTGGCGGGGTATGGCGCCACACAAATGACCACCGGGGCGGTGATGCAGGACCTGCATGATTTCGGCGACGACCCCTACGGCGATTTCCTGCGGAGTCTCCCCGCCGATATCCAGTCCGATCGGAACGAACAGCTTGCCCATCGACGCTTCATCGAGACCGCTTGCTTCGAGTGCTTGTATCATGGTTCGCGCCTTGTGCCGTGAACCGAGCAAGCCCACATAGCATGCTGGAGACGCAAGCAACCGTTCGACGACCGGCAGATCGACGGCGTGGCTGGATACGACGACCGCCGTGGTACTGGTAATGAGAACGTCCTGCAAGGACCGCTCGACAGTCTCGTCCAGGTGGATTCTGCTTGCCATCGGAAACCGCTCGGCAGTTGCGTACTCGGGGCGAATTTCCACCAACTCGACTTCAAAGCCAACGTTCGAAGCGAGTTGCGCTATGGCGAAATTCACATGACCGCCGCCGACCAATACGACTTTTTTTCCGGAACAGACGACATCCACGAACATGTCTACGGTACTGGTTTCCGTTTCACATTCATGGCGGGTCACGAAAGAGATCGCACCGCCTTGGCCGGCATCGATCATCCGGACAGCCTGCTTGATCGCATACGACTCGGCGACGCCACCTCCGACAGTACCATACGAAGTACCGTCGGCTACGACCGTCATACGTCCGTTGCTGCGGGGCGTGGTACCTTCCGCATGAGTCAACGTAACGATCGCGAACGGTATGTTCAGGCGCTCAAGTTCGGCGGCACGCGCGAACGGAGAGCCGGCATCAGACTGGGAATCAAACATCATCAACCTTCTTTGTCAATCGATATAACATAGCATTTCGTTTTTGATCAGCGTAGCACAGCCGGTGGTCCCGGTCAATTCTCTCCGTTCTTTCCTGTTTTCCGGAAGCAGTGAAATATGATATTGTATGTCAGGAGGCGCGTATGAAACGACTACCCATCTCTGCATTGATTCCGTCAGCATCGCGAATCGCACTCGGTTGCGACCACTACGGTGAAACGATTTCCCAGGAAACGGCATTCCGTCTCTTGGATCTCTATGTTTCCAACGGAGGCAATCTGCTGGATACCGCCATGGTATATGGACAGAAAGTCGACGAGGGACCGTCCACGAGCGAGCCGACGATCGGCCAGTGGCTGAAAGATACCGGCATGCGCAAGAAAGTGGCCATCGCCACGAAAGGTGGACATCCGCATATCGGCAGGATGCACGACAGCCGTCTCGACTGGAAGTCCCTCTCCCACGATATCAACCGGAGCTTGGAGCAACTGGGCACCGACCATGTCGACCTTTGGTTCCTCCACAGGGACGATCCACGCATCGGTGTCGATGAAATCATCGATATGCTCGATGAATTTGTCACGACCGGCCTGACGTTCCAGATCGGGGCATCGAACTGGAGCCATGAGCGGATCGCGGAGGCGAACGAGTATGCAAAACGAAACGGCCGCCATATGTTCACCGCAAGCGAGATACAGTGGTCTCTGGCCGTCTGCACCCCGGATCAGTGGGGCGATGACACGATCGTCTGCATGGATGATACTGCTCATGCTTGGTACAGGAAGCAACAGATTCCCGTATTCTGCTACGCCTCCCAGGCGAAGGGGCTGTTCTCAAAAATCATCGCAGGAAAGGCCGACACGTTATCGGAACGGGCTCGTATCAGGTTCCTCACCGACGAGAATCTAGAACGGGTCGATCGATGCGCCGCGTTATCCAAGGAACTGGGAGTCTCCCCCGCCGCTCTTTGCGTCGCTTACATCACCAGCCAGAACATCCCTACGGTCGCGATCGTGGGCAGTTCGAAGGTCGATCAGTTGCAGGATACGTTGTCGATGGCCGATCTGGAGCTGACGCAGGAACAGATCGCTTTCCTCGAAGGGCGGGAATCCTAGTATGGTCGGAACGGATTCCCTAGCCCGGGGCATGGAGGGAGGCGCTGGGAAGCTCCTCCACGGGGACAAGACAGCGATCTTCATCGCAGAGAAGAACAACCCTTGGTTCAATCTCGCTACGGAGGCATGGCTGATCGAACAGTCCGACTTGCAGGACAAGCATATCCTGTATTTGTGGAGGAACCAGCCGTGCATCGTGATCGGCCGCTACCAGAATCCATGGGTCGAATGCAATCTCCCTGCGATGGAACGAGACGGCATCCTTCTTGCTAGGCGGCAAAGCGGGGGCGGAGCGGTCTACCATGATCTGGGCAATACGAACTTCACGTTCATCTCGCCAAAAGAAAGATATGACAAACAACGGAACTTCGACATTCTGCTCGATGCGCTTGCCGCTTGTGGTCTGAATGCCGAACTGTCGGGAAGGAACGATGTCCTCTGCCAAGGGCGCAAGTGTTCAGGCAATGCGTTTCAAGTTACCTCCACCAGAGGGTGTCACCATGGCACGTTGCTGATCGATGCCGACCTGTCTCGAATCGGGGAATATCTGACGCCGGACAAGCGAAAGCTTGAGGCGAAGGGGATCAGATCGGTTGCATCGCGCGTAATGAATTTGAGAGAAATCGAGCCTTCGTTCAGTCATGAACGGTTCTCTGAAGCAATCATCTCGGCGTTCCGGAAGGAATATGGGGAGGACGCCCCTATACAGGGGCTCGATGCTTCGTTGCTGGAACAAGAGCCTAACTTGATGGAGACGTACCGGCGTCTTTCATCCGATGCCTGGCGGTTCGGGACCACTCCTAGGTTCAGTCATGCCTGTGACGAGCGGTTGTCATGGGGGCGTCTGACGGTTCATATGGATGTTGTGAACGGGACAATCACGCAGGTGAAGGTGTTCAGCGACGCATTGTCCACTGAGGGTATCGAGATTCTCGAGAGTATGTTGCCTGGACTGCCCTACACATCGAAAGCCGTTCTTTCGGAAGCCGGTCGCCGGGCGGCATCGCTTGGCCCGGATCTTGCCCAGATGCTTCTCGAGGGAGCTCAGGCTCTCGCCAGTGAACTTCAATAAGGGTCATTGCAGGGTCATTGCAGGGGGCGTGATGGGGTGATGGGGGCGTGATGGGGTGATGGGGGCGTGATGAGGACGTCAAGGGGGAATTGTCACGTGATGATGTCTTGGAGCGAATCGCGCGCGGGGGGGATCTCGATGGAGGCCATGCCTATAGATGTCCGCAGGCGATGGCCGTGCAATAGTGTATGAAAGCTCTCTATCAACCTTGCGTCCCGCACACGATACCGACTATACTTGCAAGATGGATTATGTAGCGATCAACGGACAGGCATGGGATGAAGAAGTCGGACGGGGCAACACATGGACGATTCCCGTCGATTCGGAGACGATCGAGGCTGCGAAAAACGGAGTGATTGAAATTTCGCTCACCACGTTCCGGCCAGTGCCTCGGGCATGGATTGGAGAAGTGCAAGGCAAACGGGTGCTCTGTCTCGCAGGAGGAGGCGGTCAGCAAGGGCCCGTCTTCGCTGCGGCAGGGGCGATCGTCACGGTATTCGACAACAGCGCCCGGCAACTCGAACAGGATCGCAAAGTCGCAAAAAGAGAGGGGCTCGAAATCATCATCGAACAGGGCGATATGCTCGACCTTTCCCGCTTCGCCGACGGAAGCTTCGATCTGATCTTCAATCCAGTATCCAACTGTTTCGTCGATACTCTGCAGCCGATATGGGATTCCTGCTACCGGATACTTTCGACTGGAGGTCGGTTGCTGACGGGCATCACGAATCCGATCCTCTACATGTTCGACCAGAAAGCCGAAGCAAAAGGAAAACTTACAGTCAAGTACACGCTCCCGTACAGCGACATCAAGAGTCTCAGCACAAGACAACTGCAGAAACTGATCAAGGCAAACGAAACGATCGAATTCAGCCACACCCTGGAACTGCAGATCGGCGGAATATGTAGCGCAGGTTTCGCCGTGACAGGCTTTTTCAGCGACGAAAGCGGCGTGGAGCCGCTGGACAGTTTCGTACACGACTGCTATCTTGCCGTAATGGCTGAAAAACGCTAGGATTGAACAGATTCAGCCGATGTCCATGAGGATGTCTTTCGGGTATTGAGAACAGGTTTCGGCCTGTCTCCGTTCCCAATCGAATACAGGAAGCGACTGGAGCGTCCGGTTCTACAACCGATCCACGATACACCCTCAGCCATAGGCGGTTCCAAATGGAAGCGATCATTCTCAAAGCCTTTTCATTCTTCTTCATGATTATTCTTGCATACGCTCTCAAACGCAAAGGCATCCTCAAGGTGGAGGATTCCAAGGCCCTGGCTCGGATATTGATGAACATCACGCTACCTGCAGCGATCATGACAAGTTTCGATGGATTCGTGATGGATTCTTCCTTGCTGACGATTATTCTCTGGGGATTGCTCGCCAACATAGTCATGCTTGTTGCGGGCATCGCGCTTTCCCGCAGGAAGACCAATGCAGACAAGGCGTTCTACATGATCAACTGCCCGTCCTACAACATCGGCAATTTCACGATTCCGTTCGCCTCCAGTTTCATCGGCGCAACAGGAACGGTAGTCGCGTGCCTCTTCGATGCAGGAAACGCCATCATGTGTCTCGGGGCAACCTACATGGTCACCTCCCTGCTTTTGGATACATCGGGTCGCAAGCTCACGCTGCTGGGCATGGGAAAATCGTTGCTGCATATCCCCTCGTTCGTCATCTATGTCATCATGATCATCCTGTCGGCGCTCTCAATACGACTGCCAAACCCGGTGCATGCCATCGTCGCCAATATCGCCCCTGCGAACGGAGCACTCGCAATGTTCATGATCGGGACGATGCTCGAGATCAACCTCGACAGGAAGATGTTCCGTTCCGCGGCAGCGGTCATCATTGCCCGGGTAATGATGGCTACCCTTCTCTCGGTAATATTCTTCCGTCTCTCCCCCTACCCGTACGAAGTCAGGAAAGGACTGGTGCTTGTCTGCTGGTCGCCTATTTCTTCGATCTCCGCTCCCTACACGGAGGAATTAGGAGGCAACGCCTCGCTGGCAAGCTTTACCAACAGCATCGCGGTCATCATCAGCATCCTGGTCATTCCGACGCTGTCGGTGGTTCTATGAACATCTCCAAACAAGAAACGTCCTGAGGAAGTCGTTATCCTGAGAAACTGCACCCCGCCCTATGCGTACCCGGCACTCGCCCCGCCCCAAACCCATTGCAGGGTCATCGCAAAGTTCCATCAGAGAACTCCATAGCCATGCGCACACAGCAATGCCTCTACAATACCTTTGCAATGACCCTGCAATGACCCCTATGGATAAACGGAAATACTTTGTTGTACACTGGCCGGAGGATATCATCCGAAACTCGAGGAGAGAACATGCCCATATCAAGCACCGATCTGTTCGATCTATACCACTCGCTATCCGCGCCGCTACTTCAGCAATTCGCCTTCCCGTGGGAAGCGTTGCCGAAACTGGAGGAATTCATCCTGATGCTCGGACCAAGCCTCCCCAACGAAGAATATGAAGAAGTCGAACAGCTTGTCTGGATCGCGAAGAATGCGACCATAGCGCCTTCGGCCCACATCGCCGGCCCTTGCATCATCGGAGCACACACCGAGGTCCGGCATTGCGCGTTCATCAGAGGAAGCGTACTGATCGGCGACGAATGCGTGGTCGGAAACTCCACGGAACTGAAGAACACGATCCTCTTCGACGCAGTCCAAGTACCGCACTTCAACTATGTCGGAGACAGCATCCTCGGCTACCAGGCGCACCTAGGGGCGGGTGCGATCACGAGCAATGTGAAATCGGACAACTCGACGGTCACGGTCAAGGACAGAATCGCAGCAACTGCGATCGACACCGGCCTAGCGAAGTTCGGCGCCCTTGTCGGAGATTTCGTCGAAGTAGGATGCAACAGCGTTCTGAACCCGGGGACAGTCATCGGACGGCATACGAACGTCTACCCGCTGACGAGTGTCCGAGGAATGATGCCCGGCAATTCGATCATCAAGCAGAACGGTATTCCGGTGGACAAGCGATGACTGGAATCACGAAAGAATATATCCGCACGATGATCGATACGAACAGCGGATTGCGGCTACTCCACTCAAGGAATGCGAGCGATGTCATCGCGTTCCTCTACCAGGTGTTCGGCGATCTTGAAGAAACGAGCATGGAACAGGACAGGTTCCTCGCGCTGCTGGAGAGATACATCGGCGAGAACGAGATCCCCCCGGATGAAGCCGAGGATCCCTGTCAGGGAGGATTGGGGTTCGACAACAAGGCAAAGGCGAGAACCATGGTGAACGCATGGTGCCAGAAAGGATACCTACTCCGATCCTACAACGAAAGCGCCCAGGAAATCATTACATTGTCCGCCGGAACGAGCAGGCTCTTCAGGTTCCTCGAAGATATCGACAACAGCACCAAGGGCATCGTCGGAACAGACAGTAGATTCGCTTCGATCATCTATCAGATCACCGAACTGGAGGAGAAGACGACGGAAGATCCCCGGGAACGGATCCGGACGCTCAAGGCGAAGCAACAGGAAATCCAGGACGAAATCCTTGCCATCGAGGAACGAGGGATCGCACCGACCTTCACAAAAGTACAGGTGCAGGAACGGATCGAGGAATTGGAACGACAAAGCAAGGCCCTGCTCAGCGACTTCCGGCAGCTCAAGGACAACAACCATCGGCTGTTCCTGCAAATATGCCAGAAACAGCTCGAGGCGACGGACAGCAGAGGGGACATCCTTCAGTATACCATGGAAGGCCAAAGTGCGATCTCCAGCTCTCCTCAGGGACAGAGCTTCGATGCGTTCTGGGGCTATCTGACGCTGGAGGAAGAGGAGAACACCCTGTATCGGCAGATCAAGGCACTGGAGAAACGGGTCGAAGACACCGGCCTTGACTGGGACTTCACGTTCCTCCAGAATCTGGAAGACAGACTGTACGAGGAAGGCAAGAGCGTCAATGAAGAAAACCATATGCTCGCCTCCCGGCTCAGACGGATTCTGCTACGCTATGCAAGCGGGGAATATCAGCAGATGCAGGAACTCAGCAGGGAGATCAAGGCTGCCTGCGCGACTCTCGCCGATATCCCAAAGGGCCCATGGCTGGAAGCGGACGGCAAGTTGAGCCTCGATACGACATTCTCCAGACCGCTTGTGCTGCCTCCGACTGTGACGCAGCATTCGGTGACGAACTACGAGGATCCCGGCAGTCCGACGGCGGGAGTGTTCGACCAGGTGTTCGCACAGCAAAGCATTTCGGCCGCGACGCTTCGCGATCGCTTGGAACTGCTTCGCAAGCAATATGCATCGTTCACGCTCAAAACAGTCGTAGAACGGTTTCCGTTGCAGTTCGGACTTGAAGAACTGCTCAAATACCTGACGCTCGGCATGAGGATGGACTCAGACTGCAAGAGCATCGACCCGAACGAGGAGGACGAAATTCTCTTCCTTTCATACCCAGACGGCCGCCCGACAGCGGTGACCATACCGAAGGTGATCATCTATGGAGAAAAATAACACTTGGGCGGCCGCCTGCATCCACGTGCTGCAAAAGCCGCTATTCGCGGAAGATCGGGAATTGTTTTCGTCGCTATGCAATTATCGGCAGGAAGTGAGCTCATATCTCGCAAAAATCGGCCTGGAACTCGTTCTGAACCTCGACCTAGGCTACGCATTCATCAGACAGGCGGAGACATCCGATGAAAACGAACTACCGCTTCCGAAGCTGATCCGTCGGATTCCCGTCACGTTCGAGCAGTCGCTTGTTTTGGTGATCCTGTACGACGAGCTGGAGAAATTCGATAGCAACGGCGGCGAAGATCCCTTCTGCATCATGACGGAGGAACAGGTGCGGGAACTGGCGCAAACATGCTGGCCTGGCGCAAGTACCGACCAGACGAAGTTTCATGACGCGATCGCCCGCGCACTGTCGGATCTCGCCGAACAAGGGTTGGTCCGCGAACGCCGCCCACAGGGAATGGACGACCAGGAAAGCGAACGATACAAGACGAACCGGCGCTTCGAACTGCGGAACATCATCAGGGCGCGTGTCACGAAAGACTTCTTCCTCGAGTTCAAGCGTCGCCTGGAGGAGTGCATGGGAGCTGCTGAAAATCAGCCGTCGCAAGGACCGATGCTGGTGGAGTCCAGTCCTGACGGGCAAAGAACCGGCGGCACGGACCGGCATACCATCGAAGCTGAGCCTATGGACTCGGATCCTTTATCCGACTTCGTGGACGAAGAATCGGAAACAGGAGCAACGGAGGCTGAACATGACGAATGAATTCCTGTTCGACGATCTGATTGAAAAAACCGGCTACCGGCTGTCGGTGTTCGAACTATACAACTGGGGAACCTTCGACAACCATATCGTGCATCTTGAGCTCGGAGGAGAAAACTCGTTGCTGACCGGCGGCAATGGATCCGGCAAGACGACGATCGTAGATGCGATCCTGACGCTGCTGGTCCCATCCGAATACATCAGCTACAACATATCGTCAGGAAAGGAAGGCAGGGATGGCCGGACGATGGACAGCTATGTCCGCGGAGCTTGGTCCACGCACAAGGGCGACGATCAGTATTCGGCAAGCAAGGACTATCTGCGTGATCGGACCACCCACTCCATATTGCTTGGGACATTCATCAACGCGGGGGCGGAGCAACCGATCACGTTGCTACAGATACATTACTATAATCCGAGCGGAGCGTTGCAGCATCTGTATGCGATCTTCGATCAGGCGGTCACGATCAGACAGCTTCAGGCCACTGCAGGGGTATTCAACCCCGCGCAGCTCAGAAACTACAAGTCCAGCATTACCGATCAGTACGCCCAGGGCGTCCAGTTCTTCGATACGTTCCGCAGCTATAGCAAGGTCTTCGGAGAACGAGTCGGTTTCCGTTCCCGAGAAAAAGCGCTGAAGATATTCAGCAAGACCGTCGGCATGAAGGATCTGACGAATCTCAACGAATTCATCAGGAACCATATGCTCGACGAATCCGATTTCGAGTCAGAGTTCAAGAACCTGAGCGACAGCTACGACAACCTGCACAACACCCAGCTAGAGATCGAAAAGGATGACGAACAGCTCCGTCAGCTCAAGCGGATACTCGACGAGGGGCGGCGCTACGGAGAGAAAATCGCGGAATACGGGGCGACCAAGCAAGACGAGGATTTCTGCGAAGTGTGGAAGGCCTGGCAATCGAAGCGTTTCCTTGCGTTCGAAATCGATAAGTTCCGTGCGGAACGATCCCTCGTTTCTGGAGAGCTCACCGAAAAGCAACTTGCGCAGGAGAGTCAGGAAGTCAAGCGCGACGAACTGAAGAATCAATTGAACCAGAACGAGCGCTATCGGCAGCTGGAGGATCAGCGACGGTCGCTGAACGCGAAACAGACGCTGCTCGCCGAGCGAATGGAAACACGGGAATTCTATGCGAACCGTGCAAGGCACATCGATATGCAGGTGCCATTCGATGAAGCGGCGTTCGAAGCAAACCTGTTTTCGCTGTCCAGAAGACAGCGCTCCATCGAGGAGAAGAACGAAAGTCTCCAGGAGAACATCAATGTTTCCGCCCAGCACAGGCAGGAACTGCAGACGCAGCTGAGAATCACCGAAGAGCAGATCCAGGCGCTCGCGGGACGGAATTCGAACATTCCGCTCCCCTATCTGCAGGAACGAGCAAGGCTCTGCCAATGGCTCAATGTTTCCGAAGAGGAGCTGCCGTTCGCCGGAGAGCTGATGCAGGTGCGTGAGGATTTCGAGTCGCAACGCAAGATCATCGAACTGATCCTGCATGATTTTTCGCTGACGCTGCTGATCCCGCAATCGCTTCGGAACAAGGTATGCCAGTATCTGTGGGCAAACCAGGTCAATGTATCTCTCGCCTATGTCGCGTTGCCGAAGGAACAGTTTCTTCCTACGGAAAACGACGACGAACCCCTGCTGTGCAATGCGATCGAGACCAAGGAAGAGCATCGCTACGGCAGCTGGGTCCTTTCGCATCTCCAGCAACGTTTCAGCAATGCGTTGGTACTGTCGCTCGATGAACTGTTCCATACCGAGCTCGCCTACAGCGAACGGCAGATTACGCGCGACGGATTGTACTATAAAGCGTATGCGGCGTTGGAAAAACAATCCGACATCTATGTGATGGGCTGGGATACGGCTCGCAAGCAGGAACAGCTGATCATCGACAAGGACAACCTGCTCAACGCGATCGACGAACTCGATCAAGCAATCAAGGAAGATGTGCGTCAGATCGCCAGGAACAAAGAAAAAATCGAAGCGATCATTGAGATCAGGACGATTGGAAGTTATGAAAAAATCGATACGCGTTCTCCGGAAGCCGAAATAGAGGAGATATCCTGCCGGATAGAGGAAATGGAACAGTGTCTAGGGGATGTCGAAAACCTTCGAAAGCAATTGCAGCGGGTTGATATGTCGATCAGGGAACTCAAGGCCAGTTGCGAACATCTTGTCTCCGAACGGGGCCGCATAGACGGAAGGCTCGCTCAGTTCGAAGAAATGCTCGGACACCGCACGCAGCTCCTCAAGGAGGAAGATCCGCAGACACTGGAGCAACGTTGTTCCGATTTTTCCGGTCGGTACGATCTGCCCGATATCTGGAGCAGCCTCGATAGCCTTGACGATGCCGCCGACAGAACCCGTCGGCAACTGGATGACAGCATCCAGACATTGCTCGCCCAGATGAACGACAGCAAGGACCGGTGCCTCAACCTGATGTCGAACTTCTGCAAGCCCGGACAGGATACGCTGACAAAATATCCTACATGGACGAGCAATCTTCTGGAATTAGGCACCGAACAGTTCTCCATGCAGGATCTGCCTGCATTCCGCAAGGTCTACGATCATTTGCTCGAGGACGACTTGCCACGCCACAAGGAACAGTTCGCAAGCTATCGCACCAGTCTGATCGGCAAGGACGTCATTTCGTTCAGCAGGATGCTGGGAAGCTGGCAGCGGATGATCGACGAGAATATCGTCGACTTGAATACGAGCCTCCAGAGGATCAACTACAACCACGATCCACAGACCGGAGCGAAGACCCATATCCGCATCAAGAAGCAACCGAATCCTGATGATTCGGTCCGTACTCTCAAATCCTTGATCCGTGCGGCGATGCCGACACCATTGATCCAGGAGAACGCTCCAGCGCAGAAGAAGCTCGAGGAGCAGAACCAGTACTTCGGACAGGTGGATGCCCTGCTCGGGTTCCTTCGTCAAGACGATGTCCGGCAGAAGGTGCTGGACGTGAGAAGGTGGTTCGTCTTCGCTGCGGAAGAGTACGATGTCCAGTCGGGCGACCAGCTGAGATATTATCAGGATAGCGCCGGGATTTCCGGCGGTCAGAAGGCAAAGCTCGCTTACACGATCTTCGCCGCTGCCATTGCGAAACAGTTCGATGTGTTCAGCGATGAAAGCGCTTCGCGCTCGTTCCGTTTCGTTCTGATCGACGAGGCGTTTAGCAAGATAGACGATGAGAACAGTCGGTATGCGATGCAACTGTTCACCCAGCTGAATCTGCAGCTGATGGTCATTACTCCATTGGACAAGGGGAACTTGGTCCTGCCGTTCATCAGGACGGTACAAGTCACTGAATGTCCGAATGGAAAGAATTCACAGGTCGTCAGCGTCAGAGTAGAGGATTTCGATGAGCGAGGTGAAACAGCTGGAAGCTGAAAACGTCTTGGACCGGCAGGAAACAGACGGGATGATATCGAAAATCGTACACTATTGTTTTCCATATAGAAATTATTTGCCAAATCAATAGAATATATTTCCATATGAAAATTATCGCGTTTCCGGCAGAGTATATATACAGCGTGTTGGAATTTTGGAAACGCATTCAGGAAGCGCTGAAAGATAGCGAGCTCTCCATGGCGGAAGTATCCCGGCTCACGGGCATACCTCATGCGACCATATCCAACTGGATCCGCAACGACCGCTACCCGCCCATCGATTTGGCGGCAAGGATGGCGAAAGCGATCGGCATATCATTGGAATGGATGGTCTACGGAAAAGAATCTCTGGACGAGTACTACGAGGATATCGAACCGGACAAGTTCTTCCATCTGTTCAGAACGCTCGAAAGCCTGAACGACAAGCAGATCTCAGTCCTCGAGAAAATGGCCCAATATTTGGCGGAAAGCAACGAACCGGGCGCCCGGTAAGGTTTCGTTCCTGTTGTCATCCGATCGAACGTTCCGCTTTTGCGTATGTCGGCCGGGCGACAAGCTTCGGTTTCGTGCCTGTATCGGTCTTCGAAGAGAAGCGATGCAGTAGCAGAAGAAGAAACTATTATTGATTTCTTCGTCCATGAGAAACGAGTCGTAACGCTGGACAGGATGCTCTGAACAGCGCCTACCATTGACGTCCTGTCCGCAATGAGGGAAGATGGGCGATACGCAGGTACTGGACAAATACCACCCAGATGCTACGGAAGGATATGATATGGACAGGACACGGATGCCGGTCGTATTCGTCGGCCACGGTTCACCGATGAACGCAATCGAGGACAATGCTTGGAGCCGCACATGGAAGGAACTGGGACGGACCCTCCCCCGCCCCGAATGCATTCTCGCCATCTCGGCGCATTGGATGACCCGCGGCCAGAAAATCCGAAACGCATCGGACAATCGGCAGATATATGATATGTACGGATTTCCGCAAGAGCTCTATGATGTGGAATATGCTCCGGCAGGCGAACCGATCGTAGCGAAACAGGTCAAGGAACTGCTTTCTTCCGAAGCTGCGTTCGACGATTCCTGGGGCATCGACCACGGCATCTGGTCGGTCTTGGTCAGCATGTTTCCACAAGCGGATGTTCCGGTAGTCATGATGAGCACCGATCTGGCCGCTGATCCGAGAGAGTTATATCGTCGAGGAACGGCACTGCGTTCGCTGAGAGAAGCAGGTGTCCTGATTCTTGCGAGCGGAAACGTCGTTCATAACCTCGCTCTGGTCGACTAATCGATGGAGCACGGGGGGTTCCCATGGGCTCATGAATTCGATGCGTTCATCAAGGACGCCATCCTTCGCAACGACACTGATTCGGTAGTCGACTATCGTTCGCTGAACCATGCCTCTCGCCAAGCGGTCAGGACTCCCGAACATTTCTATCCGTTGCTCTATGCGCTGGGGGCTTCCGACAGCACCGACGAAGTGGAAGTATGGAACGAAGACCTCTGTCTCGGCGCTTTGTCCATGACATCGTATACATTCGGGTAGCAGAGAGCTCGACGGACGCCACACTTGGTGATGTCGGAACGATGTCGGCCAACGAAAAGAAGTCGGCGGACGCATATGGCGTCCGTCGCCTTCTTTCTCCAAGACCGGTTTCTGTACGTCCCGATACCCAGCTATCGTTTCAACGCCTGATCGATCGCCGTACGGTCGAAGCCAACGATGATCTTCCCGTTCACATCAAGCACAGGAACTCCCATCTGGCCGGATTTACGAACCATCTCATGAGCTTTTTCGGAATTCATGGCGACATTGTACTCGGTGTACGGAATGTTGTTCTTTCTCAGATAATCTTTTGCCATCCTGCAGAACCCACAGGTAGGGGTGCTATACAATAAAACTGACATATGCGTGTTTCCTCCTCGCTTCCGGTTGTATTTACATGCGTAAGGTACAACCATGGGGACCTGAGGTCAACAACGGATTTGGTGACAAAATCACAGAACCGACATCAGATGGTATCTTTCGGAGTCACTGTGACGGTAATCGTGTCCGTATAGGTCCCCGCCGGGGCGGCTTCGGCGGTTGAGGAGGAGATTCCTGTGATATAGATATCCTTGGAATTTATCCCGTTGACGACAGGGGACCATGAAATTGGGGTCCCGCCCACCACATCCTCACCGTTGAACCGCAAGACATACGGGATGGCGTAGAGACTTGCGTCGCCGTTCAAATGCAAAGAGAATGACGTTCCGTTCTCGGCATTGGAGAATACGACGTCGACTCCGTAGGTCTTGTCGGAAGAGGCATTGGAGACAGTCAGGTTCGCAGTGGCGACTTTGGATGAGGAAGCCCCGTACGCCGATGAACGGGTAAACGCGACATCATCGTCGATCAAGAACAGATACTCTACCGGCGTCTCTTCCGGGTCACCGTACGGAACCGGTTCCGGGGTAGCGGAGCCTGAAGCCAGCAATGGCGTCGAGGTTCCTGCAGCGGTGCCATTCACCTCGATCGGGGTATAGGGTCCTCCTCCACTGTTGTTCACAGACTCCGCTGTGGCAAGAAAAAAAGATCCCAGCGAGCCTGAGGTCAGGGCGTATGTCCCACCCGGCTTGTATCGATAAGCCTCCTGGATGCTTACCAGATAGAGCTTGACAACCAGTTGCGAAACATTGACGGTAGCATTCCCCCTCACCAGTGGTTGAGTTTCGTCACCTTCATACAGAGGATTTACCTGTGTTTCTCCGTTGACCGTAACTACCGAATAGAGATAGAACTCTGATGAATAGTTTTCAGTGTAAACCGGCTCGTTGGTCTGAGAATCGTTCCACCACGTAACGGGGCCGGTGAAGTAAAAGTTCGTCGTCAATGTGACGTTGACCAGATTCGGTGCGATCAACTGGCCGTCTGAGGAAAAAAAGGTGATGGTCCCCACATAGGCGATCAGTTTGCTCGTAGGTAACGGGGAATACCCCGATTCGAACACGAGCGACGCAACAGGATCGTACTGAGCGGTAATCTCTCCCGCAGATAGACCGAAACCAAGGAGGAGCAAACATATAAAACAAGCAAGAAATCGTTTCATCTATGAAAGACAGTAACAAAAAACACTTTGAGCGACAAGACATCACCCGTTCTCGATCCGTACATCTGTCCGACATTTCCACTTCCTGCCTAGTTCACGGACACAGCCGGTGACCGTCACGACCTGTGTCCAGACGATCCTCTCGCTGGAAGAACCGATCATCAGGTCGAAGTCCCCCGGTTCAACAATACGCTTCAGATCCTTTCCGACAAACGAAAGCATCTCGACCGGCAGGGTGAATACGATATGTTTCGCCTGGCCCGTCTCAAGATGTACGCGTGCGAAGCCCTTCAGTTCCTTCACCGGCCGTACGATCGAGGAGAACCGATCATGCGCATAGAGCTGGACGATCTCATCTCCCGCGCGATCCCCCGTATTCCGAACCGTCACATCGATAGTGAACACGCCGTCTGAGGATACGCGGGCCGGCTCCACTGCGATATCCTCATATGCGAATGTGGTGAAGCTCAATCCATGTCCGAACGGCCAGACGGCTCCGAACTGGCTTTGACGGACCATCCCCGCCGACTTGAGGCTATGGTCGTATGCATAGGGCATCGCTCCGGCGGAATACGGGAACGACAGGACTGTCTTGCCCGACGGATTCGTCTTACCGGAAAGGATATTCGCCACCGCCTCTCCGCCCCCTTCCCCGGGCAACCATGTGGCAAGGATCGCCGCGGCCTGGGATACCGCTCGTTCGATACTATACGGACGTCCGCTGACCAACAGCACGACAACCGGTTTTCCGGTGGCGAGTACGGCATCCATCAACTGTTCCTGTACTCCGGGAAGCCGCAGAGAAGAAGCATCGGAACCTTCGGACACCGTCCCCTGACGGAACAGACCGGCGACATCCCCCACGGCGAGAATCGTCACATCGGCGTTTCTGGCAGCCTCGACCGCCAGAGGAATCCTGCTGGTATCGGCACTCAGCTCCTGGGTCGAAGCATCATCGTCCGTCGCGGCATCTCCCGGAAAAAAAATCGCCCGTTCATGCGCCCGTTCATAGAGCATGCAGCCTGGTTCGAACATCATGTCGCAACCGGGCATCGCATCTTCCAGCGCTCTTCGTATCGTCCGGGCGCGCTTTGGAACGGTTTCCTCCGGCTTCTGGGAGCCCTGCAGATGCACGGGGACGGAATATCCGCTGAACATCGCGTACGGATGATCGGCGAGCGGACCGATGATGGCGACCTTGCAGGGCTGAGCCAGCGGAAGGATTCCGTCGTTCTTCAAGAGTACGATCGATTTCTCCGCTAGTTCGACGACCGCGTCATGGTGCGCCTGCCCGGTCAGTTCGATCGAACCGACATCGATGTAGGGATGGTCGAAGATCCCCTGTCGATACTTCTCCTCAAGCACCTGCAAGACCCTGGCGTCGATGAGCCGCATGTCGATAAGTCCCCGCTCAAGCGCCTGCGGAATTCCTTCCTTGAAAACGGTGCTGGAAGGGAGCTCGATATGCATGCCTGCCTGCAAAGCCAATGCGGCGGCTTCGGCGTAGTCCTTTGCCACATGGTGATCGTTGCGTAGCTGACTGATCGCCTCATAATCGGCGACGACAAGCCCGTCGAACCCCCACTGCTTCTGCAACAAGTCCGTTACATAGCATTCCGCCGCCGTGGCGGGGATGCCATCGATATCGTGATAGGCAGGCATCACCGCACCGGGAGCGGCGTACATCACCGCCATTTCAAATGGCAGACCGAAGATGTTTCGCAGTTCGCGCTCGCCCACATGTACCGGAGCATGATTGCGGGCTCCTTCGGAACTTGAATGCCCAAGAAAATGCTTCATCGTGGCAAGCGGACTGCGCGAAGGTCCTTGCAAGCCCCGAATGTAGGCGATCGCCATCATTCCCACCAAATACGGATCCTCGCCGAAAGTCTCCTCGTTGCGGCCCCAGCGGGCATCGCGGGCGACATCGAGCACCGGAGCCAACGCCTGATGGATACCGAGACTGCGAAGTTCGTCACCGATGATCCGAGCTGAGCGTTCGACCAGATCAGGATCCCACGAGGATCCATAGTTGAGACCCGAAGAAAAAACGGTGGCTCCTGTGATCATCGCGCCGGAAAGACATTCCTCATGCAGCATGGCGGGAATCCCCAGCCGGGTATGCTCCACCAGGAAGCGCTGGATCTCATTGACACCATGGGCGAGACGCTTCGGGTCGTTGGCATGGGTTCCGAATGGGCGGGTAAGCTGGCCAAGCCCATCACCAAGAACCGAACCGACATCGTCGCACGGCTTGTCCTCGCGAAATGCGATCTCCTTGACGACGAAAGCGCCGTCATCGTGGATCTCCAGCCAAGCGGACACCAACTGTGCCGTCTTCTCCGCGACAGTCATCCGCTTGAGCAAACGCTTCGCTTTGTCTCGATCTGTCGTCATGATTCCTCCTCGTCGACCGGAGAGCTTTCGCTCCTCATCCCTATTCCTTCAATGCACCGAGTGCGACACCGCCGATGATATGTCGAGAAAGAATGAAATAGATGATGAACAGAGGAAGCACGGTCAACGACAACGCCAAATATACGGAACCGTATTCAGTTCGGTAGATATCGCCCCTCAACAGATTGACCATGATCGGCATCGTATATTTCTTTCGATCCGTAAGCAATACCAACGGAGTGAACAGGTTGTTCCAACTTCCGACGAAGGCGAAGATCGCCTGGGTGGCAACCGCCGGCTTCATGATCGGCAGGATGATCGTATTGAACGTGCGGATCTCTCCCGCTCCGTCAATACGGGCACTGTTGACGATATCAAGACTGAGCGTGGCAAGCAGATACTGCCGCATGAAGAACACCATAGCGGGGCTTGCCGCGGCGGGAACGATCAGAGGCAGATACTTGTTCGTCAACCCCAGTTTGTACATGAACTGGAAAAAGCCGATGATCGACAGCTGTGTCGGAATCATCAGCACCGCCATGATGAATGTAAAGAACGGCTGGCGCCACTTCCATTGATAGGCAACCAAGCCATACGCCGTCAGAGAGGAAAAGTATACTGACAGAACCGTCGCCCCCACGGCGATGATCATCGAGTTCATGAAGCCGATGGCGGGATTGAAGTTCTTGTTGATCAGCACCTTCCAGTTGCTGATCAGATACGTCGATGGAATCAAGGAAATGCTGTTGCTTTGGATTTCGTAGGTTCCTCTGGTCGCATTGATGAACATGGTATAGAACGGCATGATGCTCAGAAGCGATAGAAAGATGCAGACGATATAGATCACGGTCTTTACCACCCGTGTCCTTGCCTTCAGGCTTTTCTGCTTTTTCATGCGTCCACCCCCTTCGCCGTAGCACGACGCCGCTTGCGCTCCAACCGTCGCTCCAGCCGGCGTTCATGATTCAGTTTCGCCTGATCCTTGTCACGCATGATGTAGAACAGGATCGAGGAACAGACCATGATGATGAGGAACATGATCATGCTCGCCGCGGACGCCCGGTTGTAGAAGTACCGTCCCGAGAACGCCTGATTGTAGATGAACACGCTGGTGGTGAGCGTCTTCTGATCAGGACCGCCCAAGTTGAAAAGCAACGGTACGTCGAACAGCTGCAGGCCGCCGATCAGACTGGTGACCAAGGTATAGAGCAGGATCGTCCGCAGCGATGGCAATGTGATCCGGAAAAAAATCTGCGGTGACGATGCTCCGTCGATCTCCGCGGCATCGAACAGCGTCGGATCGATTCCCAGGACGCCGGCGATCAGCACGATCATCGTATTTCCATACCACATCCAGAACTGGATGAAAGAAATGATTCCACGCGACCACCATGCGGAAAGCCAGAAATAGAAAGGAGAGTCGATGATCCCCAGCATCATGGCCAGGTCGTTCACCGGACTTTTCGGATATCCGAACAAATTGCGGAACAAAAAGGCGATCGTCGCGGCGGTAATGATGTTGGGCATGTAGATCAGCACCTTGAACGCCGCCTGTCCGTGTATCTTGAATCGGCGGCTGGTGAACCATGCGGCCAGTAGCAACGCCAATAATATCTGCGGAATGAAACCGGCTATCCAGATGATCGGAGTGTTCTTCATCGCCTGAAGAAACGACGCGTTGGCAAGAATGATCCGGTAATTGTCGAACGGCTTGTCGAGAAAACTGAAGCTGGAGCGGCCGGCCCCCTGCAGATCAGTAAATCCGATCACCGCCGTATAGATGATGGGATAGAGCGAGAATACGAGAAACACAACGAAGAAGGGGATAGAAAAAATATACCCCCATTTGGCATAGCTCACACCGTTCTTTCGCATAGGCTTGCACCTCCGGAAAATGCTACGAGGTTTCGGTCAAGACACGGATGCGGGCGGATTGTTCCGCCCGCTCCGCTTTCGAAGAATCACATCAGAATTCAATGCCCAGGTTGTCGAACACCTGTTGCTTGAAGTCCTGGATCGCCTGCGCCCGGGACTTGTTGCCCGCCGTGTATTCACGAACCTGTCCGCGCCAGATGTTGTTGATGCTTTCATCGTACTGCGTTTTGTTCCGACCGGTGGCGAATTCGCCGGCGGGAATGAACGCATCGAACATGTTCTGGCCACCGAGGAAGTCGAGCCGACCATCGCTCTTCGCCATGACGGTACCGGAAGCGACGACGTCCTTTGTCCCTCCTTCGCCAAACAGCGTGCCGTTGGCCCAGTAGTACTGCAGACCGGTATTGCTGCTGTCGAGCGTCACCCATTCAATGAAATCGCCTACAGCGTCCTTGACCTTGCTGTTCTTGTTGGAGAGCAACCAAGTTCCGCCCCAGAAGAAGCCGGCGGGAGGTTCGCACACAGCCCAGTCGCCATAGGTGCCTTCACCGATCTTTGTTCCGCCACTGTTACCAGCCATAACGTAGTTGATCAGCCATGCGGGGCCGAAGAACCCGAATACCGGCTGGGGACCGATGCCCTTCATATCTGCGTACCATGCGTCGGTCCAGTCCTGGGTGTCGTTGTGGTATCCCTTGTCCTTCAGCGTCTTGCTGATGTCGAGGAACGCCTCACGGTCGGGGTCGATATAGAGCTTGTCGTCAACGAGCCATCCTTTGTCGGACGCGCCTTCCACAGCATGCCACACGTCGCCGTCTCCGCTAACGATCGCGATTCCTTTCTTCTTCAGGTCGGCAGCGGCGGCAAGGAACTTGTCCCATCCCGGACCGATCTTCGCCTGCACGACTTTCGGATCATCGGTGCCCCACACCTGCTTGGCGAGACTCCTGCGGTAGATGAATGCGCCTCCGGTCGCCTGATAACCAAGACCGACCAGTCCGCGCCCGTTGCTTCCGATATCGACGGTATATTGCGCAATGGCAGCTTCCTTGAGGAGCTTGTCTACATCGATCCCAAGTTCCTTGTAGGTCGCAGCGTAATCGGCCATATCCCCTTGTGTATACTTGAGGACGAACGCGCTCTCAGCGGTATACAGATCGGGAGCGTCGGCACCTCCGGCCAGCAACGCCTGGTCCAGCGCGGGCTGATACGCCCCGTCGGTAGTAGCGATGATCGTCACCTTGACATCGTAGTCGAACTCCGGATGCAGTTCCTTGTACCGATCCATCATCTTCGGAACCTCATCGGTGAAACTCCACAGATTGATCACCTTCGACCCCTTCGCCGTTTTCGCATCGGTCTGACCCTGAGCGAAAACCATCGCGCCGGCGACCAGCAACACGATCGCCAACAACAACATTCTTTTTTTCATCCTTGTCCTCCTTTTGTACACCATGTGTACAAATATGGTTCGAATTCTGTCATAACCAGGATCAGGGCGTTTCCTACCGCCAGATTCGTCCGATCCCGATCCGTCCCGCACATGATGATTCACCTGGATGCTTTCAACTCGATTGTACTAGCGAACTCCAAAGTCCGCAATAGAAAATAGCAGAAACAATACGAAACAAACACTTTCAATATATGAAGATATAATTTCGTAAAATCATATTTTGACACACCGATCCCGTCGGCGTATTCCGGTCGATCATTGCTTCGTCACAGCCTAGAAAATACCAGCAGAACAAGTCTTACGGCAATTTCCGCTCCCGGTCGATCCGATGGTCCCTCAGTCGCCGTCGGCGACGCTCGTCGCAGCTTGCGTCCGGTTTCTGCCGACCGACCGGACGGAAATGAAATATCCTTACCGTCCGAACAGATAGTCGTTCAGAAGGTTGTTCAGATACTCCTGCTTGCCGCTGACCAGTTTGCATTCGGCTCGCAACCCATGCTCGGCGAGTTGCTGGAAATCCAGCCGCCCAGCTTCGAAATCCTTGCCGAGCCCTGCGTCGAAGGATGCGTAGCGATCCTTGACGAACGCATCCAGCTTCCCGTCCTCGATGATCCTATGAGCGATTTCAAGGCCGAGCGCGAACGCATCCATCCCCCCGATATGGGCGAGGAACAGATCCTCCGGATCGGTGGAATTGCGCCGACGCTTCGCATCGAAGTTCAAGCCGCCGCCATGCAGGCCGCCGTTTCTCAAGATCACCAGCATCGCCCGGGTCGTCTCGTAGACATCGGTGGGGAACTCGTCGGTATCCCACCCATTGAACCTGTCTCCCTGATTGGCGTCCACCGAACCAAGCAGACCGTTGTCGGCGCATACCTGCAGGTCATGGTCGAACGAATGCCCGGCCAAGGTGGCGTGGTTCGCTTCGATGTTGCACTTGAAATCATTCTCGAGACCGAATTCGCGGATGAAAGCGATGGCGGTCTGCGCATCATAATCGTACTGATGCTTCGTGGGTTCCATCGGTTTCGGCTCGATGAGGAACGTTCCCTTGAAACCGATCTTCCTTCCGTAGTCCCTGGCCAATGCCAGGTAGCGGCCGAGGTGCTCCCGCTCCCGTTTCATGTCGGTGTTCAGCAACGTCATATAGCCTTCCCGCCCGCCCCAGAACACATAGTTCTCGCCGCCCAGCAGCACGTTCACGTCCAGACTCGTCTTGACCTGCAGCGCAGAACGGCAGAGGATGTCGAACTGAGGGTTCGTCGCGGCTCCGTTCATGTAGCGGGGATGGGTGAATACGTTGGAAGTGTTCCACAACAGCTTCACTCCCGTGGCTTTCTGCCGCTCCAGCAGCCACTTGGCGACCAGATGGTAGTTCCTGACATACTCCTCGGCGCCTTCTCCCTCCCACGAGGCGTCCACATCGTGGAAGCAATAGTACGGAGTTCCGAGCTTCGTGATGAACTCGAACGCCGCATCGGCCTTTTTCTCAGCCTTTGCCTTCGGATCGGAATCCTTCCAAGGGAAATCCATCGTTGCGCTTCCGAACGGGTCGGTGCCGTCAGCGCAGAAGCTATGCCAATAGGCGGTGGCGAACCGAAGGTGATCGGCCATCGTCTTGCCGCCGATCATCTTGTCGGCGTCATAATAATGGAACGCAAGCGGATTCTTCGAATCTTTACCTTCGAATTGAATCTTCTTGATACCGGGAAAGTATTCCCGCGCTCCCACGAAATAGTCTTTCATTTCTTCTTTTCCTCCTTCTCAAGAAAAAATGGGAGAAAGGACATCGCTATAGCGGAGGAACCGCCGGTAAGACTCTTTATAAGCCGCCGAAACGCCCTCCCTAGGCATGCATGCCTTCTGTTCGTCCATTCTGATATGATCGTATGCAATGACGGAAAGGTCGTCCCCTTCCGAACCCGACGCCCAGAGCGCCTGGATCGCAGCTCCGAACGCGGCGCTTTCCCCGATGACGGGAATCGTCACCGGCAGGTCGAACACGTCGCTGACCATCTGACGCCAGATCGGACTGTTCGCGCCTCCGCCGGTCAGCACGATCGCCGTCGGCGTGAACCCCAGTCCGACGAAGGAATCGAGCCCGTACCGCAACGAATAGACCGCGCTTTCCAGCGCCGCCCGGGCAATCGTCCCTTTGGTCATCGTATCCAGCATGAAACCGGCCAGCACCGCCTTTCCGTTGGGATAGTTCGGCGACCGCTCTCCATTGAAATATGGCAGCATCGTCACTCCCCGAGCGCCGATCGGCTCGTCGGCGGCCAAAGCATCCAGCGCTACGACGTCCATATCGAACAATTTCCGTACTTCTTCGGTCGCGACAGTGCAGTTCATCGTACACAGCAGCGGAAGCCAGCCTCCGGTCGAGCTGCAGAATCCCGCCAGTCGTCCGGAAGGATCTGCGATCGGCATGTCGCTGTAGCCGAACAGGGTTCCGCTGGTGCCCATGCTGACCGTCATGCGGCCAGAGGTAACGCATCCGGTGCCGATCGCCCCCATCATGTTGTCCCCACCCCCGGCTGAAACGACGACCGATCGGTCAAGGCCGAGATCCCGGGCCGCCTTCGCCGTCAGAGTCCCGACTACCGATGAAGACGGTACGATATCAGGAAGCAACGAGCTCCAATCGGCGTCGGGATCGATCGCTTCGAGAACAGGACGGGACCACGTGCGAGTCCTGATGTCGAAAAACGCAGTGCCGCTCGCATCGCCGGCCTCCATCACGTACCGGCCGGTCAGATAGTAGTTGACATAGTCGTGGGGCAACAGGATATGGGCGATGCGTGCATAGCGTTCAGGATTCCGGTTCTTCATGGCGACGACCTTGCCCGCCGTATACCCCGGCAGGATCTGGTTGCCGATCAATTCGAATACCGCGTCGGATCCACCGAGCCGTTCTGTCAGTTGGGCGCATTCCTTCGCCGTGGACGTGTCGCACCAGAGCTTCACCGGCGCCAGGACGTTCCCGTCCTTGTCCAGAGGTACGAAACCATGTTGCTGACCGGAAACTCCGATCGCACGAATCTTGCTCCGTATGTCCGCGGGGATTTGGGAAAAACAGCCCCGGACCGCATCGACGAACCACGAAGCTTCCTGCTCACGGGATCCATCGTCTCGACTGACTAGCACATAGGTGGCTGCGGCCTTGGCGACGACACGTCTCGCATCCGAATCATAGCAGACAAGTTTCGTACTCTGCGTTCCGACATCCAAACCAGCCGTGATACTCATTACAATGCCTCCATGGTATCGCTTCCGCTCCTGATGTTCTCCTTGATATAGATCAACGGAGAAAGGATGAGATTCCTGTTTCTGGGAACAAAGTTCGTGTTCCCGTTTTTCTCGATGATCGCATCGAACAGCCGTTTGACTCCTTGGTACCCTTGATCGTACGGCCACTGCGTCACAGTGGCGTCGATCACACCGTCCTTCAGATACCGTACCGTATCCGGAATGTCATCGAAGGAGAATACATGCGGTTTTGCGGGAAGCCCGCTTTCCACAAGGGCCTTGCAAACTCCGTACACACCACCGGCAACGATGAATACCGTCGTCACGTCAGGATGGTCGGAAAACAACGCGCACGCGGACTTGTAGCCGATGATATTGTCGTCGAGCGTCTGCTCCTGGCAGAGCACTTCATGCCCGATACCATTTTCCGCCAGACATTCCAGGAATCCACGGATCCGCTCGTTGTGGCCGAAAATATCGAAGGATCCCGTGAATATCATGATCTTCTGGGGGGTCTTCGCCATCATGGACAGCAATCCGGCGATCGTCCGCCCAGATTTATAGTAGTCCGTCCCGACATAGAACAGCCGCTTTGAAGAGGGGACATCGGTATTGATGCATGCCACGGGAATCCCCTGATCGATCAACTCATCGATCCGTTCCCGAATCCTGCGGGAATTGATTGTCGTCAACAGCAGCGCCGTGCACCCGTCCTCGAGCAATTCGTCGATTCCCTTCAGATGCTTCTTCTCATCGAACCCCCGCAGATGCTTCACCGTCAGGGAAAGCCCATAGCAGGACAGCTCCTTCTGCGCCGCCGCCAAACCGTTCATCACATCGCGGAAGAAATCGTTTCCGACATCGGGCAGCAGACAGCCGATGCGGGTGGGTTTCTTGCGAGCGGCAAGCAGAACGCCCGCCGTGTTCGCCTTGTATCCCATCTCGGCCGCGACCTGCATAACGACACGCACCGTCTGGGGATTGACCCCCGGGCGGCCATGCAACGCCCTGTCTACCGTTCCTCTGGAAAACCCTGTCTTCTCCGCGATATCCTTGATCGTGACCATACTGATCCTTCTACCAACGTCAGCCGTTCTTGCGCCGCTTCTTGGAAAGGACGTCGAAGATGACCGCGGCAAGGAGGACCAGCCCCTTGACCGCTTTCTGCCAGTTGGCGTCGATTCCAAGGATGGACATGCCGTTGTTCAGGACTCCCATCAGCAAAGCGCCGATGATCGCCCCACCGACAGTCCCGGATCCTCCGTAGGCACTCGCGCCGCCGATGAAACAGGAACCGATAGCATCCATTTCATATGAAGTCCCCGCGGAAGGCGTGGCGCTGTTGAATCGAGCGCAGCACACCAGGGCGGCGATCGCCGACAGGAACGCCATGTTGGTATAGGCGAAGAATAGCACTTTGTTCGTATCGATGCCAGAAAGGATCGCGGCTTTCTCATTACCCCCCATCGCATAGAAATACCGTCCCGGAACCGTCCGGCTGGTGAAGTATCCATAGATGAAGATGATCACCGCGAGCCATACCAGAACGATCGGAAGCCCCTTGTGCAAGCCGAGCAATGTGGCGAACGCGATAGCGAACGCACAGATCAGCACAACTTTCGTGATCAACGCGGCAAGGCTTTCCGTCGCATAGCCCTTGCGAATCTTGTCTCTGCGGCTGATCGCCTCGGAAACGACATACAGCACGCAGATCACCGCCGCTACGGAAAGCGAGACAGCCAGCTGAGCGCCGTCGTTGTCCGCCGCTGGAATATAGCTGGTGAACAGACGCAGATAGTTGTCAGGGAACGGGGAGATCGTCAAGCCGTTGAGGATCACGTTTGCCAGACCGCGGAACAGCAGCATGCCGGCCAAAGTGACGATGAATGGCGGAATGCGTACATAGGCAATCCAGTAGCCCTGCCAAGCTCCGAGCAGGATCCCCAGCAACAGACAGATGACGATGGCCAGATAGATGTTCATCCCATGGTTGACGATCAGCACACCGGCGACCGCACCGACCAGACAGACGATCGAACCCACCGACAGGTCGATGTTGCCTCCGGTCAGGATGCAGAGAAGCATGCCGACGGCCATGATCACCACATAGGCGTTCTGGTTGATCAGGTTGGAGATGTTCGCAGGCGCGAAGAGCGATCCCTTCCCTGCGATCCTGATCATCACCTCGAACAGGAGCATGACCGACACCAAGGCAAGCAGGATGGCGTTCCCCTTGAAATTTGACTTCCTCTCAATCTTTGCTATCATGTAACTTCACTCTCCCTTTTTCACTGTTGAGAATCATCGTCAGGATCTTTTCCTGCGTCGCCTCCTCCTGTGTCAGCTCACCTGCGATCCGCCCCTCGCTCATCACATAGATGCGGTCGCACATCCCCAGCAACTCGGGCATCTCGGAGGAAATCATCACGATCGACTTGCCGCTATCGACGATCGAATTCATCAGGCAGTAGATTTCGTACTTCGCTCCGACATCGATACCCCGCGTCGGTTCGTCAAGGAACAGGATGTCCGGCTCTGCGAACAGCCACTTGCCCAGCAACACCTTCTGCTGATTGCCGCCGGAAAGATTTCCGACGACCTGTTCATGGGACGAACATTTCGTCCCCGTCTCGGCGATGTACTTCTTTGTTTGCTCGATCTCCAGATCCCGGTCGATCGTGATCCGCCTCCCGCTCTTGACGATCTTGTACAGACTGGAAAGCGTCGTATTGGTGGTGATCGGCTCGGGAAGGATCAGTCCGTTGCCCTTGCGGTCCTCGGTCATGTAGCTGATCTTATTCTCGATCGCCTCCTTGGGAGTCTTGAGGACGACCTCCTTGCCGTTGATGAACGTATGTCCGGAGATGTCGGTACCGTAGCTGCGACCGAACAGACTCATCGCCAGTTCGGTACGTCCGGCCCCCATCAGCCCGCTGATCCCCAGGATCTCCCCCTTGCGCAACGTCAGGGAGACATGGTCGCACACGATCTTGTCATGGTATGTCGGGTGGTATACCGTCCAGTCCTTCACCTCGAACACCACGGGACCGATTTTCGGCGTACGGGAGGGGAAGCGGTGGGCGACGTCGCGGCCGACCATCGCGTTGACGATCGTCTTCTCGTCGAATCCCTCATCCCGGCTCATCTCCTTGATCGACGCCCCGTCGCGGAGGATCGTGACCGTATCGGCGCAATAGGCGATCTCATTGATCTTATGGGAGATGATGATCGACGTCATTCCCTTTTTCTTGAACTCAAGCAGCAGATCAAGCAGATGCCTGCTGTCGTCTTCGTTCAGCGATGCGGTGGGTTCGTCGAGGATCAGCAACCTGACGTCCTTGGCTAGCGCCTTGGCGATCTCGACCAGCTGCTGCTTGCCCACCCCGATATCCTTGATCAACGTATGGGAACTCTCGTTCAGTCCCACCAGCTTCAAGTACTGGTCGGCCTTCCCGTACGTCTCGTTCCAGTCGATATTGAATTTCGTCCCCTGCTCGTTGCCCAGGAACATGTTCTCGCCGATGCTCAGCAACGGAACCAAAGCCAGCTCCTGGTGGATGATGACGATTCCGGCCTTCTCGCTGTCCCGGATGCTTTGGAATTCGCAATTTCTGCCATTGTAGACAATCTGCCCTTCATACGTTCCGAACGGGTAGACACCGGACAGCACTTTCATCAACGTCGACTTGCCGGCTCCGTTTTCTCCGCAGATCGCATGGATCTCTCCGCGCTTGACTCGCAGGCTCACGTCGTCGAGCGCCTTGACGCCGGGAAACGTCTTGGTGATATTCTTCATTTCCAGGATCAGGTCATCCATCTATAGTCCCCTTACAAGATTGTTCAGGTGGGCGAAACGCCCACCTGAGCGAAAAAGCGCACGTACCTTACTTGAGACCGATCTGCTGCCTGGTGTAGTAGCCGCTATCGACCAACAGCTCGATGATATTATCCTTGTTGGCGTACACGGGTTCGCACAGATAGCTGGGGACGATGCCTGTGCCGTTGTCATAGGTCTTGTTGTCGTTGATCTCGGGAGTCCCTCCCTTCATCAATGCATCGACCATCTCGACGACCTTGGCGGCCAATGTCCTGGTATCCTTGAACACGGACATGGACTGGGTTCCCGCCAGCATGTTCTTGACGGAAGTCACATCGCAGTCCTGACCGGTCACGACAGGGAAGTTATCCTTGGTGTAGCCGGCCCCGACCAATGCGTTGGTGACACCCTGGGCGGTGGAGTCGTTGGAGCACAGGACCGCGTCGAGACGAGTTCCATTCGGACCGTACTTGTTGGAGGTGATCAGGTTCTCCATTCGCTTCTGGGCCTCTTCGGTGGACCAGTTGGGGGTGGAGCACTGTGCTCTGGAGGTCTGTCCGGACAGGACGTTGATCTTCCCGCTCTTGATATACGGTTCGAGAATGGACATCGCGCCGCCCCAGAAGAACACGCAGTTGTTGTCGTCGGGCGCGCCGGTGAAGAACTCCATGTTCACGCTGTCGGTCCGAGTGTCGAGCTTGAGGGCGTCACGGACGAACTCGCCCTGGATCACTCCGACCTTGAAATTGTCGAACGTCGCATAGTAGCTGACCGCATCGCTGTTCATGATCAAGCGGTCGTAGGCGATGACGGGAATGTTCTTCTTCTTGGCCTCCTTGAGGACTTCGGTCAACGAAGAACCGTCGATGGAGGCGATGACCAGCACATCGTCGTTGAGGATCATGTTCTCGACCTGGTTGACCTGTGTCGGGATATCATTGTCTCCGGCATACTGGAGATCGACCTTGTAGCCCGCGGCCTCCAGCTGGGACTTCATGTTGCTTCCGTCCTGATTCCACCGTTGCAGGCTCTTGGTGGGCATGGACACGCCGATGGTCTTCACGTCCGTTCCGCCGCTTTCCCCTGCGCCCTGGGCGAACGCCACACCCATCGCCATCATGACGATCAACATTGCAACCAATACTTTTTTCATCATGTTCTCCTTTTTACGTGCTCGAGCACGTTTTTCTACAATCAGTACACACCCGAAAACAGCATCTGTCAATCATTTCTTTTCCATAGACATGTAGCACGACATGTATCATGTTCCATTGTAGGAAAATGAACTTGAATAAACATACAAAACGACCTCGATTCGTCCGGAAACCGGATCTCCGGAAGTCACGATACCGTTCGATTCCCTCCATAGTGCCGTTCCGTGCTTTTGTCATCGCCCATGGACGGGATCTCCAGCGAAAAACCTTGCCATGAGAGTACGTACTTCACATCCAGCCGCGAATGGAACCATCCACCGTGACGGCACGCTCGATCCGATGGCGGCGGACAGCCCCCTTGCAGCCGACCGAACGATGGTGGTAGATTGACTGCATGCTTCATATCGTACTGTTCGAACCGGAGATCCCCCAGAATACCGGCAACATCGCCAGAACTTGCGCCGCGATCGGAGCCGACCTGCATCTGGTGCATCCGCTGGGGTTTCGACTCGACGAAAAACACCTGCGGCGGGCGGGTCTCGACTACTGGCCGCTGGTGACCGTCGTCGAGCATGCATCGATCGAGGCCTTCATGGCAGAACACGGCAATGGGCATCTATTCTTCTTTACCAAGAAGGCGCGGCATCCATACCAGGAACTTGCATACCCGCAGGACTGCTGGTTCGTATTCGGCAAGGAATCGACGGGAATCGACGAGGAATTTCTCAAGGAACACGAGCCGGATACGGTGCGCATCCCGATCCGGGAAGCGGCCCGCTCGCTGAATCTCTCCAACAGCGTGGCGATCGCAGCGTACGAATATCTGCGCCAATGGCAGTTCCCCGGATTGTCAGTGTCCTGCTCTCCTTGACGGGACAATCCCGACGGGAGACGCATAAAATCGCTTCGAAGCATAGCCTTAATCCGGTCTTCGCTATATACTTTCGTCTGTATCGCGGTATCGGAGGCATGGTATGACGAAAATCGGATTCATCGGATGCGGAAACATGGGAGGAGCGATCGCGACTTCCCTTTCGAAACTGTCGGATTGGGCGGTGATGCTCCATGACAGTGACGCGGCCAAGGCGAATGCGCTGGCGCAGACGCTCTCCGTCCCGATCGCCGGCGGACTGAAGGATCTGGTGCAGAACAACGAGATCCTTCTCATCGCCGTCAAGCCGCAGGTGCTTCCGACGTTGTATCGGGAACTCCGCACGGCCGGCGCAAAAGATCGTCGATGGATATCCATCGCCGCCGGCGTTCCCCTCGACATTCTCAAGAAAGAACTGGAGACCGAGCAGGTGGTTAGGTTCATGCCGAACATCGCGGCTACGGTCGGCAAGGCCGTCACCGCGGTCGCAGCCTCGCACGGGGCGGAGCCTTCGTTCGTCGAAGCCGCTTTCGAGATCGCCCGGTCGTGCGGAAGCGCGTTTCCGCTAGCGGAAAAGGACTTCCCGGCGTTCATCGGCATCAGCGGCTCGGCGATCGCCTATGCGTTCCAGTTCTTCCATGCGCTGGCCATGGGAGGCGTGGACGAAGGCATCCCCTATCCTACCGCGCTGGAGATCGCACGCGATACCTGCGTCAGCGCCGCTTCGCTGCAGGAATCGACCGGCAAAGGAGCTGTGGAACTCGCCACGATGGTCTGTTCCGCCGGAGGAACGACGATCCAGGGGATGAAAGCTCTTGCCGAGGGAAGATTCGACGCTACGGTGATGGATGCAGTTTCCGCTGCCGCGCGAAAGTCGCGTTCGATGGAAGAAGCGGCGCGAAAGCACTGAAACTTCCTTTCCAAGGCTTGCATTCATGCCAAGCTTTGGGCATCATACCATGTGGGGAATCCGCTGTAGGAAGCGCTTCGGCTGGCGGCGGATACTGGTGTGGTCGACAAAACAATACTTCGTACGGATCGTACGGAACGGATAGGGTGCAGATATGATCGATTTGAGGGAACTAAAGGGCAGACGGGACGAGATAGCGAAAAACATAGAGAACCGATGCATGAACGTTTCGGTGGACGAGGTGATCGCGCTGCAGGACCGCAGGTCCTCCTTGATGCAGGAGACGGAGGCGCTTCGAGCGAAACGCAACGAGAACGCCCAGAAGATGAAGGGCAAATTGGATCCGGAAACTCGACAGGCGTTGATCGCCGAGGGCAAGGCGATCAAGGAATCGATCTCAGATCTAGAGGCCGAGCTGGACGAAGTGGAGAAGGAATACCAAGCCAAGGGTCGGACAATCCCGAACTATGCCCATCCGTCCGCGCCGATCGGAAAGGAAGACAAGGACAGTCTCGCCGTCAAGTTCTGGGGAACTCCTCCGAAGTTTGCTTTCAAGCCGCTTGACCATGTCCAGCTCGGCGAGAAACTCGATCTGCTCGACTTCGATACTGCGACCAGGGTATCCGGGCCGAAGTTCTACTATGTAAAGAACGAGGCTGTGCTGCTTCAGCTTGCCCTTGAGCGATATGCGATGGACATCGTCATCAAACACGGCTTCAAGCCGTTCATTACCCCGGACATCGCCAAGGAAGAGATTCTCAACGGAATCGGATTCAATCCCCGCGGCGCGGAAAGCAACATCTATACGATCGAAGGTACGGATACCTGTCTGGTCGGAACCGCTGAGATCACGCTGGGCGGCTATTACAGCAACCAGATATTGGACATGAGCCAGCTGCCGATCAAGATGACGGGGCTATCCCATTGTTTCCGCCGCGAAGCGGGCGGCGCCGGACAGTACTCCAAGGGGCTGTACCGGGTCCATCAGTTCTCCAAGCTGGAGATGTTCATTCTCTGCGAACCGGCGCAGTCGGATGAATTCCATGAACATCTGCTGGCGATCGAAGAGGAGATCTTCCAGGGGTTGGATCTCGCCTATCGTGTCGTCGACACCTGTACCGGAGACCTCGGCGCCCCGGCATATCGCAAATTCGATATCGAGGCATGGATGCCCGGCCGTGGCGACAACGGGGAATATGGTGAGGTGACGAGCACCAGCAACTGTACGGACTATCAGGCCCGTAGCCTCGGCATCCGCTACCGGGACGACGACGGCAAGGTACAGTTCGTCCATATGCTCAACGGTACGGCGGTGGCGGTATCCCGTGCCATGGTCGCGATTTTCGAGAACCACCAGATGGCGGACGGTTCGATCAAGATTCCAGCGAAGCTGGTTCCGTACATGGGCATGGATCGTATCGCACCGCGTGCGTGAGGCGATCCCGATACTGATGTTTTCCTCCCCTATGTCGGGGAAAAGGAGCGGTATGATGTCTGTTTCCGCATTGATCACCGATTTCTATGAGCTTTCGATGATGCAGGGGTATTTCCTCAGCAATCATAATCCCCAGGTCGTGTTCGATATGTTCTACCGGAACAATCCGTTCAACGGCGGCTATGCGATCTTCGCCGGGATCAACGATTTGGTCGACAAGTTGGAGAATCTCTCTTTTTCGGATGATGACATCGCCTACCTCCAGTCCCTCGGTCAGTTCGATCAGTCGTTCATCGAGTTTCTGAGGAGCTACCGTTTTAGCGGAACGATCTATGCGATGGACGAAGGGACCGTGGTATTTCCCGGCGAACCGCTGATCAGGGTCCATACGTCGTTGATCGATGCACAGCTGATCGAAGGTCTGTTGCTCAACACGATCAACTTCCAGACGCTGATCGCGACGAAGGCTTCCCGAATGGTTCTCGCTTCCGAGGGAGGGAATATCATGGAGTTCGGTCTGCGCAGAGCGCAAGGCGAAGACGGGGCTCTGTCCGCTTCCCGGGCATCGTTCATCGGAGGAACCGTCTCTACGAGCAACACGCTTGCCGGAAAGGTCTTCGGGATTCCTGTCTCGGGAACGATGGCCCATAGCTGGGTGATGTCGTTCGACAGCGAGCTCGAGGCGTTCCGGGAATTCGCCCGGCTGTACCCGGACAATGCGATCCTCCTGATCGACACATATGATACGCTTGGTTCGGGTATCGAGAATGCGATCGTCGTGGGACAGGAAATGAAGCGGCAGGGCAAGCGGATCGGCGTGCGGATCGACAGCGGCGACTTGAGCTATCTGCCTCGCGTCATCCGCAAGCGCCTCGACGAGGCGGGGTTGTCCGATGCGATCATTTGTGTTTCGAATGATCTGACGGAAGAAATCATCCAGACGCTGGTCCACGACCAAGTACCTATCGACAGCTGGGGTATCGGCACGCATCTGGTCACAGGCGGAACACAAAGCTCTCTCAACGGTGTGTACAAGTTGTGCGCGAAGTGTAATGCGAACGGCATTTTCATTCCTACGATGAAAATTTCCAACAGTTTCGAGAAAACGACGAATCCTGATGTCAAGCAGGTCTGGCGGTTCTTCGATGCGGACGGGGGTGCGCTCGCAGATCTGATCACACTCGACAACGAGCGTCTTTCCAATGATCAGAACTATACGTTCTATCATCCGTTCGCCGAAGCTGATTTCTTCGTGATGAACGCTGGAGCTTTCTCGCGTTGCGTTCCGCTTCTGTCGTGCAAGATGCAGGATGGCAAGCGGGTCGGTGTCGCACCTTCGCTGAAAGAGATCCAGCAGTATGCCGCCGAGAGTCTTCGTGGGTTCCACAAGACATACAAGCGCCAGATCAATCCGCATATCTACAAGGTAAGTCTCTCCCATGATCTCAAGAAATTGAAGATGAGTCTCTTGATCGCTACTCGTCGCAGAAAATAGGGGTTATTGCAGGGTTATTGCAGGGTTATTGCAGGGTTATTGTAGTAGGTACGTTCCATGATATGAGCTTTGCCTGCGCTTTGCCGGGTTCGGGCGTGTTCTGACTGAGCCCGAAGAATTGTGTTCTCCGAAGCTGTATCGTGATCGGTCAACATTTTTCTTCAGACCATCTTGAATCGTTACGCGGCTATTTCCTCTATGTCTGACATGATGAACAAAATCAGCAAACCCAAACGTCCTCCGGTATGGAACAAGGCGTATCCGTTCGAGGACCTGTACGAATTCACGACGTATCATGTGGTCGTAAAAATTGCGGAAGGGCATCAAACATTGTTTCCCAGAACTTCCGACGCATATTATTACATTAGGAAACTGAGAGACAATCTGATCAAATACCACTGCCATCTCGCTGAATACATGACCATGTCAAACCATTTCCATTTTCTGGCGGTATCGCCGGATGGACTGGAACCTTTGATGAAAGCCATCAAGGCAACGAATGTCTCATATTCGATGCATCTTCGCTTCCTAGCACGACATTGTGGCAAGTCGGAGAGAAATATGGAAATCCTCGACTGTCTGAGAGAAAACAGCTCGATGAAAGTGTTTCAAGATACCGTCAGCTACATCCCGATATCCGGACATCGACAACTGCTGGTCGAGATGCGATACATCAAGCGAAATCCGGAAAACGCGAATCTTCTTGATGGTGACAGACACATTTCAAGCCGCAAGGAATATATCAGGAACCATTTTACGTTCACCGACAAGGAAACCATCGAATCGATCGCCGAGCGATATGGAAAAACGCCTATGGAACTCCACAACGCGCTCATGATCGACGATATGGCTTGGGGTAGAATCCTCGAATCACTGCTCCCGACAGACCTCTCCGATGAGTTCGGAATATTCAAGACTCAGGACGCAAAATTCTCGCTTAGGATCTGTTAAAAAATAATCTATGCAAAAGTCTCTGATGGAGACACCCAGTAATTCCACTCTCCATGGAACTCATCCCTGGAGATATTCAACTCATTCAGCTCCTCCTCGGGGACCTTGATTCCTGTCTCGTACTCCTTGGTGTCCAGTCCGCACTGCACTTTCAGGCCTTTCTTGGTTGTCGTCGAACCGATCAGGCT
>LVBD01000046.1 GCA_001604275.1 Spirochaetales bacterium Spiro_02
CTATACCCCAGTGACAAAGTCCCTTTCATTACCTCAGGACTTTATCACTTCCCAATGAGGATGCCAGAGGCTGGTACGAATAAACGCTTGCCTTATCAATGCAATTGCAGTATATTACAGTTGCTCGCCGTAGGACGGAAGCCTTACGGGGGTGTTTCGGTTTCGACTGGCGGTATGTCAGGTCAGTAGTTGCAAGCGGAGCGCCAACTCCAAAAACTAGCAAAACTTTTAAATGCCAAGAAAGAAGACGAATACGTCTCTGACGAAGCATACGCTCTCGCTGCCTAAGGCAGGGTGAACGTACAGGTCCGCTCGGTGCAGCTCATAACCGACGGGTGCCTGTAACAATAGGGGCTTACCGGGATGGATGCCGACGGCATTTCGGGACATCAAAGTCGGATACGGTGCGCTGCCGTTTGTCGATACACCTGTGCGCATCGGAACACCCAGAACATCGACTAAGCTTGTAGAGGCTGCTGGGTGGCCCGTTAGGACGGGGGTTCGAATCCCCCCACCTCCAGAACACCCGATCGTGGTCGTCCCCCGCATGCGGATTCGCATCGCGGGGGTTTTCGTAGATTCCGAAAAAACACATGGAACAATAGACGGTCGTCCCTCTGTTGACAGATGGATTCATCGTCGGTATCTTCATTTCATAGCGGTTTTATAGGAAATAGATGGAACAATGAGAATATCAGCAAAAGGTCGATATGCGCTTGCGGCGATGGTGACGCTGGCACAGCAGTACGACGAAGGACGCTTCACCACAGTCATCAGCATATCTGAACGTACAGGCATCTCGAAAAAAGTCCTGGAGCAAGTATTTGCTCAACTGAAGAAAAACAACTTGGTCAGTTCCTCGAAAGGTGCTCAAGGTGGATATCTGCTGGCGGCGGAACCGGACAGGATCTCAGCGCTGGACGTATTGTCGACGATCGAAGCATCGATTTTCGAACCGACGCAGGCAACGACGGAAGATTCCGCACCGGATATCGAACGGACCTTGCAGAAATCGATATTCGAGACGTTGGACAAGCAGATCGAGGAGACGTTGCGTGGAATATCGATCGGGGACTTGTCCGATACCGCTACGCGATATCGGACAGAGAACGCCATCATGTTCTATATCTGAAGAGAAGCGGCGAATCATGAATACGAACCGAATCTTCGCCATGCCGTTCGCAAGCGTATACCCGATGTACATTGCGAAAGCAGAAAAGAAAGGAAGGACGAAGGAAGAGGTCGATCGCGTCATATTCTGGCTTACCGGGTATGATGCGGTTTCCTTGAAACACCAGCTCGATCGGTCTGTCGGTCTGGCCGACTTCTTCGCAGAGGCTCCGAGGATGACCCCCGATGCGGTGCGCATCACAGGAGTGATCTGCGGATATCGAATGGAGGATATCGAAGACCCGACGATGCAAAAGATCCGATGGCTCGACAAGTTGGTCGCTGAATTGTCGAAAGGAAGACCGCTCGAAAAAATTCTCAGAAAATGACGGAAGTCGCGGGGGCTTCACACGAAGCGCCCCGTTCGTTCCTGCCTGACAATCGCCGGCATGCTCAAGCGATCTTGGACGACCGCGACTTGGAATAGAGGTCGAACGCGACTGCGGCGAGCAATACAAAGCCCTTGATCGCCTGCTGCCAGTCGGTACTGATGCCGATGATCGACATACCGTTGTTCAGTACGCCAATGAACAGTCCTCCTACCACAGCCCCGATTATCGAACCGACACCGCCAGAGACAGCGGAACCACCCACATAACACGCAGCGATCGCATCCATCTCGAAGTTCTGTCCCGCTTTCGGCGTGGCGGAATTGAGGCGTGCCGTAAACACCATCGCCGCAACTGCTGCAAGAATCGCCATGTTCGTATAGATCCAGAACATCACCCACTTCACTTTCACTCCGGACAGCTCCGCGGCTTTCCGGTTGCCTCCGAGAGCATAGATATGGCGGCCCTGGATGGTCTTCGACGCAACGAACTGATACCCGATGACCAGGATCCCCAACAGAATCAAAATATTCGGGAACCCTTTGTATACGGCGAACACGACAGTGAACGCGACTAGGACAGTTGCGATGAAAACGACCTTGGCGAGCCAGATGCCGGCAGGAAGCATGTCGAAATCATATTTCTTCTGCTTCTTGCGCTTTTGGATTTCTCCGAAGATGATCAATGCGACAATAAGCAGACCGATCAACAGCGTAAAGACATGGAAGTGCAATGCGCCGATGGAAAGACCGCCGAACGGATCAGGAATATAGCCGGAAGAGATCAGCTGGAATTCTTTCGGGAACGGAGCTTTCGTCTGCCCTTTCATGATCACCTGCCCAAGCCCGCGGAACACCAGCATACCTGCAAGCGTGGCGATGAACGGAGGTACGTTCACGAACGCGATCCAGAACCCCTGCCACATTCCGATCAATGCACCGACAAGCAATGCAAGTAGCATCGCGACATACGGATTCCACTGCAGATCCACCATCATGACACCGCACAGCGCACCGATGAAACAGACGATGGAGCCGACGGACAGATCGACGTTGCCAGTGAGCGTGCATAGCAGCATTCCGACGGCCAGAATCAGAACATAACTGTTCTGGAGGACCAGATTGGTCAGGTTCACTGGCCTGAAGAAAATCCCATCCGTCAGGATGCCGAAAGCGACCATCGCCACAGCCAAAGCGATGACCATCATATACTGCCTTACGTTTTTTTTCAAAATAGCGATCAAGCCACTCATCCCTCACTCCTTCTCGTATGCATGCGGACAACAGAACATCAAGCGGCTCGCCGCACCTTCGGCGGTCGAACCGAAACACTTCATTCAATTGTTGAGGATATTGCGCATGATTTCCTCTTGCGTCGTCGTTCTTCCCGGCAATTCGGCGGTGATCCGCCCCTCGCTCATGACATAGATCCTGTCGCTCATCCCGATAATCTCAGGCATCTCGCTGGAAATCAGGATACAGGCCATCCCCTGAGCCGCAAGGGAATTGATGATCGTATAGATCTCATGTTTCGCACCCACGTCGATCCCTCGGGTAGGCTCGTCGAGAATCAACACCCGCGGATCGGAGAACAACCATTTCGAAAGCACGACTTTCTGCTGGTTTCCCCCGGAAAGATTCCCTGTCGTCTGCAGAATCGTCGGAGTCTTGGTATTGAGACGCTTACAGAAATCCTCGGCGACTACATTCTCTTCATGCTCATTGATCACGGACAGTTTCGCAATCTTTCTCAGTTTCGCGATCGTCGTATTCTCCTTGACGTTCTGAATCAGGACCAGCCCCAGTTCCTTGCGGTCTTCGGGCACATACGCGACGCCATGGGAAATGGCTTTTGGAATCGTACTGATATCGACTTCTTCCCCATCGATGAGCGTATGGCCGGAAATGGCATCTCCATACGCCCTGCCGAACACACTCATGGCAAGCTCGGTACGGCCGGCTCCGACCAGTCCCGCCAAACCGACGACTTCTCCGGCACGAACCTTGATATTGACATCGTCAAGCTTTTTCTTCTCCGGATTGTCAGGATTGTAGACGGTCCATTCCTGTACTTCGAACAGGACATCGCCGATCGGGTTGCTCCGTTTCGGAAACATTTCGGTGATTTCCCGTCCGACCATCCCCTTGATGATCCGATCTTCACTGATCGAAGCGTTCTCTCCTGGGATCCGCTTGACTTCAAGCGTTTCTATCGTCCTGCCGTCCCGCAGGATCGTCACCGAATCGGCGACTGAAGCCACTTCGTTCAGCTTATGGGAGATCAGAACGGAGGATATGTCGCTCGTATCTCGCAATTCCTTGAGGATCTCGAGCAGATGTTCGCTGTCTTTTTCATTCAAGGCTGATGTCGGCTCGTCGAGAATCAGCAACTTTGCGTTTTTCGCAAGAGCCTTGGCGATCTCGACCATCTGCTGCTTTCCTACCCCGAGTTTGTTGACCGGAGTGTTCGGGTTTTCATGGAGACCGACGCGCTCCATGTATTTCAAAGCATCTTCACGCGTCTTATCCCAGTTGATGATATTGAACCGCGCCCGTTCATCGCCGATGAACATGTTCTCCGCTATGGAAAGATACGGACTCAACGCAAGTTCTTGATGGATGATGACGATTCCGGCTTGTTCGCTCTGCTTGATATTCGAGAACGCACAGCGCTTGCCTTCGAGAAAGATATCTCCGTCATAGGTTCCATACGGATAGACACCGGAAAGAACTTTCATCAGCGTCGACTTTCCGGCTCCGTTCTCACCTACCAACGCATGGATCTCCCGCTCCTTGACATCCAGACTGACATCGTCAAGAGCTTTTACTCCGGGAAACGTCTTGGTGATATGCTTCATCGAAAGCAAAATGGATTGGTTCGGCATACAGGCCCCCCGCGATATGCAACCGGAACCCGAGCCCTCGCACAAGCTGAGGGTATCGGGTCCACGGTCAAGAGATACGATCCAAACTCCCGCATCGGAGCCGGAATACGCGCTTACAGCCCGACTTCCGCGGCAGTATGGTAACCGGTGTCGACGACTTCGGCTTTCAGGTTGTCCTTGGTGACGACCACGGATTTCAGCAACACGGAGGGAACGATATACGGTTTCCCGTCCTTGACAGAGTCATTGTTATAGCTGGTGGTATCGAGTCCAGAAGGAACCTTGCCCTGCATGATCGTATCGACGAGTTCGACTGTTGCCTGTCCGAGCACGCGAGTGTCCTTCAGCACGGTCGCATATTGTTCGCCAGCAAGAATCGACTTGCAGGATGCGACGATGCAGTCCTGTCCGCCAACGACCGGCAACGGCTTATCCGCAGTGCCGTAACCGACAGCCTTACAGGCTTCGAGCGTCGAGAGGCTGATCGGGTCATACGGAGAAAGGATGCCGTCGAGCGTCTGGTTCGTGTAGTATGCGGACAGGAGATTCTCCATCCGCGACATTGCCAGCTCGTTGCTCCAGCGCAAAGTTCCGACTGTATCCATTCCCTTCTGCCCGGAACCGATCTTCAGCGTGCCATTGTCGAAATATGGCTTGAGCCTGTTCATCGCACCGTCATAGAACTTGTAGGCGTTGTTGTCGTCGGGGGATCCACCGAACAGTTCGATCAGCAGCGGTTTCTTTTTCGGATTGTCGAGATTCATCCCCTTGATGAGGATGTCTCCCATCTGCTGGCCGACTGCATAATTGTCGAACGACAGATAGTAGTCGACGTTCGGAGATTTCATGATCAGTCGGTCATATGCGATCACCGGGATACCTGCGTCGGCGGCTTTCGCCAGCACATCGGTCAGAGCGGATCCATCGATCGAAGCTATGACCAGCACTTTCGCACCCTTGGTGATCAGATCCTCGATCTGACGAACCTGTGTCGGAATATCATCGTCGGAAAACTGCAGGTCGACTTTGTATCCAAGTTTCTCCAAGCCTTCCTTCACCGCCGCTCCGTCCTTGTTCCAGCGTTCCTCCGACCTGGTAGGCATCACGACGCCAATCATTACTTTGCTCGATGAACTTTCCGTCTGTCCACCTGCGAACACCATGTTCATGGCGATCAGTAGCACCATCCCCACTACTAGCACCTTTTTCATACCAACCTCCTTCATGATTTTGATGCGTTAACGTTAACGCATCATCAAAAATAAAAGCACCACCGCGATGCTTCGTTTAGCGTAGCACTGGAAAAAATACACGTCAAGTTTTTTTTACGGAATACGATCCAGACGGGAACTCGCCCGCATCGCTGCATCCGGGTCCCTTCGCGAAGACTGAAAAATATCCATTCACGTCCAGCAGCGCATCTACTGTCGGCAGGAACATGCCCAGATCGGAGAGCAGGTCAAGAATCGTGTATCGGGTACGTATCATCTGCGACGAGACAAGCGCCCGCCGGAACAACTCGCGGTCAACGCCGATGTCAGCCGGCTCTACCGGACAGCCTGCGGCCGCGAGCATGCCGCGCAACGTTCCGAACGGAACGAGCTGTTCCAGCACCCGCTTCCTCAGGACATCCCAGACCAGGAATATCCGATGCCTCCGCTCCTCCAGATCGCTCCCCTCGAGGAATTTCTGTCTGCAGATATCCAGCACTTGACCGTACGAAGGGCGGTCGGCGAACCAGCGATCCACATGAGCGCGCCGATCATCCCACGTCTGTCGAGGCGCGGAAGATGAAACCGAAGCGACCTCCTCTCCGGTCATGGAAAACAGCCGTTCATACATCGCAGTGGAAACCAACGTCCCAAGGGCGACTTTGAACCCATGGGAGACCGGCACTCCGTCCATCGCAAGATGCTCCATCTCCCAAATGTGGCTGATCAGATGCTCGGCGCCGCTAGCAGGCCGTGAATCATGCATCCGCTGCATGGCGAAACCGGTCTGCACCAGACCGGAGAATACTTCTCCGACCACGGTCATGTCGCGCTGAGCAAGCCGCTGGGGATGGGACACGACCCGCTTGAGATCCGGCTGGATCATATGCCAGATTTCAGGATCGATTGACTGGAGGCCCAAGGCATCAGCGACGATCCAGTCGGCGCCTGCCGGAATTTTCGCGATCAGATCCCCGTAGCCCGCCGCGATCATCGGCGAAGGAGCCTCGCACAGGATCCTGCGTTCCGCGAACACCGCCAACGGAGCCGGACATGGCAGCGTCTGCTTGAAACCTCCTACCGACACCGCGGCTCCGTACGAGGTGTAGCCATCGACCGATGGTGCGGTAGCGACGACGACATAGGGTTTGCCGCACTCATAGGAAGCTCGCTTGACGATGTCGTTGATCGTCCCCGATCCCAATGCGATCGCGATCAAATCATTTCCTTCAAGCAACCTGTGAACAGTCGCGATGGCATGCTCGTCCGCATAGAGCATGGGTTCCGCTGGAAACAGATAGGTCGCGGCATCGACTACGGCTCTGTCGTCCGTCCCAGAGGAGCGTCGCCCCAACCGTTCCTGCAGATACGGACCGGCGACCTGCCAGGTATTGCCGTCGGCGATGATCAGCGGACGCATGGAACACCCCCACTCCGAACTGAATACCTCCTGGACACGATCCAGCACACCATCTCCGACAAAGCAATATTCGGTATCCATCAAGCTACGTCTCCGTCAGGCTCCCGCTATCTCGATGCAAACGGATTCTCGTCCGGATATGGAAGCGATTTCGGTCGATTGTACGAGATGTCCTCGATCCCGAGATACGAGAACACATCGAACAAGTACTTGCCAACAGGCTTGAACGCCACAGCCGCATGGTGTGGATACCGCTTTCCAATCAGAACATGGCGGTAGAACCGTCCCATCTCCGCGATTGAGAACACCCCGATGCTTCCGAAACTCTCCGTAGGGACATCCAATACGGATCCTTGTGCAACATACGCTTTCAACGCACCTTCAGCTGTGGACTGGAGCCGATAGAGCGTTATCTCCCCTGCCTTCAGATCGCCTTCCATCGTTCCTCGCGTAATGTCCGGTTCCGCAAGCTCAGGCTCCAGATCCCGCTTCATGATCAGCTGGTATCCCATATGGGGATTCTTCAACAGTCCGCAGGCCGTATTGCCGCAATGGAAGCCCATGAACGTATCCGTGGCAGGCACACCGTATTGTCGTTCGATCTTGTCGCGGTACGTCTGCGCGGGCACCGTATTGTTGATATCCAGCAACGTAACCGGGAAATCCGAGACACAGATGCCGATATATTCGCTGAGCGCACCGTAGATATCGACCTCGCAAGCGACGGGAATGCCTCTCGCTGTCAGACGACTGTTCACATAGCATGGCACGAATCCGAATTCCGTCTGGAACGCAGGCCAGCATTTGTTGGCCATCGCCACATACGTCCGGCTTCCCTTGTGTTCTTCGATCCAATCCAGCAACGTCAGTTCATACTGGGCGAGACGCGGCAGTACGCCGCGATATCTGTTGTCGGTTCCGATCTCCCTGTCCATCTCCTCGACCAGATCCCCGATCCTCCGATCGTCCGCATGGCGGTTGTACGCGGCGAGCAGATCGAGTTCGCTGTTTTCTTCGATCTCGACACCAAGATCGAACAGGGGCTTGATCGGAGCGTTGCACGCTAGAAAATCCGAAGGACGCGGCCCGAACGTAATGATCTTGAGATTCTTCAAACCAATGACAGCCCGCGCGACTGGAACGAAGTCCCGGATCATCGCGGCTACCTCCGCCGCTGTTCCGACAGGGTATTCAGGGATGAACGCCTTGAGATTGCGCAATCCCAGATTGTAGGAGCAATTGAGCATCCCGCAGAAAGCATCGCCACGGCCGTCGTAGAGATCCCCGTCGCCTTCGGCGGCTGCGACATACATGATCGGACCGTCGAAACGGGCCGCTATCATCGTCTCGGGAGTCTCCGGTCCGAAGTTGCCAAGGAACACGACCAATGCGTCGATCCCTTTTCCGACGACATCCGCGACAGCTTGCGATGCGTCCGCCTCATTTTCCACCGTCACCGGACATTCATAAATCCCTTCGCCGTATTCCTTGGCGACCGCCGCCCGTCTTCTTTCCGACAATGCAATCGGGAAACAGCCTCTGCTGACCGAAATCAGACCGAGCGAAACCTTGGGAACATTATGCATCATGATCCATCCTCCTCATTGCCCGCACATAGACATCGAACCACTCGTGCTCGTACACGAAAACGCACGTCCATCATACTCCCACGCAATACCGATGCTGTCAATAGAGCCGGGACATCAATCTTGGATAGGTGGATTCATTTCCTGTCGGGCTGCGTTTCAAGCCAACGGGACAAAGCGACGAACACCTGGGAAAGATCCTTGAACCGCAATGAGGCGAAACTGTCCTGATCCGTAGGCTGTGCATTGACTATCACGATCCTCCCCCCACCTTGGGCAGTCAGCCGGGGCAACGACGCCGCAGGCTGCACGGTCAGGCTGGAACCGAGGACCAGGCAGAGATCGGCATGTCCGAAATCCTCCCAAGCCCGTTCGAGCAGGCTTCTGTTCAGACTTTCCCCATAGAATACGATGTCGGGCTTGATGACTCCGCCGCACTGGTCGCACACAGGCAGGATATCGGAGCGGACGAGCGGTGCGATCTGCTCGTAGGAAAAATGCTTGCCGCATTGCGTGCAATAGTTATGGAACGGACTTCCATGTATCTCATATACGGCCTTGCTGCCAGCACGCTGGTGCAGCATGTCGATGTTCTGCGTATAGACGCCGTTGGAAAAACCTTTTCGCTCCAACTCAGCCACCACCTTGTGGACGATATTGGGCTGATACTCTTCCAGATGGAACCACACATCCTTCGCCCATTGGTAGAACACCTTCGGATTCTCCCTGAAGAAATCCAACGACAAGATATCCTCGACGTCCATCCCATGCCACGGGTCGGTATACACTCCGTGGGCTCCGCGGAAATCAGGGATGCCGGACAAGGTGGAGACACCGGCCCCGGTGAACACCCGCAACCGACGGGAATTCGCGATCAAGGTCGTCAACCGTTCGAACCCCGGGACAAATCGCTCGGGGGATTCCGCATAACCATCCATCAGCAACGCTCCTTCCAAGGCCGACGGAAACAGACAGGCCGTCCGCCTCGATGCATTCATCATCTTGCGACAGTATAGGCTCCATCGACCACCCACTCGGCACCGTAGACGAACGAGGCATCGTCGCTGGCCAGAGTCAACACGACTTTCGCAATCTCATCGCTTCTACCGAACCGTCCCAGCGGCTGTTTTTCGAGAAACGACTGCATCCCCGATTCTTCGTTCCCGGTTCCCCTGGCTCCGACACGCAGCCCCGGAGTCAAGACCGTGCCGGGGGCGACGGCGTTGACACGGATGCCGTACGGAAGCAGTGCAACCGCCGCGGCGCGGGTGAAGGAGGAAACCGCGCCCTTGCTCGCATGATAGGCGCAATATCCTTCCGAGCCTATGAATGAAAACGAACTGCCGAGGTTGACGATCGCCCCGCCCTTCTTCTGTTCGATCATGATCTTCGCCACTTCCCGGGTCATCAGGAACGTCCCGCCGATATTGATGTCCATCACCTCGCGGAATTCGTCCCACGACGTTTCAAGCAGCGGCCGGTTCAGCTGCCAGGCGGCGTCGTTGACCAAGATGTCCACGGTGCCGTAGGTTTCGACGACAACCGAAAGCGCCTGACGCACCATATGTTCGTTCTGGACATCGCATGGAAGGAACAGCCCGTCTCCTCCCATGGCGTCGATCCTACGCATCGCGGATTTACCGAACTGCTCGTCGATATCAAGGATCGCGACTTTCGCACCTTCCTGTATGAACAACTCGGCGATGGCGTTGCCGATGCCCTGCGCACCTCCGCTGATAACCGCGACTTTGTTTTCAAGTTTCATGTCGATAGCCTCCTATACAACTATTGGGGACGTTCCCTCACGAACCTCTTCAGTTCATCAATCCGGCAATGAGCATCCGACACCCCCAGCCGGTACAACTGTTCCAGCTTGTGGGAATTCCTTTCGAGTCGATCCACATCGAGACGATCCGTAGGACGCAGCACACAAGCCTTCCCCTCGGCCTCGAGCCGATCCAGCACGTCGAGTTCCTCGTTATAGACAAGATGCCGCCGCTTCATTGCATCGACGAGCCCTCGATAGCGACGACCGTAGACCAATTGTAGCACGCCTGCGCCGGATATCGGCTTTTTTCTATACCCTTTCGGTTGCGTCAGGATGACGACGACCTTTCCAAAGCCATCCTCCATCGCCTTTTCGACTGGAATCGGGGCGCTGACACCACCGTCCATCAGAACATGGCCGTCGGTCTCGACCGGTCGCGCGAGAAGCGGCAGGGAACTGGACGCCTGCAGATGCCTGAAACCGTCCGGTCCGCTCATGTCCTGTTCTTCGAAGAATACAGGTCGTCCTGAAACGCAGTCGGTCGTACCGACGATAGCCTTCCCCCGGTATGCGGAGAACGCGGCATGGTCGAACGGGACCAATCGGTTCGGAATGATGTCGAAGAGCATGTCCATGCCGAAGATCGATCCGTGACGAAGCCAGTTGCGCCAGCTCAGATAACGTCTGTCATCGATGAAATCGATGTTCACGTGCCGGTTCCTCCCATGCTGTCGGGAAAGATAGGAAACCATGTTGCAGGCCCCCGCCGACACGCCTACGCAATAGGGGAACATCATATCCTCTTCCAGCAGGACGTCGAGCACCCCGGCGGTATATAGGCCGCGCATTCCGCCACCTTCCAATACCAATGCGACATTTTCGATCATCACTTCCCCCACGGACGCTTCACCGCACCGATGGAACTTCCTCCCCGTTGTAGGTATTGCCAGACAACGAATTCAGCGCGACGGAGACGAAGTCCCCCGGATTCCGATGTCCGAGCGGGACGAACGCGACCATTTCCCCGTGCTCCGTCCGTCCGAGCATCCGATCGGCATCGTTGCGACTTACTTGCGTGACCAACACGTCCACGATCCCCGTCGCCCTCGGCGCCTTTTCAGCGGCCATGATTTCGTGCTCCATGGCGATCAGGTCCTGCAGGCGCCGTATCTTCACTTCGTCGGGCAGCTGTCCTTCCATATCCACGGCGCGAGTTCCCTCCCGGGGATTCCAGTAGTACATGTAGGCTTCGATGAACTTGACGATGCGCATCGCCTCGAGAGTCTGTTCATATTCTTCCTCCGTTTCTCCGGGAAATCCTACCATGACGTCGGTGGCGAACGTGACGTCAGGTATCCTGCGACGGATCGAATCGATCAGATCGAGAAAACGTTCGCGGGTATAGCGGCGGTTCATCAACGAAAGTATCCGGCTACTGCCGCTTTGCAACGGTATGTGCAGGTGCTTCGCCACCCGCGGTTCCGTAGCGATCACTTCGATCAGGTCTTCGGAGAAATCCTTTGGATGGGGGCTTTCGAAACGCACCCAGCGAATATTGTCCAGATCCCGGCAGACCAGCCGCAACAGCTCGGGAAAGCGGACGGTCCGGCCATCCTGGACGAACGCATAGCTATTGACGTTCTGCCCCAGCAACGTGATTTCCCTGACCTGTGCGGCATCAAGCTTCCGTACTTCGGCAAGGACATCATCCACCGGACGGGAAATCTCCCTTCCCCTGACATACGGAACGATGCAAAATGAACAGAAATTGTTGCAGCCGTTCATGATCGGCACATACGATGCATAGTCTCCGTCCTTGTAATAGGAGTTCGTGAAGCTGTACTTCTCGCTCTGATATCCATCGGCGAATCGAGTTCCGAGCAATAGTTCCACGATCTTCTGCTTGTCGTTCGTCCCGACCACATAGTCGACGGCCGGGGCCTCCTGCTTCAGTTCCTCTTGCAGTCGTTCGGCCATGCATCCGGTGACGACCAAGGTCAGGGGATGCTGCTGCTTGATGTATTGGAACAAACCAAGCCGGCCCCAGATACGATTCTCCGCCGTCTTGCGGACCGAACAGGTGTTGAGGATCGCGCAGTCGGCGGCTTCTGGGGATTCCGCGGGTTTCAGGCCCACCCCTTGCAACTGGACTTCCAGTGCATTCGATTCGGCCATATTCATCTGGCATCCGTAGGTTTCTATCCAGTATGTCTTGGGCTCAAGACAACGATTGTCATGTTTCATACGGATTCTCCAGCCTGCCGGCGTGCTGCGAGCATCGTGTTGCTCATCAGCATGGTGATGGTCATGGGTCCGACTCCGCCGGGAACGGGGCTGATAGCGCCGCATTTCGGACCCACTGCATCGAAATCGACATCGCCGACAAGCCGCCAGCCGTTCTTTTTCGTCGGATCATCCACACGGTTCGTCCCGACATCGACTACCACCGCCCCGTCCTTGACCATATCGGCCGTGACAGTACCGGGATGCCCGGCAGCCGCGATGACGATGTCGGCACGCCTGACATGATCTGCGAGATCCTTCGTGTGGGTGTTGCATACGGTGACAGTGGCGTCACGGCCTTTCTGCATCAGAAGCGCCGCCATCGGCTTGCCGACGATGTTGCTCCGACCGATGACGCACACGTCCTTTCCGTCGGTGTCGATATGATAGTAGTCGAGCATGGCGAGAATCCCCTTGGGGGTACAGCTGATGAAGCAATCCTTGCCGATCAACAGCCGACCGACATTCTGCGGATGGAACCCGTCGACATCCTTTGCGGGGTCGATCGCTTCGATGACCAGATCTTCGTCCAGCCCGTTTGGCAGCGGAAGCTGGACCAGGATTCCATGGACCGACTTGTCGTCGTTCAGTTTCCTGACCAACGTCAGAAGTTCTTCCTGGGACGTCGTGGTTGGCAGCGCATAGTCCATATGTCCGAAACCGAGCTCCTCGCAGGCCCTGCGCTTCGCCGAAACATATGTCTGACTGGCGGGATCTTCTCCTACCAATACGACGGCCAATGTCGGACGATAGCCATAGGCAGCCACAAAGCGACTGCAATCCTCCGACAACTTCCCGCGGATCGACCGCGAAACTTCTTTTCCGGACATCAAAAGCATGGGTAATCTCCTCGCTCTTACTGTATACTCCAAAATCGACCTGGACGACAATCGCCTCCGACCGAGCAGACACTACATGCGATGTACGCATCCTTTACAGAAAAAGCATATTCTCGCAAGAACTTCAGGTTTTCATTGCCTCGAGATTCCAGTATGATGATAGTCGTAACCTGAGTTCCGCAGCAAAAACATAAAGAATGGCTACCAACTGATTATCCTAAAGGCAATTAATAGGTAATCATGTAGCCATAATATCTCATCAATTGTAGTACATCATCAGATATCTTTTGTTTTATTGTTCATCGAGCGCAATTCCTGCTTTGTGTAGAACACTTTCCATAGATCGAGTCCCGTAGCCAAGCCGATCTCTCTTAAGTAAGGAGAGGAACAGTAGTTCTTGTAAATATTGCCTTGTACTTCTCCCACCTTTGCGGCTTGCAGGGTTTCTATGATTTTTACATGGGACATCTTCTTGTTCATTTTCTTCAGTTCCAGGATCCGAATGATGAGCAAGGCAATGAAGCAGGTAAGGAAGTGGGCTTGTATGCTTTCACGCTTTCTTACGAACACCGGCCTTGCCTGTAGATGACTTTTGGTAATCTTGAAGGATTCCTCAATCTTCCAGAGGCCGCGGTACATCTCCACAATGTCCTGGTCGGTTACGACCCTGTTCAGTTCAAAAAGGCAATCATAGTTCCTGAACCGCGCTGTCCCCTTCCACGGCTTCTCATGCTCACTTGTCCCGACAACGTTGGTCTCTATGAGGTAATACCCGTCAAAGCGCTCATCTTGTGCAATCTTCTCTTCATCCAGGTAGCGCACATGTTTTGCTTTCTCAAACAGTTCGCCCGTCTCGGGATCATACGCTTGCTTGGCAAAATACTTGTTTGCCCCATGCCCGTTGTAAATGGTACCTGTCTGTTGCGCTTTCCTTATTGCATTACAGCGATTGATCCGGGCACGCACCTGGTATTTCCGGCTGAAGAAGACGATCTGGCGCTTGTTGACCGTAACCTTCACCTTCCTGGACCCATCCCCAACCCAGCTGCTCTTCTTTGCAGGGACAATGCGGGACTTTATCTTGAAGACCACGACCTCCTGCTGCATGTCTTGCGGGCCTTCATAAGGCCCAAGGCTGTCGGTGTAATCCATGAGCCGCTCTTCCTCGTGAAGGGCGCTGCACCTCATATAGGCAGTGGTGGTCCTGTAGCCTTCCTCGTCAAGAATGAACCGCTCAGTCTCCTCATCTTGTTTAAGCGCACTGTCGCTGATGATGTATCCTTGTTTCTGCGCAAGGATGTTGGCTACGTTGGTCCCACTCATGATTCCCTTGTCCCCAACGTAAATCATCTTGTTCAGACCCATCCGTTCCTGCGTGCGCCTGATCATCGGCAGGAAGGTTTTCACATCATTGTTGTTGCCGGGGAAAAGCCCGAAGTCTACCGGCAAGCCCTCAGCGTCCATGAACAGCCCCAGCTGGACTATCGGTTCAGGGCGATGTTCCTTGGATGGGCCGTTCTTGCGCAACCCCTCGGAAACAACGACGCCATCCTCATCGAGGATGTCTGCATCCCTGTTGTCGATTTCCCAGAAGTAATTGGTCACATCATAAAACATCAGCGATGTGTCTCGCTTGTACAGCCTCTTCACCTTCTGGTTCAGATGGACAAGCAGGTCATCGCTGTACTGGCAAAAGAACCCCAATGAACGGTATACATCGTCATCACTGAACCTGCTGTTCCCAAGCAGCAACCTTGATCTCTGTGTCCAGGTTGAGAACTTTGAACCAGGGAAAAGAATCCTGCCAAACACCAAGAGACGAAAGATGCTTTCCACATTTGCCCCAACCGGCCAATGCCTCCGTCTGTTCTTAACAAACTGGTCTATCTCAAGCTCATGATAGATGACGGACAACGGAAGATGCCCCAGTGACACCAAATCATCAACAACGGCCTCTTCACCCCCCGCCGCCCCCAGGGGAAAGTGTTCCTCCAGGTTGATGCTCAAACTGATTCGCTTCTCTTCCAGGTCCCTGGCCCTGAGCTTCTTGGCTTCAGCCCTGAAGTGCTCGATAGGATCGTCATAGAACTCCTTGAGATCTGCCTCGTAGCCAAGGAACTTCACTTTTTCCTTGGTTGGGTTCTTTTTTCCCTTCTTGCGGACGCTGCGCATGTAATACAGGGCGTTGCCCTTTTTGTTGGTGAAGACTTTTAGTTCCATATGACCTCCAGGATCCTA
>LVBD01000047.1 GCA_001604275.1 Spirochaetales bacterium Spiro_02
CCTCCGTCGAAGACAGGATAGCACCTACTACTTTCCAACTACAGACATCCTACTTTTTTTGTCGGCAATTTGCTTGGGAAGGTGATTGTCGGATATCTGGCGGATCGAACAGGAAGAGTAGGGCTGTTTGTGGCGGGCGAACTTTTCGTGACGCTGTTTCTGGTCCTCCTCGGGATAGCCCAAAGCTTTTTCCTCATCATGGCTACGGCGTTGATGCTTGGATTCCTGACGAAAGGGGCTGTCCCCATCACCAATGCGATGATCGCGGAGTCTGTAGCAGAAGACGGAACGTTTGAAGGAGCGTATAGTGTCAATTCGGTGCTGATGAGCATCGCAAACACCGTCGCTCCGATCCTATTCGGAGTACTGGCCGAAACACTTGGGATTCAATCGGTGTTCTTCGCTAGTGCCGTGGTCGCGGCGAGCAGTACGATCCCCGCCTTCATGCTGGTCAAGTCCAGACGATCGTGAGGATGTGCGTGCGCTACCAAACCCAAGCAATCCCAAGCGCATCGATTAGTGCAAGGGCAATTGCATCGGCGAGCCTACCTGCGTCTACTCCCCCGCATGTGACCCTACCAACGCCCTACCAACGCCCTACCAACGCCTGCAATCACCCTGCAATCACCCTGCAATCACCCTCATATGTCGAGAGCGAGGAGGCGTTCCCTGTTTTGGGATGTCTTCTCCGGTGTGAGCGTATTCATCTTTGCGAATACAAGAACGCCGAACAGGAAGAAAAGAGCCGGAATCGTCGCCATATGCAAACTGATTCCCACTTGCGCGAGCGGACTGCCCGGATCTTCGGCGAAACCCGTGAATCGGTGCGTCGCCCAGAAAACGATGGCCTGACTGGCATAGCACAGCCGCATGAAAAACGCCCGGACCCCCATGACGACACCATCGTCGCGACGACCATCCTCGACGACGATCGCATCCATTACATCGGCCATGGCAGGACTCATGAACGTCCAGAAACCTCCGAAACCGATACCCCACAACGTCATGAAAACGATGTAGCCAAGTTGCGTGCGGACGAACGTCATCGGAAACGCCGCGGCGGCCATCCAGACACACGTGATCATCAACATTTTTTGGTTGTTCTTCAACCGTTTTGCCAGACGGGTCCAGATGACGATGGACACCAACGTACCGACGAGCATCCCTGCGAAAATCGGAGTAGTGGCGCTACTGGACATACCCAGGATATTGTCAACGACATAGTTGACGCTGCCCGTCATGCAAATGCACCCGCTCTGATAGAAGAACAGCAACAGGACGAACGCCATGAAATCCCGGTGCCTGAGCGCTTTCTTCATCATAGTGAAGAATCCGTTCTCCGCCGCGCCGAGGGCCTGCTCCATCTCGCGCTTTTTTTGGAACCTCTCGATCATCTTCCGGTTCTCCTTGATGCCCGGAAGCATCAGCAACGTACCGACGATGGTGATCGCGCCAAGGATGACCGCGCAGCGCAGATAGCTCGAACGATCTCCGTACGTGAAGAACAACGGCGGAACGATGAACCCGGAGGCGACACCGAATACCCCGATGACAGTCGAAATCGCCGCGGTCCTATGTCGTTCTTCCAAAGTCCTGAACTTGTCAGGGTAAAGACTCTGATAATTGACCTCCCACATGCTGTAGAATGCATCGAACAGGCAGATCGTCAAGAGCATCCAGATGAATACCCCCAACGGCTGGAGCCTCCCGTCCCAGCTTTCGGGGACGGCGAAAATCAGTACGAATACTACCGCGCAGAAAAGAAGGCCGATGACTATCCATGGCGTTCTGCGTCCGAACCGCTTCGAGAACGGAGCGTTCTTGTTGGTGAAAAATCCCATGATCGGGTCGTTGACCGCATTCCAAAGGGAATACAGGATCGTGGCGACCGCTGCGAATCCGGCGGCAAGTCCGACTTCGTTCTCATAGAAGTAGAAAACGATGGCTCCATAGGCCCCTGTCAGGAATTCCGCAAGGAATTTCCCCATCCCGTAGGATGCCATGACGACTGTCTGCTTGGATTTCATCTTCCTGCCACCTCTTGACGGGATTGTAAAAATATACAACCGGCATTGCAATGCTTTACCACCGGTTTTTTGCATGGTATATTCAAAAAACATTGGTTTGATCCTTTCCATGGATGATGAAGATTCTCGGCGGCAATTCGGCCGACAGAGGTATGTCGCGTCATCCGGAGCATATGAATACGTCGGAGTATCAGTATGATTGAATTTTCATTGTTGCCGAAAACAGGAAAAAAAGTAATCCGCAAAGCGGAGACGAGGGATCTGGACGCAATCATGGACATCGTATGGCGGACCGTGATGCTGTTGCAGTCCGAAGGAAACATGCAATGGGGCGACGACTACCCGACGATCGACGATTTTTCCCAGGATATCGATGACGGAACGCTGTATGTCTGCGAGACCGACGACGAAATTCTCGGCTTCCTCTGTTGCAACCAGATTCCTCCGCAGGAATATGGGACGGTGGCATGGTCCCTTCCGACCGATCCCGCGTTGATCATCCATCGGTTTGCGGTTTCTCCCGAGACGCATCGCAAGGGGATTGGTACCGCGCTGATGAAACAGGCCGAGGAAGTAGCACGTGCACAAGGCTGCAGGAGCCTGCGGACCGATACCTGTTCCCTGAACATCAGAATGCGCTTGCTGTTCGTCAAGATGGGGTATGAAAAAGTTGGGGAAGTGCATTTTGCGAACAGAACCCAGACGTTCTACTGTTTCGAGAAAATGATACCGGAGCTAAAATGATGGAGTATTTCATGGGATGTTCCCGGCATGAGGTCCTCCCGATTGCGCCGGAACGAAACTTCCTATAGACTATGGCAAGGCAGCCGATCTGCTTCTAGAAATACCGGACGGGCGGAGATGGTGAAAGGTGACAGAGCGTATTTCATTGTTCTAGTATTGTTCGTCGTTGCTTGTGTCATCGGAGCCGTGACCGTGGCCTATGCGGGGCGCACGTTCCATCTCGATGATACGCACGTCTCTATCGATGTTCCCCGTTCCTATTCCACCGGATGGTACGATGTCTTGACGGGCGCTTCCGTGACCGGCGACGCAGCTCCCCGGGAGACTTCCGATGGATGGAGCATCTCCATTTCGAATGTCATTCCTGCCGATGTCGAACCAGGAAGCGTTTTCTGCATGTATACGAACTGGCAATCTGTCCGTATATATCTGGAAGGAAGGCAGTTCGCATCCTATGCAACGGACAATCGATCGTCTTTCGGCTCTCTGTTCGGCAAAGTCTGGCTGTTCGTCCCCTTGCCCGACGATGCCGGAGGAAAGGAGCTGACACTCGAAATCTCATCGAAGTACGAGGAAATCAAGGTCGGGCTTACCCGGATGTTCATCGGCGACAGAAACGCGATCGCTTTCGTGATGCTCCAGAAGAATCTCCTTGCGGTCCTGTTTTTCAGCCTGACGGGGCTCCTCGGTCTCCTCTGCCTGCTGGTCGCGCTGTGGCAGGTTCGTTCACACAGACGATACGGACAAGGGAGCTTCTTCTTCCTCGGGCTGTTCTTCCTGCTGTCGTCCGTATGGGTGATTACCGATTCTTCAGTACTTCAGTTCGTGAGTGGAAATTCGGCGATCGGCAGCCTGATTTCGGTATTCGTGTTCATATTGCTGCCGCTTCCATTGCTCCTGTTCGCCCGTTCAGTCTATCGAAACCACGGAAAGCTGCTCGTCTGGTTCTGTTTCGCCGATCTCATGCTCTTTTTCACGATCTACATCCTGTATGTTTCGAACCTCGTGGATTTCTCGATTTGTCTGCCGTTTGTCCATGTGTTCATGATCCTGGTGTCGGCGGTTCTCATCGGTACCGGACTCCGCGAGAAGATACGTTTCAAGAACGACGCGGCGTTCGCCTTGGTGGTCGGATGCTCCATCCTGTCCGTGTCGATCGTCATCTCCTTGTGGATGATCTATTCCCAGATTTTCCAGTGGTATCTGATGATCGTCATGGCTGGGCTGTTCTGTTTTGAATTCGTTTTGATCGTGGATCTCGGCCGGCGGTTTCTGATGATGATGAACGAACAGGCGAAAGTCGAAGTCTACAAGAAACTGGCGTATTCCGATTTTCTGACGATGCTCGGAAATCGAGCCGCATTCGACGATGCATTGCGACTCGCCTACGCCTCTTCCCGTTCTGCCGGAGGACCGAGCGCGCTGCTGATTTTCGATCTGAATGAGCTGAAGCGTTGGAACGACCAGGCCGGCCATTCGTATGGAGACCTGCTGCTCAGGGATGCCGCTACGCTGCTCCGTACCGTGTTCTCTCCTGCGGGGGAGAGCTTCCGCATCGGTGGCGACGAGTTCGCTGTGATTCTGCGCAACTGTACGCTGGAGAAGGCGAGCGGTCTGCTTGCGGAACTGGAGCGGAAGATGGATGAGTATCGAGCGAAGACCGGAAAGGAACTGGTCCTCGCCTATGGATTGGCCATGTCCCGCGACGAACACGGCCGGCCGTATGCGTCCTCCTTGGAGTGGTTCAAGGTCGCCGACGAACGGATGTATGCCGAGAAGCTCAAGACCAAGGCCATGACGAGAAGCTGATCCTCGGCGATGTGGCGCTACATGAGTCGCCCATAAGGGCCCTTTTATTTCCGGTCCGGCGTATAGCGTACCACCATATGTACGACAGCCGGTTGCGCCGATTCATTGGTGATGGTGTGCTCGACATCGCAATGGTACATCAGGAAATCCCCTTTTCTGATTTCTGCGGAATTGTCACCGGCGGTGACCTTGACCGTTCCTTTGATGACGGTCAGGAATTCCTGAGTTCCCGGAAAGTGCGGTTCCGACGGAAGCGATGCATGAGGTTCGAAGGTCAGCAGGTACAACTCCAGATCCTCTACCATCGAAAGCGGCGACAGAATCTGAATCGTGACGCCATTCTTCGTCTTCTCAAGTTTCGAAGTAACCTCTGATGCCGGATTGAGAGAGAATATCCGTTTCGGCTGCGTTTCCATGTCCAGCAGATCCTGCAGCTCCACGCCAAGTCCCTTTGCGATTTTCCAGACCGTCGCGACAGTCGGATTGACTTTGTCCGACTCGATTTGGCTGAGCATGGCTTTCGAAACGCCCGACCGTTCGGACAGGACGTTGAGAGTGAGCCCTCTCGCCCCCCTGAATTTCTGGATATTCTTGCCGATCATCGGAGGATTTTCCATCTTCATTGCTCCTCATCCATTGGACAACGATTCCATGGGGTTCGCCTTGAGAGCGAGCCTGTTATCAAATTTGTTTGACATATCAAACTATGTTCAATATACTAAACATATACGATATTGTATTGTGGCTCATGCCGGTTGTCAAGGCAAGTTCTGGTGACGGGCCTTTGCGCCGGAATCCTGTTCCGCGATACAGGAGGGCTCTGTGAAGAATATCCTGGTCATCGGTTCCCTCGGACAGCTGGGGTCGGAGATCGCCTTGGGATTGCGCCGCGAATATGGCCGCGACCATGTCGTGCTCACCGATATCCGAGATGATGTCAACCGTCCGTTGATCGAGGGTGGCCCGTTCTATCGGGTCGATTGCCGCGATGGGGATGCGATCGGACGCATCGTGAAAGAACATCGCATCGATACGATCTATCATCTTGCCGCGTTGCTTTCCGCGTCGGCGGAGAAGCGCCCTCTTGAAGCTTGGAACATCAACATGGGTGGACTCGTCGTGACGTTGGAGATCGCCCGCGAATGCCGTTGCGCGGTATTCACGCCGTCTTCGATCGGTGCGTTCGGTCCGTCTACGCCCAAACGCTATACTCCTCAGGATACGATCCAGCGGCCGACATCGATCTATGGCGTGAGCAAGGTGGCGGGAGAACTTCTGTGCGATTATTACCACCATAAATACGATGTCGACACCAGGGGAATCCGGTTTCCGGGCATCATCAGCAATCTTACACCTCCGGGAGGAGGGACCACCGATTATGCCGTTGAAATCTACTATGCGGCGGTCGAGAAGCATCACTACGATTGTTTCTTGCGCGGCGATACCTATCTGGACATGATCTATATGCCCGACGCCGTCCAAGCCGCGATTCAGTTGATGGAGGCAGATCCCGGCAAGCTACGGCATCGGAATGCGTTCAATGTCGCTTCAATGAGTTTCTGCCCTGAGGAACAGGCCGCATACATCCGTACCCGCATCCCGGATTTTACCATCGGGTACGACATCGATCCCGTGCGGCAGGCGATAGCGGATTCATGGCCGGATTGCCTTGAAGATTATGCCGCGAGGGTTGAATGGGGATGGTCGCCGAAATATGATCTGGCTTCCATGACCGAGGATATGATCGTTACGATCGAGCGCCGATGTTCTCAGTCTGCGCAAGGTCGTGAACAGGAGGTGCCGAATGTTGGGAAATGTTCGAAATGAATTGCGTCAATTCCTTGATTCCCTCGAATCGCAAGGGCTGGCGAAACATGAGCGGGTGCTGACGACGAGGCAGGGTGCCCATATCGGAGTGCGCGACGACAGGACGGTGCTGAACTTCTGCGCGAACAACTACCTTGGACTAGCCGACGATCCCTCTGTCGTAACCGCCGCAAAACAGGCGATGGGCCAGTGGGGGTATGGTCTTGCTTCCGTGCGATTCATCTGTGGAACGCAGGACATCCATATGGAGCTGGAGAAACGGATCAGTGGTTTTTTAGGAACGGACGATACGATCCTGTTCACTTCCTGCTTCGATGCGAATGGTGCGGTTTTCGAACCGTTGCTCGGGCAGGAGGATGCGGTGATCAGCGACGAACTGAATCATGCGTCGATCATAGATGGAATCCGGTTGTGCAAGGCGCAGCGGTATCGGTACCGTCACAGCGATATGTCGGATCTTCGCCGGTGTCTGACCGAAGCCGGCGATGCCCGGCGACGGCTGATCGCCACCGACGGCGTATTCTCGATGGACGGCGATATCGCCCGGCTGGGTGATATCTGCGATCTCGCCGATGAGTTCGATGCCATGGTGATGGTCGACGATTCCCATGCCACCGGGTATATCGGGGATACCGGAAGGGGGACTCCCGAGTATTGGGGTGTGGCCGACCGGGTGGATCTGGTCACCACGACGTTCGGCAAAGCGTGCGGAGGGGCGAGCGGAGGCTGTATCAGCGGTCGTCGGGAGTTGATCGATCTCTATCGGCAGCGTGCGAGGCCGTACCTGTTCTCGAATACGGTGGCTCCGGCGATTTGCGGCGGAACGATCAAGGTCATTGACATGCTGGAGGCGGGAAATCCGTATCGGGCGCTGACGATCGAGAACGCGCGGTATTTCCGAAGACGGATGGAACGCGCCGGATTCGATCTCGTCAAGGGTGAGACCGCCATCGTCCCCGTGATGCTGTACGACGAAGTGAAAGCGGTCGCCATGGCGGATGCGTTGCTCGATGAAGGCGTATATGTAATCGGGTTCTGCTATCCCGTTGTTCCGAAAGGCAGGGCGAGGATCCGAGTCCAGCTATCGGCCGCCCATGCCAAGGAGGATATCGACTACGCCGTGGACGCGTTCGTGAAAGTCGGGAAAAAAATGAGGGTGATCTCCTAGCGTGCGAAAAAGGCCATCGACACGTCCACGGCCGTTAGTTCGTATCCGAGAAAAGGCGTGAAGACAGATCCTCTCCATATGCTTTCAAGTCTGACAGAATCACTTTCTCCTGCGGGGTGGTCTCCACGCTCTCAAGTTTCTCAGCTATCTTTCGCTTGAAAAAGGCGAGGTTCACCTGTACGTCTCCGGGAGGATTGAGAATTCTGTTGGCGGCGAACGAGCGCCATTGTCTGGCTTCTGCGTCGGTCAGCGTTTCCGGCCAGTTCCTGCAGACATGTCTCCAGAGCATCTGCGGACATCGCTGATCCTCGAACTTCAGATTGAGCGTCAGTTTCTGTGCAGGATCGGCGTTGCGGATCAGCGTGAACTTGCGCTGGTCCGCATCCTGGAAGAAGCCGTCTGCATAGATTCTGAAATCTGGGTCGCGGACTTGTTCGTATTCATCGCGTTCCGCGGCATTGCGGAAAAAGACAGGGAGCATCGATTCCTTCGAAAGCCGCTCATAGCGGAACATGCAGGTGTCGTAGTCGATGCCGAGTTTGATGGCGAGGTTTCCGTTCAGTACCTTCAACGGACTGATGAACGGGCATTTGTTCATGGCTATCTTCAGAACGCCGGGGAGCCGCATGATGTCATCCTGATCGGCTCGCAGAAGCGTGGCGATGTCGTTTGACAGATCGAAGCAGATGATCGAATTCGGATTGTTCGGAACGGCGGTGATCGGCATCACGAGACGGGAACACCCGTTAGGAGATGTGCACTGGGAGGAAGTATAGAGCACCGGTTCGCCGAACGGGACCTGGAGCAGTTCCTTGACCTTCGCTTTCTTTCGAAACTCGAGAAAATAGGAAAAGAGCTTCGGTTGCTGTTCCTTGATCAACTTCGCTACCGCGATCGTCGCATTGACATCGGACAGCGCGTCATGAGCGCCTTCGTGCGATATTCCGTTCGCGGCGGTAAGCTCGGTGAGCTTGAAGGTCGGATTGCCGTTTTCTTTTTTCGGTGGCCAGGCGATTCCCTCCGGGCGTAGATCGTACGCCGCCCGTACCAGATCGATGATATCCCATCTGCTGTTGCCGTTCGCCCATTCCCGCTTGTACGGATCGATGAAGTTTCTGTAGAGCGCGTTTCTGACGAATTCATCGTCGAAGCGAATCGAATTGAAGCCTGCCACGCAAGTTCCCGGTTTTGAGAATTCCTGGTTGATGCGATCGATGAAGTCGCTTTCGCACATGCCTTTCCGCTGTACTTCCTGTGGCGTGATCCCTGTGACGAGACAGGATAACGGGTCAGGGAGGTAATCGTCGCTCAGCTTGCAGTACAGCAATACCGGCGCTCCGATCGGAACAAGATTCCTGTCGGTCCGCTGTCCTGCGAACTGCGCGATCCTGTCGTAATGGGGATTCAGGCCGAAAGTCTCGAGGTCGTACCAGAAAAAAGTTTCATTAGCGTTCATGGCAATATAGTACCATATCGGATGGGCAAGGGAAATCTCTAGCTGCCAAAAATCGTTATGCAGATGGTTTCCGCTTGTCTGTCCTGCCGTGTCGCGGGTATGATGGTTTTGTCCGCTACGTTTTTTGCGGAGCAGAAGGAGTTGCGATGCGAACGCTTCGGCTTATGATCACGCTCAATGCTGTGTGTCTTTTGTTGCCAGTCCAAATGATGGCATCAGATGTATATATTCCTACAACAGAAGATGTGTCGACATCGTTACAGGCTGTCATTGATGCGACGATGTCCGCCATGGCGATATTCCTTGCGCCGTCTTCCCCGCCGCTTCCCGGTTGCGAGATCGAACGTTCCGACGACGGATCGCTACCCAGTGCGCTTCGGTTCACGGCGTCCGATCTTGCACGATATCTTCCGGTCCTGCGTCCAGATGGCGAGCACCGTGCTGGCAATTGGCTGCAGAAACTGCTGTCAAAGGCCACAGCCGCTGCGACCAGTCCATTGTCCTTCACCGCGGCAAGCCTATTGGCGAGCAACGCATGGGAGGACGGCGATGCGATCCTTGACGGAAGCATCACCCTCTGGTTCCCCCAAGGGACCACTGTCTCGTCCTTGATGACGCTGCTGTTCAGTCCTCGCCCGGAAGAACTCGTTTCCATCGCCACGGTCGATCTCCTGTTGTCCGGTTTGCGTTTCGGCGGGCCGGTGCATCTTACGGGAATCTTTTCCATGGAGGTCCCCCAGGCGGGGGTGCTGTTCATCACTCCGTCGGATCTCAAGGCGAACGGCTATGCCTGCCAGAGCGGAAGGATACGGATATCGGCGACGCCAAGCCTGTGACGCGGAAAGCTTAGAACGATTGTCTGTATCCGAAGAAGAAGCCGGCAAGCCCACCGAGGGGCCAGAGCGGAAGCGGGGTGATTCCTGCGACTGTTTCCATGGAGCCTTCCTCCGATCCTATTATGGCGTAGACCAATGGAATGACGGTACGGAAGAACAGGGATTTATCGCGGTCCGTCAGCGGGAATTCGAACATGACCTGAGGGCCGAGAGTGCTGAAGACGCAGGGTGCTTCCTCAGGGAACGAGGCGCCGAGAACGAATGAAACTCCTCCGCTGAAAATGAAGCTATCGCTTCGAGTGAATATCCTTCGATAGCCGGCTTCTACGCCGATCGCCGTGCCTAGATCCCTGAAATACGGCCAGCCGGTTTCAAGAGGGTCCATCGAGAGCTGATACATCAGCCCGCTGATTACGCTTGAATACATTGCCACGTCGCGTTCCGACTGTTCGCCTTCGAAGTGGAATCCTACCCCGGCTGCTACCGGAGCAATCGATACGGAGTATTTCGCCGCATGGACCGAAGCGGGGATCGTCGTCAGCAGGCAGACGATCGTAATGAACAACTTCGCAAGCCATGTCTGTCGTTTCACCATGGAAGTCTTCTCCTTATGTCAGGTATTGTATCCAACTGGTTTCGGAAAGTCCAACGGATATCGCCGGAAACAGCGAAACTAGACAATCGGAGGCTTTCCAACTAGAATGTACCCGTCAATCGAGGAAGAGAACAAAGGAGAATTGCGCCATGAGCGATGTCGTTTCACGTACCGAAGCGTTCCTGCGAAACTGGAAGATCACCCCGGACGCCGTGGATATGGAGCAGGTCTGCGACCGATTCCTGAAAGAAATGTCCGATGGTCTGGCAGGTCGGCAGGGAAGTTCGTTGCAGATGATCCCTACGTATGCAACTGAAAGCGATTCCATCGTGCCGGGAAGGAGCGTCATCGTCCTCGATGCCGGCGGTACCAATTTCCGTACTTGTCTGGTCACGTTCGATGAAAACTTCGTTCCCCATATTTCGGAATTCAAGAAAAGCGGGATGCCCGGGGTCAAGGAGGAAGTATCGGCGCGCCAGTTCTTTTCGTCGCTCGCCGACGACGTGGAGCGTTTGATCGACAGGAGCGACAGAATCGGTTTCTGCTTTTCCTATGCGGCGGACATCCTCCCGAACCATGACGGTGTTCCGCTGGTGTTCTCCAAGGAGGTGAAGGCTCCTGAAGTGATCGGCATGCCGGTCGGGGCTTCCTTGCTTGCGGAACTTGCCCGGAGGGGACATGACGTGTCGAACAAGACTGTGTCGGTGGTGAACGATACTGTGGCGACGTTGCTCGCCGGCAAGGCCGCCTCCGGAGCATCGGCGTGGGACGGTTTTATCGGGTTCATCCTGGGGACCGGGACCAATACGGCTTATTCGGAACTGAACAGCGAAATCACGAAAGTGGATTGTGGGAATGCGGGCAGCCAGATCATCAACGTGGAGTCCGGTTCATTCGATTTCCATCTCGGGGAGATGGATGAGAAGTTCTTCGCGTCGACGAAGAATCCTTCGGCATACCATTTCGAAAAAATGATCAGCGGCGCATATCTCGGTCCGTACAGCCATATGGTCATCAGGCAAGCTGTCGAGGAAGGCTTGTTCTCGAAGGAATTCGCAACACGGTTCGAGACGATCGAACCACTGACTACCACGACGATGAGCCATTATCTGGAGATGCCGCTGAACCTTGACTATGCGCTGGTCAAATGCGTCCATGGCAACGAGGAGGATGCCACGGCGCTCTGGATGATCCTTGATTCCTTCATAGCCAGGGCTGCGAAGCTTACGGCGGTGAATCTTTCCGCTGCGGTTCTCAAGTCCGGTAAGGGCTCCGATCCGCGACGACCGGTGTGCATCAATGCGGACGGCACGACATACTACAAGACCGAATACCTGAAGCAGTACACGGAATATTATCTGTACGAATTCCTGCAACGAGAAAAGAAGCGCTATGTGAAGTTCGTGCGGATCGACGATTCTCCCGTCCTCGGCGCCGCCATAGCCGGCCTGATCGGGTAAGGCGCATCAGGCTGCCGGCGGTCAGCGTCGAGTGGCTGCGGTATCGGCTTGCTCGATCATGCGTCTGTGCCATTCGAGCAGGTAGTCGTGCCGTTTTTGGCAGTCTCCCTTACAATCTACGAGTACCCGGAAGACCGGTTCGGTTCCGCTGCCGCGCATCCAGATGAAGTCGGTGGGTTCCCCGGTTGCGTCGTGGAATACGATCTTCAGACCGCCTTTGCCGGCTCCTGTACGGAACGTGGAGCCGACCCCCTCGCGGCAGACCGGTCCCTCCATCTGATATTCCTTCCATGAGACGATGCCCCATTTTTCTTCGAGCTCCGCCCGCATGCGATTCCAGTCCCTGGCGAATATCCGCTCGTACTCGCCCTTGAGCTTTCCTTGGTCGGTGCATGCCACGTGCATCTTTCCTCCCTGGGAGAACGCTCCTGTGGTCGTATAGACGGGAAGACTGTCAATGATAGCCTCGATCGACGTGTTTTGGATTTTCTTTGCTCCTGTTGCACGGAACCAGGTCATCATGATTGAATCATCTCCGGACGAAGACAGGAGTTTGACCAGCGACATGATCGTATTCATCGGGTCGCGGACTTTCGCCGGATACGTGATGTTTCCGCCATTCGAACCTTCTCCGAGAATCCTGACGACGGCTCCTTGGGAACGGAGGATTCCGGCAAGTTCGACGACATTCGCTTCGCCGACCTCCGCTCGGTGAACTTCCACGCCGAGAGCTTTGCAGATGTCGTCGATCCGCATCGAAGTCGGTCCGTTCACTGCGATCGCCAACCGGGTTCCTTTCTCGGTCTTGCGCCGCATGTCGGACAGCTCGATGACCGCGACCAGCGCAAACACTTCCTGTGCCTCCAGAATATGCGCCTTGCCGTCCGACTGTCTGATGTAGACCAGGTTGCCCCGGTCTCCGTCGTTGTCCGGTACATAGCCGATCTGCCAGAATGTATCCGAATGGTACAGTGTTTCCAGCGTGGTTCTGCAGAGTTCAAGATTTTCCCCTTCCGGAACGATCGGATGCACGATCTGACGGGGTTTCGCGTTCATGGCATGGACGCGGATTCCGAGGGACGTGAGGAACTGGATGTCGATCGAATCCCCTCTTGCGCTGCCGTTCAGTTCCGCTACGATACCGATGGGATTGTTCTCCGTGAAGGCCTTGATTTGAGCGACCAACGTCCGCTCGTCGTCCGCATCGGACGAACCCGCTGCGGTAGCCAGCACGAACTTCCCGTATCGTTGCAGCGAACGTTGCTTCTGGCTCGGCATCGCATCGAGCGTCCGTTCATAGGCGGCGCTGTCAAGCAGTGCGCTGAGGCGCCGGACATAGCCTTTCGCTCTTGGTTCGGAAACTAGAGCCCGCATGGTGTCCGCCAGAAGGGACGCTTCAGTGCCGGCATAGACTCCGCCGGCTTTCCCGAATTTGATGCCGTTGTGACCGATCGGGTTGTGGCTCGCAGAAATATAGAGGAACGCATCGGCTTCCTGCGGGTAGGCGGAGCTATCCGCCATGATCTCCGGTGCGGCCGCAATGAACAAATACCGTACGTTCGCGCCGCATGCGAGCAGGATCCGGTTGATGACATCTGCGAGAGCAGGACCGGTCGGACGTGCATCGATTCCTACTAGGATCGTGATAGGTCTTTGCGGTCTTTCGGGCAGTGCCGCCATGCCGTCGCCCCAGTCCGATTCCTCGATGCTTCGATGCGAAGCGCCCGGCAACCCCAGATGTCGTGCAAGCGATAGTGCGACATATGCGGCCAGCAAAGAGTCTTCGCGGGTAATCGCCTCTGTCGCGTCTTCTTCATCGCCGCTTGCGGCGAAGACTTTCCTCCAGCCTGAAGCTGAAAGGATCATCGAAGCGAATGCCTTTTGTAAGGAGTCCTGACTAGGGGATTGGAAGTCGAGCGGATCGACCGAGGGATCCGCCACGAACAGGTTCGTGCGTTGGTCGTACATTTTCATGCGGACACTATACCATGATGCTGGGCGTCCGCCAACTGTCCTTGCCTTTCTTGCCGTTGCACGTTACTCTTGGAGTGAAACCGGGGAGGGTGTACGCCATGTTCGCCAATTGCGCGGCTATCCATGATCTGTCCTGCTATGCGAAAAGCTCCTTGACCGTCGTTTCTCCGATTCTGGAGGCGATGGGAGTGGAAGCCTGTCCGGTCCCGACTGCATTGCTCTCGACGCAAACGGATGGGTTTCCCGATTATTCGTTCCAGGATCTCACCGACGACATGAAGGATGTCTTTGCGCATTGGAATCGGATCGGTCTTTCGTTCGATGCCGTGTATACCGGGTTTCTGGGGTCTTCCCGCCAGGTTTCCCTTGTTTCCGATTTCATCGAGTCGCAGCGACACGCTTCCCATCCTCTGGTGCTGGTCGATCCTGTGCTTGGCGACGGCGGCAGTCCATACGGTCCAATGGAGGATTCGCTGATCCAGCGGATGCGTTCGCTGGTCGCCCTCGCCGATGTCATTACGCCCAATACGACCGAGACCTCCTTGTTGCTCGGCCATGAGTGGTCGACTACCGATTCTGTCGATTCCGTCCGTTCCCGGGCGAAGGCGCTGGCTACCCTTGGGCCCCGGCGTGTCGTGATCACGAGCGTGTCGCTGGCGGACTCCGATGAACGTTGTTCCGTAGCATGGTATGATCAGGATCGGGAGGATTTCGGCGTGTTCTCACATGAACGCGTCCCGGTTTCCTATCCTGGATCCGGGGATTTGTTCGCAAGTCTGCTTTGCGGGCAGCTGCTGTGGGGCCTTCCGTTTCCCGATGCCGTCAGACAGGCCGCGCTGTGGGTAGCCCGTGCCGTCGAGCGGACCTCCGCTCTCGGCTATCCGTATCGTCACGGAGTCTGTCCATCTGCTGTGATTCCCGACGTCGTCTCCAGACGTCCTTGGTAGGTGGCCCCATGAGAGTCCTTGTCGTCGCATCGTCAGCTTCCGAATTGAGCGGGCTGGGCGTATTCTCCGACGGCGCTGATTTCATGCGGAGGATATTGCCGTGCGCTCTTGGCGAGATTGTCGGAGTCCCGGTGGGAGTCGGTCTTGTCCAGGCTGCGCTGGGGACCTGTTCCGCGATTCTCTCCTGGAAACCTGATCATGTTCTGTGCTTCGGGACGGCCGGCGCTGTCCGTTCCGATCTTGGTATCGGAGAACTCGTGGTCGCAGATGAAGTGGTACAGTTCAGCCTTGACCTCCGCAGGTTCGGCCTGGAACGGGGCAGTACGTTCGGTTCCGACGCCGGAGTTGTCGTGGGAAGTGTCCGGCCGATGCTCGATCTTCCGCAGTTGCCCGGTATCGTCAGAATCAATGGCGTGGTCGGTAGCTCCGATCTGTTCGTGACACGTCGCTGGCGCGAAGAGAATCCTTGGCTGGAGGAGGAGCTTCACGTAGCGGCCACCGATATGGAATCGTTCGCCGTGGCGGAGGCTTGCGGAAGATTTTCCATTCCATGCTGCGTAGCCCGTGTCGTGAGCGATACTGCGTCCGGACGGCGACCGAAGAACTACCGGCGGTTCCTCGACGAGATTGTGGCGGATTCGCTTGTATCGATCATCATGTCGGTGAAGGACCGATTCTAGACCGTTCCCAATGAGAAGTCTCCGATGATCTTGTATAGGTTGCCGTCCTTGACGATATCCAGCGTTCTGTCGGGGAAATAGGCCGGGAGCAGTTGTTTCAGATATTTGACGGCCGACGCCTCGATTTCGTCGACGTCTTCTTTTGCGACCCGCGAGAGCGTTACGATGTCGATATCCACGATGTATCCTCTTCCTGCATTGCTCCCGTAGCCCATTGTGAACTGCGTTCCGGTCGAGAAAAGCCCGTCATAGGCCACGCTTGCGGCCTTTCCTCGTTCCATCCGGTTCGGATGCAACGGATATCGATTCCCATAGGTGTCTTCCAGATACCGGTCGAGATCGTCGCACATCGTACGAAGCGTGTCTTCGAGCTGGCGTTGCTTCGGATGCATGCTCATCCGTGTTTTCTCCTTCGGCTTCCGATCTTCGTCGTTTTTTCGAGCTGCCTGTTCGTGGATGACGGAAGTTGAGGAGGAGGAGGCGTTACAGAAGTTTCCAGATTATATTCAAAATTATATTCCGAATCCGGAATGGATTTCTTGTTTGAATCTTCAAGTTGTTTCTGCGCGTCGATGCGTGGAAGGACGGATCCATCGAGTCCGGTCGTCGAAGGCTCGGTGTCGGGAGGAAGCCGGACTTGGTCGAAATTCGTTCTCTTCGAGAGCTGGATGGCGAAGCCCTGCAACGCTTCGTAGTTCTCCTGGAATATCCGCTCCGCACCGTGGCTCAGCTTGTCCATCGCTACTTCGCTCGTATCGTCCAGCCGCACGTGTTCCGCACCAAGTTCTCCATGGATCCTGATGTAGTCCAGGTCCGTGATGCTTGCGGCTATCATGTCGGACGTCTGCATCTGTGACTGCGCATATATCTTCTGAATGGGAGCGCCTTTCGCAGGGTCCACCCACCCGATGACTCCTCCGGCCTTTCCTGCATCGAAAGAAAATGTCGAAGACGCGGTGGAGAAGGAGAGGATATGGAATCGTTTTGCGTCGGGATAGAGGTGTTTCGCTTCATGGTATGCGTACAGCACTGGATTGTTCGCCACGACTCCGCCGTCGATCAGATTGAGAATTTTTCCTGTCTGGCGATCCTTGATGATTGCAGGAGAAAAAAATGTTGGTGCCGCGCTTGTGGCGCGTGCCGCCTCGCGCATGAGGAATCCGTGGCTGTCCCTGCTGGAAAGAAGAATCGGCGAAGCATGTTTCGTGTCGTAGGTCACGACCATGACCGGGATCGTGGCGTCCGACAGGGGTATGTCGTCGAACACCCGCCTGAGAAGCCGCATCAGCGGTTTTTCGTCATATTTGTCGGAAAAGATCGGGCCGAGAATCGACAATGGACGGGAGGGCCCTTTCGGGAAGATGTCCTTCCCGCTTTCCAGGTAGAGGTTCAGCAGCTGGTCGGGGTCGATGCCGTCAGGAATGACGCCGGCGACGACCGGGGGGGGATCTCCGAACAGGACACGCTTCCATGCAGGCGACGGTTCTGCTTTCTGAAAGACAGGTGTCGCCGCAGCCCCTTCCTTGCTGAGCCCGGATTTATCTGCGGGAGCCGCGAGCGCAAGCGCAAGCAGTCCGCCCGTCGATGTCCCGGCGATCAGGTCGAAATGTGCATAGAACGGTCTTTCGTCGCCAGCGTCCTGGAGCAACCGGGCGAGTTTCCCCAGTAGTACGGCGGGAACGACGCCTCGCATGCCGCCGCCATCGATACACAGTATGTACCGGTCGTCGCGTTCGTCGGCGATTTGTTGTTTTTTGCGCGTCCCCCATATGCTCATGACAACTAACATGATATATTTGCCTGCGAGGGTCAAGCAGGTTCGAACGCGCCTGTTGTACAAGGAGCGATTTTTTGCGATGAATGATTCGTCGATGTCCGCCTATGAAAGCTGCATGCTCTGTCCGAATAGTTGCCATGTCGATCGGACTTCCGGAGAAGTGGGCCGGTGCGGCGAGTCCGATCGGGTGCGGGTCGCATGGAGCGGCTTGCATCGGGGCGAGGAACCGCCGGTGACCGGCGAACGTGGGTCCGGAATGATTTTCTTTTGCGGCTGCCCGCTGCATTGCGCCTATTGTCAGAACCATCAGATTTCCGGCGGTGCGTTCGGGGGCGATCTGTCCGTCGGCATCGAGGTATCCATCGAGGAACTGGCGACGCTGATGCTCGAACTGCAACGTTTCGGAGCGAACAACCTGAATTTTGTGACGGGGACCCATTTCATCCCATCCATCGTCGCGGCGCTTCGGATCGCTCGGGAACGAGGGGTGATATTGCCGGTTGTCTGGAATTCCTCCGGCTATGAGTCAATCGAAGGGCTTGATATGATCGATCCGTTCGTAGATCTGTATCTCGTGGATGTCAAGACGTTGGATCGCGCCGTGGCGGGTAGATTCTGCGGGCTCGAGCGATATGCCGAAACCATCGAAGGGGTCATGGGATACTTGGTAAGCCATCATGACAAAACTTGCATCGATACCGATGGTCGTCTTTCCGGTATTCTCGTCCGGCATCTCATGTTCCCCGGTACCCTTGATGCGACCGTCAGATTCCTCCGTTGGTACGCCAGGACGCTGAAGTCGCATTGCTGGTTGTCCATGATGGTCCAGTTCGTCCCTCCGAAGCTCGATGTGTCGTTTCCCTCGCTTTCGGATTCCGAATACTCTCGTCTGATCGATCTGTTCAATGAACTGGAAATCGACGATGGATTCATCCAGGAACAGGGAGACGATATCAAGTGGATCCCTGATTTCACCCAAGACGAACCGTTCCCTGCGCCGTTCGCCGACGTTCTGCCATTCTTTTTGAACTTAAAGCACCGTAAATCTTATTAAGATACATAATTGTATATATTAGTAAGGATCGCTTATTAAATGATGGAATCCCTTTTCTGGAGTACGGATGCTTGAGGCGAGGTTGATTGAGCGCGACCATGCCGCTGGCGGAGCGGCGAGCTTCGCTTGCCGTTCCGGCCGGTTGGGATCGTTGGTTTGTAAGTGATCCTTACTCAGATGCGCCGCCGATGATCGTGCCCGTGAATTCTTCGCCCCGCAGGATCGCCATCGTGTTGCCGATGTTTCTTCCGTCGGCGCAAATGACAGTGACGCCCAGCTCGCTTGCACGCTTGCTCGCGATAGGGTCGAACGGCGTGTTCTTTCCAGGTGTCCAGGTGTCTCCGACCATTTTCCGGAAGTCAGCCCACGAAATGGCGTCCAGTGGTTTCGCGTTCTTGTCGGTGCGCGGATCGGCTGTATGGACTTTCGCGATGTTCGAGAGGTTCACGATTTTCCGGCCTCCGAATTTTTCCGCGAGATACACTGCGTCGGTGTCTGTCGAGAAGCCGGGTTTCCAGCCAGCTGCGACGAGGACCTGACCTGTGAAAGCGATCTCCGCCGTGGGGTCTGTCACCAGGTCGTCGCGACACAAGTCGCTGTAGATGGCCCGGAGCAGCTGACCGTTGAGATGCGTCGCCTTGATTCCGATCCAGTCCTGCTCCGATGCCGACGGTATCGGAGCGATGGCGCGGTACGCCTGCTGATATGTCCGGGCCGGAGCGCCCCCCCCGCATACCAGGATGACCTGTCGTTCGGCGTCCTCGGCCAAGTATTCCCTGAGCGCGATATCGAAATCTTTCAGGAATGCGATGTCGACGGTGTCCGGGGCAATGATCGATCCGCCGAGGGAAAGAATGGTGAGTTTGTCGTTCATGGTCGTCTCCTGAATCGTTTTTTTGGCTCCGCTGGGGAGCTGTGGGGAGAGCCTGCGGCCGTTTGGTCCGCATGATGGGCCTCCAGTTCCAAACCCGTCGGATAGTGTAGCAGAAAGCCGCGCTGTTCTCAATGCCTGGCGGTGTTTCCCGCCGATCGTGGCGATCGCTGAATCAACGCTGGGTATTTCGTCTCTATATCAATGCTGAAGGGTCCGGATAGTCGGAAACAACGGTGCGTCGCACCCGTTTCGATGCAACCGGATTCCGGTTCGAGTGAGGAGGACGACGAACGGTATGAACAATCTTAATTCCGTATTGATCGAAGGGAATCTGGTCAGGGATCCTGAGCGTTTCGACTATAACGGCGGGACGATGGCCAGATTCGGAATCGGTGTGAACCGATATTATCGCAACGCGGCGAAGGAGCCTGTGAAAGAGACTTCGTTCATTACCATCCAGGCGTGGGGAGCTCTTGCCGAAGGATGTTGCAAGTACTTGCGCAAGGGCAGGGGGGTGCGCGTGGTCGGAAGATTGAAACAAATCAGATGGCTTGAAAATGGATTAGCCCGAGATCGGCATGTTATAGTCGCAGAACATGTCGAATTCAAGCCGGAGCCCAAGGATCGGGATGATGTTTCTCTTTCCGATACTACCACCCATCGGACGGGTGCGGATACCTCATGCTCGACAACGGACAGGGATGCCTGCGAACCTGTCGTGCTGGAACAACCCCAGGAAGTGACGGATGCCCTGAGCGCTGAGGAAGCGCTCAGTCCTGAAGCACCGTCGGATTCCGACGAAGCTTCGGTACCGTTCTGAAATACCTCTCGGTGTCCGTCCGCAGCGTGGCGGTCGATGTGTCCGTCACGCTACGTGTCGGGATTCGCAGACCAATCGTCGTCGAGTGTCTTTCCGCTATATTTCTGACAGATTCCGTTCATCCGGTGCAGGTACATGTCTTCGTCCGGATAATAGCAGGTATCCTCTTCCGGCCGTGTTCCTACATCCAAAATGAGCAGGTTCTGAGAGCTCGAGTTGTAGAACGTATGGGTTATGCCTTTTCCGGCAGGTTTTGCGAAGAAGTCGCCGGTTCCTACTTGTAGTTCCTTGTCGTTCAGTCTCAAAGTCCCGTTCCCGGACAGGATGAAAAAGAACTCTTCCTGCCGGGAATGGCTGTGGTACTTCGTACTGTGTGCTCCCGGTGGCACGATGTCCAGATTCGCATAGAGCTGTTCGCTTCCGACGGATTTTCCGAGTTCCTTGGAGATAAGCCCAAAAGCGCCTTTCCAAATGAACTCATCCGCCACGGTATCCATCGAACCGATTCGTTTCATGTCTGTCGTGTTTGTCATTGTTTTGATTCGTCACCGTATTCGGTGCCTCTTGCCGCATATGGTAGTGCATCTGCAGTTCGTCAGCAAGCCGTATCGTCCGTATGCGCTTGCCGATGCGAATCAGCGTCGGTACATTTGTTGCGTATAGCTAATTTTTAATGACTGGAGGCATACTCATATGGACTATGGTCTTTCTGACAAGGTCGTTCTGATCACCGGAGCGACCGGAGGTATCGGGCAGGCGCTGGTACGGGCGTTCGCTCGGGAGGGTAGCCGTCTGGCTATCTCCTCGACGAAGCAGGAGAAGCTGGACAAGCTGATCCCGTCCCTTGGCCTTGCCGAAGATAGGATCGCCGGTTACGTCGTGGACGTGACTAAGGAAAACGATGTAAGACGGTTCGTCGAACAGGCGGCGGAGCGCTATGGCAGGATCGACGTCATGGTGATCAACGCTGGGGTCGAGGGGGAGAACAGGCAGATTGTCGACAGCTCGGTCGCCGACTATCAGAAGGTGCTCGACGTGAACCTGTTCGCACCGATGCTGTGCATCAAATATGCCGCTCGCGAGATGCTCAAGAACAGGCATGGTGCCATCGTGACCGTTGCATCGAACGGTAGCTTCATCGCCGCTCCAGGGATGGGACCGTACATTGCATCCAAGCATGCGGTCGCAGGGCTGGTGAAAACGGCGGCTATGGAGCTCGGACCGCAGGGAATCCACTGCAACTATATCAGCCCCGGGGCCGTCGAGACTCCGATGATTCACCGCATCGAGAAGCGTACTCTCGGAGATTCCGCAAATGAGGAGGAGGGCGAAAAGCTATTCGCCTCGGCGTATCTGGACAAGCGGTATGCAAGGCCGGAGGAAGTCGCCGATCTCGCTTTGTTTCTCGCATCCGACGTCTCCGCCCATATCATGGGGTCGGGAATTCGCCTGGACGGCGGACTTGCCGCGCAGAGCCGTTGAAGCATTTCTGTCCCGATACAGAACGACACCCCCGTGCGATACACGGGGGTGTCCCATTGCTCAGGGCGGGGCGTTCGACTATTTTTTCTTCGTGAGCAGCAGCACCGCATTGAGCAGGATACCCCAGACGGCCGCAGTGGCGATGGCAGGGAGCTCGGCTCCGAAGACGGGGATCATCCCGTTGGGGAAGGCGAACGAGCCGCCGATGCCAATGACGAGAATCGTGGAGATGACGGCGAGCGAACGGTTGTCGAACAGATCCACTTTCTTGTCGACGATGATTCCGATGCCTTGGACGGCGATTACTCCGAACAGGTACATCGACAGACCTCCGATGACAGCCTGCGGGACCGTGTTCACCACGGCGGTGAACTTGCCGAGGAAGCTGAACAGAATGGCCAGAACGCCTGTCGCGATCAGCACCGGAACGGAGAATATCTTCGTAATGGCCATGGTGGAGATGTTTTCACCGTAGTTCGTTCCGGCAGGTCCTCCGAACAGCGAGCTGACGATATCCCCCAGACCGTCGCCGATCAGGTTCCTGCCGAGTTTATCGGCGATGGCAAACTTCTCGACTCCGCGTTTCTGCGCCAGATTGTTCACATAGATGTCGATCTGGTAGAGGTGTGCCGTCGACTCGGGAATGGTTGCGATGGCGATCGGCATGATGGCCAGCAGTGCGGAAAGTGACGGAACCGGCAGTGTGAAATGCGGAGTCTGGATGAACGATGCCGCATTGACGGCCGAGAAGTCGACCTTTCCGAGGATCAACGCTAGGAAATAGCCGGCGATCGTACCGAAGAGAATCGGTAGCTGCCCCGCAACTCCGCGGAGCGTGACGGAGAAGATGACGGTAGCCAGCAACGTGAAGATTCCGATCGTCCAGTCCGACGAGGCCTGGCTCAACGCTGTTCCGAACAGCGATACACCGATGACCATCGCGATCGGTCCTGTGACGGTGGGCGGCAGGAACTTCTCGATTTTGTTGAACCCGACCTTCACTACAAGCAATCCGATCAGCATGGATACGAAGCCCGACATGATGATTCCGAACTGGGCCTGTCCAATCAGAACATCCGGTGCCACTCCGTCGACGATATGGCCGCCGGTGATCGACACGATCGCTGCAATGTAGGAAAAGGAACTGCCGTAGTACAAGGGGATTTTGCCGCCTGTCGCCAATATGAAGCACAACGTCGCGAAGCCGCTGGCGAAGATGGTGGTTGAGACATGGAAGCCTGTCAGCAGTGCGACCAGCACCGTGGCGGGGAACATGACGATGAATTGCTGCAGGGCAAGCAGCACGAGTCGGATGAATCCAGGTGCTTCATCCGGTAGCAATCCGTCGACCGCTCCAGCTTTCTTGAAGCCTAATGCCGCCCAGAATCCGTTTCCCTTTCCGTTTCCGCTCATGATCTTTCTCCTTCCGCGTCAAGGTTGCCTTCCCCCGTTCTTCCCGAGACGTCTTGATAGTGTGTTTGTTGGAAATCTCTGGAATACTATCAGTGAGCGGGACGAGTATCAAGATGTCGAAGGCAAGGAGAGGAACGATATTGGGCCGTACGCTCATCTGGCGATGTCCGGCCTTGATAATCATAACACTTGGCAATCTTGACCAGAACTGCTCGAAATGCAACAATTTGCCGCATGAAACATAGTAGACGACCATCGGATTTCTTGATTGTATTGTGTATCTTGGCCGCTGTCTTTCTGCTCAGCGGATGCGTATCGGACAAGATGATCGCCAGAGCAGTCGCAAAGTATTTCGACAGCAACGAACCCACTGTGCTGGTCGACGGCTATGAGCGCATCCGTGCAGGTGTATCCGCTTGGGTCGACGTGCCGTACGGCGACACATCCAAGAGCGAGATTCTGGACGTCTACCGGCCGATGCATACCGATGCGAAACTTCCGTTGATCATCTGGGTCCATGGCGGCGCCTACATCGCAGGGTCGAAGGAACAGTCAGTCCCCTACGTGGTGATGCTTGCTGACAAAGGGTTCGTCACGGCCACGATCAACTACCAGGTGGCGCCAAAGGGAAAATACCCGTTGCCGGTCGAACAGACGGCGAAGGCCTATCGATATCTCATGGACAATGCCGAAGCATACGGCATCGATACTGATCTGGTGTTTCTCGCCGGAGATTCCGCCGGAGCTCAGATCGCTGCCCAGTTCCTAGTGGCTCAGACCTCTTTGGACTATGCGATGAAAGCCGGATTGCCGCAGGTGGTCGATGATCCGCGGACGCTGAGAGGCGCCTTGCTCTTTTGCGGCCCGTACGATATCACCAAGTTCGACAGCATGGGGGAGAACACCACGCTCTCGCGGGTGATGGAGGCGATAGCCCGCCTGTATCTGGGTGCGAAGGACTGGAGAAACTCGGAGCAAGCCCGCTTTGCATCAGTCATCGGATTCGTCACAGCCGATTTTCCTCCGACGTTCCTGACCGATGGGGATAGCTTCTCGTTCCTTGACCATGCGGAGGAATTGGATGCCAGACTGCGCTCCTTAGGAGTCGAATCCCAGCTGGTCGCGTATCCTGACGCGGGACTGGGCCATGAGTATCAGTTCTCAATGGATCTGCCTCAGGCGCTGGAGACGTTCGATGCCGTAGTATCGTTCGCAAAACGGTACGGCAGGTAATCAGTCCGCTCAACAGTCGTATCGGATTGCGGGATGGATGGCTGAATCGTGCCGTTCCTCAGAACCAGCCACTTTATTTTTTTCAACCGAAGCTGTATGATTGCCACTGTCATCATGGATGGATCCAGGGGGAAATGTATGAGTGAAATAATCATTACCGAAGATAATTTCGAAACAGAAGTATTGCGTTCCGACAAACCTGTCCTAGTTGATTTCTGGGCGGAATGGTGCGGCCCCTGCAAGATGATCGCGCCAGCGGTCGCCCAGGTCGCCGAGAAATATTCGGATCGGATCAAGGTGGCGAAAGTCAATGTCGACGAAGCAGCGCCCGTCGCTGCAAGATACAATGTCGTGAGCATTCCTACTCTCATGGTGTTCAAGAACGGCGAAGTCGTCGACCAGCGGATCGGAGCCGCCTCGTTGAATGTCATCGAAGGATTCATCGGTGCCTATATCTGACGGACCATCGTTTTACGAAGGGGCCGGAGCGGAAGTCGGCATGGCGTTCGTGTCGTGCCGTCTGTTTCTTCATTCCTAGGAGTATTTTTTGGAAACGGAACAGGAGCGCTCCATCGCGCTGACCCGGACATGGCTCGTCTGTCTGGTGGCCACCCTTTGCTGTCTGCTCTGGGGAAGCGCTTTCCCTGGCATCAAGATCGGCTACCGCCTGTTTGCGATCGCTACGGAAGACACTGCCTCGCAACTCCTGTTCGCCGGATGCCGGTTCGCACTCGCGGGTTGCATGACGATTGTCATCGGTAGCGTAGTCAGACAAAAGCCGTTGGTGCCTGCCCGGACCTCCTTGCCGCACGTCTTCATTTTGTCCGCCATTCAGACCGTCGTCCAGTATCTGTTCTTCTACCTCGGCCTGGCGAGGACCTCAGGTGTCAAGTCCTCGGTCATTGGTGCTTCCAATACGTTTTTTTCGATATTTCTCGCCAGTCTGGTCTTCCGTCAGGAACGACTGACCATGCGCAAGATCGCAGGATGTCTGCTCGGGTTCTCGGGTGTCGTACTGATCAATCTGACGGGCGACGGTATCGATCTTCACTTCGCTCCGACAGGGGAGGGGTTCATTCTACTATCCACCCTTGCATACGCGCTGTCTTCCGTATTGATCAAGCGGTTTTCGGCGAACGACGATCCGGTAACGCTCAGTGGCTATCAGTTCTTGCTCGGAGGAACCGCCCTCGCCGGTCTCGGTGCGGTTTTCGGCGGTCGACTTCGCCCTGCGGCCGATGGAGCATATCCGCTGCTCGTCTACCTCGCTTTCGTATCGGCGGTGGCATATACATTGTGGAGCATCCTCCTCAAATACAATCCGGTTTCAAAGGTGACAGTATTCGGCTTCATGAACCCGATGTTCGGCGTTCTGCTTTCCATTGTCTTTCTCGGTGAGGATTGGACCGCATTCGGTGTCCGCGGGCTTTTCGCATTGCTGTCCGTCTGTGTAGGAATCTATGTCGTCAACCGGACATCCGACGTTCGGAAAGACGGCGTTTCGCTTCTTCATCGCTCGTAGCGGCGGTCCGTGTTGGCTTCGCCGAACGTCGCGCCCCTGGTTTCCGTCACGAACCAATCAGAGGCGCAGTCCGTATCCGGTAGGCCGGGGACTCTCGCCATGGACCGGGTGGCTGAGGTATGCGTCGAGTCTATGCCGCACGATGCATCTGGAGCAGCCGTGTCCGCGCACTTCCAATATCCTGACGCGACAAGATGCCTGACCATCTCCTGTAATGGCTTGCTTCCGAAGCCATCGTATGTCGTCGTTTCTCTATTGGTATAGACGACTGCGTCGACAATGGCGGCTTGCGCAGCCGGGTTTTCCGTCAGAACGAGAGCACCGTTGTTCGCAGAAAGTCCCGGCGAACCGTCTACGGCGAATGAATAGGTATGGGTACCGTCTTCGTTGCATTCCGATTGGATCTTCGGGTGGCCCTTCCACCAGACGACGATGTAGTCTCCGGCGCAGACAGCCTGCGAAGGCAGGATGATCCTTGTATCCCAGGTGTCCAGAGGTCCGTTGGACAGGGTAGCTCCGGCTATATCTCCGTCGTCTGTCACCAGAAGTTCGGTTCTGTCTGGATTCGCATCGGTTCCTTTCGTGGTAAATTCGTTGATCTTCAGCCCCGCAAGGGTTTCGTTGCACCCCCAGCAGGGGACGGAGAACCATGTCGAGTTCCCCGCATCATCCCGGACTCTTCCTTCCACGACGAATCGTGCTCCCTTCGGAAGAAAGCGCTTTGTGGAAATCCGAATCGTAGCTCCATCTTCGGCGATCGCCTCCGGGCTTTCTCCATCGGCAAGCCAGCGGAACGAACCATCCTGTCGCACCGGCTCGTCGAACGTGCAGACGACGCACTGGGAGGATATCGATTCGACCGACAGCACGATCGGAGGATTGCGGTCTTTGCCGATGAACGCATCGTGCAACGGTCCGACATCGACATTGCATCCTGTCGTTCCCCAGAGAACCAGCAGACATGCCGTAGCGGCGCGCGTGAATTTCCGACAGGCTTTTCGTGCCATGGTACCGTCTCCTTGCGACCGACGATCCGGCGTCGGTCATCGTCCGTACCTATAATATGCTCAGACTGGTCGACGGTGATTCAACGTTTGGATCCGATGGAAACGGAAACGGCAGGAATGGGTACGAGGAAAAACAATTGACAGGGGAATGGCAAATTCCTAGACTGCAAGGAGTCCTGACGGTGGACGCGGAGGTGGTTATGTCGAAGTTGTGGCAGAAGGAATACAGTCTCGATTCCTTGATGGAAGAATTTACGGTCGGCAACGACTATATCATGGATCAGGAACTAGTGATCGCCGACTGCCTGGCTTCGGTCGCCCACGCCCGCGGGCTGGAACGGATCGGGATTCTCTCGCATGACGAGTTGTCCGCTTTGGAACAAGGACTGCGGGAGGTCATCATCCTGAAGCGGAACGGCGAGTTCCCCATATCAAGGCAGGACGAGGACTGTCATACGGCCATAGAAGGATATCTGACCGCCCATGTGGGTGAAGCCGGAAAGAAGATCCATACCGGCAGGAGCCGGAACGACCAGGTACAGACCGCATTGCGACTGTGGATGCGGGAATTCTCCGTGCGGATGGCGCTTGAGACGGTTGAATTTTCCCGACGTCTGCTTCAGTTCGCCCAGCGGCATGCCGAAGTCCCGATGCCAGGACGGACGCATATGCAGATCGCGATGCCTTCGTCCGTCGGGCTATGGGCGGCGGCATTCGCGGAAGAGCTGTACGACGAGGCGCAGCGGATCATGCAGCTGTCCTGGACGCTCGACCAGTCCCCATTGGGATCTGCGGCGAGCTACGGCGTGCCGCTCCCCCTCGATCGGCGTTTCACCGCCGAGCAGATGGGGTTTACAAGGGTGCAGAACAATGTGCTGTACGCAAACAACAGTCGTGGAAAATTCGAGGCTATGCTCCTGGACAGTTGCGACTATATCGCGTTGTCGATCAGCAAAATCGCCCAGGATCTGATTCTGTTCACGTTGCCTGAATTCGGATATTTTTCGCTTCCCAAGGAACTATGCACCGGTTCTTCGATCATGCCGCAGAAAAAGAATCCTGACGGACTGGAACTCGCGCGTAGCCGCAGCGCCTTGGTCTCGTCCTGCGCGACACGGGTCAAGGACATCATCAGAAGCCTGCCGTCTGGATATAACCGTGATTTCCAGGACACCAAGGAGCCGTTGATGGTCGGCTCCAGGACGACGATGCAGCTGGTACGGATCATGACCAGGATGGTCGAGGGGTTGCAGGTGCACCCCGACCGGCTGACCGAAGCCTGCGTACCCGAGCTCTATGCCACCGATGTGGTGCTCGAACGGATCCAAAGCGGAGGTAATTTCCGCGACACCTACAAGGAAGTGGGACTCCATCTGGACGAAGTGGCGAAGAAGGATCCCGTCCGTACCCTTCTCAATCGCACCAGCGAAGGGACCACTGGCCGGCTGGGGCTTGAGGAAGCGGATCTGTTCGACAAGTTGCTCGCCGATAGCTGCCATGAGATCCTAGACGGCTGGAGCACCGTGTATGCTTCGCTTTCCGGACTCGAAGGACTGTGCGTCGTTTCGATCTGACCTTCTCGATGGAGCGCCCTATCTGCGGCGCTGAAGCATCGGAGTGTGCTTGACCGCTTGATGGTATGATTCTGCGATATTCGTGCAGTAATCGCCGATATGTTCGAGATGCCGCACCATTTCCAATGCGAGGAGCTCGACCTTGACATCGGCGACACCGTCGTTGAGGCGTTGCTGGATCACATCGCTCAACTCGTAGCGCCATTCATTGATTTTCTGTTCGAAGTCGTTTGCCCGCTGCATTTCCGCTTTCGTCAGCGTCTTGTCCATATGGTCGCGGATATAGTCGATGAATTCCTGGACGAGCGTTTCATAGTCCGCGAGCTTCTCCGCGATCTCGGACGAGAACTGCCATCCGTTCAGATACCGACGTTCACTGAGGATGATCAGGTTGTAGCAGCTGTCGGTGATCGATTCCAGCTCGTCGAGGACCCTGATCAGGCAGTTGATCGCCGATGCGTTGGTCGGTGTCTGGGAATCCTGCAGCATCCGGACACAGAAGTCGGACAGTTGCTCCTGCATCTGGTCCGCATATTCTTCCATGTGCTTGAGAGCCTTCACCTCATGTCCCATGTCTACGTTCGGGTTGTTGAACACCGTGCGGTATCTGGAGAACATGTTCGACGCCAGATCCGCCATCTTGCGGATTTCGTCCCTGACTGCGAGCATGTAGATTTCGGGAGTGTCCATGAACGTGCCGCCGACGTATTGGAAATGGTAGGTGTCTTCCTCGAACTCCTCTTTCGACGGAATGAATCGTTCGATCAGCTTGGCGAACGCTCCGACGAACGGGAAGAATATCAAGGTGTTGATGACATTGAATACGGTATGGAACATCGCCAGGAACATGGGTAGCGTCTGCTGGAGAGTGGTTCCCGTCATCGTGTAGATGTCTCCGGGAGTAATGCGGTTGACGAACCACATCAGCGGTTTGAAGAAGATGATGGCGAGGACGCTGCCGATCACATTGAACATGATATGGGCCCATGCGGCGCGCTTGGCCGCGGTACTGGCTCCGATCGACGCCAGATATGCGGTGATCGTCGTGCCGATGTTCTGCCCGAGGACGAGCGCCGCGGCCGTATTTACTCCAAGCCATCCTTGGTAGGCCATCGTGAGCGTGATGGCCATCGTCGCCGACGACGACTGGACGATCAACGTGATGCCCATTCCGATCAGTACGCACACCAGGATCATCCCCAGCGATCCGCTGTTGAAGCTCGCCAGCCAGGAAAGGATCTCCATGTTGCCGCCGATGTCGGGCATCGAGCCTTGGAGAAACTCGAGGCCGAGGAACAGCAGCCCGAACCCGAGGAAAATCTCGGCGACATCCTTCGTCTTCACGTTCTTTGCGAACATCATCGGAAGCGCGATGGCTACCGAGGCTAGGGCGAGGGACGAGATGTCCATCTTGAAGCCTACGATGGCGACGATCCATCCTGTGACCGTGGTTCCGATGTTCGCACCGAGAATGACCCCTATGGCGGGGACGAGGCCCATCAGCCCGGCGTTCACGAAGCTGACCACCATGACTGTCGTAGCCGACGAACTTTGGATCAGAACGGTGATCAACAGCCCTGTCAGCACCGCCATGAGTCTGTTCGACGTCATCAGGTTCAGGATGTTCTTCATCTTGTCGCCGGTGGCTTTCTGCAGTCCTTCGCTGAGGATTTTCATCCCGTAGAGGAACAGTCCGAGGCTGCCTGCGATTTTCAGAATGGTCAGGATGATATGCATAACGCGTCAAGCCTAGCAAAAATACATTCGTCGGGTAAAGGGTTTTTCCGTTCTTTACGGCATCTTGTCGTGAAGAAAGTCGGATTTTTCGTTTTCTGGAAGTCCCTTCGGTCGTTTTTTGCGGTCGCCGAGAATGCAGCGAAACCGCTTCGGGACCAATTGAACTTTCAAGACGCTTGTTGTATGGTAGCGGTATGAGCATCATCAAACCCCATAAGCTCGGTATCATCGCTGGTCCGGGCTCTGAGTATTTTACCAGCAAGGTAATCAAGCACCTGCGAAGGTTGTATGTGGAGCGATATGAAAAGCTCTCCGCAACCCTTGCGAAGCGACATGGCATGACAGAGGAAGAGATTCTCAAGACCGTCATGCTGCTGGATGACCTGAACAACAAGAAAATCCCTCGGAGCAAGTGTCCCAGTACGTTCCAGTGTCCGGATTTGACGATCGACGTGAAGTATACGCGTTTCGCAAATGGGGAAGTAAAGGCGGAAATTCTCAATCCGGTGCGCGGATTGCGGATTTTCATCGTATATGATGTATCCAACCAGTCTCCGATCCGCGTGGCTGGACTGGACGAGCCGATGAGTTTCTCGATCAACGACCATCTGATGTTCATGTTCACGACGGTCAATGCTCTCAAACTCGCAGGAGCCGATTCCGTGACGTTGGTCCTGCCCACATACCCATATGCGCGCCAGCACAAGAAGAGCGGGCGCGAAGCGTTGACCGCGGCGATGTTCGGTCATTTCTGCGAGATGCTCGGGGTGGATCGGATCATTACGCTGGACATCCATAGCCGGGAGATCGAGAACAGCTTCAATACGCTGCACTTGGAGAATCTCCACGGTTCGTACCAGACGCTGATCCAGCTGCACAAGCTGATCGATTTCAGCGATCCCGACTTGGTGGTCGTCTCCCCCGATACCGGGGCGGTCAGCCGCAACAAGTTCTATGCCCAGGCGCTGCATCGGCCGTTGTCCATCCTCTATAAGGAACGGGATTATTCGATCGTCAGCAAGGATGCGAAGCACAGCAACATCAAGAGCGTCAACCTGTTGGGCGACGTCAAGGGCAAGACGGTGCTCATGTCCGACGATATGATCGCCACCGGCGGAACGATGATCATCGCCATGCGGGAGTTGATGAACTTCGGTGCGAAGCGGATCATCTGCATGGTGAGCCTTCCGTTCTTCAACGGGACCGCCATCGAGGATTTCGACGCCGCGTACAAGGAAGGCGTCTTCTATCGCATCATCGGTACCAATGCGGTCTACCACAGTCGGGAGCTTACCGACAAGGAATGGTTCGTTCAGGCGGATGTCACCGAGCTGTTCGCCCGGGTCATCAGCCGACTCCACCACGGGCGCCCGATCAGTCCGCTTCTTGACAATAGGAAATTCATCCAACGGCTTATTGACAACAGCCAGGCCAATCCCCAGGCTCCGTTGCCGGACGCCAGCGCTAGCGACCCGGACCGTGATTAGTCGTTCGACTAGGGCGGTGCCGGGTTACTCAAATCGGTTTCGTCCGTCGTCTGATGTCCGGGGCCGATAGTGCTGAGCGGGCTTGCGGAAGGTGTACGCTTCTGGGGCAGCGCGAGTATTCTCAACCAATTTGCCAGCAGGAGCTCACCATTATGAAAATGTCAGATCGAATCTCAGGTTTCCAATGTTCGCCCATCAGACGGCTTGTGCCGTATTCCCGCGACGCGAGGGCGCGCGGGGTCCATGTATACCATCTGAATATCGGCCAGCCGGACATCAAGACTCCTTCGCAGGTGCTGGAGGCGGTCTCGAAGTACAATGAACCGATCATCGCATACGGAAACAGCGAGGGAATGCCGGAGCTGAGGGAGTCGCTCCCTAGGTATTACCGGACGTTCGGAGTCGATGTATCCCCGGAGGATATCCTGATCACCACGGGAGGAAGCGAGGCGTTGCAGTTTACGTTCATGACGCTATGCGACCCCGGTGACGAGGTGATCATTCCCGAGCCGTACTATACGAACGTGGATTCGTTCGCAAGGATCGCGATGGTGAAGCTTGTTCCGATCACCAGCAAGATGGAGGATGGCTTCGCTTTGCCAGACGCCGCCCACTTCGAGGAGAAGATCACCGATCGCACCAAGGGCATTCTGCTGTGCAGCCCGAATAACCCGACCGGACATATCTATACTCCGGACGAACTGCGTCAGATTCTCGAACTGTGCGAGCGCCATGATATTTTCCTGATCGTCGACGAGGTGTACCGAGAATTCTGCTATGACGGCAAGGATTTCACCAGCGTGCTGGCGTTCCCCGAATATGCGGACCGTGTTGTCTGCGTCGATAGTTTTTCCAAGCGCTACAGCATGTGCGGTGCGAGGGTGGGGGCTTTGATCAGCCGCAATCCCGAAGTGCTTGAATCCGCGCTGAAGCTGTCGCAGGCCCGGCTATGCCCCCCGGATATCGAACAATATGCCGCATGCGCCGCGTTGCTGACTCCCCAGTCGTATCTGACCGAAGTGAAGGCCGAGTATGAACGGCGACGGGATTTCTTCGTCAAGGGGCTGCAGAGCATAGAAGGAGTCAAGTGCGTATCCCCCAAGGGGGCTTTCTATCTCGTCGCGGAACTTCCTGTCGACGACGCCGAGAAGTTCGCGATCTTCATGTTGAAGGACTTCGATCTGGACAAGAAGACGGTCATGTTCGCTCCCGCCGAGGACTTCTATGTGACGAAGGGCATCGGCAAGCGGCAGGCCCGTTTCGCCTATGTCCTAAATACGGAGGATCTTGGCAAGGCGATCGAATGCCTGCGTGCCGGACTGAAAGCGTATCAGAGGCATTGCAGGGTCGATTGAATAGGGTGTTTTCCGACCTTCGAAGCCTAGGCTACGGCAGGCTTCTTGGATATATACAAGGGCGTCGTCCGTGTTATGCATGGCGACGCCCTGCTTGTATGTATCGATTGTTTTTTTTTGTTCGATGCTGTTATATTGTATATTATAGCGTAGAGCGTAACAAATCGTAAATTAGGATAATGACATGCCGATACCGAAGGACAGCCAGCCATTAGTGAGACAATCCGCACAGGAAATGGTATACGATGTGCTGTGCGACTGGATCGTCAGCGGCAAGCTGTTGCCGGGGGAAAAGGTCAACGATATTGAATTGTCGAAGCATTTCGGCGTGAGCAGGACTCCCGTACGAGAGGCTTTGCAGTTGTTGAAATCCCAGAAACTCATTCAGTTCATCCCCGGAAAGGCTACTGTCGTTGCCGAGGTCGACAAACAAGATATCGAGAAATGCTATCGGCCGTTGGCGGTAATCCAAGCATTGGCGGCAGAGCAAGCCTGTCCTCGTTTCACTGAGGAGGAACTGCAGGAATTGGATTCTCAGCTTGTGTCGTTGATCGATGCTGATGCGCGAGATGATCTGCATGCGGCCATCTCCAGCGACATGGCGTTTCATGATCTGATCATGAAAGTCGCGGACAATGAATACATGGCCGATTTTTCTCGTTCGATGATTCTGCATATCCAGCGGATCAAATACCACTATTTCTGTGTCGGGATGATGAGAAAGTCTTCGATTGAACAGCATGCGAAGATCCTTGATGCGTTTCGGGCCAAGGACGGAGTTCTCGCTGCTTCTCTGATGCGTGATCATTGGCTGTTTGTCATGGATCGATGTCTGACCGAGATCATGTAGGCTTATCACTCCATTACGTATCGATCCGGCCGTCGTCTTTCCCCTGAAAGACGGTTTTTGATGTACAGACATCTAAATATGTTGCAATAAGTTGCAAAAAAAACTCTTGACAATTCGGAAGATGGATGACAGCATGTAGTAACTGAAATATGTAATATATTGCATATTGCATATTACTGCGTGAAAACACGAACAGCTTATGCCGGAGGAAGTATGTCGAGAGAGTCGGAACTGATTTCGTTGTGTCAGGATCTGGTCAGGATTCAAAGTCTGTCTGGTCAGGAGCAGAATGTGGCTCGCTTTATTGAGAAGACGATGAAACAGCTTGGCTTCGATGAAGTATCCATTGATGCGTTCGGGAGCGTGCTCGGCGTGCTCCATGGAAAACGGAGCGGCAAATCGATCCTGTTCGATGGGCATATCGACACCGTCGATGTCTCGGACGAGACGAAATGGTCGCACCCACCTTTCGGCGCCGAAATAGTGGATGGAAAGATCTATGGTAGGGGAACGTCGGACATGAAAGGTAGCGATGCCGCTATGATTCTTGCCTCGGCTTGGTTCGCCCATGATACCGGACGTGATTTCGCAGGCGACATATATGTGTCCTGTACCGTGCACGAAGAATGTTTCGAAGGAGTTTCTTCACGTGAAATCACCAAGCGTGTCGTTCCCGATTTCGTCATCATAGGAGAAGCGACGACAACGACGCTGAAGATCGGACAGCGGGGACGAGCGGAGATCGCCGTGGAGACCGAGGGAAAGTCGTGCCATTCATCGAATCCTGAAAAAGGGGTGAACGCCGTGTATCACATGCTCGAAGTGATCGAAGCGATCCGGAAGCTGCCGCAGAATGAGCATCCTCTTCTCGGAAAGGGGATTCTGGAGCTGACCGATATCATTTCATTCCCATATCCGGGCGCATCTGTCGTCCCCGAACGATGCAAGGTCACGTTCGATCGGCGGACTTTAGTCGGAGAAACGCCGGAATCTGTATTGGCACCGATCCGTCATGCGATCGACGATGTGAAGAAACGGATTCCCGGCCTCAAGGCCAGAGCCTATATCTCGCAAGGCAGTGAGAAATGCTGGACGGGAGAAACCATCGCCGCGCAAAGGTTCTTCCCCGCTTGGGTGATCGATGAGGATGCCCCGTTGGTGACGAAGGCGCTGGAAGGGTTGCGGTCGGTAGGCATCGACGCTCCGTTGTCGCACTTCGCATTCTGTACCAACGGGAGCCATTTCTGCGGTGAAAGAGGAATCCCCACGATCGGATTCGGGCCGTCCAGGGAGGATCTGGCGCACGTCGTTGACGAATATATCGAAATCGATCAACTGGTCAAGGCGCAGAAAGGTTTCTACGGAATTCTCGGAAAACTCATGAAATAGTTTTTTGCGACGTATCGTACAAAGGAGGAAGCATGGAACAGTTCTTGTCGAAGTTCGCCTCGTTTCTCTGGGGCGCTCCTGTACTTGTGCTCTTGTTCATCGTTGGCTTGATATATGCCATTCGGACACATTTTTTTCAGTTCCGCAAATTCGGGTACATCCTGAAGAATACCGGGGGTGAGATTTTCAAGAAAGGGAGTGTGAAGGGAGAGGGAACATTGACTCCGTTGCAGGCGGTTTCCACAGCGCTTTCCGGATGTGTCGGGACGGGAAATATCGCCGGTGTCGCTACTGCGATATTCATCGGAGGCCCCGGGGCTGTCTTCTGGATGTGGGTCATCTCTCTGTTTGGCATGCTGACCAAGTGCGTCGAAGTGACGCTTGCTCAGTATTATCGGATCCAAGGGGAGGACGGAATCTATTATGGTGGACCGATGTACTATATCGAGCGAGGGCTCGGAAAGCGATGGAAGCCACTTGCTGTGATCTTTGCCGTCACTATCGTGATCGGAGGATTGGGAACCGCCGCCTTTGTCCAGCCGTATGCGATATCAAGCGCACTGCATTCCGCCTACAATGTTCCAACATGGGGCACAGTGAGCATCGCAGCGCTTTGCTGCGGTCTCGTTCTGATCGGCGGTGTCAAGAGCATCGGAAAGTTCTGTGAAAAAATGACTCCGATCATGTGCGTGATATACGTACTTGGCGCTTTAGGCGTTCTGATCGTCAACTTCCGAAACATTCCCACCGCTTTCGCGATGATCTTCACCTATGCGTTCAAGCCGTTCGCGGCGGTGGGGGGCATGGCGGGAGGCACGATGGCGCTCGCTATGAGTCAGGGAGCCGCCAGGGGGACGTTCTCCAACGAGGCTGGATGCGGCACATCGCCGATCACTCATGCTACGGCCATCACTCCGCATCCGTTCAAAGAGGGAATGTATGGTTCGTTCGAAGTATTCATCGATACGTTGGTCGTCTGCACGATGACCGCTTTGGTCATCCTGTCCAGTGGAACCGACATCTGGCAGAGTGGGCTGAAGGATGTTCCGTTGACGATGGCTGCATTCGCGAGCGTTTATGGAAGAGGCGGGAATTTCCTCGTCACTCTTGGAATCGTGCTGTTCGCATTCTCCACGATGGTCGGATGGGAAGTGAACTATGAGTCGGCGTTCTTCTATATTTTCCCAAAAAAGACGAAGACCGCGAAGATACTTTTGCGTCTGGTATGGCTGATTCCCGCATTCCTTTCTCTAGGGAGGACTCCGGAGATCGTCTGGACGGTCGTTGATATTTCTTCCGGGTTGTGGTGCATTCCGAATGCCATTGCCTTGATTTTCCTGATCAGAATTTTCATGATGGTCTATGAGGATTTCGAGCGGAAGTATATCCTCAAGACCCAGGATCCGTCGGAACCTCTAGCTGTGGTCTGCAAGAAGTGATGTGCCACGGTCCATTGCGGTTCCAGATACTGCACACAGGTGGGTCGGTTGACGTCCGGCGCAGGAATTATCCTCCGGACGTCAGTTGCTGTGCGATAATGGCTTGTCCGATGAGCTGCAGAGTCAGTATGCCGCAAGGAGTATAGATGAAAGATGCGTTCTCAGAATCATTGGTTTCGAATGCTGCGGAAAGCGAAGCCCGAGAAAAGCTGAAGTTGTATGTTCCGTTGATCGGGCTGTGGGAATTTGATTGGACGGGAAACGTCGGAGGCAGGGAGATCACAGTTCCCGGGGAATGGATTTTCTCGTGGATTCTGGAAGGCCGCGCTATTCAGGATACGTGGATTTGTCCGGCTCGGAAATTACGGAATTCCGGCGACTATCCGCAAGGTGAATATGGTACGACCATCAGAGTCTTTGACGCTGTCCAGAACATGGTCAAGGTGTTTTGGTTCGGCCCTACGTCTTCGAACTTCAGTTTGTTCGAAGCACGCTGGCAGGACGGGAGAATCGTACAGGACGAAATCTTGGACGGTCATGGCCCTGCAACTCGTCGTGAAAGATGGATTTTCCGTGATATCTCTGAAGATTCGTTCGTTTGGGAGTCTTTGAAATCTTCCGATGGCGAGCAGTGGAACGTGACGCAGACGGTATTGGCCAGAAAAAAGTAAAGCCGTTTCGCATGATGGTTTCATTACGTGCGATATCGGAGTCTCATTCTCCGATGATCTTGATCAAGGCGTGCTTGTCACGTTTGCCGTCCAGTTCGTAGTAGAAAATCTGTTCCCATGTGCCGAAGTCCAGTTTGCCATCGGTAATCGCCACGACTACCTCCCGCCCCATGATGGTGCGCTTGAGATGGGCGTCGGCGTTGTCCTCGTAGCCATTGTGACGGTACTGGGCGTGGGGCTTCTCGGGCGCGAGCTTCTCCAGCCAGACCTCGAAGTCGTGGTGCAGCCCGCTTTCGTCGTCGTTGATGAACACGCTGGCGGTGATGTTCATCGCGTTGACCAGCACAAGCCCCTCCTTGACGCCGCTGTGCGCGACCGCGTCCTGTACGTCTGAAGTGATATTGACTTCTATGATTCCCGTCAAGCCCCCTGATTAAGGAATTTGAATACCCCTAATTCATTTATA
>LVBD01000048.1 GCA_001604275.1 Spirochaetales bacterium Spiro_02
TATTTGCAACTATTTAAAAGAATTACTGAATTCCTAGATATAATTTGGACGGGAATTTGAGGAAGTTTCTCCTTGTCCGCTTGCGAACAAAGAACCGCCGATGACCGCCGCCATCAAGCATACGACCAATATGTTTCGTTTCATACGAACCTCCTAATAGTGAAACCATATTTTAAAAGTGATATCACTTTATAATAAGTGAAATCTACATCACATTCCGGAATCTGTAAAGTGAAAATTTGCAAAATCGTAACAACTATCGCATCGAGAACCGATGCGGGAGCATGGTAGCGACGCAGAAAAGGGGATGCGCTCGGCAGGACAGCCAGTCCAGCGGACCTCCCCGAAAATAAGTCCCTCGTCGGGGAACAGGTTGTCCTGACGCATTCTTGCGATATATAATTGGCATATGCTTCATGATTACCGTACCGCGACGCTTTCCGAAACTCAGCTTTCCTTGGCCCATACCCTTGATTGCGGACAATGCTTTCGTTGGATTCCTTCCCCGGACGGAACCTGGGAGGGAGTCGTACGCGGCAGTCTATACCGGTTGGGGCAGAACGCCTTGTCCGATCCTTCGTGCAGAATCTATACCGATCCTGTGCTGCGGGATTATTTCGATGTCGATACCGACTATCTCGATATCCGGAACGAACTGTCCGGGCTCGACGGGCATCTGGCGGAGGCCTGTCGTTTCGCTCCGGGTATCAGGATTCTCAGACAGGAACCTTGGGAGGCTCTCTGTTCGTTCATCATCAGTCAGAACAACAATATCAAACGGATCCGACAGATCATCGAACGGTTGAGCGGGCGTTATGGCGTGCCTGTGGCGGGAACATCCCGCAATGCGTTTCCGACCGCCGATGCTCTTGCCAAAGCGAGCGATGACGAGCTTCGTGCGTTGGGGACGGGGTTCCGCGCGCCATACCTGCTTGATGCCGCGAACAATATTGCCAGTGGCCGGATCGTGCTCGACGAACTTGCCGCCTTGCCGGTCGGACAGGCCCGCGCTCGTCTGATGGAGATTCGGGGAGTCGGCCCGAAGGTCGCCGACTGCGCCCTGCTGTATGGCTTGCATCGTCTGGAAGTCTTTCCCATCGATGTCTGGATGAAACGCGTCATGTCCCGCCATTATCCGGATGATGATGTTTCCCGTTTCGGTCGTTTCGCCGGAATCGCACAGCAATATCTGTTTCATCTGGAACGGACAGGCGTTGGAATTTCGCATGATGCTTCCGTGGCGCGGGCGGAGGATCTTGAAGAGAGGCATGGTCATGGACGGACATCCTGAACTCGATATTCATGTGTGCGGTATTGATCATGATACCGCACCGCAATCCTGCCGGGAGGTGTTCCTGCTCGACCGGGATCGTTGCCAGGATGCTGCGGTTACGATCAGAACCCGGATGAACGCGGCCGGATGCGTCGTGCTTTCCACCTGCAACAGGACGGAAGTCTGGGTGCAGGGAGGGCAGGGCGGCGACCCGTATCGCGCATTCTGCAACGCATTATCGATTCCCAGGGCGCAGTATGAACAGTACTTCTATCACCGAAGTGGCGATGCCGTGGCGCGTTATCTGTTCGAACTGGCCTGTGGCATGCATTCCGCGCTGTTCGGCGAGGATCAGATCATCCCCCAGATATCCCGTGCCGCCGCCTGGGCTCGGGAAGTGGGATGCTCCGGACCTGTCCTGGAACGGCTGTTTCGGGACGCCGTGACCGTTGCAAAACAGGTTCGGACCGCGGTCCGTCTTTCCGAAGCCGATGAAACCGTAGTGAGACATGTCAGGACCCTGATGCTCGACTTCCTGCACATAGATACTCTCAGGGGCGTTCCTGTCCTGATCATCGGCAGCGGCGAGATGGCCAGAATGCTTGCCCGTCTGCTCGTCGAAGACGGCGCGTCCGTGACAATGACGATCAGGGACATGGAGAAAGCCTCCGCACTGATCCCGGAGGGATGCAACCCGGCACCCTTCGAGCGACGCCTCGATCTGCTCGGAACCTGTTCGCTTGTCGTGAGCGCTACCGCAGGTCTATACCATACGCTTGACTTGGACTCCATAGCGCCGCGCCTGACGGATCCGACCCTATTCATCGATCTGGCGATGCCGGTTGATATCGACCCCCGGGTGGCTGATCTTTCAGGTGCTACGCTCATCGGATTGCGCGATCTGGACTGCGACCGCCCCCGCAGAGACGCGGCGGTGGCGAAGGCTGAAATGTTCATCGATTCCCGGCTCGCCGAATTCTTCGAATGGCATGTGTTTCGCGGCGCAGTTCCTCTGATCCAGCGGCTGGCCGGCGATGCGGCTGGGGATACCCTTTGGCGATTGCAACGGCCGCTTCGGCGACTTGGCCTGTCTTCCGAACAGTTCCACGAGATCTGCGGCGCGATCTTCGATTCTTCCCGCAAGGCGTTCGCGCATCAACTGTATGGGCTGCGACATACGGAAGGGAATGGTCCCGACAAGTTCCCTCTGGTGGTGAAAAAAAGTGAGGAATTTGTTGACTGAATGCGGAAACTGGCTGAACATGAATATCAAGTGCTACAACATGAGGTGTATTCGCTATGAACAAAAAAAGCATTATCGTATTATGTGCGTTGTGCGTGGTCGCAGGCCCGTTGTTCGCCGTTTCCGAACATTGGCTTGGCGTGGCAGGTGCGTATAGCGTCGGCATCATCCCTGATCAGGATTCCGATGCTACCGTGGTCCAGATGTCAGGGTTCGACATCCAGTCCTACAGTTTCTTCGACAAGAGGAGTCAGCTGGGGCTGTACATCGACGTTGCTTTCCTGTTTCCTATTCAGGCGCAAAAAGGTAATACGACCTTTGATCTGTCCGACTCTCCGATGGAATTCAATCTGCTTGTCGGCCCTGCGTTCCGTCATGGATTGAGTGAGGATGCGACGTTCAACGCCGCGTTGGGCTTCCATATATCCTCGCAGAGCAGTAACAATGCCACTTCCATCTTAGGAATCTCCGTTACTGGGGAATCCTCGGTTCTGATAATCGGTGCAGGTCTGGATGCTGGGATCCATCTTGCGCTCTCCGATCAATTCTTCATCCGCGGCGGTGTGCGGCTTGGTTTCGATTTCGGTCAGAAGGTATCGGCTTCCGGGGGAATCGGCGGTATCTCAGGCAACACTTCCGACTGGACGGAAGATTATTTCCGTTTCAGCGCCACCCCATATATCGGCGGCGGTGTATACCTCAATACCGGCAAGCGGTCAGGTATCGGCATGCTCTAGTCGCAATGTTCCGTATTCTCCTGTCCATGAAAAGGCCGTCTTCCAGTTGATGGAGGCGGCCTTTTATCGTGAGTCTAGCCGACTGCGAGAACCGCAGTCCGTTTCAAGAATCAGAACACTCTGAACGTATTCGTGAACGTTTTGTCTTCTTTCGGTCCGATATGCATCGTCTGGGGCATCTTGTCCAGATCCAGGGGGCGTGTCGTATCTCCGAATGAATACATCGGCTCCACACAGACGTACTGGCCATGTTTCGGAGCGCATGTCCATACGACGAGCAAAGGCATCTCCCCCATGTCTACGGCCACCCCATGGGGGCCTGCGTCGCAGACCAGCTTCACTTGGCGGGACTTGATGGTCGGCAGAACGATCGGTCCCTTGTCGGTCTCGTTGCGAGACAGCTGGAAGGACTTTGCTCCGTCAAGGAAGTTCGGTTCGATGCGGAACACTCCATCGACTTGGTATTTCCTATCGCTTGTTTCCGATTCCGAGAATTCGATGCGATATGCTTCGATCGGTGTCCCGACCCCATTCATGTCGAGGGAGAACGCCGGATGCCAGCCGAAAGTGAACCAGAGGTCGCTCTCTTTCGCCCTGATCGTCGCCTTTGCCTCATAACCGTCGGAAAGGAGCGTATATGTTACGGTCAGGCAAAACGGGAACGGATAGTGTTCGAAGGTCGCAGGAGATTCCTCCAGCAGGAACACGGCATGGGAATCATCCGCTTCCACCACGGAGAACTCGGTGTCGCGAGCGAATCCGTTTCCAGGCATCGGATACGTGACGCCTTGATACGAGACCTTGTCGTCTTTCGTAGGTCCTGTCATGGGAAAAAGCAATGGAGCGTGTCTGAACCAATACTCGGGATCTCCGTTCCAGATATATTCGCAACCGGTCTCTTTGGAACGGAGGCTTTGCGGTTCCGCTCCGAGTTCCGCGATTTGCATTACGAGCTTGTCATTGTGCAGGGTGATCATTCTTTCTCCTTTTCAGCATGCCTGAGTGTGATGAAAGACACGCTGTAATTCATTAATGGAACATTGTTTCAAAATGATAGCTCACAGAACAGGAAAGCACAAGAGGAGAACGCATCGGTTTTTTTCCCTCTGGTCATCAGGCATGCTATACTGAGGGTATCTGGGATCGATGGGTCGTTCCACTGGTGGCGACGCTTCCCGTGGAGGGCCTGAAGGAGGCTTACATGAACGGACGGACAATCTTTACGATCGGAAGGCAGTTCGGTAGCGGCGGCCGCCAAGTAGGTCGCAGCCTTGCGGAGCGTCTTGGCATTCCGTTCTATGACAGTGAACTGCTGGCTATTTCCGCGAAAGACAGCGGGCTGAGCGAGGCTCTGTTCGCAACTGCCGACGAGAAGGCGACCAGCAGTCTGTTCTATTCCCTCGTGATGGGTAACTATCCGATGGCCAGTGGTGCGATCGGCATCGCGGAGATGCCGTTGAACGATCAGCTGTTCCTGATTCAGTCCAAGACGATCAAGAAAGTTTCCGATGCGGGGTCATGCGTGATCGTCGGTCGTTGTGCGGATTATGTGTTGCGTGACGATCCTGATCTGTTGAGCGTGTTCATCCACGCAGAGCTTGCCGAACGTGTCAAGCGGGCGGTGGAGGTGTATGAAGTTGCTTCGGAAAAGGCGGAGGAGACTTGTCTGAAGGCTGACAAGAAGCGAGCGAACTTCTACAACTATTACAGTGATCGCAAATGGGGCATGTGCAAGACCTACCACCTGAGTCTCGATAGCGGTTTGATCGGCATCGCAGGTTGCGTTGATCAGATTCTTGCGTTCAGGGAGGCGTTGTTGAAGCATCGGTCCGCCGGACACATCTGATTTCGGGTACAGAATGCACAGCCTGTTGTGGCACGTCCCTGTTTTCTGGTAGTATCTGCGCATGAAACACGTGCGTGAAGGAGCTTCATATGCTGTTCGATACATTGGATAATCTTGAGCTGTATATCCCGGTTCTGCCGAAACTGGCGAAGGTGATTGAAATCATGGACCGTAGCCTGCCTTATGATGCGCAACCGGGCGAATATGCAACAGACGATCCCGATGTTCGATACATCGTTTCAGCCTATACGACCAGCGTTGCGCCGAAACAGTTCGAAAGCCACCGCAAGGAGACGGATGTCCAGATTTTGCTCGAGGGCGAGGAACTCATGGCGCTTTCCTGGCGGGACCTGGCGGCCAACGCCTCGCCGTACGACGAGTCTTCCGACTGCGTACTGTTCGATGGTGAACCCACGGTGGTGATGCAGGCCGCACCTGGCCGCTTCGCAATATTCTTTCCTGGAGAACCGCACAAATCACAGGTCGCGATCGGCGAACCGGCCGCAGTAAAGAAAGTCGTGTTCAAGATCAAGGATTGATCGTGCACATATCCCGCTCGTTTTCCGCCACAGACGAACTCCCGCGCAATCTTGCGCCAATCCTGTAATCCCGCAACTCGCAACTCGCAACTCGCAATAACCCTGCAATAACCCTGCAATAACCCTGCAATAACCCTGCAATAACCCTGCAATAACCCTTAAAAACCAGGCCGGGAAAACCGGCCTGGTCGTTCTGTCATCGGCCCGCAACGAACGCGAACCAGCAGGACATTTATTCTACGATCCCAAGGATCTCAAGATCAAAAATCAGCAGAGAATTGGGCTCGATGGTTTCCGTTCCCCCTTCGCCATAACCGAGGGAAGGATGTACCCAAATACGCATTTTCGTACCGATCGGCATCATGGTGATGGCCTCCGCGAAACCAGGAATGACCTGCGAAACCTGGAACTCCGCCGGAACGCCGCGTTCATAGGAACTATCCATGATCTGCCCATCCAGCAATGAGAGCTGATAATCTACCCTGACCGTAGAATCTGCATTCGGGACAACCCCATTGCCGATCTTCTCGATCTTGTACTGAAGGCCGCTATCGGTGGTCTGCACGCCTTCGGCGTTCTTGTTCTCCGCGAGGAACGCCTCCGCTTCCTCCAAGTTCTGAGCCGCCATTTCCGCAAGCATCTGTTCCATCTGGCTCCAGAGCTTCTGCGAATACTCGTTGAAGATCTCTTCCATCTCTGTTTCAGTGAAAAGCTGGTTTCCATCGGCGAAAGCGGCGTCCAAAGCCCCGCCAGCCATGTATGGAGTCAACTCGAACCCTTGGGAAACAGCGGAAGCCACCAGGAGATATCCATACCCGTAGCTGAAACGATCCAGCGTATCGGCCGGAGCCGGAAGCGTGGCAAGATCGTCGATCGAATAGACCGTATTGCCGATATCGGAATCCGAAGCGATTCCGGCCATCATATACTCATTCTGATACGCATCCAGCGAGTCGTACATCTCCTCGGACGGCATCAGCGGTTCGACGCCGGAGGCGGAGTCGATCACGCCTTTCGCAAAGTATCCTGCGTCAGGAAAAATCCCCTGCGTCGTGATTGCATTCATCAGCATGAACCCATAGCTATAGCTGAATTTGTCCTCCAGGACTTCCGGCATTTCCATCTGATTGCGAGGGACGGTCACCTGCACAAGCCCCTGGGCGACCAACGGATTGATCCACCTGATTTCCAGCGCCGTGCCCTGAGGAGGAAGACTCTGCGCCATGATTCCGTTCGAAACGATCGCCACATAGTCGTCGTTACGGAAACTCTCGAGAGGAAGAACAAGCTTGCAATCTTCCGCCGGACGGAAAATGCTTTCGATTCCGTTTGCATCGCGGACCAGGAGCTGCCAGGTACCGCCATTCTGATCGATCGATACGATTTTACCGACGATGGCGTCGGAAGGGATATCTTTGGTTCCTTGCGCGAACAAAGTCGGGACGATGGCGATCGCAATCAGCATCGCCACGACCAAAGTCTTCATCTTGTGTGTCTTCATGATACCGTTTCCTTGTGTTTCGCATTCAAGCGAGGAATATAGGAGGCTGTCGGAGGTCAGGATCAAGGAAGCTGACAGACCGCCATGTATCATAGGGTACGGAACCTTTGGCGGAACGTCAATCAAAAAATGACAGCTACACTGTTCTTTGTCTGTTTTTTCCTTGTAGTTCGTCCTGTGGAAGAAACGCATGGAACAGTGTTGTGCAAACAGTTGCGTTCAATGTCCAGAACATGGTAGGGTTCCCCGTACAGACATGGCTGCGCCGGGCGGAGCGCGAAAAGGAGCATGGACATGGCGGAAATCCGGTTTGAAAAACCAACGAATAAAGACATCGAGTTGCTGTATGCCACTGTGCAGGTCGCCAGGGATGCGATGAAGGCGGGCAATCACCCCTTCGGAGCGCTTCTCGCCGACAAGGATGGAAACATCCTGTTGACCCAAGGCAACGATAGCCGCGGGGGGAGTCCCTGTCTACACGCCGAAACCAATCTGATGATCCGAGCCGGTCGCGAATTCTCCCCTGAATTTCTCGCCACCTGCACGATGTACACGAATTTCGAACCATGCGCCATGTGCACTGGCGCGATGTACTGGACCAACGTCAGACGTCTGGTATTTGGACTTCCCGAATCCCGGCTACTGGCGCTGACCGGCGCCCACGAGGAAAATCCGACCTTGGACCTTCCGTGCGACGTGGTCCTCTCCCATGGGCAGAAGAACATGGTGATCGTCGGTCCGGTCGACGATCCTGCCCTTGCCGAGGCGATTCTCGCCGACCATCGGACATTCTGGAACTAGCTACATCTCGTTAGGATTGTCAGGTTTGATTTCAGTGGCGGGGTGTCCCGCCTTTACGTTTTCACCGCAGCTCGATACTATGAGACCATGGTAACCGTTGACTGTGACGAAAGAATGCCGTATGTGCTGAAGAAGCGGAATATCGCCCGGATCGAGAGAGAGCGCCTGCTGATCGGGGATCGCAGAGCCTATCCGTTCGAACGGACCTTCGTCGCCTGCGATTCCAGCGCCGATGCTGTCGCGGCCATCAAAGGAATGGTGACCCAAGGAGGAGGCCCGCTACAGGTCTCATTGACTGCGATGGAATGGCTGGCCTGCAGGATGGAACGAGGCGACATTCCCTGCTCCGTGGCTCCTTTCGCCGTGGCCTTTGGCCAACTCAAATCTTCCAGACCGACCAATACGACGATGGCTCGCACGCTCGATGGTTTGCTAGGCGATATCCGCCTGTTGTTCGCCGCGCATCCTGACGCCGCCCACAGGCGAGGTACGGCCGATGCCATCAGACAGGCCGTGCATGACCGTGAAACTTCGTTCAATGCGGTATATGAACGGATGGGCCGGTCGGGCGCCTCCCTGATAGCCGACGGCGAGCGCATCCTCACCACCTGTTTTGCAGAGCATTCGTTCCTGCTCAGCCTGTTGTTCGCTCGTGACGAGGGGCGCATGGCTTCGGTCATGGTTTCCGAGACCAGGCCGTACTTCCAGGGAGCGAGATTGACCGCACCCAGTCTCAAGGAGCTTGGCTTCGACGTTACGTTGATCTGCGACGGAATGGGCGCACGGTTCATCGAAGATGGAACTGTCGGCAGGTATATGACTGCCGCCGACCTTGTCTGCGCGGACGGAACAGTCGTGAATAAGACAGGGACGCTTGCGAACGCTGTGTGCGCCAGGACGTTCGGGATTCCGTATCATGCGTTCTCCATGGCTCCAGACCTGTCTCGTCGGACACGGAAGGACATCGTTATGGAGGAACGGGATGGCGCGGATGTCTGCCTTGCGTTCGGACACCCCACGACGGAATCGGACATTTTCGGCAGATATCCCGCGTTCGATATTGTTCCTCCTGCATTCGTGACATCGATCATTACTGCCGAGGGCGTGTTCGAACCCGAACAGATTGGGGCCCATGAGTTTCATCGTCCAGGCGATCGTATTGTGGAGGAAACGTGATGAAATCTGCCATTATCGGAGGAACGGGGATCGACGCTTCGTTTCCGATTGAAACGAAACGCCGGACTGTCGATACCCCGTACGGTATTGCGGAGGTGTTCGAGGGAGTGGGGGCGCATTCCGATCTCGTCTTCTTGCCAAGGCATAGTGCCGGGCATTCCGTACCTCCCCATCTGATCAACTATCGGGCGAACATCGCCGCGCTGAAGACGTTGGAAGTCTCCCAGGCGATCGGGCTCTATGCTGTGGGTTCCATCACCGGCATGCTGCCTCCCGGATCATGGGGGTTGGTCGATCAGTTCATCGACATGACCGGAGGATCGCGCGCGGATACATTCTTCACCGGAGGTCAGTCGGGCGTGAAGCATGTTCCGATGGTGCAGCCGTACAATCTGGCGCTACGCAAGGCTGTCGCCCGGGCCGCTCTGGAGAAAGGCAAACGGGATATCGTGCTGAAAGGCACCTATGTCTGTACCAACGGTCCGAGACTTGAGACTCCGGCGGAAATCAGAATGTTCAGGATACTCGGCGGCGACTATGTCGGCATGACTGCCGCTACCGAGACTATTCTGGCCGCCGAAGTTGATCTGCCTTTCGCCGCTATCGCGTTTTCCATCAATTGGGCGGCGGGACTTGACGAGGAAGGAGTTTCGTTCCTTGAGGATGAAACGATTCATCGGCTTACCGGCGAAATAGTCTCCGTATGCGTCGACGCGCTCCGGAATCCTGTGACGTCATGAAAAGGAGGTGTCCATGAGAGAATCGCACGACATGGGGCAGGATCGCGTGCGAGTCATCCGCGAGGCGACCGGCGACGATGCCGTGGCGCTGTTGGCGTATATCGACGATATTGCGGGCGAATCGGACAACCTGACGTTCGGTCCTGGCGAGTTCGTCATGGACGTGAAGTCGGAAAAGGAGTTCCTGGAGCGGACGCTCAGAACGGACAATTGTCTGTATCTTCTGGCGCTGGAAGGGGAGAGGATCATCGGTAGTCTGAATTTCATCGCTGGATCAAGACCCCGCATAGCACATGCCGGTGAATTCGGCATTTCCGTCAGACGGGATTGCTGGAACCAAGGGGTGGGCTCCGCGTTGCTATCAGCATTCCTCAACTGGGCCCATGGCGCCGAGACCGGCATCAGAAAAATCAATCTTGTCGTGCGTGCCGACAATGTCAGCGCGATCGGACTGTACAAGAAGTTCGGCTTCGTTGAAGAAGGACGGACAAGCCGGTTGTTCCGTTTCAATGATTCGTTCGTCGATGGGGTGCATATGGGATTATGCATCGACTGACAACGCTGCTCATCGGAAATAAACGAAAGCCGGCGTATTTCAGCCGGCCCCGATGCAAGGCGGTGGATCCCTCCACCTGTTCGTTATCCCCCGAAAACTGTGTATGTCGTTCATCATCAAGACGCTTGGACGGACAGCGTGAGCTTCTGTCCCGTGAATGTGATCACTTTTCCGTCTTTGACTGCCACTGGTCTTCCCATCTGATCCAGGACATCGATTGAAAAGTCGTTGTGGTTCGCCATGACGGAAAGGTTTCCATCTCCATCCGCCTGGAAGGACGCTTGGGGAAGCACCACACCTCGGAGACGTAGCACATAGGTATCGGTCACTGTGGCGGCGAACGTAACAGCGGCCGCCAACAGCAATGCCGCTAGCGCAACGGTCCGTCTTCCCTTGTTCCCGTTCAACCGTGCCATGGTCGCAACCTCCGTCAGTTTGTTCCCATCCGACACTTCAACTATACGTATACCAAATGATATAAGTCAAGGAGAAAATTGAACGTTATTTATTATATAATAATGAATTATAAAATGTCATATGTTAAAATCTACAGGCAAAAACATAGTACATCTCTCATACTTGTTCGGTATTTGAGTAGCGGAAAAGCGCTGTGACAAAGTGGACATCTGTCAGTATTTTTTCGTATGATATTGACTAATAGGTAGAATGGTTGTGAAAAGATGCACCAATAGCGATATGACAGCCCCATGCCTATGACAAAGGACATCGACGGCAAGGATCTCTGCGCCTGTCAGAAGTTTGGGTGGTGGTAGGGTCATTGCGAGGCCGCCGACCGCGACTTTGCAACAACCCTACGATGACCTTAACAATGACCCTCAGTTTACATAGCGGATGTCCTGCCAGATGTCGTTGTACAGTTGCAGATCATCTTTCAAGTCCTGCAGCACTTCGAAGTTGTCATTGACATCCTCAGCACTATAGAACGGCTTGTTCTTCGTATACTTGCCAGCTTCCGTATTCGTAATGGCGGGATAGCGGAACGTATCGAGGAATATCGCGTAAATTTCCGGCCTGTGGATGAAATTGATGAACTCGTGGGCCATATCCGAATGCTGGGACCCCTTGACGACCACCATGTTGTCGATGGAAAGCGCCCCACCTTCCGGAGGAAGGAAGAAATCGATCTCGTCCCACTTGTCTTCGGGGAACTCCTCGAACACATTCTCGGCGTACCCATGCACCACCCAGAATTCACCCCTGCTGAAAGCTTTCCCGAATCCCTCGGCATCGAACTTGACCAAGTTCGGCTTCCATTTGTCATTGATCAACGCTTTTGCCTGGGCAAGTTCCTCCGGATTCACCGTGTTGACCGAATACCCCAGATGCTTGAGCGCAGCGCCCATGACCTCGCGCATATCGTCGAGCATGCTCATCCGTTTCGCGAACCGCGAATCTTCGAAGATCGACCAATCCCGGGCGTACCCTTCGGGCGCTTTCGTCTTGTTGACCGCCACGCCGGAAGCTCCCATATTGTATGGCACGGAGTAGCGCATATCGGGATCGTACGTCGCCTTGGAACGGACCAGCGGGCTGATGTATTTGAGGTTCGGCAACTTGTCATGGTCGAGCTCTTCGACGAGACCGAGATTGATCATGATCGAAGTGTAATCGGCCGACGGGAAGATGATGTCGTATCCTTTGCCGCCACCGGCCATCAGCTTGGCGAACATCTCTTCGTTGGACGAGAAATTATCGACCACGACGTCGACATCATATTCTTTTTCGAACCGTTCGATGATTTCATCCGGCGTATAGTACGTCCAATTATACAAGTACAGCTTGTTGTCGGACGAGGTTCCATTGGCACCCTGCTTCTTACAGGATGACACCCCCACCAGGACCATGGACATCACGACGATGGCCACTACAAGATGCATGGCTCGCCGCCATGACACCTGTTCAGTTTTGCGCATGGCAATACCTCCCAGAAGATAGGTGATTTTTCGATATCATCGGACAGATGATTTCCGGCTTCCGCCGTATGATAGGCGGCGGAGACGAACAGCCTCCGCGTTCTGACAATGGAGAAAGTATACCCGGTATTGCCCATGAGAGACAATTGGTCCCGAAAATGCACAGGAAAAGCGTCCATAAACGTCTCGACGCGGAAGTCGATCCGGAAACGGTCAGCTGTTCGCCGCGATCGTCTTGAGGAATCGTCTGAAGACCCAGGCGATGAGCATCGTTCCAAGAATCATCACGAACGAAAGCGCGTTGATCACCGGCGATACGCCGTAGCGGATCATCGAGTAGACATACAGCGGCAACGTGCCGGAACCCGGACCCGAAACGAAGAACGTAATGACGAAATCCTCCAGCGACATCGTGATGCTCATCAGGAAACCGGATAGAACTCCAGGCATGATTGAAGGGATGATCACCCGTAGCAACGTCTGACGTTCGTTCGCACCGAGATCCCGTGCGGCTTCGATCGTGGAATAGTCGAATTCATCAAGCCGCGCCGAGACCAGCAGGAACACGAACGGCAAATTGAACGTCGTATGGGCGACGAAGATCGTGAACATCCCAAGCTGGATCTTGACCGCGGAGAAGAAAATCAGCATCGAAATACCGATGATGACCTCAGGAAGGACCATCGGCAAGTAACTGACAGTGGTGATGTACGATTTGCCGGGGAATCGGTACCATTTGATTCCGATCGCGGCGAGTGTGCCGAGCACGGTCGCCGTGGCGCTGGATGTCAGAGCGATGATCAGACTGTTCTTGAACGCCATCCAGAGCGATGGGCTGTCGAAAATCAATTTCTCGTACCATACAAGCGATGCATGGTCCCACGTCATCCCCTTCGATGAATTGAAAGAGTAGAGGACGACGACGAACAGCGGGAGGAACAGGAACACCACGACCAGCACCATGACGATATTGGAGAACGAGAAGGTCCTATGGTCGTGGAACATGACCTGCTTGCGACCGTTTTCAGGGTTGCGTCCGTTCATGCTTCGCCTCCCGTCGTATGGTGGTCCAGAATGTTCTGTTCTGTTTTCTGCTGGTTCGTTACGTTCTTCTTCTGCGCCTGCTCCTTACGGCTGCTCATCATCATCCAAATGACCCCCACCGTGGATACCAAGGTGAGAATCATGGAGAACGCCGATGCGAGCGGCCAGTTGCGAGTCTTCGACACCTGATCCACGATGATGTTGCCGATCATCGTCGAATCCTTGCCTCCGACAAGCAGGGGAACGGTGTATGCGCCGAAGATCGGAATGAACGTGAACACGATCGCCGTCAGCAATCCGCTTCTGATATTGGGAAGCATCACGAGGCGGATCGCCCCGAACTTTGTGGCGCCCAGGTCCCTCGCCGCGTCCAGCAGCGAGAAGTCGAACTTATCGATCGTAGTGAAAAGGGGCAGGATGGCGAACGGAAGATACATGTAGATCAATACGAGAATCACGGAACCATGGTTGTAGATCAGATGCAACCCTTCGTCGATGATTCCCAGCGACTTGAGTATCTCGTTGAAGAATCCTTCGGTCGAGAGAATCGATATCCATGCATAGATGCGGATCAATGAATTCGTCCAGAACGGGATGATGATCAGAAACAGGAGCAGGGTCTGGTGCTTGCTCCGTGCCATGGCATAGCCGGTGGGGATGGCCAGCAGGATGCAGAATGCAGTCGCCACCACGCTGATCCAGATTGTCCGAAGCAACACCTTGCCGAAATTCGGATTGAACATCTGTCCATATGCGGTCAGCGAGAACTCCCATTCCACGCCGCCGTACAGTCCTCGCTTGAGAAAACTGTAGAGGATGATGATCACCAGCGGCGCGATGAAGAAGACGGTGAACCACACCCCCATGGGTGCAGCATAGGAAACCCCCAGTCGCCGCTCCCTGCGTTCGGAGCTTCTTCTTCCATCCTTGATGCTCATTCGTCGATCACCTTCACCAGATAGCCATCGTCAGCGCTCCATGAGACGTAGACAAGGTCCTTCCATTCGATTTCCGGTCCGTCATCCATGAAATTCGTGTGCTGCTTGAACACCTTCACCACGGTTCCGACATCATCGAGCTGCACATAGAACTTCGACTGGAAACCTGAATAGACGGGTTCTTCGACAATCCCATGGAACGTGTTGATCCCGGCCTTCTGCTTGGAAGGCGGCTCGATGGTGATCGTGATCTTTTCGGGACGGACGGTGAAGTTCAGTCCTCTGCCGATTTCCATCGGCTCTTCGTCGGTGACATATATCGCCCGTCCGAGGGACGGGACATCGATCGTCATCATGTACTCGTCGTTGTACCGTTCGCAGCTGGTCACCGTACAGGGATAGAGGTTCGTCTCGCCGATGAACTTGGCGACGAACTCGGTGGCGGGCGCTTCGTAGATTTCATACGGAGTGCCGATCTGAAGGACTTTGCCGTGGTTCATCACCGCGATTCTGTCGGAAACGGAAAGCGCCTCGCTCTGGTCATGGGTGACATAGATGAACGTGATGCCGACCTTGTCGTGCAGTTCGTCGAGCTCGATCAGAAGGTTCTGACGCAGTTTCGCATCGAGGGCGGAAAGCGGTTCGTCGAGCAACAGCACGCTGGGTTCGTTGATCAGAGCCCGGGCGATAGCCACGCGTTGCTTCTGCCCTCCGCTGAGCATGTTCGGCTTCTTGTCGATATGCTCATCCAACTGGACAAGATGGACGTATTCCCGGACTTTTCTGTCGATCTCCTGCTTGTCCACGTGTTTGAGCCGCAACGGAAACGCTATGTTCTCATATACCGTGAGATGGGGGAACAACGCATATGTCTGGAAGACCGTGTTCGACTGACGTTTCTCCGGTGGGAAGGGAAGTACATCCTTGCCGTCGAACAGTACGGTACCGCTGTCGGGCGAGTCGAAGCCGGCGATGATTCTCAGTAACGTTGTCTTGCCGCATCCTGATGGTCCAAGCAGTGAGAAGAACTCACCTTTCTCGATTCTGACGCTTACATCGTCGAGCGCCTTGAAGTCCCCGTAGCTTCGGGTGACGTGCCCTGCTGTAACTTCGACTCCCTTCAATCTTTTTCCCATTCCTCCCATAGCCTGAGCAATTCTGTTCCGAAGCATGCGGAACCAAAACCCCTTGCTGGTAACTGCGACTATCGGACATTTCCCAAACGATGTCAATACATTGGATCGTGAAAGTTTTATAATGAATATATTTGTATATAATATATTAAATTATAATGATTATTCGGTTACTGCTCCGGTTGCTGTGAACTGACGATCCGCCGTGGGGAACCGAACGAAGCGGACTTTTTCGATATAAGAAACGCCAGCGTCTCTTGCGCATCCTCTGGACGACAGGACATTCCTGCGGTATGTTCATATCGGTCGAAGATGGAGGATTGCGGATGAAAAATGATCTGATCGCGCTGGACAGACCGTATGCGACCACGCGGGACGGCTATGACGCATGCGCCGGTGCCTACGATGCGTAGTGCCGCGGCTATGCGCCGTATCGCCCCCTGTGGGATGGATTCGTCGATCTCCTGCCGGACAAACCCAGGGTCGCCGATCTCGGCTGCGGTAGCGGTGCGTTCCTGGCGCGGCTGCTGGCGAAACGCCCTGTGGCCGAGGCCGAAGGATTCGATTTTTCCTCCCGGATGCTCTCCCTTGCGAAATCGTCGGTTCCGTCGGTGAAATGGAATCTTGCCGACATCCGTTCCGTGATGCTTCCAACACGAAGCTTCGATGCGGTCGTGCTGTCGGGCTGCCTATCGCATCTGCTTGCACGGGAGGCGACGAAACTGCTGATTGAATCGGTCCACGCCATCCGCGAGGTGGACTGCTGTATGCCAGCATCATGGAATCCGACGGAATGCGCATGGAACAGGGCTCATTCGAACATGCTGCGTTCGGCGGAGATCTCCCGTTCTTCTGTGTCCGCATCGGTATCCAGGACATCGTAGCCGCCTTCAGAGGCGCCGGTCTGGAGCTTCTGGCGTTGGAGAAGGTAGGTGCATTCGATACCGCAGATCCCCCATGGAGCGTTCCTGAGACGGTACTTTACGCCAGGCGCAAGTAACGTTCCGGCGGTTCGTTTTCGAAGATTTCCCTGACCGGCTCCTTGGTCGTTCAAAGAAATTCCAGGACATGACGTGCGTCAAATGCGGGATGCCGTCTCTTTCCTTAGTGTAAAACCCTCGATTTCGGTGAGCATCGCACTTTTTTGCGATTGTTTGTTACGTACGTACGCAATCATTGTTATATCGGTTGTATATAGGGTTTATATGAGGCACGAAGGTTCTGCACGCACGTTGAAACGATATCTCATGATCATCGCGGCTCTGGCGATTCTGTTGATCGGATCGTCAGTCCCCGGTTTTTCCGCCGGAAGCGAACATTGGCTGTTCACCGGTCTCGATGTCGATTTCACGTTCTTCAAATCGTCGGACTCCACCTGGCACGATATCGTCGGCAACGATTCCGCGTACCTCAACTCGATGGGGTTCGATGTAAGCTGGTACGGGTTCTTCGGTAGTGACACGGATGTTGGCGTCTACATGAGCCTCGGATTCCTGTTCCCCATGGAAGACTCGTTGGATCAGACCTCTGATAGCGCCGGTGCCGACGGCGGAATGACCAGAAAACGGGATTTTCTCTTTTCGACCTTGATCGGCCCCGCTTTCCGTCTTCGATGCACGGAGGATTTGACGATGTATATCGGCGTGGGGATGAAGTTCGCCCATCATACGGTCAAGGTGACTTCATCCGACAAGACCTCGTCGGAGGGGCTCACGTCGTTCGGTGTGGGAATTGACGCCGGTGTCAAGCTGGATATCACGGCGCGGGTCTGCTTCCGTTCTGGCGTCAGCTCCAGTTTCGACTTCGCGAGACTGTATACTAGCTCGGATGTATCCCCAGCCGATGCTACGTTCTCCAGTTCGTTCCGAATCACGGACGGGTTCTCGGTCACTCCGTATGTCGGCATGGGCGTGGTGCTGAAGACGCGGCAGGAACGCATAGAACCTCGGACTGTCAGTCTCGCCGTGCTCGCCTCGAAGGACCGTCGATAGGCATGTCGCCCCCATATCTTTCCACCAGCGTTACACCTCATGTCCCCCACATGATCGGCTTTCGGGCTACTTTGTGTTTTTTTTATACCGGCTGTTGTGTCCGATGCGCTTTCATCATGCTTTTGGAAAAGTTCTCTTGTTAATTTCTCCGAGTTGGTATTAAATAAAATCATCGTCCTACCACCGTAACAAGGAGAGTCTCGTCAGCATGATGAACGAGCGAGAGCAGATCGCAAAGCTACAGGCACAGGTGCGGACCCTCTCCGAAGATCTTCAACGGGCACGTGAGTTTGATGCTCTGACCGGCCTGTACAATCAGGACGCCTTCTGCCGGAAGGTCCGGGAATCGATCGATGGGAATCCGGACTGCTCGCATGTGATCGTCTGTCTGGATATCGAGCATTTCAAGTTGTTCAAGAACACCTATGGACAGGAAGCGGGGGATCGGTTGCTGCTGCATGCCGCCGGATTGTTTTCCGGTAAGGCCTCCGACCATGGAGGGATCGCATCCCGTTTTTTTTCGGACATATTCGCTTTGTATCTGCCGGGGCCGCTTATCGATCTCGCGACGATAGAAAGCGAGGCACTCGACTGGTTTTCATCCTATTCCGCCGACCAGCGGGTCATTCCTGCCATCGGCGTGAACGTGATCGAGGATCCGACCGTTTCTGTGAGCGTGATGTGCGATCGCGCTTTGATTGCGCTCGGTTCCGTCAAGCATAGCTATATCAGGCATATCGCCGAGTATCACAACGATTTCGGGAACGAACTGCTCAAGGAACTGGAATTGACGAACAGCGCCGAAAAAGCGTTGAGAGAACGCCAGTTCGAGGTCTACCTCCAGCCGAAATGCAACATTGAAACAGGGCGGATCATCGGCTCCGAAGCGCTGGTGCGCTGGAACCATCCCCAGTACGGGATGGTCTCTCCGGGCGTATTCATTCCCCTGTTCGAGAAAAGCGGATTCATCATCAAGCTCGATGCCTATGTATGGGAGGAGGTCTGTTCGTTCATCCGCCAGTGGATGGATGCCGGCCATACGCCGATTCCCGCATCGGTCAATGTTTCGCGCAGGGATCTGTATACTCCGAACCTCTGCGATCGGCTTGAGCGATTGGTCAGCAAGTACGATATTCCTCCCCATCTGCTGGAACTGGAGATCACCGAGAGCGCATATGTCGAGGACACCGATCAGATGATCGACGTCATCGACCGCCTGCGCGAGAAAGGGTTCGTGATCCTGATGGACGACTTCGGCAGCGGATATTCTTCTCTGAACATACTCAAGGACATCAACGTCGATATCCTGAAGATCGACCTGCGGTTTCTCGAGGATCTCAATTCTTCGGGGAAAAAAGGGCAGAACATCCTTGAGTCGATCGTCCACCTTTCAAAATGGCTGAACATGCAGGTCATCGCCGAAGGAGTTGAGACCCAGGAACAGGTGGATTTCCTTTCAAAGATCGGATGCTATTATGCGCAGGGCTTTCGCTTCTATCGTCCGATGCCTCGCCATGATTTCGAGGCCTTGCTCGCTTGCGATGAGCGGGTGGATTATGCCTATTCCGTCAAGAACGACATGACCGTTTTCTCCTACGAGGATCTGTTCCAGTCCGGAGCGATGTCCCAGCTCCTACTGAACAATATTCTCGGAGGAATCGCTCTGTACGAGTTCCGTAACGACGAACTGTTCCTTCAGCGTGCGAACGCAGGGTATTACCGGATTACCCATAGCAAGGCGATCGGGACGAATTCCGAAGGCCACCGGATTTTTCAATGGGTCCATCCCCAGGATGTGGAGCTTCTTCGGGATGCGCTGGGGAGGGCTGTCGATGCGCAGGAGGATGGTTTCGTTTTCGAGATCCGCCGGTATTGCCCCGACGGCAGGCTCCTCTGGCTTCAGGTGCGCATGTTTTTTCTCGCCGAGAATCTCGGTCGACGCCTCTTCTATGCTTCGGTAAAGGATATCACCGAGCAAAAGGAGGCGGAAGCCCGTGCCGAAGAGGCTGAGCGCAGGCTGAATCTCGCTCTGGAATTTGCAAAAGGCATGTTGTTCGACTACGATATCGCCGCCGGGACAATTGTCGGGTGGAACGAGTGGCTCGGATCGAAACCTACCGGGGAGATGACATACCATACGAACGCCCCGGAATGCTTTGTCGAGAATGGGACGGTGTTCAAGGACGATGTGCCGCAGTTCCTTGCGATGTACCGGGCTGTGGCCGCTGGAGCAGAAAACGCCGCGTGCGAGATCCGTATCGGTTCGGACAAGGCCGACTATGTTTGGAAGCGGATTTCCCTGCGGCGGCTCGATGTTGCAGGTTCGCCAGGAAAAGTGCTGGGGTTCATCGAGGCTGTCTCCGAGCGCCGTAAACTTGAGGATCGCCTTGCGAAAGGCGAGAAAATGCTCGAAGTCCTGCAGGAACAGAACCGGAAAATCGGCAATGCGCTCCTGCATGAAGCGGTTCCATACGGGATGACCGGAGTGTATTGCGAGGAAGGGTATCCGCTGTATTTCGTCAACGATGAATTCCTCAGATTGCTCGGGTACGATTCGTATGCCGATTTCGCCGCAAGTACAGGAGAGCGGATTGTGAGTACTATCCATCCCGAGGATGTCTCTTCGATCCTGCGGTCGCTTACGGCCGATTTGGCTGAAGGCGATGAGCTCTCGCTTGAATACCGGACGATCCGCAAGGACGGATCGACGTTCTGGACGTTCAGTAAGTGTAGGGTCGTGCTGGCGGAAGACGGCAGGCTGGCTGTGATCAGCGTCTGTCTGGATATTTCCGGGCAACGGGAGCTTCGTTCTGAACTGGATACGATCATCAGCGACTCGCCGGGAGACATCGTCATGTTCTCCGGCGATGGAGATGATTCCACGTTCACGTCGCGCCACGTCAGTTTCGGCATCGCGGATGTCCTTGGGTACACTCGTCAGGAATATCAGGAACGGTTGGGTCAACGATGCGGAATGGATTTCGTCTATCCTGCCGATCGGGAGCCGTTGCGTCTCCAGCTGTTCCGCGCGATGCGCCAGAGCACGCCGGTAAATATCAATTTTCGGGCTCAGCGCAAAGATGGCGGCACCGTCTGGCTGAATCTTTCGGCGCGAAGCTATCAGATGGGCGACGGGAAGGCTGTCTATCACGGAATCTATACCGATATCACCGAACTGAAGGAGAAAGAGGAGAGCCTGTTGCTTTCCGATAGACGCTTCCAAGTCGCACTGACTCTGGTTGAGGCGGATCTGTGGGAATATCATTTCGATACGAGGACGATCGTGCAGTTCCATCAGAACGAACGCTGGGTCGAGGGCGATTCCGATGTCGTGGATGTCCCCGATTCGTTGATTCGTTCCAAAGTGGTTCATCCTGAGTCCGCCGTGAACTACCGCATGTTGTTCTACGCTCTCGAAAACGGGCGGGAGCAGAATAGTAGCGAAGTCAGGATTCTTGGAGCGGACGGACAATATCATTGGTTCCTCATTACCTGTACCGTCGTTCAGCGCTGTGATGACGGCAAGCCTCTTCGGGCAATCGGCATATCGAAAGGAATCGATGCTCAGAAACAGCAGATGCTCCACTTCAACGAACTGCTACTGAATACCCGATTCGACGGATTGACCGGCTTGCTGAACCGCGAGGCCTTTCATGATGCGGTGCAGCCGGGCATCGAGCAGTTCCGTGCCCATTCCGGACGTTGCCCGGCGTTGCTGATCATGGATATCGACAATTTCAAGAACATCAATGACAGTTATGGTCATATCAAGGGCGACGAAATGCTCAAGGTCGTCGGTTCCGTGATCAAGGAAGTCTTCGGAGATTCCCGCCCATCGGGGAGGCTCGGAGGAGATGAGTTCTCCGTTTTCATAGACGATGCTGTCTATGAAAGCGATGTCTATACGCTGGCACAGCGGTTCTGCGACCGCCTGACGGCGGAACGGATCGAGCGGGACGAATGCCGGACAATCCTCACCGCTTCGGTCGGCATCGTGTTCCTCAAGGACGCTCAGCGGGATTTCTCCGACGTGTACAAGAAGGCTGACATTGCGTTGTATCGTGCCAAGAGTCTGGGCAAGAATATGTATTCAATATACACGAATGATGAGCAAAGCCAGCTCGCCCTCTATTTCAATATGAATACATCGGTACTTGACGAGCTGGAAGATCCGCTATGCATCGTCGACCAGTCCACTTGTAGCGTTCTGTATTGCAATGCCGCGATGCTACAGCTTCAGGGTCTGTCGGACAACGGCTGGCACGGCAAGACCTGCCATGAGTTGTTCCAGAATCGCGTCGGGGTCTGCCCCGGCTGTCTGCAGAACGAGCTACGCTACGATTCGTTTACCGCGACTACGATTGATTCTGTGGCGCTCGGCCGACAATTCGAGGTCAGGGAGAAGCTTATCCGATGGAATGGGCGTGATCTTCGGCTCATGGTCATGAAAGTGAAGGAGTAGGACATGTGCGGAATGGATGTTCTTGGGCGAGTTCGTTCCATCTCCGGCATGCATCGCGATGTATCGATAGGTTTGCAATCCACTTGACGCTGTTTCGCATAGCCAATATACTCGCTAACGCTGGCAAGATGCCGGCAAGCGATTATCGGGGCGTTGCCTAGTGGCTATGGCGCCTGCTTTGGGAGCAGGATATCGCAGGTTCGAGTCCTGTCGCCCCGACTTGTTACGTGGGAATGGTGTTCGGTAGTAATTGTATTACATATATGCAGTTGCTAGCGAGCACTTTTTTTGTATGTACTCGCTTGTCACCTCTTATTGCATACAATTTTTGCGATTGTATGCAGAAAGAAAAGAAGAAAAGGGTGGAAAAATGCGGTACAGAGAACCTTTTACATTCATCAAGCGTGGAAAATACTGGTACTACGCAATCTACATCAACGACAAAAGAGTGTATAAGACGACAGGGCAGAAAACAAAAGCTAGGGCGATGGAATATGTGCTTGCTAGGATCGACGAACGTCAGGAATCCGTCTCCACGAAGAAAAACGGAGGTGCTCTGACGTTCTCCGAATTCGCAAGACCATGGTGGATGAGAGATACCTGTCTGTTTCTCCGGTACAAGGAGAAATTGGGAAAGGTATATTCTGGAAAGTACATTGATAATTGCAGGATGATGATGGAGAACCATTTGCTCCCCGCTTTCGGGAAAATAAAAATGCGTGATATCAGAGCCATGGAAATACAGGAATGGATGTTCGCTCTCGCTGATTCGGGACTGGCTCACAAGACGATCAACAATTCCTTTACGACACTTTCCGTCATGATGAAGGAGGCCGTGCGAAGGGAATTAATATCCAAGAATCCATGCGACGGTGTGGACAGGCTGGTAGGAAGCGATTCCAAGGAGAGGGGAAGACTTTCGAGCGACGAAGCGAAAAGCCTATTTTCGTCTTTGGATAATTGGAACGGCAACAGGATGAAATATACGGCGAATCTGCTTGCGTCCGTCACTGGGATGCGGTCCCGGGAAGTCGCTGCTCTTCGAGGGCAGGATATCCGTGACGGATATATCGTCGTTGAACATAGCTTCGACGAACGCTACGGCTTGAAATGCACCAAGACCGGAGATCGCAGGGAGCTGCCTGTCCCGCCGCTTGTCCTCGACTTGCTCAATACTTTGAAAAGGGGAGACGACGACTGGCTGTTCTCTTTGGATGGTGTGAAGCCTGTAAGCCAGCATTTCTTTCTGTACGGGTTATACGAAGCGCTTGAAAAGATCGGCATCGACAAGGCCGAAAGGAAACGCAGGAACATCACGTTCCACAGTTGGAGGCATTTCTTGAACTCTGTTCTGCTGGCAAATGGTGCGAGCAAGATCATGACTCAACGGATCACGGGGCACACGACTGACGAAATGACGGAACACTATGCGCACTTCACCGTGGACGACTACAAGCCCGTGCTCGATGTCATGTCGTCGCTGTTGCCGTCGGGATGAATTGAGTGGGGGTTTCTGCTCGTAGTCTTGTTCACTTTGCTTTTATTCTTTATTGCGAGTGACTAAAGAGTAGATCAGAGAGTATATTACTACGCCAATAGGATATCCAGCAAAGAGCAGCACTGCCCAATACCATGGCCAGCCCCAGCTGTTAATTGCTCCGGCGATTCCAAAACCAGTGCCTATGATGGGTAGTTCTCCGACTATCAGAGCTATGACAAATCCAAAAAATCTCCCAAACACCTTCTGAAATCCGGATAGCATCGCAATCATTTGCACAACACCCAAGGAAATCCAGAGAAGTAAGAATACAGACTTCATCATTGTTTTTGTGATACTGATGATTCCTTGGGATGCTTTTGAAATCGGGACTTCTTTATTTTGCGCTTTTTTAGATATAGCTTTATCTGAATAATGTCCTGCTTCCATGTTCTCTGTCGATGACTCTTTTTCAAGCGGTTGAGTGTCAATGACTTCCCATCCTCCGCTTTTTCCATCGGTGATTTGGGGTATCGGTGATGAATCGGATGAAGATGTTTTTTCTTTTTTCTTCCCGCTGACAAGTATTATATAAGCTATTGATATGGCAATAACAGATGTCGTGCCCTTTGAACCTACTAACGCCCAAAAAAGAACAAGAGCGATAAAATTAACCACACAGAAAATAAGTGCTTTGCCATAAGACCATGAATGTCCTGTTATAGTCCGAGCAATAATTGCAGGAGCTAAACTAACCAGCCAAGTGAGAAAAAAATTTATTGCAAGGGTTGCTCCCCAATTCTCCCCATAGAGACGGTTCATGATATCATTGGTCGTATTGCCAGATGGCGGGCTTTTTATGGGAGTCTGCGTACTGGAAACTGATATAGGAGGTTCTTGTTTTATTACCGGTTTACTAGTAGATGCCTCGTTGTTGGGCTTCGCTTTTGTTGTCGTCGCACTAGTGAAGCTCAATGAATCCACAAAACTTTGCAGGGCGTTTTTCCAAAGCAAACGCTCGGAAGTCCGATAGGCAAGTTGGATGCTATGTTCTAAGCTGCCATCAGGAATGATATAGGTGTCAACTGTGACTGGGCCAGCTCCGTTTCGACCTTGGCGTTCATAGCTCATATGAAAGCTTGTAAGCTTTCCGATCTTTCTGATATTAGCGTCATACCACCGGATAATCTTTTCTTGTCTTTCTAGTGCCTGTTTGAATATATTGGCGATTTCGTCGACATCTGCTTTTGAATATTGCGCCACCTCCGTTGCGAAGTCTGGATTCGATACCGGCGCATCCGTATCGATGGTTGTGATAATGATTCTGCAATATTGATCCAACGTAGTTGGGTTGAAACTATTGAGTCCTTTTTGTTGCAGGACGATACGGTCCTTTCTTTCTGTATTAGGTATGACCTCTGCAACAAAGTCCTTATATGAGTCCTCTTGGATTTCCAATTCCGGGGGTATTGAGAATCTCAAATATTTATTTGAAAATTCGGAAATGTTGGAAGCTTCTTCTTTTATGGATTCTGAAGATGATATCGGTTGTACTACTTCCATTTCAGGTTGTGGTGTTGGTGCGGCGGCTACATAACCTCCGTTCTGAATGGGCATACTTTCGACTTTGCGTTCAGAGGCGACTTCCGATTGAGATATCGGAGATTCTTCGTCCGGTATGGCAAGGGTGTCGTTTTCATCATCTGCCGTAGCTAGGGCGATTTTTTCATCGGTTTCTGGCGTCATGCCAGACGCTATAACTATGACATCTTGAAGCGGTTCCGCTTTGACGGAATGAGGTACAGCACGCTCATCCGCTATGGTATCCCCAATGGGAATTATCGCCTCATCGGTTCCGTTTTCTATTTCAGGCTCCGTCACATTTTGGCTTTCGATGTTTTGTGTCGGCAAATTTGAAGTTTCTTTATCAGGTGTATCAGGAATCTCTGACGCTTCATGATCAGAACCTGCGATATGAATGGCTTCAGGTGGTAGAATCTCTTCTTGGTTTTGATAAACTTCCTTGTCGATGATACTGGTGGTTTCTGAGGATACATTTGGAACAGTGACTTCTTCATTGAAAGACTTGGTGCTCGAGCATGAAACCAACAGTAATATACATAAAACAATAGACGATCCTCGCCTCATCCTACCACCCCTCCACGTAAATGATATTACCCGCTCTATGCCAGGTTACTTTGTCCCGCCTGATTCGACATCCCTAGCAAAGTTTCGATTGCGGAGAGTTTTTCGGGGGAAGCTATCAGAGCGGATACGATAGCTTGGATGCGAGGATTATTAATATTTGAATTGACTGCGGCGGTATGCAGATTTTCTTGGCCGATCACCAGCTTGTCCAACGAAACTCCAAGCACCGTTGCAATGGGAATCAAATTTGAAATGAGAGGATATACATTTCTGTATTTGTTCTGGCTGAAAGTGCTGTAATTGACAGAAGCTTTTTTACAGAGCTCTGTCAAAGTCAACGACTTATCTTGGAGAATCTGTTCAAAATTCTCCCAGAACAGTTTTGCATCAATTTCCATAAATCAGTTATACCAACACTTTATCGAAATGTCGATATTTTTATCTAAAAATACTTGACAATACACAAGTTCTCGTTAATATATAAAGCATGAATACACGAGAAATCGATAAAACATCATATTCAGAGAAGAAGCCTCTCAATGGGAAGTTAACTCAAATTCCCGTCCAAATTATATCTAGGAATTCAGTAATTCTTTTAAATAGTTGCAA
>LVBD01000049.1 GCA_001604275.1 Spirochaetales bacterium Spiro_02
AAATTACCCTCTATTCATGAATACCCAATTGAATCTTACCCACCATAAACAGCGAATAACCCATGATTACCTATTAATTGCCTTTAGGATAATCAGTTGGTAGCCATTCTTTATGTTTTTGCTGCGGAACTCAGGTTACGACTTGGGCCGGAACTTCCTGGTCCGCTCCGTCCGCTGCGTTGCAGTTGAACCAGACGGTCGAGGATCCGAAACTCCGAGCGTTGTTCCAGAACAAGGATTTCCGAAAGGCTTTATCGATAGCCGCGGACCGCGAGGAAATCTGCAGCCTCGTGTTCGATGGATTTTCCGAACCGACGCAGGCGTCTCCGGCTTCTGGAGCCCAAGGGTATTCCCAGGCATGGACGAAGAAATGGACCGAATACGATCCGGCCCAGGCCAGGAAGATACTGGAAAGCATCGGCTTGAAGATGGGTTCCGACGGGTATTTCGATTACGCCGACGGGAGTGATCTGCTCATCGAGATTCTTTCGTACGACGAGACTTCCGAAACCTCGAAAGTGGCCGAACTGCTGACCGAGAAGTATTTCAAGAACGTCGGTATCAAAGCTACCTTCTCGGTTCGCGACCGTTCGTTGATCGACGACCTTTCCCGAGCCAACAAGCTGGTAGCGGTTCTGAGTCCTGTCGCTCCGATGGAGACGATCAGCATTTCGCTCCGTCCCGATACGCTCGTCCCTGTACGGAACTATGCCGTTTGGTACGGAACGTACGGCGATTGGTATTCCACCGACGGGAAGACGGGTATGGAGCCGACCGGCGACATGAAGAAGCTGATCGATCTGTATCGCGATATGCTCTCCGCGACCGACAAGGCGTCGATCAATAAGATCGCCGCGGAAATGCTCAAGCTGCATGAGGAGAACATCTGGCAGATCGGGTATGCTTCCGATTCCCCCACGTTGTTCGCAGTGAACAACGATTTGAAGAACTTCCCGATGTCTTCAATCTATTGCGACGAGTTCCGCGGTCTGGGCATCGCCCATATGCATACCGCGTATTTCGCCTCGGACAAGCAGTGATCATGGCAGTGTCCGTCGTCCGGAGGATAGCTCAACCTTCTCCGGACGGCGGTTTGCATCGAATGAATCGGTAGTTTTCTGACAAGGTATGAATATGCAAATGCTCAAATACATCTGGAGGAGATTCCTCCTGATGATTCCTACAGTCCTGATCATCTCATTCGTGGTGTTCTTCATCATACAGCTTCCGCCGGGAGACTATGTTTCGAGCTATATCGCAAAGATGAGCGCGGAGGGGGAGATATTCACGCAGGAAATGATCGATGAAATGCGTGCCGAATACGGCCTTGATCGGCCTTGGTACATCCAGTACTTCTACTGGATGATGGACATCCTGTTTCATGGTGATTTCGGTTACTCTTTCTCCTATCTCCGACCGGTCTGGGATGTGATCATGGATCGCCTCGGACTGACGATCGCCGTATCACTGATCACAATGGCTTTTACCTATCTTGTGTCGCTTCCGATCGGAATCTATAGTGCGAACCATCAGTATTCCGTTGGCGACTATCTGTTCACGTTCATCGGATTCCTCGGCATGGCGGCGCCGAATTTCCTGCTCGCAATCATACTCATGTATGCGTCGTACGTCTGGACCGGAACGCCGTATATCGGACTGTTCAGCCAGGAAATGCTCCAGAACGGAATCCATCTCTATAATTTCGGGGAATTCCTCAAGCGCCTGATCATACCGGTCATCGTCATCGGAACCTCAGGGACCTGCGGTGTCATCAGGACCGTCCGGGCACAGATGCTCGACGAACAGTCGAAGCAATACACGTTGACTGCCAGGGCGAAAGGGGTATCCGAGCGCAAGATCACCTACAAATACTGCCTGAGAGCCGCGATCAACCCCGTAGTCAGCGGCCTGTCCAATTCCCTGTCGAGCATATTCACTGGATCCACCATTTCCGCGATCGTCATGAATCTCGCTATCCAGGGCCCTGTCCTCTATACGGCGCTCAAGAACCAGGACATGTATCTCGCCGGAACGATTCTGTTGGTCCAGGCGGTACTGATCGTCATCGGGACTTTGCTCTCCGATATCGCCCTCGGGCTGCTCGATCCGAGGATTCGCTTCGAACAACAGAAAGAGGATTGAGCCATGTCGGAGAAAAAAAGGAAGAACCATCAGAATGACGAATCATATTTTCTCGCTTCGCAATGGACGTTGATGCGCCGCAAGCTGATGAAGCACGGCCTAGCCAGGTTCAGCATGGTTCTGCTCGGTCTCCTGTACTGTATCGCTATTTTCGGCAATTTCGTCGCACCGTCCGATCTTGTGGCGTACAATGCGAAAACGAAGAACTGTCCTCCGACGAAGATCCATTGGGTTCATGAAGGCGATTTCATCGGACCGTTCGTATACGGTTTGGAATCCGAGCGGAACATGGAGACGTTCCAGCTCGAGTATCGGGAGGATACGGCTCGAATCTATCGGATACGTTGGTTCGTGGATGGACCGGAATACAAGTTCTGGGGGCTTTTTCCGACGACCAAGCATCTGTTCGGAGTGGAGGATGACGGATATCTGTTCCTGTTCGGTTCCGATTCGATGGGCCGGGATCTTTTTTCCAGAGTAATTCTTGGCAGCCAGGTATCATTGACAATTCCGTTCGTCGGGACGGTAATCAGCTTCGTGCTCGGCGTTCTGATCGGTTCTGCTTCCGGCTACTTCGGCGGAGTTGTCGATACCGTCGTCCAGCGGATCATCGAGGTGCTCTCGTCGTTTCCGAGCATTCCGTTGTGGATGGCTTTGTCGGCCGCCATTCCGTCCGATATCCCTGTTGTCCGGATGTATCTGTATATCACGATCATCATATCGTTGCTGTCGTGGACGAAGCTCGCGAGGATCGTTCGAGGAAAATTCATTTCGCTGAGGAATGAAGATTTCGTCACGGCGGCGAAACTCGCTGGCGTCAGTGACCTGCAGATCATGCTAAAGCATCTCGTTCCGGGATTCATGAGTTATCTTATCGTCAATCTGACGCTCGAGATACCGAGTATGATCATCGGAGAGACCTCGATGAGTTTCCTCGGCTTGGGAATCCGTTCTCCAGCGACCAGTTGGGGCGTGCTGCTGCAGGAGGCGCAGGACATCTCCAGTATCGCAAGTTATCCGTGGCGGTTGATTCCGTTGATTGCGGTCGTCGTGACTGTTCTCGCTTTCAATTTCCTCGGGGATGGTCTGCGGGATGCCGCTGACCCGTACAAATAGGAGAAGGTGGGCTGTGATGGACAGACGTACGGAAGACCGTGTGCCGGTGGTGCAGGTAAAGAATCTTACGATCGATATCCCGATGGACGAAGGGGTTCTTACCCCAGTCAGGGGCGTATCATTTTCCATTCATGAGGGGGAGACGCTTGGGCTCGTCGGCGAGTCGGGATGCGGTAAGAGCTTGACGAGCAAAGCGATTCTGGGAATCAACGACAAGAAATGCAGGACAGGCGGGGAAATCCTGTTTTCCGAAGCCGACCATGTCCTTGATCTTCTGAAACTGAAATATGGAAGCGAAGAGATTCGCAAGATACGCGGGGAACGCGCTTCCATGATATTCCAGGAACCGATGGTGGCGTTCCATCCGATGTATACGATCGGTGCGCAGATCAACGAGTGTACGAGACTGCATATCACCTCAGACAAGGTCAAGTCCAAGGAGATCACGCTGGACATGATGAAGCGTGTAGGAATCGCCAACGCAGAGAAGCGTTACGACCAGTATCCGCATGAATTCTCAGGCGGCATGCTCCAGCGGGCGTTGATCGCGATGGCGCTGGTATGTCGGCCTGCGTTGCTGATCGCCGATGAGCCGACGACGGCGCTTGACGTGACGATCCAGGCCCAGATTCTTGAATTGATGAAATCCCTGCAGAAAGAGTTCGATATGTCGATCCTGTTCATTACGCATGATCTCGGTGTTGTCGCGAACATGTGTGACCGAGTGGCGGTGATGTATCTGGGCAAGATCGTTGAGGAGGCCTCGGTCCGTGAAATATACAAGAATCCGAAGCATCCGTATACGAAAGGGTTGATTGGATCTGTCCACAAGGTCGGGACACATAATCAGTCGAAACTCTTTTCGATCGACGGAACAGTTCCTCTGGCATTGAATCTTCCGAAGCGGTGCGGCTTCTATGAACGATGCAGCTCCCGCATCGAAGGCGTCTGCAACCGCCTGGAACCTGGACGAACGATGCTTGACGATGATCATAGCGTGAATTGCTTCCTCTATGACAAGGAGAATATCCATGGCTGATACGATACTGGAAGTGCGGAACATCACGAAATGCTTCAATTCGAAGAAAGTCAGCGTCAAGGCGTTGACCGATGTGAGCTTTGACATCGGCAAAGGGGAGACGATCGGTATCGTGGGTGAGTCGGGTTGTGGAAAGACAACGCTGGGGAGATGCATTGTCCGTGCGATCGAAGCTACTTCCGGCAATGTCTACTATACGACGGAGGATGGCCGTCGTGTCGATTTCCTCAAGGTTTCGCATACGGAAATGAAGAAGATCAGGAAAGATATCCAGATGATCTTCCAGGATCCGTATTCATCGCTGGATCCTCGGATGACGGTGCTGGACATCATCTCGGAACCGCTGAAGGCGAACTTCCCCAAGATGTCGAAAGCGGAATTGGAAGCCAGAGTGGTCGAAATCGCCGGAAAAACAGGTCTCAACACCAGCTATCTCAAGCGGTATCCCCATGCGTTCTCGGGGGGGCAGCGACAGAGGATCGGCATAGCGCGAGCTTTGGTTCTGCACCCGAAGATCATTGTCTGCGACGAAGCGGTATCCGCTTTGGACGTATCCATACAGGCTCAGGTCATCAATCTGCTCAAGGAGCTTCAGCGAGAGATGGATCTGACGTACATCTTCATCAGCCATGATCTTTCCGTCGTCGAGTATATTTCGGATCGGGTGGGCGTAATGTACCTTGGCCGGCTTGTCGAATATGCCGATACCGTAGATCTCTATAGCGATCCGAAGCATCCGTATACTGAAGCATTGCTTTCCGCAGTTCCGGTCGCCGACCCGGATGTCGTAGTAGAACGGTTGCCTCTGAGCGGGGAGATACCGAATCCCGCCAATCCTCCGACTGGTTGCTATTTCCATCCGAGATGCCGATATTGCATCGACCAGTGCAGGGAGACGTCCCCCGTGCTGATGGATGTCGGCGGAGGCCATTTCGTAGCTTGTCACCGAGCCCATGAACTCAAATTGAAAGGCATCAAGTATGAGGCTGTGGCATTGGAAGCTGCAGGTACGACGTCCAGGGACGGTTGTCCGGAGGTCGATCATGAATGAGCGAAGGATCATCATCTTCATCGACAGCGGGGATACGCTGATCGACGAAGCGACCGAAGTTCGCGATGGGCGAGGAATCGTGGTGCATGCATCGTTGATAGAAGGAGCTGCGGATGCGTTGCGGACGCTACATGAACACGGCTATCGGATCGCATTGGTCGCCGATGGCGAGAAGGCTTCGTTCGACAATGTCTATCGGGAAAACGGGCTTGGTGATTGCTTCGAAACCCGTGTGATCTCCCAGATCGTAGGCGTCCAGAAACCCGCTGAGGAGATGTTCCGTACTGCAATGGAACAGATGGGATTGTCTGATCGTGATAAACGGAATATCATAATGGTCGGAAACAACTTGCGAAAGGACATCCTTGGTGCCAACCGGTTCGGCATCACTTCCGTGTGGCTTGATTGGTCTCCCCGGTATTTCCATGAAGCCCGGACTGAAGCTGAATTTCCGAACCACATCATTCACAGTCCTTCTGAACTGGTTGGACTTGTTGAACGTCTTGAATCCGGTTCCGGCGCTTTGCGGGAGGTTGATGCATGACAGATTCGGAGCTTGCCCGTCGGTACAGGCCGTGGTTTCATTTTGATGTGGCGGAACCGTTTTCCGTCGATGGAGTCGGCTATACGGTGTTTCGGAAGACGATGCGAAGCGATTCGTTTCCAAAACGGAGCGTCATCGTCCGCTCTGGCGTGGAATGCGTCATTGAGTATGCCGTGTATTTCGATTACGATATACAGCATCTCTATGATCTTGAGCATGTATGGATATCAGTCGGAAATGACGGTCGTGTGGTGGATGCTGAAGCGAGCTTCCATGGGAGATATCTCAAAGCCTTGGTGCTCAATCCGATGCCGTTCCATGATGGAACACATCTCAATATCTATTCCCAACCCGGCAAGCATGCGTTCATGCCTTCCGGGGAATTGTTCCGCCTGGTGCCGGATTGGTTCGAATGCTGCAACATTGGAGCCGGCGAAGCCGGACTTCTTGCCATGGAACTGTTTTCCGGTCGCATCTCGACTTCCGAATCGATAGACAGGAGCGTTCGCGCGTATATCCGTGAGAAATTCGCGTTCGAGCCTACGCTGGAATTCGAGCAACGCCCGGTCAGCGAGGATTTGTATATGCCTTGGGAATATCTGTTCGAGGAGATTCCCCGGCGCGTGGAGACTCAGTTGCAGATGATTCTGTCCCGCTGAACAATGCTTGACACTTTCCGACAGGTTCTGTAGCATCCTCGCATACGAGCCATATACAAGGAGTCCCCGCCGATGGCGACCATTTTGCTTGTGGTGATCTATCTTTCGTTCATCAGTCTCGGTCTGCCCGATTCCCTGTTAGGTTCGGCGTGGCCGGTCATGGGACAGGAACTTGGCGTGCCCGTTTCGTATGCCGGAGTGCTATCCATGATCGTCAGTGGCGGTACGATCGTTTCGAGTCTGTTCAGCGGTCATGTGCTTTCTCGTTTTGGAACCGCGAAGGTGACGTTGGCGAGTGTGGCGATGACGGCGGTCGCCTTGCTAGGATTCTCGTTCGGGGGCTCGTTCATGGCGCTCTGTCTGCTGGCACTTCCTCTCGGTCTTGGTGCCGGTTCCGTCGATTCCGGCTTGAATAGTTTCGTCGCCTCCCATTTCAAGGCCCGCCATATGAGCTGGCTGCATTGTTTCTGGGGAATCGGAGCTTCGTTGAGTCCGCTGATCATGTCCGCATGGATCGCTCGTGACGGACAATGGCGGAATGGGTATCTGACAGTTTCGATCCTGCAATCAATACTCGTGCTGATACTGGCCGTAGCTCTGCCGTTGTGGAAACGGGTGGAACGCCAGACCGGTTTCGATACGGAACGGACCGTGGAGTTGCAGCGGATCCACATCGCGCGAGCTTCGCTCTGGCCCGCATTGCTCTCGTTCTTCTGTTATTGCTCCATCGAGACGACGACTGGTGTCTGGGGAGCTTCCTATCTGGTATGGAGTAGAGGCCTTGAGGCGGCGACAGCTGCCAGATGGGTCTCGTTGTTCTATCTCGGAATCACAGCAGGCCGGTTCCTGGCTGGATTCGCGACGATGAAGTTCTCCGCTCCGACATTGATTCTAGTCGGTCAGGCGCTGTGCGGCATCGGTGCTACTGTCCTGCTGCTTCCGCTTCCCGATTCGTTTGCGGCATTCGGGATGGCTTGCGTTGGATTCGGCTTGGCTCCGATCTTCCCTGCGATGCTCCAGGAGACCCCCTCCCGTTTCGGCCTGGAGCGGGCGCAGAAGAACATGGGTTACCAGATGGCTGCGGCGTATATCGGCAGTACGTTCACTCCACCGCTGTTCGGGCTTGTGTCCAGCCGCCTTTCCTTGTCGTCGCTTCCGTATCTTCAGCTTTTTTTCCTGGTCGTGATGATTTTCAGTTGCGGAATCATCAACCGGCAGATGGGGCGCAGTTTATGATGGTATGTGCGCATATATCCGCTGATTCCGATTTATGATATTCTGAGGAAGGTCTAGGAGAAATCATGGAGAATTTCGGATCAGGTCCTGTACGGTCCATCATGATCAAGCCTGCCTCTTCCGCATGCAATCTCGGTTGTGACTACTGCTTCTATAAAGACGAGGCAGACAACCGCTCTGTATCGTGTCATCCATTTATGGACGAACGGACGGTCGCTTCCTTGGTGGAAAAGAGCCTGCATGGAGCGCAAGCCGTCACGTTCGCTTTTCAAGGCGGTGAACCGTCTCTCGTCGGTCTTGCATGGTTCCGGCGTTTCGTGGAGATCGTCAAGGATAGAAATCTGCAGGGAATTCCCGTCAACTATGGATTCCAGACCAACGGAACGTTGCTGGATGATGACTGGGGCCGGTTCTTTTTCGAGAATCAGTTTCTGGTCGGGATATCTTGCGACGGATTCTCGAAGCTCCACAACCTGTATCGGAAGCGTCTCGATTCGAAGAAAAGCAGCGACGCGGTCTTCCACGGCATCGATGCTATGGTCAGAAACGGCGTGGCTCTGAATGTCCTGACTGTCGTCACGAATGCTGTCGCAGATAATTTCGATGCTTTGTGGGATTTCTTTCTGTCGAAAGGGCTCCTGTTTCAGCAGTATATCGCCTGTCTGGATCCATTGGATGGCGAGGGCAATCGGTTTCTCGATCCCGTCGTCTACGGACGATTCCTGATCCGTCTTGCAAGGAAATGGGTCGCTTCGCTACAGAGCCCTAAACCGGTCTCGATTCGTCTGTTCGATAATTTCATCAGCATCTTGATGGGATATCCTCCCGAAGCATGCGATATGAACGGACACTGTTCCATCCAGTACGTCGTCGAAAGCGACGGAACCGTCTATCCGTGCGATTTTTATTGTCTCGACCGATATGAATTGGGCAATATCAATGAACATACGATTACCCAACTGGATCGGCGTCGCGACGAAATCAATTTCCTGCATGAGGCGGATTCGATCCACGAGGACTGCGTATCCTGTCCTATTTTTTCGGTATGTCGGGCAGGATGCAAGAGAAATCGCGATGCCTCGAATAAATTTCGGTTCTGCGAGAGCTACAGGATGCTGTTCGCAACAATGGGCGATACGTTTGTCGAAATCGCCCGATGGATGTCGGAGCATGAAGAGAAAAACACGACCATACGGTGACACGATTCTCATTACTGGCGCGAGCAGCGGCATCGGACGAAGCTGCTCGCTTCGGTTCGCCCGCGCAGGGTATGTCGTGTATGCGGTTTCCCGGCACTGCGAGGAAGGTGTGGAGTTGGTGGGTGATGGTCGGATCATTTCCATGCGGATGGATGTGAACGACAGCGACTCCGTCGCCGCCGTGATAGCTGGAATCCCGGATCTCGGGATCGTTCTCCATTGTGCTGGGTTCGGTATCTCAGGTCCCGCCGAAGATACGCCGCTTGATCTGGTACGGAGCCAGTTCGAAACAAATTATTTCGGGATATTGCGAGTAAATGCATTCGCATTGCCGCTTCTTCGGCGGAGAGGCCGTTCCCTTGTCATGGCCATCGGTTCCATCGCCGGTCGTGTTCCGATTCCGTTTCAATCTCAGTATAGTTCGACGAAATACGCCGTATCCGCATATTTCGGCGCATTGCGTATCGAAGCCGGCCCGTTTGGAGTTCGGACCGTAGTCATCGAACCAGGCGATACCCGAACCGGTTTCACGGATCATCGTTCATCCTATGAACCGACCGGCTCCCCGTATGCCGAGGCCTGTCGTCGCGCAGTCGGACAGATGGAACGCGACGAGCGTTCAGGCAAGGATCCCGATACCGTCGCCCAAGTCGCGTTACGGATGGCATCGCGAAAGAATCCTCCGCCGAAGGTCGTGGTTGGCTTCGGCTACAGAGTGCTTGTGTTTCTGGCGAGAGTGCTCCCCGACAGGGTGGTCCTTCGTTTGCTCGGCCTGATATACCATGTCGGAGGTCGCCCCCACGTTTCCTGAACTTTCGTACATGTACATTCGTGCGATTGCGTGATACCATGCATCACGAAGTTCGTATGAGGAGTCGGTCGTGGGGAGAAGGACAAGGGACGGCAGCGCATCTGGAGCATCACAGGCTCTGGAACAGTTGCGGAACATGCATGTCGAACTACGGAATCTCTACCATCTTTGCTACGAGATAGACGCTGCGGGGCAGGAAATAGTCCAAGGGATGGTCGGTTCTATTCTCGACAGGATTGAACGTATCGACATGTTTCCTCGCAAGCGGATGGAGTTGCTGAACGTCTGTTATGGTATCGATACGTATCTCTCTCTCCATGGCTGTGTTCCGGTCGCAAGCTGGAATGATGTATACGGACGGATGACGAGGCTGTTCTGGGATCTTGCGAGATCCGTCGGCGACCAGCATTGGATCGCAGGTCTGCTGTGCGAACAGCTCCGATTCGATGCTATGGGGTGGCATCTTCCACTGATAGTCGGCGCGGGTGATTTTCTTGCTGACGAGCAGTTGTCGTTCGTCATTGATAGATTGATGGAGTTCGCTCGGCACGAGCAACGGCGCGAATCATACCTGTATCTTGCCGGGTACCTTTCCCGCATAGTCGATCGATTCAATGAATATTCCGAACAAGTCGTGGCTTTGTACAACGATGATCCGCCTCCCTCGCAATGTCTGTATATCGCCGATGCTCTTTCAGATTCGGATCCAAAGCAAGCTATGGAATGGCTCGACAGGATCCAGGCCAAGGTGCTGCCGGGAGATCAGGAAATCGTACGTCTGCGTATCTTGCGGACCTGTTTCCATGTTCTTGAGAAGTGGAACCAGGAGGAAGCTGTGGCGAGGGCTTTGTTCCGTATCCGCTATACGTTGGCCGATGCCAAACAGCTGTTCGATGCGATCCCTGCCGATCGTCTGGATGCCGCGGTGTCTGCGGAAGTCGAGTATTGCTTTTCTTGTAAAGGAATACATCCTGGCATGATGCTTTTTCTCTGTCTGTATGCAGGATTCGGGACATTGGATCGATATGTCTTGAGCCATATCGACGATTTGAATGAGTTCGCATATTCGGACTTCTCCCATGCGGAACTGCTTCCTCATGCGATGAATCTTGAGGACAGTGGCTATTATGCTTCGGCAACCGTTCTGTATCGTATCATGGTACTGAACATCCTTGTCAGACGACTCGACCAGCAGGCTCAGCGGCGGGGTGTCGACTATCTGGTCAGATTGAGGAGGCTGTCCCGACTGATGGGTTCCTGGCGGAGAACCGGGTTCAGCCACAGCCAATATCTCAGGTTTCTGAAAAAGAACTATTCTGATATCGCTTCGTTCTGGTCCGGATACGATGAAGCTGTCGCATCGCATTGATGATCCGAGGGAACCCCTTCAGGGTCCGGCCCGGGGATGAACGGTAGGATGTTCAATTCCTGTGCGATTTCCACCGATTTCCTAGCACGTTCGGTCAGATGCGTGTACAGGTCGCTCATGCTCGTGCCGCTATGACCGATGGTCAATCGCAATAGCTGTTCATCGATGCTTCCACGTAGCATGGTGTTGGCCATATGTCTGAACGAATGGAACGAAATATTCCGTTTTTCGAGTTCCCGCTCGTCCATGATTTCTGATCGTATGAGCGCATCTCTGAGTTTTTCGCTAAAATAATGACTCGAAACCGGCCCTCCCGTTCGTTTGCTCCAGAATACCAATGTTTCTTTTGATAGATGCAGATTCGCGTGAGCAAGAGTAAGAAGCTGGTCGCAGAGATAGCGGGGGCAGGGGACCTCGCGCGACTTCTTGCCTTTCGGTGCTTTTCTTCCTGCAAGGTTTGCATATGCTTCGTCGACAAGAATGAGTCCATCCTTGATTTGCCTGGTTGTCAGAGCTCGCAGTTCTCCGCTGCGCATTCCGGTGATCACGGATACCGCAGATGCAAGATAGATACGTGGGTCGCAATGCTCTTTCATGTAGGAAAGGAGCGTGCTCAGCTCCGTTTCGCTGAGTATGCCCCGTTCATTCTGTTGCTTCTGCATCATCGGGAGTGTCTTGATGGTTCCTGTCGGAAGCAATCCATCGTTTTCCGCGTTGCGAAGCGCTATGAGGATCGTAGACATCGCTAGATTGATAGTCGCATTGGCGATCGTTCCTTGTTTTACAAGCTGGTATTGAATGTTCCGTAGATGTTTCATCCGTACCCCCATTATAGAAAGTCCGGTCGGAACCAATGGTAGGACATGATTTTTCAACAAGATCGAACGGGTATATGCATAGTCCTTGCTGATCGCCCCTGGATTGATCGTGTTCTTTCTCTCGATGTACAAGGACGTGTCGTAGTCCCAGAACCGGATGAGATACTCCTTCAGATTCTGATCAGCGACAGTCTGTCCGGCTATTCCTTGTTCAAGCGCTTTCTGGCAGATGCGTACGGCTTCGTCTCGACGTTTGATCGGCCGGTCTGTATGGTCGCCGAGGCGCTTGCGGAGCGCTTCGACACTTTTTTTGCTCATTCTGGCGCCGGTTTCTGGATCGCGAAACATGACATACCAATATGCCCGTTCTTTTCTTGATATTCTGCAGAGTGTGTAGGGGGCGCTGTTGTTCATAGTAGATCAACCTCCTTTTTCCGATTTTTTGTTTGCTCAATTATTTGTTCAATAATGGAAAAAAATGAATTCAAACCTAGTATATTCTTATTATTTATATTTTTCAATATAAATAAATAGATGAATTAATCAGTTTGCTTTCTAAAATATCTTCCTACTATTCAAAAGTAGGTATATAAATTCTGATAGAATAATTTTGATATGAATATATATGTAATATGCAATGAATATACGTATAATATACGAAATTATTTAATTAACATTTTATGTATTAAATTGCAAATATTTCTAATATTTTGAGAAAATAATGAATATTTAGCATTATTTATACGATATAATATATTAATTTTTTTATATTGTTGATTTGTGTCATTAGTAAACCGGTAAAATAAAATTTTTAAATGGTGAATGTATTTATTTAAATTTATTCTATATAAATTCATATTCATATAATTATGCGGTTACAAATTATAATAAATTTGATATTCAAAAAAATGAAAACAAGCTCAAGTTGCTCACACGATCCGAGACATGAAGAAGACAAAGATCCGGCATAGCTGACGGATCTCAACGTAGAGTCTGAAAGAGGGAATATGGAAGGAGCGAAGTGTTAGGTCCGGAAGTAATCGACAGCGCCCCGAAATAGCCTATCGTCATAGGTGAAATCCGTATTTGCATATAGATGTCTGCCGATGCGTTCGGCATGCGCCATGCGGCCGAACACTCTTCCGTCTGGACTGGTGATACCTTCCACAGCCAGCGTCGAACCATTTGGATTGCAGGATATGTCCATCGTCGCTGCATTGGCGGCATCGACATACTGCGTCGCTATCTGCCCATGTTCAATCAATTGTGAAAGCAATGGGGATTCGCAGACGAAACGTCCTTCGCCATGGCTGATCGGCAACACAATGCGTTCTCCTGCCGAATAATGCATGAGCCAAGGACTGAGCGTAGAAGCGACGCGGGTGGCGACAAGCGACGACTGATGTCTGCCGATCGTATTGAACGTCAGTGTCGGACAGTGTTCATCCATCTCCTTGATCGTTCCGAACGGAACGAGACCAAGCTTGATCAATGCCTGAAATCCGTTGCAAATACCCAAAATCAGTCCATCCTGCCGATGTAGCAGTGCTTCGACAGCATCACTGATCATGCTGTTGCGGAGGAACGCTGCGATGAATTTCCCCGAGCCGTCGGGCTCGTCGCCGCCGGAAAAACCTCCGGGAATGAACAGTATCTGGCTATTTGCAAGCTCCTGGGCGAACCGGTTCGCACAATCCAATACAGCGGCTGCATTCAGATTGCGGACTACGAAGATGTTTGTCTCGGCTCCCACTGCCTTGAATGCCGCAGAACTTTCATATTCACAGTTGGTACCAGGAAATACTGGAATTAGTACACGTGGTTTTGCCACAGCTGCTCCGTTGTGTCTGTATCGTGACAACGACCGATAGGAAAGGGTTGGCGGAGTCTCGGACACTGGATCGCTACAGCGTAGGGGATATACCGATTCGAGACTTCCTTCGTACCAATGTTGCGCGTCGAGAAGGTCGATCGAGCGATCGGACAAAGTGCTCGAGAAAGTCCATGATTCAGTCGTCTTTCCGATGCAGAGCCCGATATCCGGTTTCGTTGAAACTTCCAGAAGCAACGAACCGATTTCCGGTTCGAATAGCATGGCTTCGGAACACGTATCGTTCAATACGACGCCTATGCGATTGCCCAGACTCATCTTTACCAAGGCTTCAGCAAGTCCGAAGCGGCTCAGCGCCCATGCGGATCGGACGATTCCCAGCCCCATCATTTGTCTGGCGTCGGACATCACTTTCCTGAAGCTCTCGGGAACAGGTTTCGTTCCGTCGTGATCCGGACGCAGCAATACGAGGAACGACCCAGGACATTTGAATTCCTGACTGACGACGGAATCGACCGAACCTATGGAGACAGCAAAACTGACAAGTGTCGGCGGAACATCCAAATCGCCGAACGAACCGCTCATGGAATCCTTGCCTCCGATCGCCGCTACGTTGAAATCCATTTGTGCGTCGAAAGCGCCGAGTAGTGCGGCAAGTGGCTGCCCCCAACGTTCAGGATCCCTTCCAGGTCTCCCAAAATATTCCTGTAACGAAAGATATGCCGTACTGGGATCGGCACCGGTCGCCGCAAGTTTCGCAAGGGAATGGACGACCGACAGATAGGCGCCCGTATAGGGATCCTGCTCGCAAAGATATGGATCGAAGCCCCATGCCATTGTCGAACAGCTCTGTGTCTCCCCGGCAAGAACGGGCAACTTGGCGACCATCGCTTGGGATGGCGTCTTCTGATACGTGCCTCCGAAAGGCATCAGGACAGTTCCCGCTCCGATCGTAGAATCGAAACGAGACGATAGACCCTGTTTCGAACAGACGTTCAGATCTTCAAGCACAGACTTGAGTCGTTCCTCGATCGACCCGAAGTGTGACGACCGATTTTCAACCGCCGTTCTTTTGTTCGAGGAGGGAACAGCTATGGCGACATGCTTCTCCGCACCGTTTCTATCCAGAAAACCCCGGTCGATGTCCACGACGGTTCTGCCTCGATGATGCATTCGTAGACGTCGGTCCGCAGTGACTGTCGCCACTACTGTCGCTTCTAGATTCTCGTTCGCAGCAAGTTCGGAAAAACGGCGAACATCTTCCGGATTGAGTACGACTGCCATGCGTTCCTGAGATTCGCTGATCGCGATCTCCGTGCTGTCCAGACCGGCGTATTTCTTCGGTACGGCATCCAGGTCGATGGAGAGGCCGGAAGCAAGCTCGCCGATCGCGACGGAAACCCCGCCGGCTCCGAAGTCGTTGCATCGTTTGATCATCCGCGCAGCTTCCCGATTGCGGAACAACCGCTGGAGTTTCCGCTCTTCCGGAGCATTGCCTTTCTGGACTTCCGCACCGCAGGCTGTCAGGGAGCTGTCGTCATGACGCTTTGAAGAACCTGTGGCGCCTCCGCAGCCATCTCTCCCGGTCCTGCCTCCGAGCAGGACGACAACATCCCCTGGTTGCGGAGCAGCTCTTCTGACATGGGAAGCCGGCGCCGCGCCGATCACCGCACCGAGTTCCAGATGCTTCGCGACATACCCGGGATGGTATATTTCCTCAACAATTCCGGTGGCAAGTCCGATCTGATTGCCATAGCTGCTGTAGCCTGCCGCCGACCCGAGCGCGATTTGTCGTTGAGCGAGCTTTCCTGTCAAAGTCCGATCCATCGGAGTCCGCGGATCCCCGGATCCTGAAATCCGCATTGCTTGATAGACATAGCCTCGTCCGGAAAGCGGATCTCTGATCGCTCCTCCGATGCATGTGGCCGCACCGCCGAACGGCTCGATTTCCGTGGGATGGTTGTGAGTCTCGTTCTTGAATAGGACCAGCCAGTCCTGTATCTCGCCATCGACATCGACGGCGGTCTGTATCGTGCAGGCATTGATCTCTTCGGAGATATCGACACCCCGTACGATACCTGATTCCTGCAGATATTTCGAAGCGCGAGTCGCTATGTCCATCAGCGTCGGGGGCTGAGAGGCTCCCATCCGGGTTCGAAGCGCGATGTATCGGTTCCATGCGTCCTTGACACGGTCGTCTTCGATCCTGACCGAATCTATGGAGGTTCTGAATGTCGTATGCCTGCAATGATCCGACCAATAGGTATCGATGACTTTGAGTTCCGTCAGCGTAGGATCCCTACGTTCGTCGGTGAAATAGTCGCGCAGCATCCGTAGGTCGGCGTCGTCCATCGCCAGTCCCATGGTCCGGTGGAGCTGTTCCAGGGCTGTGTCGTCTATTCCCCGGAAACCGACGATCAAGGGGTGATCGTCCGGAACATTCGAAACATCATCAAAATTTCCCGCCGCTTCAAGCGAAGCTTCGCGACTTTCCACCGGGTTGATCAGGTATGTCTTGATGGCTTGGATATCCTGTTGCGTCAGTTCCCCGTCCAGAAGATAGATCGTCGCGGTTCTGACACGTGGCCGTTCGCACCGTCCGATCAGCTGGATGCACTGTTCGCAGGAATCGGCTCTCTGATCGAATTGTCCGGGAAGATACTCGACAGCGAACATGCCTGTCGCCTGACTGGAAACGTCCGAGAGGCTCTGATAGTACAGATCTACCTGGGGTTCAGCGAAAACGGTCGTCGTGCACAGCTCGAACAATTCGTCCGAAACGCCTTCCACGTCATAACGATGGAGAATCCGCACATCCCGAAGTCCTATGATTCCAAGGAAAAGCGCGATCTCCGAACGGAGTGCTTTCGCCTGTGTGGCGAAAGCGGAACGTTTTTCTACATACAGTCTTTTGATCATGATAGCTGCTCCAATGCCGATCTGCCGATGTCAGAACGAAATGCGGCGTGCTCGAATCGTACGGTATCGACGCCCCGGTACGCAGCTTCGACTGCTTGTTCCAGCGTGGGACGCACCGCCACTACCGACAGCACCCGACCTCCAGCGGTCACGACCCCGCGATCAGTCCTGCGGGTTCCGGCATGGAAATACAGGACGTCTGCGGAACAGTCGAACGAAATCTGTTTCTCCATCTCATAGGAAACCGGATATCCCCCGCTGGCAATGACGACGCAACAGGCGCTGTCCGGACTGAAACGCACGTCGCAGTGCTCGAGCGTCCCGTTCTCTACGGCGAGCATGGTCGTCAGCAAGTCGCTTTGCAGCAATGGAAGGATCACCTGGGCCTCGGGATCTCCGAAACGACAATTGTATTCAATGACTTTCGGTCCTTCGACGGTGAGCATCAGGCCGAAATATAAGCACCCTTTGAACGGGCATCCCTCCTGCTCCATGGCTCTGATCGTCGGGATGAAAATCTGTTCCATGCACTGGCTGGCGATAGCTTCGGTGTACCAAGGATTGGGGGCGATCGTCCCCATTCCTCCTGTATTCGGACCAACATCACCGTCCAGCGCCCGCTTGTGATCCATGGACGAGATCATCGGAACGATATGCTTGCCGTCGGTGAAGGCGAGGACGGAAACCTCGGGTCCAGTGAGAAATTCCTCGATGACCACTGTTCCTCCGCTGGTTCCGAAGACCTTGTCGACCATCATGGTCGTGACGGCTTCGACGGCCTGCCGCTCATCCATGGCGATGACGACCCCTTTCCCCAGCGCAAGTCCGTCCGCCTTTACGACGATCGGGTATCGCTGGGTTTTCAAATATGCCACGGCTTGCTCATAGGAGTCGAACGTGCGGTATGCCGCGGTAGGGATCTTGTATCGGGACATCAGATTTTTTGCGAACGCTTTGCTGCTCTCGATCCGAGCGGCTTTCGCTTCAGGGCCGAAGCATGGGATGCCGATGCCGTGGAGCCGATCCACGAGCCCGAGCGCAAGCGGATCGTCTGGAGCCACGACAGCGAAATCGACAGGTTGTGACTGAGCGAAACAAACGATCGCATCGAGATCCTTTGCCGCGATCGGAACGCAAGTGGCGATCTCCTCCATGCCTGCATTGCCGGGCAGTGCCCATATGGTACCGACGGCAGGGTTCTTTCTCAGACTCCATGCAAGTGCATGCTCCCTGCCTCCGCCTCCGATCAGCAGAATATTCATCAGACGTCTCTCCTTTTTCGAAAATCAGTGGTGGAACAGCCTGACGCCGGTAAATGCCATCGTCATGCCATGTTCGTCGCACGCTTGGATCACGACATCGTCGCGCAACGATCCTCCCGGTTCGCTGATATAGGAAACTCCGCTTCTTGCCGCTCGATCGATATTGTCGCGGAACGGAAAGAACGCATCGCTGGCAAGCGAGACATTGGAAACTTTTGCAAGCCAGTTCCGCTTTTCCTGCTTGGGTAGGGGATCCGGACATTTTGTGAAGTAACGCTGCCAGATGCCGTCGTCGAAGAGGGATGTCTCCGCTTCATCGGCGAGATACTGTTCGATCGCATTGTCCTTGTCATTGCGGCTGAGCTTGCTCTGGAACGGCAAATCGAGGACGTTCGGGTGTTGGCGAAGCCGCCAAAGATCGGCCTTGTCGGCCGCGAGTCTGGTACAATGGATACGGGACTGTTGTCCCGCCCCGACACCGATCGTCTGTCCGTCGAAGGCGAAGCAGACCGAATTGGATTGCGTGTATTTCAATGCGATCATCGCGACCAGCAGATCGCGGACCGCTTCCGGGGGGAGCGCCTTGTTCCTGGTAACGATATTGTCCAGCATCTTGGGAACGATCGCAATATCATTGCGTCGTTGTTCGAACGTAACACCGAATACCGTTCGTCGATCGACTGGGGAGGGTTCGAACGTCGGATCGATTTGCACGACCGAATATGCTCCTTTCTTTTTTTTCGACAGGATCGCCAGCGCCGCGTCGGTGTATCCAGGGGCGATCACTCCGTCGGAAACTTCGCGATTGATGCATTTTGCGGTACTTTCGTCGCATGTGTCGCTCAGCGCGATGAAATCGCCGAATGAGGACATTCTGTCCGCGCCCCTGGCACGGACGTATGCCACGGCAAGCGGGGAGAGTGCCTCGCTTGTGACGAAATACATCCGTCTTTCGCTCTCAGAAAGCGGTAGCGCGATTGCGGCGCCCGCAGGGCTGACATGCTTGAACGAAGTGGCAGCCGCAAGGCCCGTGGCCTGTTTGAGTTCCCTGACGAGCTGCCATCCGTTGAGGGCGTCGAGCAGATTGATGTATCCGACGTTGCCATTGAGCACCTGCAGTGGAAGATCGCCTTCCGCTACGGATATGCTCGCAGGTTTCTGGTTCGGATTGCATCCGTATTTCAACATAAGTTGTTCCATGGTCAACCCTCCTTATTCCGCATTCCTGTTGATGATGTACGACTGTCGTGTGCCATCGGCGCGGAACACGACGGAATAGAGCGCCACTCGGTTACTCTTGTCCAGCGCATCCCAGACCCTGAGGCTCCAGGCGGTCAGGTCGCCGCAAATCTTGACGGGCTTCGGCTCTCCCTCATAAGACGGCAGCGGCTTCCCGTCGCATCGGTAGGTATGGAGCAGATGACCTGTGCCGACTTGCGGATCGTCGTAGGAGAAGCTGTACCGTGCGCAACCGGCTTCGCTTTTTTTGAGGATCGACAGCTCATAACCGTACGGTCGAGCGATGTGGAACACGGCGCTGATGCGAGGCGTGAAGTTCGGTTCGTCCGGTTCATATCGACGGTCTCGTAGCGCCGTACGCATGTCGTTTCCTTGAGAAATCGCCGCGACTATCGTATCGGTCTGGTCACCGTTGCTCACGACCATATCGTCGCCACATAGCCGTACCGGCGTGTAGATGATCAGGGATGGATCCGTCATCTTGGACGGGTCATGCGCCTGTGTCCTGATGCCGTCGGAGGTTTCGATGAATATCCTGTTGCGGCTGTTCTCGCTGCGTCCCATGATAAAATAGGTGGCGGCAGGTTCCCCTTTGTCGGTCAATCCGACCAATAGCCCTCTTCCTGGATACGAAGTGCCTTTCAGCGCCTGTTCAATGCTCTGCATCTGGATCCTCCCCAAGTTCGCTACAGACTTTCTCGGCCGCCTGCCAGAGCAATTGCCGCTCGGCTTCGACCATGATACGTTCTTGTAGGCTTTGTGGCGTGTCATCGTCAAGTACGGCCACGGCTTTCTGGAGGATGATCGGCCCTCCATCCGGAATCTCGTTGACGAAATGCACCGTCGCGCCGCTCACCTTTACACCTCTGTCGAGCGCCGCCTTGTGGACCTTCAGGCCATACATCCCTTTGCCGCAGAACGAAGGAATCAGCGATGGATGCACGTTGATGATCCGGTTCGGATACCGTTCGACGAACTGAAGGCCGAGGATGGAGAGAAAGCCGGCGAGGACGATCAGATCGATGCGTCGGCAGTCCAGCGCGTCGAGAAGCGCTTGTTCGAATTCCTTTCGGGACGTGAATGTTTTTCTGTCGATGCACACAGCCTCGACGGACGCCCGTCTGGCGCGTTCGAGGGCGAACGCTCCCTCGGTATCCGATATCACGGAAACGATTGTTCCGCTGATGAGTCTGCCGTCCGCCTGGGCGTCGAGCAAAGCCTGGAGATTCGTGCCGCCTCCGCTGGCCAGTACTGCGATCCGTCGCTTCTTCATCGGAGAACTACCGGCTCCTGTCCGGAAGCGATCGTGCCGATCCTATATGCGGGAACGCCATCGGCGGCAAGCCGATCCAGTGCCTTTGCTTCATCGTCCGGAGAAATCACCACGCACATTCCGACGCCCATGTTGAACGTATTGAACATATCGTGTTCGTCGATTCGTCCATTGCTGCGGATTACATCGAAGATAGGAGGAATGCGTAGCGACGATTTCTCGATGACGGCGCACATGCCGTCCGGCAGACATCGAGGGATATTTTCATAGAAGCCTCCGCCTGTAATGTGCGCTACCGATTTGACCGTCACCGTTTCGAACAGAGCGAGCATCGGTTTGACATAGATGCTCGTCGGACGAAGCAGAGCTTCGCCGAGCGTCTCGTCCAATGGTTCCGGGCGTTTGTCCAGCGCGGACTGATCTTCATCGAGACGGAAGATGCTGCGTACCAGCGAAAAACCGTTGGAATGGACGCCAGAGGAGGGGAGTGCGATCAAGATGTCCCCGGCTTCGACCGAATTTCGATCGAGCATCAGATCCTTTTCGACGATTCCTACGGAAAAACCTGCGAGATCATATTCGTTCTCAGGATAGAAGCCAGGCATTTCTGCGGTCTCTCCTCCGATGAGCGCGCATCCGGCCTGCACGCACCCTTCGGCGACTCCTGAAACGATCTCCGCTACTTTCTCAGGTATGTTTTTGCCGAGCGCGATATAGTCGAGGAAGAACAGGGGTTTCGCTCCGCAGCAGATGATGTCGTTGACGCACATCGCGACGCAGTCGATCCCCACCGTGTCGTGCCGCTCCATCATGAAGGCGATCTTGAGTTTCGTTCCGACCCCGTCCGTGCCGCCGACGAGCAACGGATGTCGATACTTGTCGGCTCCGGGATCGAAGATGCCGCCGAATCCTCCGATTCCATCGACCACAGACGGCACGGCGGTCCGTGCGATGTGCCGCTTCATCAATTCGACCGCTCGATACCCGGCGGTGATGTCTACTCCGCTTTCGCGGTAGCTTTTACTGTAGCTGTTCTGTCCGTTCATAGGCGTTTCCTTCCGATGTTCCGGTGTCGGGACCGTTCATCGTCCGACATCTATCTGGATCCTTGCGTCGGAATTTTCTGCGAGTACTTGTCTTTTCCTATTTTCTGCGGCGGATCGCATGGGTAGGCTCCGGTAAAGCATGCGGCGCAGAACCCTTTGCTTTCTCCCAACGGGGAGAGTTTCGTCACATTCTCGGGGCCAAGGAATCCGATCGAATCTACATCGAGCATCTCCTTCATCTGCCGTTCGTCGTACTTATGGGCGAATAGATTCTCGCTGGAATCGATATCCGTGCCGAAATAGCAGGGGTGAAGGAACTTCGGCGCCGAAGACCTGAAATGAACCTCTTTCGCTCCCGCTTCGCGCACCAGCTTGACGATCCTTCGGCTGGTCGTTCCTCTGACGATCGAGTCGTCGATCAAGATGACACGCTTGCCGGCGACGGTGGAGGCGATCGGATTGAGCTTGATCCTGACCTGGTTCTCCCTGTCTTGCTGGGTGGGCTGGATGAACGTCCTGCCGATATATTTGTTCTTGATCAATCCGACTCCGTACGGGATTCCCGACTGCCGGGCATAGCCGATCGCCGCGTCGATGCCGGAATCGGGAACCCCGATGACGACATCCGCCTGGACCGGATGCTCCAGCGCAAGAAAGGCTCCCGCACGCTGGCGGGCTTCATGGACCGAGATGCCGTCGATCAGGCTGTCGGGACGGGCGAAGTAGATCAGTTCGAAGACGCAGAGAGCCGGTTCCTTCGTACCGGAATGATCGGTGTTCGATCGGATACCGTCTCCGTCGATGACGACGATCTCTCCCGGCCGAACGTCTCTGAGAAACCGTGCGCCGACGGCGTCGAGTGCACAAGTCTCCGACGAAACGACATACCCCCCGTCCAGTTCTCCGATGCATAGCGGGCGGAACCCCCAAGGGTCGCGTGCGGCGATCAATTTCGTCGGAGACATGATGACGAGCGAATACGCTCCCGCTATTTCGTCCATCGTCCGGTTAACGGCATCTTCCAGCGATGGCAGGACCAACCGGTGCTTCGTGATCGTATAGGCTATGACTTCGGTGTCGCTGGTCGTATGGAAGATCGAACCGTTGCGCTCCAGCTCGTCGCGAAGCTTTGCGTCGTTGGTCAGATTCCCGTTGTGGGCAAGGGCGATCCTGCCGTTGCGGTGGGTGATCACCAACGGCTGCACGTTGAGCCTGTCAGCGGAGCCTGTCGTCGCATATCTGACATGTCCGACGGTCATTCTCCCCGAGCCAAGTTTCGTCAGCGCATCGCCGGAAAACACGTCTCCTACCAGTCCGATATCCTTGTGGGCGGAGATGACCCCTCCGTCGTTGATGGCGATTCCGCATCCTTCCTGCCCTCGATGCTGCAGCGCATACAGCCCGTAGTAGGTGAGGGCGGCCACATCCATGTCTCGCGTCGCATAGATTCCGAAGACGCCGCATTCCTCTCTCGGCTTGTCGAAGTACATGCCTGTCACGCCCCCATCAGTCGTCTGAGAATTTCCTGATAGGCGTCCTCGACATGCCCGAGATCCCTGCGGAATCGATCCTTGTCAAGCTTTTCCCCTGTCTCCGTGTCCCAGAACCTGCAGGTATCGGGGGAGATTTCGTCGGCGAGAATGACCGTACCATCCGACGTTTTTCCAAATTCCAGTTTAAAATCGATCAACTCGATCTTCAGATCCTGCAGGTATCCGCAAAGGATCCTGTTGATCCTGAACGAATAGTCGGCGATCAGACGCAGTTCCTCTTCCGAGGCCAGTCCCATAGCTTTGATATGGTACTCGTTGATCATCGGATCACCCAGTTCGTCGTCCTTATAACAATATTCCAGGACGGTGGAGGAGAGTTTCGTTCCTTCGGGCAACCCGAGACGTTTCGACAGCGAACCTGCGGCTATGTTCCGCACGATCACCTCGATCGGGATGATCTTCACTTTTCGGACAGCCGTCTCGCGGTCGGATATCTGCCGGACATAATGGGTCGGTATCCCGTTGTCCTCGATCAAGCGCATCAGATGGTTCGTCACCCTGTTGTTGATGACTCCCTTCCCAGCGATTGTCCCTTTCTTCAGACCATTGAACGCCGTCGCATCGTCCTTGTATTCGACGACATAGATTTCCGGATCCGTGGTGGCGAAGACTTTCTTCGCCTTGCCTTCATATACCTGATTTGTCCTGTCCATATTCCTGCTCCCTGAAATTCGGATTCGAACGATTGTGAATCGATGAAAAAAGCCGTCGTCAGGTCATTGAACCTGTACGGCGGCTTGGATCGCAGCATCCTTGCGCAGTACCGACTGCAGCTGTTCCTGCTTCATTTTCACAAGCTTGTGGGCAAGGCTTTGGTTTTCCACAGCGAGTATCTGCGCGGCGAGTATCGCGGCGTTCGCAGCTCCATCGACAGCGACGGTGGCCACAGGAACCCCGCTAGGCATCTGAACGGTAGCCAGCAATGCATCCAGTCCACCCAGCGATGCGCTGAGCGGAATTCCGATGACCGGCAGGATCGTTCCTCCGGCGATCACTCCCGCCAGGTGCGCCGCCTTTCCCGCCGCTGCGATGACGACTCCGAATCCTGCGTCGTACGCGCCGCGAGCGAAATCGGCTACGACCTGCGGAGCTCGATGCGCGGAATACACATGCGTTTCGAACGGAATTCCAAGCTGTTTCAACATCTCCATCGCGGGATTGACAAACGGGAAATCGCTATCGCTTCCCATGATGACGGCGACTTTTTTCATCGTGCTCCTCATAAAATGCAACAAATAGGTGGGTTGACTTGCAACAAAATGTACGATGCCTCGGTTATATCATGATTGAAAAAAAGAATCAAACGGTTCTGCGGAAAATTATGCAACAAAATTGTTGCGCATGAGTGTCGCGATACGCTCCAACTCCCTCACGCTTCGTACATTCAGTCTAGCTCGACAGCTCCCCCAACAATGACCCTGCAATGACCCTTACCTACAATGACCCTGCTCTTTATTCGCGAGTACAGCCTGGCCCCGAGAGCCGGCTCGTACCGCCCGATCCCTTGATGACCTGGATTCTGGTGGGGATTCGTTCCCTGAGAGCCGGAACATGGCTGATCAGTCCGATCAGCTTTCCATCGTCGCGGAGCATGGACAATGCGTCCAGCGCCGTATCGAGCGTCTGTTCGTCGAGTGTGCCGAAGCCTTCGTCGAGAAACAGAGAGTCGATACGGACATGCCGGCTCGCCATCTGTGAAAGGGCGAGGGCGAGTGCAAGACTGATCAAGAAACTTTCTCCTCCGGAAAGGTTCTTCGTCGTCCGAATCTCTCCCCCTTGATAGTTGTCGACCACCGAGATGTCGAGCGCTTCCGTGTCGGAACGCACCAGCAGATACCGGTCGGTCATGACGGTGAGTTTCCGGTTCGCATGGGCGAGCAACTGGTCGAATGTGATGCCCTGCGCATAGTTCCTGAACTTTTTTCCGTCGCTCGAACCGATCAGCGCATAGAGAGCGTCCCATGTTTCGAGAATTTTGTTCTGCCGTGCGACCTCAAGGACGGAACGCTCCTTTTTTTCGTTCAGCTCGCGGTTTTCTTCGAGTTTTCTCCGAAGCGCTCCGATCCTGAGCAACGATTCTTCGTACTCCTTGCGAGTCTGCCTCTGGATCGATGGAAGCGTCGACTCATTGTCGAACTGGGCGTCCGGTCGCCGCGCCGCATGTTCCGATAGACTCGCAGCGACTTCATTCGCTTCGGCCTCCATCTTGAGTCGTCTGGTACGTAAAGCTTCCGCTTTCCGTTTCAACACGCTCTCGTCGACTTCCGTCAGCAACGAATCGACGAATTCCTGCCGGCATGTGAATCCATGCTCGCCAAGACGCGCCGTAAACGATGCATCCCGCTGGACAAGGGTAGCCCGTGCATCGGAAAGACTGCTTTTCAGTTCCTCCACGCGCTCCTGTGTCGAAATATATTTCGTCTCGATCTCCGTAAGGCGGGTTCTGGACTGTTCAGTCAGCAAGGATGCGAGCGAAAGTTCCTGTTCGATTCTCGTTTCCTCGGCGTCGCAGTCCTTGTCGGCGAACAGGATGGAACGTTCCTTACGTAGCGATGTGATTCGGTTGTTCGCGTCGTCTTCCTTCTCCATTGCATCCGAAAGTCGGCTGTTGCAATGCAAGAGCGCCTGGTTGCGTTCTTCCATCTTCATGGAAAGGGCACCAATGGCGGAAGTCGCCCCTTCGCATATCGTTCTACGGGAGCGAAACAGCTGTTCCCTGTCCGTAAGTCCGTCTCTCGCTCGGGAGATTTCCTGGGGGGTAGCGAGCGAATATGCGCCAGCTAGGCTTCCGAGCTCCGTTTCGACGGCAGCGATTGCACGGATACGTTCCGTCTCCAGTTCCTGATGCCCCGCACTCGTCTGCCGAAGCAGGCTTTTTGTTCGGGACAGTTCTTCGGCGCGTGTGTCGGCGATGCGTCTGGCCGACTCGGCTTGCTCGTTTGATACAGCCACCGCTTCCTGCGCTTCCTCCATGGAATGCCCCAGGGTTTCCTGATCGTCGATCTTTTTCTGAATTTCGTCGTAGGACGTCCGGAGCGCTTCGAGTTCTTCCGTATGCCGTGACATGAGCGAATGGTCGTCTTCTTTGTCCAACCGCCTGCCGAGAGCCGACTCAAGGCGTTCCATTTCTTCTTGAAGCGTCCGAATCGATGTTCGAAGGTTTTCCGTCTCGGTTTCCTGCATTCCGAGGCGGCGGTGCAAGGCCTCCGATGTCTGTCGGGCGGACTCCAATTCCCGTTCCGATGTTTCGGGGGCCGTCCCGTCTGTTTCTTGTTCGCTTTGCGGTAGCGGCGCATCCTGGAACCGCAGGTACGGATGATGCTCCGAGCCGCAGACGGGGCAGGGCTGTCCTTCGGACAATTCCTCCCTGATCCGGAGGATGTCGCGATAGCGCCGCGACATGTCGAGAGTCCGCTGCAGCGCGGAGATCAGTCGCCGATTCGTCTCCGACAAATCTTTCGTCGCTTGGAGTTCCCGTTCCGTGTCCGCAAGGTTTGCCTCGTCGTCGCTCTTTTTTTGTCGCAACTGGATGAACCGCCGGACTTTCTCAAGCGAATCCTCCGCTCGAGCACGTGATTCCGCTACTTCCCGCGATTGCTGGTGAAGCGGCCTGCCGTCCCCATGGCGGCTCAGTTCGGCATGTTCCTGTTTGAGCGATTCAAGCCGGTGCTTGTTTTGTTGCGATTCGACTTGTCGCATATCGAGCTCTTGCAGGGCGAATTCAAGATTCTGCTGCAGTTTTCCGATCGAGGCTTCGAGTTCTGAGATCGTCCGCTCAACAGCTTGTTGCTTTCTCGTCATCTGTTCCAGTTTGTCCAGTCGTTCGATCAGGAGGGGAAGGACGCCAGTCAGCGGTGCATCTTCGGCATGGCTTTCCACATATGCGCGCGCCTGTTGCGTTTCGGCGACGATCCGGTCTATTTCCTGACTGATCGACTCGATCTGCAGAAGTGTCGCGTCGCATTCGCTCCGGAGCGCTTCTGTCTCCTGGCTTCTCAGCAGATGCTCTTCGGCCGCTCGTTTGATCAGTATTTCTTTTTCACGTACCACTTTCAAAAGGCTCGACAACGCTTTGTGTTCCGAATGTTTGTCGGAGAGCACTCGCAACGTTTCTTCGTATGTGTGCCGTGCGTGCTCCTCGCTGGCCTTCAGTTCGAGAAGCTCATGTTCCAGCTGGTCGTGTTGGATGGCGGATTGCTCGACTGATGCCGCGGACCGCTGCAATTCCTCCCAGTCGGCAGCCAGCGGGCGAGCCTTCTCGTATCTGGACAATCTCTCCGATTCCGGAATGAACGCACGTTCGTCTTCGGTGAGCCGCTCGATGGACTGTGAAAGAACTTCCTGTCGATACCGAAGCGTTGCGCCCTCATCATACCAGCGAATGGCCTGCTCGACGAGGGAGAGCCGGCTACCCAGCAGAGCGGACGTTTCTTCCAGCCGCTTGCTTTCGTCGTGGATTGCGGAAAGTTCTTCTTCCGTCAGCGGAACGATTCCGTCAAGCTCCCGCCGCAGGTGCTCAAGTGTTTCTTTCTCTGTTCTGTACCGTACTTGGACGGCGATCGAGATATCCGAATAGATGCCGGTTCCTGTGATCTGCTCAAGGATCGGCCCCCTTTGGTCGCTTCCTGCCTGGAGAAACGCGGCGAACTGTCCCTGTGCGAGCATCACGGATCTGGAGAATTGGTCGAATTCCATTCCGACGAGCCGTATGATCGTCTCGTCGGCCTCCTTGAGCGTGGATGCAAGAATCTTGCCGGAGGTTGCGTCTGATATCTCCCGTTTCTGGTCTTGAAGCGCACCGGTAGCCAGCGTTCGCGCCCTGCGTTGGCTGAATAGGCTTCTGAATGTTCCCTCCGACGTGGCGAAGGTCACTTCGCTGAAGCACTCTCCGCATCCCCGCGTCATGATATCGTTCGTCGACTTGTTGATTCTCTGCAATCGCGGAGTCCTGCCATAGAGCGCCAGAGAGATCGCATCCAGGATCGTCGTCTTTCCGCTACCCGTCGGCCCCGTGATGACGAACAGTCCATTCTGAAGAAATGCTTCTGAGGTGAAATCGATGCTCCAGGTCCCTTCAAGCGAGTTAAGATTCTTCAGGCGTAGCGATAAAATTCTCATCGCCTACTCCTCGCTCCCGCAAGTCAGGACCGAATGATAGATTTCAGCGAACGCGGCCTGCAGGCCGGTTCTCTGGCATTGGTCGATGCCGTTGTCCTCCATGCAGCGTTTGAATACTTGTATCGGAGTCATGAACTCGAGGTTCTGCGCCTGCTCCTGCTGGCGCAAGATAGCCTGGGCTTTCCGCAGATTCTTGACCGCGATGATTTCCATCGTCGTCCGAGGGCGTTCCATCCGTTCGATGCGGTGCGAGAGGTCATCGATGATTTCATCGCCATCATAGTCGATTTCGATCCAGGTGGGAAGCGCTTTTGCTGTCGGCGCATCCGAAGAAAGTATGGAGAGACGTTCTTCTATCTGCCGGAGATCTCCGCAGATGCGTACCAGATGCCTGAAAACAGGAATCTCGAGCGTCTTGACGTCCGGTGGCTGACCCGCTTCCAGATCCGCAATGCATACCTGCTTGCGCTGTGCCGCTTCGCCAAAGCCCATCGGCAACGGGGAGCCGCTGTACCTGATATTCTCCATTCCTCCTACGCATTGCGGAACGTGAAGATGTCCAAGGGCCATGTAGCATGCCGCAGCGGGAAAGACCGATGGGGAAATATGGCTCAGCGAGCCGACGTACAGATCCCGCACGCCGTCCCCATCGACCGTCGCGCCGCCCGCCGTGAAAAGATGGGCCATGCCCACTACCGGAATGTCCCGACCATCGAGGATTTCGAGCATCTGCCGTTCGCAGGACCGGAACCTGGCGGCGACCGCTTCGTGATACGCCTGCATCTTGTCCTGCGATGTTTCCAGTTCGGATGACAGGCGGATATCCTTGTCATGGAGAAACGGAACCGCGATGACGCCGAGCATCGGACTGCCATGCCGATTTTCTAGCAGCAACGCTTCTTCCCGGGCCGTGACGACGTGGATGTTGAAGTACTTGAGCAACGCAGCCGGAGCGCCAAGCAATACCGGGCTGTCATGATTACCGGAAATGATGACGGCATGCGAACAGCCGGTTTCCGAAAGTTTCCCAAGGAACTCAAAGTATTCCCGTTGGACGTTCGCTCCGGGTGTCGTCGTGTCGAAGATATCGCCGCTGACAAGCAGAACATCGATCTGTTCGTCGCGGATCGTTTCGTGAAGCCAGGAAAGGAATGCAGAGTATTCCGAAGACCTTCTTCTTCCGTACAACTGGCGCCCGAGATGCCAGTCGGACGTGTGGAGGATCCGTATCGCCATATCGCTCCCGCCTTGCCTGATGTCAGTAATTGAGCTGCTTCAGTTCCCTGCGGGCGTCCCGGTTCATATCCCGTTCCTTGATCGCATCCCGCTTGTCATGCAGCTGTTTGCCCCGGCACAACGATACCTGCACCTTGACTAGGTTCCCTTTCAGGTAGACTTTCGTCGGAACAAGCGTGAACCCTTTCTCCTCGACCTTTCGTTTCAAGCGCTTGATTTCCTGCTTGTGTGCGAGGAGCCTGCGGTCCTGGTCTGTCCGATGGTTGAAGATGCTGGCGTTCTTGTATGGCTGGATGGTGAATCCGACCAGCACGAGGCCTCCGGTGGTGATCTTCACATAGCTGTCGACGAAACTGAACCGGCCTTCGCGGATCGACTTGACTTCCGTTCCGGCTAAGGAAATGCCGCATTCGAGATCCTCGACGACTTCGTAGTTGAAATATGCTTTCTTGTTGACTTGCAGGACTTTCACGTCCGACTTGGAAAACTTTGCCATGATCACTCCCAGGCGATTCGCATGCCGGTGTATTCCCCGCACGCGTTCGGTTCGATCGCACCGACCGTGTCGATCCCGATGTCGCTCGGGCTGTTGACGAACGAACCGCCCTTGACGATTCTATCGGTGTCGAGGGAGAACGTATCCGCGATACCGAGCAACCGCTCGTACGCTCCGCCGAGCCTGGCAAGGGGAAGGAACGGCGTCGAAGTGAATTCCCAGACACCGCCGAGCATCGCCGACGGGGAGGATTCGTCCGTATCCACGGTAAGCAACGCTTTGGCGTACGCCTTGTCCTGGACATTCAGCGCCGCCCTCGTCCATTGCGCTTCCGAGGGAAGATGGACGTTCCTGCCGCTTGCCTCGCTGAGCCATTCGCAGAAAGCGACCGCCGCGCGATAGCTGATGTTTCTGATCGGACGATTCGTCGGTAGCGTCGTGGTCGGGAAAATCCCGGCAAGGTAATATTCGTCTACCTGTCCGTCCGCGATCAACTGCTGTAGGTTCGCTTTGCTCCAGTACGGGTTGCTTTCAATGAACAGCGCCCATTGATACTCCGACACTTCGTTTGCGGCGATCGAGAATCCGGCGGGAGAAACGGGAACGCCGGCGGAAGTGACAGCGGGCCAGATGGCGGGGAAGGAGTCTCCCATGACGAATTCGGCCGGTTCATAGGCAAAGCCTTTGATCGTCATGTCCCCGACGGTCAGCGATGTCGGTTGAGGCTTCTCGGCCAAGACGGTACCCTCCAGACCTGTGACGGAGCTGGGGCCTCCGGTGTCGCTGAACAGATCTTCGGCGACGGCGAGCAGCGTGCCGGTCGTTTCGGTATCATTCGGCAATCCTGCCTTGGAAAGGATGTCGAGCGCAATCAATGCGTCGGAGCGCATCGTGGCGCTGGTGATGAAAGCACAGGAAAGGGTCCATGCATCTTCGACGAGGGCGTTTAGCCTTGTCGAAGGGGCCAGTTCGTTCGACAGAACCGCCATATCCGAGGCCCATTGGCTGAACAGGGGAGGAAAGTGATACCTGTCGTCATAGTCCGTGACCGCCGACCATGCGGCTACTTCCGAAAGGAACGTGCCGGTAAGCCGCTCGAGTCCTTCCTCCGTGATCGAAATAGAGTCGTTCTCGACCGTCTGTTTTCGCGGCGCCAGCCAGGTGAAGAACACCGGATGTCCGACTTCTACCGTCTTTGTCTGGAGTGTCAGCCCGTCCTTGGAAAAGAGGACTTCGTGCGTACCGCTTTCGATGAAGGTCTCGAACGGCGTCCCCCCACGATAGATTCCATCCACCGTTACGGCTACCGATGAAACAGGGCTGGTGAATGTCACCTTCTTGCCTCCGTGGACGATGCCTGGAAGGAATCCAATGAGAAACACCGCCAAAGCGACCAGCAGGATGGATATGACGAGGATGTAGACACCTGGGCGAACACCCAGGACTGAAGGGAGTTTCACAGGTTCGACATCCGGTAGTTGGACAGGCTTTTTCATACGCTACAAGGTACTCTCCCCGCTACAACTTGTCAACTCGCCCCGATTGTGGTACTTTCCAGAACATGGACGAATTCTTGTCAACGATCGAACGGTCGGCCGAACGGTATCTGACCGTCCGCAAAGCGAAGAAAGCCGCGCTTGTGGCCGCCAGGAAACCCAGGACATTCTGGGGTGAAGTGAAAGGGTGGCTCGATGCGCTCGTGTTCGCCGTCGTCGCCGTCCTGCTGATCAATCAGTATCTCTTCCAGTTGTTCGTCATTCCGTCTCCTTCCATGGAGAAGACGTTGCTGATCGGCGACAGGGTGTTCGTCAACAAGAACTCCTACGGGTTCGAGCTGTACCCGGGCGGAAAGAAGATCCTCACCGGACACAGACAGCCGCAGCGCGATCAGATCATTACGTTCTATAATCCGAACTATGTTTCGAAAGGGCCTGTGTACGATATCCTGACGCAGATCCTATACATGGGCACGTTGTCCTTGGTGAACATCGATGTCGACGAGGAGGGAAACCCGCGGGAACGTCTCTACGTCAAGCGCGCCGCCGCCATGAGCGGCGATGTGGTCAGATTCTTCGAAGGGAACGTGGATATCAAGCCGGCTGGAACCGACGCGTTCCGGAGCGAAAGTTCCTTCCGTGCCGACAATGGACTGTCTAGCGGACCGAACCGGCTGGTGGATCCCGACATCTACGATGGCCTGAAAGCCTATGCGGCGTTGATCGGCTATCAGGAAAAGGGGCTGACGTCGGCGCCGCAGCATCTGTTGACTTCCTATCAGAAAGTCAAGGACTATACTGGCCCCGGCGACGAATATCAAGTCAACGCCAGCAAATTCCGGACCCAGCATCTGCTCGATCCCTCCGATTTTTCCGTGAGAAGCTCCTACGGAAGATACCGTCAGGGGATCTATGTTCCCGCCCATCATGTGCTTCCGCTTGGGGACAACCGGGACAACTCCTTGGACGGCCGATATTTCGGGCCCGTCGATACCGACAAGGTCAACGGGCGGGTGATCGCCCGGTTCTGGCCTCCTCGTCGGATGGATATCCTGACCGACGACTGAGCTGGAGATGAAGATCGCCTCGTCGGTTCCTTCAGGCCTGTTCCATTCCGGTTTTCCTGTCTCTTTGTACATCCATGTGCCGTTCTGTGTTTCCAAATGCGACTACTGCGCGTTCTATTCGTTGCCGGCATGCAGATGGGACGGGGGCGGTTCTTCTCTGCGTACGGCCTATGTCGAGAGAATGGCCCGCGAGATCGAGTCCTGCGCCCTTGCGCTCGGCCGTCCGTTCGAGACTGTGTTCTTCGGAGGCGGCAACCCCGGTTGCCTGCGTTCCAATGAACTGTCCCGGCTGCTAGAGGCCGCCTGCCTGTTCGGACGTCCCGGAGAATGCACCGTGGAGATGAATCCGGAATCGCTCGACATGTCGTTCCTGCCGGTTCTAGGCCGATACGCCGACCGGCTGAGCATGGGGGTCCAAAGTCTCGATGCTCAGGTGTTGTCAGCGCTTGGGCGCAACACCTCGCTCTCCCGCGTCGTAGGAGGGATCGGTAACGCCGTGGAACTGAGAAGACGGTACGGTGTGAAACTGAGTTTCGATCTCATGACCTGTGTTCCGGGACAGGATGAGGCTTCCGCATTGAACGATATCGATTCATTGGTCGCTACGGCGGAACCTGAGCATCTGTCTCTGTATTGTCTGTCGGTGGAGGAAGGGACTCCTCTGGCAATGCGGGCGCATGAACTAGAGGAATGGGACCAGACACGGATGTTGCTTGCCTGCTGGCAGCGGCTGTCCCTGCTTGGGTATGAACATTACGAGGTTTCGAATTTCGCACAGAAAGGGAACCGATGCCTGCACAACAGTCGCTACTGGGCGCTGGAACAGTATGTCGGATTGGGTCCGGCGGCAGCCGGTACTGCGTTCTGTGAAGAAGGAATCGTCAGATGGGGATGTCCGGCGGATGTCGTTGCGTATTGCGCAGGTCGGCCGTTCTCCGGTTATCGCCATGAGTTCCTTTCCAAGGAAGAAGAATTGGAGGAGTATCTGCTCGTCGCATTGCGAGTCAAAGAAGGAATCAACTTCGATGCGTTCGCAACACGGTTCGGGTTTTCGTTCGGGGAACTGCTCGACAGCGAGTGTCTGCGTACGCTGACCGACGGCTCGTATGTGGTGGGGACGACTTCCTTCGCTTGCACCGAAAACGGCTGGATGGTCCTGGACGATCTCGTTTTGCGTCTGGCGCTTGCAGCGGATCGAGTCAGGCATTCGAAAAACGGTGATTGTCCCGTCGAACCCCCTGTAGCCCCTTGACACCGATTTTTGCCGTATGATAACGTTACGAGGATTCGTATCCGAAAACAACCGCAATCTATTTCTATAAAGAGGTTCAATATGTCCGGCCACAGCAAATGGGCAACTATCAAGCACAAGAAGGGTCTTGCTGACGCGAAACGCGGTCAGAAGTTCACGAAGTTGATCAAGGAGATTTCAGTCGCAGCCAAAATGGGCGGACCTGACCCTGACAGCAATGCCCGTCTTCGCACCGCGATCATCAAGGCGCGCGCAGAGAACATGCCCAAGGATAACATCGATCGTGCGATTAAGAAGGGCTCAGGGGAAATGGGCGCCTCCACGTTCTACGAACTAACATACGAAGGATATGCTCCTGGCGGAGTGGCCATCATCATCGATACGTTGACCGACAACAAGAATCGAACCGCGGCGGATGTGCGCAGCACGCTGACCAAGCTCGGAGGCTCCCTTGGTGCGACCGGATGCGTTTCCTATATGTTCCAGACCAAGGGTGTCATTACCTATGACGCTACGAAATATTCCGAGGACGACATTCTTGAAGCCGCGTTGGAAAACGGAGCGGAGGATGTCGCGACCGAAGACGGCACGATCGAAGTGACCACCAGCGCAGCCGATTTCGCCAATGTCCTGGAAGCGATGCAGGCTGCAGGTTTCGAGCAGGATAGCGCCGAAGTGGAAAAGATCGCCGATACCACGGTGCAGCTTGAAACTGAACGGGCGCGCAAGGTCATGAGAATCGTCGACAAGCTTGAGGAGTTGGACGATGTCCAACAAGTATCCACCAACCTCGATTTGCCTGACGATTACGAGGACGAAGAATAACTTCATGCGTATCCTGGGAATAGATCCAGGGTTTGCTCAGACAGGCTGGGGCGTGGTCGATGTGTTCGGCCAGCGTTACCGGCCTGTTTCTTTTGGAGTGGTGAAGACTACGACGCAAGACGGGCAGGCCGAACGTATCCATGAGATAGCCACTGAAATCGGACGGATCGCCTCTTCGTTCAATGTCGAGCGAGTGGGGATGGAAGACATCTATTTTGCAAAGAATGTCAGTAGCGCCATCACCGTGGCGAAAGTGATCGGGGCGATCACCCATCAGCTGCTTTCCCAAGAATTGCCTGTCCGGCTCTTTTCACCCCCGCAGATCAAGACGACGGTCACTGGCTACGGAAACTCCGAGAAGAACCAGGTCCAGGAGATGATGCGGCTGATGCTCGGGATGGAGAGCATCCCTAAGCCCGACCACGCCGCCGATGCATTGGCGGCTGCGATATGTCTCGCTACATTCAGTACGACGGAAGTGAGGATTCTCAAATGATCAACGCAGTCATCGGTGATATCGTCTATGTCTCGGCGCAGGAGCTGGTGCTTCGATGCGGCCATGTCGAGTATTCCCTCGTCATTTCCTCCCAGACGGCAAGCCGACTGTCCCAGTTGCAGGGTGACCAGCGCAGGAACCTTAGGATGCTGACATGGCTGCAGCATCGTGAGGATGCGATGACGCTGTTCGGATTCTCCGACGAGCAGGAACGGATCGTGTTCACCCAACTGCAGACGGTTCCTGGTATCGGACCACGTCAAGCCATGAAGATACTCGGCGGAGTCAGCCTGAGGAACCTGATCAAGGCGCTCGACGAAGGCGACCTAAAGACGCTCTCGCGGATTCCTGGAGTCGGAAACAAGACCGGACAGAAACTGATTCTCGCCCTTCGCAATGTACTGGTTCTCGACGATGATGCGTCGGAGCCCGGTACGCAGGTCCGCAAGAAAGGCGAAGTGGACAAGAAATGGTCGGAACTCGCTGAAGCTTTGGCTGAAATGGGGTATGATAAGAAGAAAGTAACGGAAACGCTCTCCAGACTCGTGGACGAGCATGCTCCGCAACTTGAGGCGATGGGCCAGCATGAAGCGGAAGAGACGCTCTTTCGCTATGCGATCATCGCACTGGGGTGATACATGGCAAGCGATGAATTCGATGATTTTGAGACTTCCTTGAAAGACTTGGACGGTTTGCGCCAGAATTCCCTCATGTCTACTTCGTTTCAGGGCGAAGCGGATGCGCAGGAGAACATGCTCCGTCCCAAGATGCTCTGCGATTTCCAGGGACAGGATCGTATCAAGGACAATCTGTCGGTGTTCATCAAGGCCGCACGGGAACGCAACGAGGCGTTGGATCATGTGTTCCTCATCGGCCCCCCCGGCTTGGGCAAGACGACACTTGCCTCGATCATCGCCAACGAAATGGGTGCGGAAATCCGCATGACCAGTGCGCCCGCTTTGGACAAGCCGAAGGATCTCGCCGGCATCCTGACCAATGTCACCGAGGGGAGCGTGTTCTTCATCGACGAGATCCATCGCCTGAAGCCGGCCTTGGAGGAGATGCTCTATATCGCCATGGAGGATTTCGAGATTGATTGGGTGATCGGCCAAGGGCCGGCGGCACGTACGATGCGCATCCCGTTGCCGCATTTCACCCTCGTCGGCGCCACCACCAAGGCTGGGCAGGTGTCTTCTCCGTTGCACAGCCGTTTCGGCATTACCTGTCACATCGAATTCTACAACGAGCAGGAACTGGCGAACATCATTACCCGTTCGGCTCAGATCATCAATACTGCGATCGAACCTGAGGCCGTCCTGCTGCTCGCGAAATGCGCCCGTGGCACTCCGAGGATCGCCAACCGGCTGTTGCGGAGACTGCGGGATTTCGCCGACGTCCTGGGCGACGGTGTGATTACCCCCGACATCGTCCATCACAGCATGGATCGGCTCGGCATCGATCTCAACGGCCTTGAGGAACAGGACCGAAACATCCTTCGGACGATCATCGAGTTCTATGGCGGAGGCCCTGTGGGCGCCGAGACGCTGTCAATCTCCGTCGGAGAGGCGATTGAATCGCTAGAAGATTTCTATGAACCGTATTTGATCCAGAAAGGATATCTGAAACGCACTCCCCGTGGTCGGATGGTCACCATGAAGGCGTATGAATTGCTCAATCTCCCGTGCCAGAGGAATATCGATGAAAACCAAGGACTTCTCTTTTGATCTTCCCGCCGACTTGATCGCGCAGACCCCTGCGGATCGTCGCGGAACAAGCCGGCTGCTGGTAGTCGATCGAAAAACGGGGGCGTGGACAGATACGTCGATGACGGAGTTCCCGAACTTCCTGCAGCCCGGATCGTTGCTTGTCGTCAACAACAGTCGTGTGCGGAAAGCCAGGGTATACGGGGAAAGCGAGACCGGAGGCCGCGTCGAGTTCCTGTTCCTCGAGGAGAATCTGGACCATTCATGGCAGGCGATGGTGACCAAGAGCAAGAAACAGAAGCCGGGCAAGCGATTCCGGTTCCAGGATTTTTCCGGCATTGTCGTGGACGAAGGGGAGATCGTCAGCGCCAACGATGACGGAACCCGGACCATCCGATTCAGCCATCCGCTCGACGAGTCGTTCTTCCATCGGTGCGGGCATGTGCCTCTGCCGCCGTATATCAAGCGGGAAGATACGTTCAGCGACGAGACCCGCTACCAGACTGTCTATGCGAAGCAGGAAGGATCCGTCGCTGCGCCGACCGCCGGACTGCATTTCACCGAGGATATCCTTTCCGAGATACGAAGCAGGGGTGTGGAGATCGTTGAAATTACGCTCCATGTGGGCCCCGGGACATTCCTTCCTGTCCGTACCGTAACGCTGGAGGACCATCACATGCATTTCGAACGGTACGAGATCAGCAAGGAGACCGCCCGAGCCATCAATTCGGCGAAAGCGGAGGGGCGGAAGATCGTGGCGACAGGAACCACCAGCGTCCGTACGCTGGAATCCGCTTGGAACGTCCGTACGAGAACCGTGGAGCCGGGAGAAGGAAGAACGAATCTGTTCATCATGCCCGGTTTCGAATTCCATGCGGTCGATCAGTTGCTGACGAATTTCCATACGCCGGAATCCACGTTGCTCGTCCTTGTATCCGCGTTCGCCGGAAAAGACCATGTGCTCGCCGCATATCGGCACGCCGTCGAAGAACGGTACCGGTTCTTCTCGTACGGGGACGCTACGTTCTTCCTCTAGTCGAGGATGCCGTCGTTGCGAAGTACCTCGGCGACTTGTCTGGCGATCGTTTCGCGGGCGAGCGTTCCATCGAGCCTGACGAACCGCACCCCTCCGGGCAACTCGCTGAATATTCGTTCATAGTTGGATCGGACCGTCAGCAGGAAGTCCCTGCGTTCGAACAGTTCCAGTTCACTGCCTCGGCTTTCGATCCTCCGCATGCATTCTTCGACCGGCGTGTCGATGTAGAATATGAAACGAGGGGCGGGGAACTGGTTGAGTTGCTGGATGCGCTCGAACCCGCATTCGACCGACTGATAGGCGAGGGACGAGTAGAGATACCGGTCGCTGATCACAAGCTGTCCGGCCTCAAGTTTGCCGACGATGCCTGTCACAGGATTGTTCAGATGGTCTTCCCTGTCGGCGGCGTAGAGCATCGCAAGGGCGAGGGGAGTCGTGACCACCTGTTTCTGCAGGACGCTGCGTACCAGCCGTCCGATCGGGTTTGAAGTAGGTTCGAACGTCGCATGGCAGCTTCGTTCCTGTCTGTCGCAGGTCTCGGCGAGCAGTTTCATCTGCGTGGTGGTTCCTGCGCCGTCCAGACCTTCGAACACAATGAAGTTATGCAAAACGGTATTCATCGTATGAAAAACGCCTCCGGATTGTCGTAACATGATACACGGAAATTCAATCCATAACAAGGAAACAATACGGAGAAACTCTAGAATAGATACTGTCAAAACGGAATAATGAAGGTATACTTGTATCAACGCGCGCCCTTCGTCGGGTCCTCGCCGAAGATGTTTTCTGAACAAAGGAATACGCAGTCCTGATGAGATACCATACGACGCCCATGACGATTTTCTTCTCCGTCCTGTTGCTGGCGCTCTGCGTAAGCCTTGTCTGGATAGGAGTGTCCGTGCTTGGACTGAAGGATCCGGGTGCCATATTCGCCGCAGACCTGATTTCCTCGTTCGACGGGGATTCCGACATTCGTGTGGAGTTCTCGTCCCTGGACAGGACGTTCTGGCGAGCGATCGTTGTGCACGACTTGTCTGTTTCCGTCAAGGACGGCGCAGGGCTATGGCATCACATTGCCGACGCACGGAAAGTGACGCTGTCCACGTCGCTGCAGCGCCTCGCGTGGTCATTCCTCTTCGGGAGGAACTCATTGTCCGTGGGAGTGGAAGGACTGTCCATCGATCTGGACGATGCAGTCGTTTCCGCCTTTTCCTCCATACGGACTGCAGGAGCTCTGGACGCGGAGGAGGGTTCCGTCCCCGACGATGCGCTCGCCGCATGGCTGGGACGGACAGCCTTTTCCATCGAGCTGCAGGATGGATCCGCTCTCGTCGATATCGGACAGGCGGACCTTTCTTTTTCTGGGATGTCGGGGGCGCTGTCCGTGGGTCCTGCGCTTTCACTGGATGGCCTGTCGCTGGATGTTTCCTCAGTCGCAGGTGCCTATGGAGCTTCCGTGTCTCTGGATATCGCACGGGTTTCCGTTTCATTGCGGAAGCAGCGTTCCGCAGGCTATCGGGCGGTTCTTTCCATCGCATCCTGCGACATATCGGATTCCGGGGGCGGCTTCCATGGGACGGGGCGGAACCTTCGCCTCCAGTCGGATATTTCCGAAACGCTTTCGTCTGCGGTTGCTTCAGCCGTTCTGAATTTCGGTCTGGATTCGCTGTCCGCCTCCGCAGGGAATGCTTCGGTCGATGTCTCCTCTGTCTCCGGCGTAGTTTCCCTGGACCTCGGAGCCGATGTGTCGCTGGAAGGTTCGCTGAATCTGGCGGGATTCTCCGCTGCGCTATCCGATGAAGCCAGTGAGATCCTTGTCACATCCAGATCCCTGGATGCGACGGTTTCGACAGCATCGGACGCCGCCGTGATCCTTGGCCTCAGTTCGTCCGGTGACGACCTGCTCGAGATCGGTCGCGATGGTACGGAGCTTGTCGCGGTATCCGGCTTTCTAGGCCGATTGGAAATCTCCGACACGATGGATAAGATCGGCGGCGGAGTGCAGTGGGAGGCTCTGAATGTTCCGCAGGTGTCCAATTTCAGTTTTTTGGCCGATGAACTTCAGACCTTGCCGTTCGCATCGATATCCAGCACAGGAGCCCAGGCGAACTTCTCCTATTCGAGAATGACGGACTCTATCGTTGCAGAGCTGTATTCGGCGTTCTCCAGCGATCTGACATGGACGGTGCCTTCATCCGCTTCCGGCCGGTTGACGGCGAGCTGCGATTTCGATTTGTCCGGCGGAGATTTCAGCATGTACGCAGATGTCTCGTCGCTGTCCGTCGATTCCATTCCGGGAGAGACTGCTGCGCACTATCGCTGGGTACGTTCAAATCCGGATCGCTCCGTCATGACATTGGATCTGGCGAACGAACAGGCCGGTCTGGCTGTCAGCGCGACATATGAGCCGACTGCAAAACAGCGTCTCGAGGCGAAAGTCCGGCTCGCCGGATTCGCCCCCGCGACGTTCCGACGGTTGCTCGGAGGTTCCGTTCCGCTTCTCGAGGCATATGTCGACGACTCTACCCGGCTGGTCGGCAACGTGCAGCTTGAAGCGACTCCCGGGGCGGGTGACGTATTCGGCTGGGACGGGCGCGGCTCGTTCGAGTTGGGTATCATCGACCTAAAGGTGGGCAAACGGTTCTTCAACGGCGCGACCACGTTCGCAGGTTCCTTGCAGGATGATCAGCTTGATGTCGGGACCTTCACCGCGACGACCGAAGGATACCGCTTGCAGTACGCCGGAGGCCTTGTCCTTGACAATTTCCTGCCTGAAGGAGAGCTGATCCTCTCCACCGCGGAGGACGGCCGTAGGTTGCTAAGGATCGATTTTTCACTGATCCCCCCCGATGGGTATTCGTTCGCGATCGATTCGGAATTCGCCCCGCACCTGTCCATGACTGGGAGGACGAACTGGCAGACTGGGGGTATCGTCAACAGCGAGGCGATCCTCAACGCATGGGGGAGCGGATATCCCCTTTCCCTGACCGTCGATTTCTCGACGTTCGGGCTTCGGCTCGCGACGGAAGGACTGTCGTTGTCCGCAGTTCTGAACGACGGAGGAGCTGGGAGAATCAGGATCATGGCGGACGACTTCCGCCTGCCGAGGTTCTCCGACGCCTTGTCCGTGGAACACCCGCTCGACATTTCCGCTACGATGGCGCTGGACGTGCCGCTCGATACCTACGACTGGACGTTCCTGGCTTCGGATGTCCTGGTCCGCAATCTTCCCGCGCCAGAGGATGTCGGAACTTTGGCTTTCTCTATCCAGGCCTCGGACCAGCGGCTCGTCGTCTCCGATATCATCTGGGACTCTGGCACCAACGTGCCTCTGGAAGGGACGCTCGCAATTTCGAGCGATTCCTTGGAGCGTCTTGCGGCAGGAGATTTCTCCGGTTTCTCAGGGACGCTCTATTGTTCCGGAGGTGATGCCGAGAGCGCGTCGGTCTCGCTTTTCTCCGATTCCGATGGACTGATCAAGGGGCTGGTGGATCTCTCGACGCTGGATGTCGGTCGTTTCTCTTCCTCTTTGGGAGGCTTGTCCCTGGATCTTTCCGTCGTCGGTTCCTCCGATTTGCATCGGACTCTGGATCTGGACGGTTTCGCAAGCATGGTAAGTAAGGATCTCGCTGCGAATCCGACGCATCTGGAGACTTCGGTGCGGATTCATGACGATCTCATTTCTTTGGATGGCATTTCATTCGTCCACAATGACTTGGTGTTTGGAGACGGGAACGTTTCCCTCGATACCGTGACCGGTGATCTGACGTTGTCCGTCGAGGCGTCCTATACGGTCTTCAACATGGATCGTCCGCGTGGGTATGGTCTGGATATGAGCGTTTCTTCGTCTCTCCCGTTGTCCGGCGGCATGTTCGCTCTGCCTGATTCTGTTTTGCGACTGGTGGATAGCTTCCGCGCTATTGTAAGCGGAACTTCCGGCGAAGACATGCTTTCGATGGATATCGGGGTGAAGAACGTGGTCGTCGGTTCCGACTATACGATGCCGGATGCGACGTATCGCCTGTCGATGCATGATGGCGTCGCCTCGCTGTCCGGTGGAAAAGCGGGCGAAGAGGACAATATAGTCGGTTCCTATCATTTTTCCGACGGAACTCTCGATCTGACGGTACGACCTCCGTTCCTGTTCGGTTTTACGGCGAAAGGGACGTTGACGAGGCAGCATGTCTCCATGGCGCTGACGGACATTTTCTTTCCGTTGCCGCTGGTGAACATCACGTTCCGCAAACCGATCGTCTGGTTCCTCGAGGGCGACATCCGCGGGGAACTTCGGATTGAAGGCGAGACGATGGATCCGAACTTCTATGGCATGCTCTGGGCGGATCGGATAGACGGCACGACGTTCTGGCTTCCTCAAGACGTCCTGTCGATCAAGAATCCCGTGGTGACGATCGAAGAGGGATACGCCACCACCAGCTGGTCGATCTTGACCAGCACGAATACGGAGACAGGAAAGACTGTGCAGGGATTGAGCAAGGCTTCCTGCGCGTTGGACGGCTGGGCGCTTGACTATTACCAGATCGAGGCGAAGCTGGAGGACGACCCTGTCTATATCTGGCTTCCGATCCTGAACGCCGGCGTCAATGTAAAAGGATATGCGACTGGGGACCTGACTATCTACGGGGAAGGCTATGAATGCTGGCTCTCAGGTCCCGCCACTGTCAGCGACATGTCGATCAGCTTCGATATTTCAGGGCTTCCTTCCTGGTATGTCAGCACAGGCGTCACGTCGACCGACATGCAGGTTGTCACCGGCAAGAACGTCAATCTGTATTTTCCGTCCGAGGATTCCCCCATTCTGTCCGTTACGATGGACGAAGGGCAGAAGGCGGCCTTCGCTTTCGACCATAGGAAGAACCAGTTGTCGGTGGATGGCGAGGTCGGGTTCCGGACAGGTGAGATCTACTACTTCCAGAAGAACTTCTATGTGACCGAAGGTTCCTTCCGGTTCCGGACCGACGCGTTCACCCAGCGGATAGTGCCGACGATCAACCTGAGGGCGCGCATCAGGGATTTCGATACTTCCGGTGACAAAGTGGACATATATCTGATTCTGCAGGATTCCACGCTGGATAATCTTTCCCCGCGCTTTGAAAGCGTTCCGACGCTTTCGACGCAGGAGATTCTCCAGATTCTCGGCCAGAGCATCCTGCCGACCACCGCGTACGGGCAGGCGAACATGTCGACGGTCGTTTCTCTTGCCGCTACGGCGACCGACGTGATATCCCGTCTTGGGTTGATCGATACGGGGTCGTCAGGTCTCGCACGGACGATCAAGGAGTCCCTCGGGCTCGATATGTTTACAATCAGGAGTAACATTGTCCAGAATCTGTTGTTTGACGTATTGCCCGGGACTGATCTCGTTTCGTCGTCGGCGACACCGCTCGCAAGATATCTCGACAATACGACCGTCTTCCTTGGCAAATACCTCGGGAGGGATTTCTTCCTCCAGGGAATGATACACTTTTCCGCCGCCAGCAACGACAAAGGGACCGCTTCGTTCCTTGCCGATGATCTGGACGTGGATATGGAGCTGTCGGTTGAATGGGCCAATCCTATGGCCACGTTCTCGATTTTCACGCAACCTGAAGAGTTGTCGCTTTTCAGCATTTTGGATACTATTGGATTCAGTGCGACCAAACGCATCGAGTTCTAGCAAGCGTTTCCAAAGACATGCAAGGAGATAGAATGGCAAAGAAATTTCTGTCGGTGTTTCTCACCGTGGTGATAATGGCAAGCATCCCGCTTTTTTCAGCATCCGATGAATCCTCGACCTGGTGGCTAGGTCGACCGATGGTGAAATTCAGCTATGAAGGTCTCCAGAATGTTCCTGTGTCGAATGTGGACGATCTAACGTTCCCGTATCTGGGCAAAGCGTTCACAAACGATACGTTCAATGAACTGCAGGCGAATCTCTATGCATCCGATTATTTCAGTTACTTCGAGGCGGAGGCGTTGCCGACGGGAGAGTCGGACAAGGATCTTGAGATTCTGTTCCGCTTCACGGAGCTTCCGCAGGTATCGCAGATCGTTTTCGTCGGGCAGGCGGGACTCAAGGAACGCGAGCTTTCCCGGGCGATATCCTTGAAAGTAGGTGACTTCGCCACAAAGCAGCAGTTTGATCTCGCCACAAATGCTCTGATCTCCCATTATCGGGAGAAAGGATATGATCAGGCCTCCGTTTCCTCGGAATATCAGATTGACGAAGCCACCAACAAGGTCGTGGTCACGTTCACGATCGACGAAGGCGTGCAGTCGAAAGTCGTCGAAATTCTTTTCGAAGGAAACGACAATATCCCGTCCACGACGCTCAAGCGACAGATCAGCAGCAAGGTGCAGTCCTTGTTCAATACTGGAAACTTCAGCGAACAGACGGCGAAGAACGACAGTACTGCCATCGAGCAGTTCTACCAGAAGAACGGCTATATCGATGCAAAAGTCACCGATGTCCGTTTCGAGGATGTCAGCACGGCGGAGGATTCCACCAAGCGCATCAGGATCGTGTATGTCGTTTCGGAAGGGGAACCGTGGACGCTTGGTTCCATTTCCGTGGAAGGCAATGCGATTTTCAGCGACGAGACCATCCAGTCGCAGTTCAGCATGAAGTCGGGCGATGTCCTTGACATCCAACAGGTGAATTCGGAGATATCCAAGGTCGCGGATCTCTATTGGAACGAAGGATACATCTACAACAACATCAATATTTCCGAATCCCAGAATACAGAGCTCCATACTGTGGACTTCCTCGTGACGATCACCGAGCAGGGACAGGCTGTGGTGGAGGATATCCTGATAAACGGCCTGACCAAGACGAAACCGTATGTGTTCGAACGGGAGCTGACGATCAAGGTCGGCGATGTCTTCAGCAAGGCCAAGATGATCCAAAGCGGACAGAACATATACAACACCGGCTTGGTCACCGATGTCCAGTTCAACATTCTGTACGGCAGTGAAGATGGAAAGGTCGTCCTGGAGTTCACAGTCGTGGAGGGCAACCAGATGGACATCCAGTTCGGCGCGACATTCGGCGGAAATGTCGATGGATTTCCGGTGTCCGGGTTCGTCCAGTGGTCGGACAAGAACCTTGGTGGAACCGGGCGCGATCTGGCGATCGCTACGAACATCAGTCCTGATACGCAGAGCCTCCAGTTCTCGTTCAATGACGATTGGGTCGGCAGTCGCCGCTGGTCGAACGGATTGACGCTGACGTTCGAACGAAGCATCAAGAGCGATACGCTCCAACGTGGCGTGGGTTCGGGATACTATGACGGACGTGACTCCGGCCACGAGACCTGGCCGCTTGGGTACAATAGCTATCTGGAGTATGCGGCGGCTGACAAGCAGACTCCGCTCTCGCAATATCTGATGAGCTATGAATACTACCGAATCGCTTTGGGGTATAGCACAGGCTATACCTTCATGTTCGATGCAGGACGACTTTCCATTTCGGTCGGAAGCTCTTTAGGCCTGAACCGTGCGTTCTACGACGAGAACATTTACGATCCATACGAACAGCTGATCCAGAGATATCATGAGAGGTGGCAGTTCTCCAACCGAATGTCGCTGTATTTCACCTGGGACGGACGCGACTTGATCGAGAATACGACCAAAGGATATTTGCTCAGCCAGCAGTTCTCGTATGCTGGCGGCGTGTTGTTCGGACTGTCCAACTACATCAAGACATCGACCAGCGCCAGCGGCTATCTGACCCTTTTCACGATTCCCGGCGAAAAACCGTACAACGGCGTGCTGAGCCTCTCGTCTTCGGTCAGCTTCATGCTTCCCCAGTATTCCAATTTGGGCGGCTATGAAGATTGGGGGTGGTATCCGGCGAAATCAGGTGCGACGAAATACGAGATGCTCTATATTGATGGAATGAACATCGGCCGAGGGTTCACTCCTGTCTTCGATCAGTCGTTCCTGTGGGACAACATGCTTGAGTTCAGCATTCCCGTCGTTCAGAACGTTCTCGCCGCCGAAGCGTTCGTCAGCGCTACAGGCGTTACTTCCGAGCTTGAAGATGTATTCGGGAGCTTCTCGAACATCAACTGGTATTTCGCTGCGGGAGCCGGAATCAAGCTGAAGATTCCTGGATTCCCGCTCGGTCTGTATCTGGTGAAGAACGCGGCGTTCAATGTCGACGACTACACGAAACCCGGCGAGTTCTCCTGGGTCAAGGGAGATATTTTCAAGGGTGATTCCGCAACCAGCGGCATGAAACTGGTTCTTGCGATCACTACCAGCTTGTTCTGACACGGCATTGGCATTTGTGATATACTTTGCCCGTCGCATGGTTCGTTTCCGGCCTATGCGGCGGGTTTTTCGTACCGGTATTCAGGAGGCAGGATGGCTGACCAGGCGAAAGAAGAGAAGATGACGCCGATGATGCGTCAGTATCATGATATCAAGGCCGAGCACCAGGATAAGGTGCTGTTCTTTCGGCTTGGTGATTTCTACGAGATGTTCATGGAGGATGCCGAGGAAGTGTCCCGGCTGCTCAATCTGACATTGACCCAGCGAGCCGGTGTGCCGATGTGCGGCATTCCGTTCCATGCTGCGAAAAACTACATCAAACGATTACTCGACGAAGGGAAGAAAATCGCTATCTGCGAACAGCTCGAATTGCCGGATTCTCCCCGCCAGCTGGCCAGACGCGATGTCGTGCAGGTGATCACCCCCGCTACCGTAGTTGACGATGATTTTCTCGACTCCTTCTCCAACAACTATCTTTTGGCTGTTTCCTGCGCTTCAGATGGAATGCTGGTCAGCTATGCGGATATTTCGACCGGTGAGTTCTGCTTGCAGCATCTTCCTTCGGATCAGCGCTATATATCGCTTCGGACTTTGTTCGAGCAGATACGTCCTCGGGAAATACTAGTCGATGAAGACGATTATTTTACCCGTGAGGATTTCTCTCAAGTCGCCGACGAGTCCGGCGCCATGGTCACGAAGTTGCCTGCATGGCATTTTTCCGTATCCGAAGGGTTTTCATTGCTCTGCGCGCAGGCTGGGACAGGTTCATTGAAAAGTTTTGGCATAGCCGACAATGAACCGGCTCTCGCCCCTGCCGCAGCATTGATGCGCTACCTGAGCAATACCGCCATGACCAGTCTCGGACAGATCGCCTCGTTCACGCTGATCGATGACAGTGTGAATCTGAAGATCGATGAGTCCAGCAGAAAAAATCTGGAGATAGTATCGAATCTCCAGGACGGTTCATCCCATTTTTCGGTGTTCGAAGCAGTGAACAGGACCCGCACGGCAGGGGGGGCGAGGATGCTCAAGAACTGGTTGTCCGCGCCGCTTGCCGATAGACATCGGATAGAATCTCGGCTGGATTGGGTCGCATGGTTCGTATCCGATAAGGATGAGCTCGCCAGGGTTCGGAAAATTCTCGGTTCGACGCTCGATCTCGTGCGTCTGACCAGCAGGGTTGCGATGAAACGCGCGATGCCGCATGACCTGGTCTCCATCAAGCAGACTGCGTCGAGTTTTTTCGCTTTGGTTGAGGAACATTTCGATCGGTACGGTACGTTGCTCGATTCACATCTCTCCTCAGACCGGCTCGATGAGATAGTCGGGTTATGCGAGACGATAGGCAGGGCTATCAACGAGCAATGCTTCGGGCAGTTCGTCGAAGGTCAGGTAATCGTCGACGGATACGATGAAGAGCTTGATTCCTTGAGGTCGCTTCGGGACCACGGCGAAGACGTCATGAAGGAATACTTGGCGAAAGTGAAGCTTGAGACTGGCATCACTACGCTACGCCTTTCATACAATAAGATCATCGGCCATTTTCTCGAAGTCTCAAAAGGACAGGTTGACAAGGTGCCTGCTTCGTTCTATCGAAAGCAGACGCTGGTCAATGCGGAACGTTTCACGACCGATGAACTGATCGAGTGCGAGACGAGGATTCTGCGTGCGGCCGGGGACGCCGAACGCAGAGAGCGGTATCTGTACGAGCTGTTGCTCGACAGAACGTCCGGCGCCATCGATGACTTGGTCGCTCTCGGCAGATTCCTCAGCGAGGTCGATTGTTATCAGAGTTTCGCAATGATCGCGTCCGAGGCCGGATACGTTCGCCCTGAATTCGTGGACGCCGATGTCCTGGAGGTAGAACAAGGGCGGCATCCCGTAGTTGAACGCCAGCTTCCGCCTGGTTCGTTCGTCGCCAACGGGCTTTCTCTGACAGATTCGGGTTCCCGGTTCTGCTTGATCACCGGACCGAACATGGCTGGAAAATCGACATACCTGAGACAGAACGCCTTGATCGTGTTGCTCGCCCAGTGCGGTTCGTATGTTCCTGCGGCGAAAGTACGGATGGGAATCGTCGACAAACTGTTCTGCCGGGTAGGAGCTTCGGACAATCTCGCTCGAGGAGAGTCCACTTTCCTCGTGGAAATGCAGGAGGCGGCCTACATATTGCGGACAGCCACGGCGAAGAGTCTGGTGATCATGGACGAGATCGGGCGGGGAACCAGTACGCAGGACGGCATGTCGATCGCCTATGCCGTGATGCGCAAGCTGATCGAGCTCGACTCGAAGACGCTGTTCGCAACCCATTACCATGAATTGACCATGTTGGATACGACCGGCGTCCAGCTGTTGACGCTGGAAGTCTCGGAACATCGGAACAACATAGTGTTCCTCCGGAAAATCAGGACGGGCGTTGCCAATTCCTCTTACGGGTTGCATGTAGCTCGCATGGCCGGCATTCCTTCCGACGTAATTCATGCCGCCTCCGCTTTTCAGAAACAGCATTTCGCCGACTATTCCCTTGCTGGAGACGACCTTCAGCTGGATCTGTTTCTCGGTGGCTCGTCCATCTCCGAGCCGCTTGCGCATGACGATGGTAATTTTCCATCCGATGCTCGGTACGACCGTGTGGAGGAAAAGATCCTCCAGCCGCTTGAGTTGTTCCCTCTTGAAAAATCGACTCCGATCCAGGCGATGTTGCTGCTCGGTCAGCTACAGGGGGAGCTGGCGGCGCTGAAAGACATGTGATGAACGATTTTGCGGTGGTTGAATCATGTCGCAGGATATCGGTATTGGTAGGGCATGACGTGCGGCCGGTTCATTCATGCATCTCTCGGTTTTTTTGGACGATGCGCTTTGTGCGGCGTGCCATTGTCGACCGATGAGGAACATGCCGGGCCTTCGTCCATCTGTTCCGACTGCTGGAGAGCCCTCCTTTCATGGATGTACGATTCCTACGCCGTGCGCTGCCTGCGGTGCGGTGCGGTCCGGCTTATTGACGAGATACCGTGTCGGCGATGCTCAGGCACCATATTCGATGAGACGGACGGAAAGCATATCTGCTGCGGACCGTACCGAGGGGACGGCAAAACGCTGCTGGTAGCTTATAAGTTCCATGGTCGCAAAGGGCTGGCGCAGGTTGTCGCCGCATTGTTCGAAAAGGAACTGAAGTCCATCTACGGCACTGCGCCGCTGTGCCTGATTCCTGTTCCATCGTCGCTGGCGAATAGGAAGCGGAGGGGATGGGACCAAATGGAGCTGGTGTGCTTCGCATTGGCGAAGAATGAAGGGTGGTTCGTCGTTCCGGCGCTTGAACGGCAGGAGGGAGGAACCGAGCAGAAGACACTCACTCGTGGGCAACGGTTGGCGCAGGCCCGCCTAGGCTTTCGTGTCGGTTCCGAAGGAATACGCGGTTTGCGTTCGGTTGCACTGCGCAGCTACGGTGTCCGATTCATCGTAGTGGACGACGTGTGCACCACAGGCGCCACGTTGCGGGCATGTCGAGCTTCGGTCGCCTCAGTGCTGGAGAAAATGCCGGGAATCCGTGCCACTGTGGATGAACTGTCGTTGTGCGAGGCCTGACGGAAGGGCATTTTGTCTTGTTTTTCCTGAAGTCACGCTGTTTTTGCCCGATTGAAACCGATCTATCATGAAAATCGATCGGGAGATTGACAAAAGGGGATCGATAGCGTATCTTTCTGATAGCTTAGTTGTGTTTTTTGGGATCGCGAAAACGCCGATCCTTTTTTTTGGCCTGAATCTTCCAGTAGAACAAGACGATCCCACTAGAAGCACAGCGATATGACAGGATAGGTATGCTTCAGAAAGGAATTGAAAACGACGAGCTGTTCCGCGAATTCGCTCCGTTGCTTGCTCCGATGGGAATCACCATCGTGGATGTCGGCCGCACCGAGCATGGACGGACTAGCTCCGTAAGTATCATCATCAAGACGGATGACCATGAGGTGACGATCGACGATTGTGCGAAAGTCTATAACCTGGTCTATCCCCGGCTTGAATTGAAGACCGGCGACAGGGATCTTCAGCTGGAGGTTTCGACGCCTGGCTTGCAGAGGAATCTGCACGACGTCTATGAATTCGGACTGTTCGTCGGACGCAGGGTCCGTCTGTACGACCTGACGCGTTCCGCATGGGTTTCCGGCATCATCTCGCGGGTGGACGATTCGTCCGTAGCGCTGGACGATACGACCGTGGAGGACAGGACCGAGAACTTGGGAACCTGTGTGGTCCCATACGAACAGATACAGAAAGCCAAATTAGATTACAGATGGGAGGATGTTCCAGATGTCCAGTGAATTAGGAGAAGCGATCCGCAGTATGGTGGCGGAGAAGGGTATATCCCAGGAACTCGTGATCAGTACCATAGAGGACATTCTCCGTGCCGCATACAAGCGTAAGTTCGGAACCGATGAGAACGCGGTCATCCAGTTCAACGATGATTTCAGCGATGTGACGCTCAGCGCTCGCAAAACGATCGTCGACGATGACGATTATTATCATGAAGTGACGGAAATTCCGATGAGCGATGCCGAAGAGCTGCACGAAGGATGCGAGATCGGCGATGAGCTGCTGGTTCCGATCAGTCTGAAGGATTTCGACCGCATCAGCGTACAGAGCGCCAAGCAGCGCGCCCATCAGTCGTTCCGAGATATTCAGAAGGATACGCTGTACAGCGAGTTCAAGGCCAAGGAAGGCCAGATGATCATCGGATACTACCAGCGGGAATCCAACGGGGATATCTTCGTCGATCTTGGTACTACGGAGGGGATCCTTCCTCGTCGAAACCAGAGTAGCAGAGAAGTCTATCGGAAGAACGATAAGATCAAATGCTATGTCGAGCGTGTCGAAAAGGCCGAGCGCGGTGTCCGTGTCGTCCTGTCGAGAACCAGTCCCGAGCTGGTCCGGCTACTCTTCGAGATGGAGGTTCCGGAAATCTACGACCACAGCATCGAAATTTTCAAGATCGTGCGAGAAGCCGGCTACAGGACCAAGATCGCCGTCTATTCGCATCGCGACGACATAGACCCCGTCGGTGCGTGCGTCGGTTTGAAAGGCATCAGGATTCAGACCATCATGCGCGAGATCGAAGGTGAGAAGATCGATATACTGAAATACGATCCGAACCCGATGAACTTCATCAGGAATGCGTTGTCGCCCGCTGAGGTGAGGAACGTCATCATCACAGACAAGGATACGTTCCATGCGTTGGCAATCGTAGATGAGAACCAGTTGTCTCTGGCAATCGGCAAGCAGGGCTTGAACGTACGACTGGCGAACAAGCTGTGCGACTGGCTGATCGACGTTAAGACGGAAGCGCAGTTCGCTGAGATGGACATCGCTAACGACGCAAGGGAGCGTGCCGATGCGCTGTTCTCCGACGATGCGTATGGAGAGGCGGAAGCCGAGCCGCAGCAGATCGGGGCCGAGGATGATGAAATCCAGCTCTCTGACCTGCCGATCGACAAGGCGTTGCTTGACAAGCTCCATTTCCATGATATCTATACTGTCGAAGAATATGTGAATCTGCCGGAAGACGAAATCAAGGGGATGGGGGACATCTCTGAGGAAGAAATCAAACAGTTGCACGATATCCTCGTCCAGTACGTCGATATCGTCGAGGAAGAGCACGTGGAGGAGCCCGACATACACTATACATGTCCTGAATGCGGGCATCCTGTCACCCCTGACATGCAGACCTGCCCGAATTGTGGCGTGGGACTGAGTTTTGAGGAAGTCGATTACGAGGAGTAAGAGTCTGTTGACAATACAATCGGAAGGAAATAATGACGGAAGATAATACGAAACCTAAAGCTACATTGATCAAACACGCGAAGGCGCAGGCTGCCTCCGCTCCGACCGCGGAGCAGAAAGAGGATCAGTTGCGAACCACCGAGAAGAAAAAAGTCGTAGTGGTCAAGAAGAAGGTCGTGGTCGTCAGACCTCAACCTCGGATGACTGAGCCCGCAGAGGCCCAGGTCTCCGTGACTTCTGCGCAGCAGGACTCTTCCGTCCCCGATTCCAACCCGAAGAACGAGACGTTGGATTCCAAGGTTCCTTCCGATTCTCCCAGAACGGTAAAAAGTCCGTCGGGTGTTCCACGTCAGGGGGGGGCGACCCGCCCTGTCGCTAGAACGGCAGATCGTCCCAATTCTCCGCTCCATACGGGGCCGGTGGTGATTCGGCCGACCAATCTGCCTCCGGTTCCGAACCAGGGCCAGACGGCCGCCGCGCATGCTCAGTGGAAGAACAATCCGAATAATCGCGACAGTTCCACTTCGTCTTCCAGCACCGGAGGAGCTCCCCGTGTTGCCGGCATGGTCGGCGGACGCCCTGCGCCCGGCACCAGGCCGCCATATCAGGGAGGGACCCGAAGCGGCGGCTATCAGGGCCGCGATGGCAACGGCTATCAAGGTGGAGCGCGTAGCGGCGGGTATCAGGGCCGTGATAACGGCGGATACCAAGGCGGGGCGCCACGGAGCGGCTATCAAGGCCGCGACAACGGTGGCTACCAAGGAGGCGCGCCACGTAGCGGCGGCTATCAAGGTCGCGAAAACGGCGGGTATGGTCAGCGTACCGGCGGCTACCAAGGACAGGGAGGATCCCGTCCCGGTGGATATCAGGGAAGACCGGGGCAGGGCGGACGTCCAGGATTCGGAAGTCAGGGGGGACGGCCGGGCTTCGGCGGACCCAGACCCGGCGGTAGACCCGGCGGCGGCAACGGTGGAGGGGAGACCCTCGATTCACTTGCCCAGAAATCGACGAAAAAGGTCTTCAAGAAAAAAGATCAGGCTTCCTATAAGAAGCGGGATGCGGAGCAAGAGAAGGAATTCCAGATCCAGCGTCGCAAGGAGCAGATGGCGAAGGCCAATCCGATCCCGAAGTCGATCGATATCGTCGATGTGATCACGGTCGGGGATCTCGCGAAGAAGATGAATCTGAAAGCGAGCGAAATTATTTCCAAGCTGTTCAAGATGGGGATGATGGTGACAATCAACCAGCAGATCGACAGCGACACCGCCACCATCATCGCATCGGAATACGGTTGCGAAGTCCATCTTGTGTCTCTGTATGACGAAACGTTGATCGCCAGCGAGGAGGACCATCCTGAAGATATGGTTCCTCGCGCTCCGATCGTTACGATCATGGGGCATGTCGACCATGGCAAGACGAAGCTGCTTGACGCGATCCGTTCCACCAATGTCGTGGCTGGCGAATTCGGCGGTATCACGCAGCACATCGGTGCGTACAAAGTATCCATTCCGGACAAGGGGGACGTCGTGTTCCTCGATACCCCGGGACATGCCGCATTTACCATGATGCGTGCACGTGGAGCGCAAGTCACCGATATCGTCGTTCTGGTGGTCGCCGCCAACGACGGGGTCATGCCTCAGACGCTGGAGGCGATCGATCATGCACGTGCGGCGAAAGTGCCCATCATTGTTGCGATCAACAAGGTAGATCTGCCGGATGCGAATCCTGAACGTGTCATGCAGCAGTTGTCCGACCACGGTTTGATGCCGGAGGAATGGGGCGGACAGACGCTCTATTGCCAGATTTCCGCATTGAAGAAGCAGGGTATCGACGAACTGCTCGACACGATCCTGCTGCAGGCGGAGATGCTGGAACTCCGGGCGAATCCGAATGTGCGTGCCGAAGGCAAGGTGTTGGAGTCCCGCATTGACCCGGGACGCGGCATCGTGGCCTCCGTTCTGATCGAACGCGGTACGCTCAGACAGGGCGACTATTATGTCGCCGGAATTTATCCGGGACGTGTGCGAGCTATGTTCGACGATCATGGAGAGCGGATTCCAGAGGCTGGGCCTTCTACTCCGGTCGAGATCATCGGACTTTCCGACATTCCGTCCGCGGGCGACCCGTTCCAAGTGACTGAAGACGAACGTCAGGCCAGACAGGTTGGAGCCAAGCGCCAGGAGCTCGAACGTCTCGGAAGCGGCAAGAACGCCAAGAAGGTTACGCTTGAGAACCTCAACCAGGCGTTGGCAAGCGGCGAAATCCAGGATTTCAACGTTGTCATCAAAGGCGATGTGCAGGGATCTGTCGAGGCGTTGCAAAATTCGCTTGAGAAACTGTCGACCGATGAGATTCGGCTGAATGTCATCCGTGCCAGCGCGGGCGCCATCATCGAGAGCGATATTACGCTCGCCAGCGCTTCGAACGCATTGGTCATCGGATTCAACGTTCGTCCTACGCCGAAGGCACAGGCTCTTGCGGAGCAGGAAAAGGTGGATATCCGCAAGTACAACATCATTTATGATGTCGTCGACGATATCCGGCTTGCGATGGAAGGCATGCTGACTCCCGATACGAAGGAAGTCGACATCGGTTCCGTCGAAGTCCGCGATACCTTCAAGGTTCCCAAGGTCGGCGTTATCGCTGGATGTTATGTCCTGGACGGCAAGGTCAAGCGGAATGCTTTGGTGCGCGTCATCCGCGACAGCATTCAGATCAACAAGAACCTGATCAAACTGAATTCGCTCAAGCGCTTTAAGGATGATGCGAAGGAAGTTGCCGCGGGATATGAATGCGGTATCGGGCTTGAGAATTTCCAGGATATCCAGGTAGGAGATATTCTGGAAGTCGTCGAAACGGTGGAAGTCGCCAAGAAGTTGGATTCGTCCCAGGTGAATATATGAGCGAGTATAGCCAGAAGCGGATCGAAAGCAAGTTGATGGAGGCGATCAGCACGTTGATCGTCACCGGTGAGATCAAACAGCCGAACCTGAGCACTCTGTGCTCGGTGAGCCGTCTGGAGCTCTCCAAGGACAATGCGTATGCGACAGTCTACATTTCTTCTGTGCTGAGCGATGGTTCGTTGGAGAAAAGCGTCGCCGCGTTGCAGAGCGCGGCGGGTTTTATCCAGAAGCGTGTCGGAGCGTTCCTCAAGACTCGGAACACGCCGAAACTGACGTTCAAGGCTGATTTTTGCATCAAGGACGGTCAGAAAGTCAACGAACTGATAGACAGTCTCGTGGATGATTCGCAGGACAAACCCCTCGACCTTGAGCTTCGAAAGGATGAAAATGGGCAATAGGCCTTCGATTCTGCTCGTTGCGAAAAGACCTGGAATCACATCGTTCGTTTCATTATATCCGATCAAACGGACCATTGATCCGAAGGTAGGCCACGCCGGAACGCTCGATAAGTTCGCGGAGGGGCTTCTGATCGCCTTGACCGGGGCCATGACGCGGCTCAATCCGCTGTTCTCTGGCTTGGACAAGGAATACGTTGCGACGATCCTGTTCGGTCAGCAGACCGATACGCTTGATCCGGAAGGGATCGTCGTTCGTTCGGGACCGGTTCCGGAACTCGGTATGATCAAGGAAACGATCAAGAGGGCGTTCTTCGGTCAGCTCAAACAGATACCGCCTGAATATTCCGCTGTCCATGTCGATGGACGGCGATCCTATTCTCTAGCTCGCTCCGGCCACGTTCCGGATCTTCCTGCAAGGGATATCAGGATCGATGCCTTCGAAGTCCTGTCGTGGGACGCTCCGTTGCTTGTCGCCAGGATTGCAGTGAGCAAGGGGACCTACATTCGTTCCATAGCGAGAGATCTTGGTCTCGCATGTGGATCCTGCGCCCGACTGGAACGTCTTGTCAGAACTAGGATCGGCCCGTACGAACTTGCCGAAGCGGTAGATCCCGAAGATCGCGGTGCGCTTGAAAACGCGGTGATTCATACGGAAGAACTGTTGGAGAGATTGCCGGTCTATGGTAGGATGGTAGTGGACGACGATGCTCTGTTCCCCTTGGCAAACGGGCGGATTCCCCGTCAGCAAGACATGGTTTCCATGGAGCTCGACCCGGACGATCGCTATGCAGGTTTGTATTCGCATGGCGGCCGACTGCACGCTGTGGCGTCTCTGAAGGAAGATGGATCAATCGATCGCATCATCGCCCAGATACCGGAACAGGAACGGAGATGATTGAGGCTTCTCAGGATTCTTTGGAGGGTAGGATGCGGATACACGATTTCCTCTACTTGGTGCAGAACCCGGTTCTCTGGAGAACCCCGATGGTCGTGACGATCGGGGTATATGACGGCATCCATCTTGGACATCTGGAGATACTTCGGACAGTCGTGGATACCGCCCAAGGGCACGTCGCTGAAAGTTGGGAGTCAATGGTAATCACGTTCGATCGCAACCCGAAGATGTTGAAAGGAACCCGCCCGACCTCCCGACCGCTGGCAACCCGGCGGCAGAATGAAGATTTCTTCACGAAAATCGGGATTGATCATCTTGTGGTGATTGACTTTTCTGATGAATTCAGTAGACTTTCTGGTGAAGAGTTCATCACCCTCGTCTGTAGCATTTGCGCAGTGAAGGCGATGGTAGTCGGAGAAGATTTCCGCTGCGGTGCCCCGGTTTCTGCTGCCGGTCCTGTTCAGCTGCAGGAATATTTGTCCCGACTCGCTCCGGAGGCTCGGTTGATCATCCCCCCGTTCGTATATAATCATGACGGAGAGGTTGACAGCAGTTCCTTGGTGCGTGAAAACCTTCAAAAGGGCAGGCTGATAGCAGTCAGCGAAATGCTCGGCAGAGATTATGAGGTGGACTTGGCTCAATATCCTTCCAAGATCACCGAATCGTCACTGTTATTCCGCACAGGCCAGTTCATACAGCTCCTGCCGCCACCAGGGGCGTATGAGACGTATTTGTGGCTTTCGGACGGAACGGAACTGTCTTCGAGGACGTTCATCGATGATCAGTTCCTAACGATTGTACCGGAAGTCTCGGAACTAGGGCCTGCGCGACCGGATCGCTTGTGTTTTATCAAGGAGTTGTAACATGTTGACTAAGGAACAAAAGGCTGAAATCATCACCAAGTTCGGCGGAGCTGAAACGAATACCGGTTCGAGCGCCGTTCAGATCGCGCTGTTGACCGCACGCATCAATGATCTGCAGGAGCATTTCAAGGCGAACCCGAAAGATCACGCTGGTCGCCGCGGTTTGCTCAAGATGGTTGGACAGCGCCGTCGGCTACTCAAGTATGTACGGGAAAACGATATCGAACAGTACCGTAATCTCCTGCAGCAGCTTGGTTTGAGAAAATAAATAGTAGGCGTCGTGTTGAATCTGAATGTTGATAAGGCTCCAGATTGCTCCCATCAGGGAGGTTTGGAGCTTTTTGTTTTTTCGTGGTTGGCGATGCAGAAGATGTAATTTAGAAATAAAGAACTAAAACAAAGAACGTAAAGAAGAAGAAAGGAATTGTACATGTCAGAAGTCAAGAAAGTTTCTGTAAGAATCGGAGAGCACGATCTGGTGCTCGAAACCGGCAAGATCGCGAAGCAGGCGAACGGCGCTGTCTATGCCCACTATGCGGGTAGTGCGGTGATCGCGACCGTCTGTTGCGGATCGGCTCCCAGCGAGCCACTCGACTATGTCCCCCTGCAGGTCGAGTACAACGAAAAGTATTATGCCGCCGGGAAGATCCCCGGAGGTTTCCTCAAGCGGGAATCCAGGCCGAAGGATAAGGAGATCCTTGTCAGTCGGTTGATCGACCGTCCAATGCGGCCGTTGTTCGACAAAGCGTTCGGTCGGGAGATCCAGATCGTTCCTACGGTCGTTTCCAGCGATCAGAGCAACACCCCCGACATCATCGCCATGGTGGCCGCCTCGGCGGCGGTGACGATCAGCGACATTCCGTTCGCCGGTCCCGTAGCCGCAGTGCGCATCGCATTGATCGGGGACCAGTATGTAGTCAATCCGACGTTCCAGCAGATCGGACAGGCGAAGCTCGATATCGTTGTCGCCGGTACCATGGATGGAATCACGATGGTAGAAGGCGGTGCGAAGGAAGTTTCTGAAGAAGTGATGCTGACGGCGATCGATACCGCCAAGCCCGTCATCTCGGAATTGTGCAAGGTTCAGCTTGAGCTGCAGAAGATCGCCGGAAAAGAGAAACTTCCTGTGATGGAGATCAAGGAGGATCTCTCCTGGATGACCCCGGTCAGGGAAGCCGCATATCCGTTGATCAAGGAAGCCAGTTTCGTCAAAGGCAAGATGAATCGTTACGCCGCGCTTGATGCTGCCAAAGAGAAAATTAATGCGCAGTTTGCTGATCTGATAGCCGAAGAGCAGAAGAGGGCAGGGCAGGTCGCCGGCATGTTCGACGATCTGGAATATACGATCCTCCGCAAGAGCATCCTCGATGACGGGTTGCGCACCGACGGCCGTACTGTCGAGCAGATTCGTCCGATCACATGCGAAGTCGGGTTGCTCGCCAGAACACACGGCAGTGCGCTGTTTACCCGAGGTGAAACTCAGAGCCTTGCAGTCACCACGTTGGGGACTACCAGCGACGAACAGATGTTCGATACGATAGATGGTGAAAAGAGCTACAGCTCATTCATGCTCCATTATAACTTTCCCCCGTATTCCGTCGGGGAAACCGGCAGACTGACCACAGGTCGTCGGGAAATCGGGCACGGGCATCTCGCCCAGAGGGCCCTTGAAGCGGTCGTTCCGCCGAAAGACAAGTTTCCGTATACGATCCGTGTGGTGAGTGAGATCATGGAATCCAACGGTTCTTCATCGATGGCATCCGTATGCGGAGGCTGTCTATCGTTGATGGATGCCGGCGTTCCGATCCGCAAGCCGGTGGCCGGAATTGCGATGGGGCTGATCACCGAAGGCGCAGACTATTCCAGATATGTCGTCCTTTCCGACATCCTCGGCGAGGAGGATCATCTCGGCGACATGGATTTCAAGGTAGCCGGAACCGAGGACGGTATCACAGCGTTTCAGATGGACATCAAGATTGCCGGTGTCACCAGTGAGATCATGAGCAAGGCGTTGCAACAGGCCAAGCGAGGCCGGATGCATATCCTCGGCATCATGAAAGATACGTTGGCCGCTCCGAGAGCCGAGATTTCCGAGTATGCGCCGAAGATCCTTACTCTCAAGGTTGAGGAAGACAAGATCGGCGCCGTCATCGGTACCGGCGGAAAGACGATCAAAGGCATCGCCCAGCAGTCCGGCGCCGAAGTGAATATCGACGATGATGGGACCGTTACGATCTTTGGTCGGAACAATGCAAGCGCACAGCTGGCCAAGGATCTGGTGAAATCGATCGTAGAGGAGCCGGAAGTGGGCAGGATCTACCAAGGGACTGTCAAGCGGATCATGGATTTCGGCGCTTTCATCGAGATTCTTCCCGGCAAGGAAGGTCTGTGCCATATTTCCAAGCTTGCGAAGACTCGAGTGAACAACGTCAATGATGTTTTGACGCTCGGACAGGTCGTGCCAGTGAAGCTGATCGAGATCGACCGGATGGGTCGGCTCAATCTCAGCTACATCGATGCGATCACGGATCAGGAGCAGAAGAAGTAATGTCATACTCAGGTGTAATTGTCGGGCTCCGGCTTGAGCCGGGAGCCAGCGTCCCGGTCTATGCTTCCGATCTGGCCGCGGGCGCGGATCTCCGCGCCTGGCTGCCGGACGGGGATCTGACGATCGAACCTGGGTCTCATATTCTCGTACCGACAGGCATCCGGATGGCGCTGCCTGTCGGATATGAAGCGCAGATCAGGCCTCGGTCCGGTCTCGCCGCGAAATTCGGTGTTACTGTGCTGAATGCTCCGGGAACGATCGATGCGGACTACCGTGGCGAAGTAAAAATTCTATTGATCAATCATGGCAAGTCCGATTTCGTCGTTCACGACGGGGAGCGGATCGCCCAGATGGTCATTGCCCGCTGTGAGCGATGCCGGTTCGTCGAAACCGACTTGCTGGAGGATACCGCGAGAGGCGCCGGAGGTTTCGGTTCCACAGGAATATGAGAAATGGGAGCCGCTTCGATGAAAGATAGAGCTTCCTATAGTCTGTTGTCTCGGTATATCGGAAAGGAATTTCTCCTATCCTTCGGGGTGGCGTTCATTTTCTTTTTCTTCATATTCTTTATCAATCAGATATTGCTGCTTGCACAGCGGATTCTCCTGAAGAACGTTGATATCGTATCCGTCCTTCGTCTTGTCGTGCTCGCAATTCCGCAGTTTCTCCTCTATACGATGCCGTTCAGTTCCCTCACCGCTGCGAGCATGGTAATCGGAGATCTTTCGTCGAGAAACGAAATCCTTGCCATCCGGTCCGCCGGCATCGCTATCAGGCATGTCTTTTTGCCGATCATCGTCCTGTCGCTGATGCTTTCTGCGCTGACTTTCGCTGTCGCCGATATCCTGCTGCCTTGGAGCGCCGTCAAATATAAGGATCTCTACGGTTCCTTGATGCGGGAACTTCCTACGATCGAGTTGCAAAGCTATGGGGTGAATACCGTGGGAGGCAAAGTGCTTGTCAACGGACTTGTCGAGGATGCTGTAGTGCACGACATCGTTCTATTCGATATCTCCGACAAGAACGAGAGTCAGGTCGTCAGTGCTCCGACGGGTACGGTCGAACTCGTCGATATCGACAGGTTCGTATATCGACTTACGATGGACGCCCCGCTGATACTTTCCACAGACGAGTCGGACCTTCAGTCCTGGAGTGTCTCAGAGGCGGAAAGCGCGACGTTCTATCTTGATTTTTCGAATCAGATACCGACCATGACCGACTTGAGTCCTTCGCAACTTTCAACAAGGGATTTGCTTGCAGCGATCGGATTGCGGCGCAAGGATCTGGAAAACGAATATCGCTCGATCGCCAGACAACTGAGGACGGCTCAGGAAGAACGAGCGAAACTTCTCTCGACGCTGGACGTTCCCCAAGCAAACGACGCCGATCCCCTTGAGGTCGCACGGACGCTGGATACGTTGGAGCGTGACATACGGAAGCTATCAGCGCAACGTCCTGTGAATTTCTACCACCAGTACTATCGTGCCGAGCTGCATAAGAAATTCGCCTTGTCCGCCGCATGTTTCTTTCTTGTATTCGTCGCTTTTCCGTTATCCTTCATTCGGGTGAAGCATGGACGATTGATCGGTTTCGGCTTGTCGATGCTAGTCGCATGCCTCTATTGGTTCCTGCTTTTTTTTGCACAGCTTAAGATCTTTGATGTCGCAGTCTCTCCCGGGTTCTTGATCTGGGCTCCTGATGCGATCATGTTCTGTTTCGGCGGTTTGATGCTGTTGACGATGAGGCGCCTATGAGATTGCTCGACCGATATGTTCTGTGGAGTATCCTCAAGGTCACACTTGTCACTCTGGCGCTTTGCACTTTGATGCTAGTCGGTGTGGATTTGTTCACCAACCTCGATTCATACTTGCAGAACGATGTTTCATGGGGGCAGATACTGAGGATGTCGGGACTGTATATCCCTCAGGCGATGTTGATCGTGATCGGTCCCGCCGCACTATTCTCGACCACGTATTTTCTTTCGATGCTCCAGGCGAACAACGAGATGATCTCGTTGCTCAATGCCGGGATTCCCTACAGGAGAATCCTTGCACCCTGTCTGATACTGGCGCTCCTGTTCAGCATTGGACAGTTCGCGTTGAACGAAACATTTGGGATCAAATGCGAGGTCAGGCGTGAGGTTCTGTCCGATGAATTGTTCGGACAGCGTTCCTCCTATGACAACCGGAATGTCACTTTGTCGGACGTCAACGGCGGGTTCGTGATCCACGCCGCAAGATATCGCGCGCAAGAGCGGAGGATCATTGACGTCGTGGTCGTGCTCCGAGACGATGCGGGGGCCATCCGTGGCCGTGTCGATGCCTCCAGAGGCGATTGGGACGAGGTTCTCGGCAGTTGGGTGCTCAAGGATGCGACTGTCTATCTGCTTGATCGGCAAGGGAATGAGGTCAGTTCGTACTACACGCCGGTCTTCGACGATATCGTGATCGATGTCGAGCCGGAACTATTTCGCAACCTCTCGGCTGATATCAAGACGATGGATCTGGATACCGCGGTCAGATATCTGCGGAGAATGAAATATCTTGAACCCTCCAGGTGGGTAGTATATAGTACGGAATTCTGGGAGCGAGTTCTTGGATGCGTTTCACCGTTCATATTGATGCTGATCGCTTGTTCCATCAACTATCGGTTCAAGAAGAACGTACTGCTGTTCAGCATCATCTCGAGCCTGTGCGTCGCTGTCGTCTACTATGTCGTGCAGATGCTCACCTTGATTCTCGCCAAGCAGGGGGTGATTCCTCCTGTGTTCGGAATGCTCATTCCTATGATCGTCGTCTTCCTGCTTCCTTTGCTGGAAAGCCGGCTACTGCTTGCGTAGGAGATGGAGAGTTCGGTATAACTGATTGATGTCGGCGGGATTCCGCTGTACGAAAGAGAGGTTCCCATGTCCGGGATTTTTACATTGACGCACCAAGATTCGCATTCTCATGCTCGCTGCGGCGTGGTCGATCTTCCCCACGGTCCGGTCCAGACTCCGGCGTTCATGCCCGTCGGTACCAACGGTACGGTCAAGGGCATCTACCATGACAAGGTCGAGGATATCGGCTACCGTCTGATCCTCGGGAACACCTATCATCTGTATCTGCGGCCCGGGTGCGATGTCCTGCGTCAGTTCGGTGGCCTGCATCGGTTTTCCAACTGGAACCACAATATTCTGACCGACAGCGGGGGATTCCAGGTTTTTTCTTTGTCCGGATTACGCAAGATCAAGGACGAAGGGGTGCATTTTCAAAGTCATATCGATGGCAGCCGGCATACTTTCACCCCTGAGAAAGTGGTCGATATCCAGAGCATCATCGGTAGCGACATCGCCATGGTTCTCGATGTGTGCACGCCTCCGGATATCGAATATCGTGCGGCCAAGGAGGCCTGGCGTGTGACGAAACTCTGGGCAGAACGGTCCCTCACGCATAGGAACGAACTGGGCGAGCGCTTTCAAGGAAACCTCTTCGGTATCGTGCAGGGGAATTTCTACAAGGATCTTCGCAAGGAAAGTGCGGAAACACTCAGCGAAATGGATTTTCCCGGCATCGCCATCGGCGGATTATCAGTGGGGGAGGAGCCGGACGTCTTCAATGAATATCTTGCTTATACCGCCGAATATGTGACGAAGGAAAAGCCGCGGTACGTGATGGGAATCGGAAGTCCTGACTATATCCTCGAAGCTGTCGAGAACGGCATCGATCTGTTCGATTGTGTCTTGGCTACGCGGATGGCGAGGAACGGAGCGGTCTTCACCGACGACGGCGTGCTTGTGTTGAAGAAAGCCGTGAATAAATTCAGCGAAGAACCGCTGGATCCTGAATGTTCCTGCACCGCCTGTACGAAATATTCGCGCGCATATCTCCATCATATGGTAAAATGTAACGAGATGCTCGGCGGTATGCTGGCGACGGAACACAATCTGACATATCTGTACCGGTTGATGCAACGGATACGCTCCGCGATCCTTGAGGATCGGTTCAAGGAATTCAAGAAGGAATATCTGGCGAGATTCTATGGACGATGACGAAGTCGATCTGCAGCGCACATCAGGATCCATTGGACGTGATGGCTCCGCACGACGCGGGGCGCGAAACTCTATCGTCATCATGGTCTGCACATTGTTGTCGCGGCTGCTCGGCATCGTCAAGGCAAGGGCGATCAGCGGAGTCTTCGGTGCGACAGGAATTGCCGATGTCATCAACTTTACCTTCAACATTCCGAACAACTTCCGCAAGCTGTTCGCTGAAGGGGCGCTGACCTCCGCATATATCCCGGTGTTCTCGGCGAAACTTGAGGACGGTGCGGGACAGCTGGAGGAGTCGGAGAGATTGCTTTCCGCTCTCGTCACGTTCCAATTGCTTCTGTTCATCCCGCTGGCGGTCGTCTCCTGGATGTTCGGTCCGCAGATCATCGGATTCCTTTCCGATTTTTCCGATCCAGCCCAGATCAGGCTTTCCGCCGGACTGTTGATATGGTTCATGGTCTTTCTCGCTACGATCAGCGTCGCTGCGGTTTTCAATGGCTTGCTGCAATGCCATGGCTCTTTCTTCACAGCCGCCGCCTCTCCATTGCTGTTCAGCATTTCCGTCATCGTTTCGGTGCTGTATGCGTCGCGATATCTTGGCGCATATTCCATGGCTCTTGGAACAGTCGTCGGCGGTCTGCTTCAGGCTTCTGCGGCATATGTGCGTCTTCGTCGATTCGGGTACCGGCTTCGCCCGGTGTTCAACTTCCGTTTTCCAGCCTTCCGCTCGGTCATGGAAGGTTGGTGGCCGGTCATGCTTACTTCGTTGGTCTCCGTGCTCAGCCAGCAGTTCGCGTTTTATTTTGCTTCCCGTCTTCCACAAGGCAGCGTCACGGCGTTCAACAATGCGATCATCTTCTGGCAGACTCCGTATGGCATCTTCTTTACGGCGATCAGTGCGGTTTTCTTCCCAATGATGAGCCGGAATTTTCACAGAGGAGATCGGGGGGCGCTTGCGGACAGCCTCCGACGCGGACTCGAGTATCTGGCTACGTTCATGATACCAAGCGCAGTGGTGTTGATAGCATTACGGACCGAAGCTGTCGCATCGATCTTGCAGACCGGGCGTTTCTCCGTTTCCGATACTCTATTGACCGCCGAGGTCCTGTTCTGGTATCTACTCGGCATGCTGTTCGTCTCATGGTATGGGTTTTTGCAGCGTTATTGCTATTCTACCGGAACATATCGCTCCACGTTGACAGTCAGCGTGGTCGTGGCTACGATCGACGTGCTGCTCACTTGGACGATGGTATCTGCAGGGGTTGGCGTCAGAGCTCTTGCCATTGCGAATTCAATATCGTATTTCGTCGGATTCGTCATACTCTATGCAATGACGGTTTCCCGGCTCCATGAGTTCTCGAACCGGAGGATGCTGTACACGATGCTGAAGATCTGCGTTGCGAATATTCCACTTGCGGCGGCTTGCCGATGGTACGTTGGACTTGGGTTCGACTGGTGGGTTTCCGGTTCGACGTTCGGCAACCTGCTGAGGCTTTCAGGCCTGCTTCTGGGCGCAGTAGCCATAGTGTTTGTTTCATATTCACTACTTCGCGTCGAGTTCCTTTCCGTTTTAAAGCGACGTCGGCACGAATAACGCTGCATACAAGAAAAAACCGCCCCTGTCGGGGCGGCCCATAGAACGTTGACGAGCTATGTCCTGTACATTTTACCAAGTGAGCGCTTCGACTGACAGTACGGTAAAATCATACTGTTGCTCGTTGATCGTGAACTTCACAGTGTCGCCAGGGACATGGTTAAGTAGTCTTGTGCCGAGCGGAGCAAGGAAACTAATGATGTTCTGACTCGGATTGGACTCCCATGGCCCCATGATCCGATAGGTGATTTCGGTGTCGTCCAAGTTGTTCTTCAACTGTACTTTCGTTCCGAAGCCGATCTTAGACGCATCGACCATTTCCGGTGTAATGACCTGGGCACGATCAAGTTCCTCGGAAAGCTTGCGCATCTGGGTATTCAGCAACCCTTGTTTCTCCTTGCCGTACTTGTATTCGGAATTTTCCCTCAGATCGCCCATCTCCCGCGCCGTACCGATTTCTTTCGCCACTTCGGGCAGTTCGACGTTCATGATATGGTCGAGTTCCTTCTTCTTCGCGTCAAGCGATGCCTGGGTGCACAACAATCCTGTCGGTATCAAGTTGTTCCTGTCGACCCGCTCTTCTTCTTTGAATAAAGCGGGGAACTTCTCGATGATCTGATGCTTGACCTCAATCTTCTGACCCATGTCGAGTCCGACCATGTCTTCGATCAAGGAATAGACTTTTTGCGCGGCGGCTTCATCGCCCGCGTTGATGTACTTCGTGACCGCTTTCTCGTCGAACAGGAGCGTCATGAGTAGCTTCGTATACTTCCTGTTTTCCGACACCGCCTTTCCGTTCTCGATGCAACGGAATGCATAGTCAAGCAACTGCAGTTCGGTCAGCAGCAGCTTTTCATAGGAAACTCCCGCCTTATCCCATTGTTTCTGGTTGTATGCCCGAACGAGGTAGAGGAATGTCTCTGGATCTTCCTTATAGCTGTCCGCGCTGTCCTTGAGCAATTGCAACAGGACTTTCGACTTTCCCTGTTCTCGGAACGTCTCGGGAATATAGCTGGTGAGGTAGTGGGGGAACAGCTTGAGCAGTACCGTCTGCCAGTTCTCGGGATCGACGTCCACGACGCCGTCGATGAACGTCTTGTTGAGTTCTGAGTCCTTGATCGCCTTGAACGTAGCCACTTTGTCCGGCAGATTGCGATACAAATCGGCGAACGTGACGTCGGTCGATGGCTGGATGAACGAAAGATGGTACTTGCCGTTCCGAAGTTCGTTGATCAGCATGTAGCTACTGATCACAATGTCTCCACTTCGGTCCGCAGAAGCCATCTGGTCGTTGAAATACCGGACCATCTCGATGAATGAGTCGCTTTCTAGATCGCCTTTGCTTGCTATGAACTCCCTCAGAAGCCTGACTTTCTCATAGAAGTTCTTTTCTGCCTTGAAGATGTTCAGTTGTTTCTCTTCATAACTGATGGGGGTCGTCCGGACGATGTATGTATCCGCTTCGGTGGAGGAAATGTCGAACAGCGGGTTGCTCATCAACTCTTTGCGGGCGAGGGGCGTCCACTGCGTCCATTCGGATTGCGTGAGAATCGACGGGACGACTTCAGCTTTCATCGCCTTGAACGAAGCACCGTCGCCGTTGCTGCTGATCAGTGTCCGCAGCGCCCAAGGGATGTCCGTCTTGATCTTATGAGCGAGCTTCTCCTTCGGTACCGCGCTCTTAAGTACCCAGATATGAGACTTCGGGAGGACTTGCAGCGAATTGAACGCCATATCCATCGACATTTCGTGTCCACGCTTCGTGGCGAAATCGATCATGACCTTTTCATTGGCGATCTCCCGAATCCTGCCGATTCCCCAGCTTTTGTGGAAGACGAACGTTCCTTTGTCGAACGCAATGTTCTTTTCGAATACATCGATGGCGGTATGGACGTCACGGTAGTTCTGCAGAAGTCCGCTTTTCTCGATACAGGCGGTGAGTCTGCTGTGTTCCTTGTATTTTTCCTGATAGCAGGCTACGAGCGCTTCGCGGGCTTTCAAGTCCTGCGGATTGAATTCGAGCACACGTTTCAGTACGGTGATCTTTCTCTCCATGTCGTCGCCGGAGGTGTCGTAGAGGTCGATCAACAGAACGACGGCTTTGTCATCGCCAAGTTTCGAGGCTACCCGATCGACTAGTCCCATCAGATATCCGAAGTCGTCTCCGATCAACGTAAGGAACTTGCTCCAGAGCGTCTGGATCGCGGAGAAATCTTTTGCATTCAAATATCTGAGGATGGCGCGCTTGTAGTAGAAAAGGGCGTTCTCGATGTCGCCGTTCTTCTCATACCATTCCGCGATCGCCTTCACGATGTCCACTTCTTCGTAATCGACTTTTACCAGCCGTTCCCAAACCGAGTATTTTTCATTTTCCTTCCCTGTGGCGGCGTAGCATTCAGCTAAGGCGCGGAGCGCATAGCGGCTTTCGTTGTTCGTAAGGATTTTTTGGCAGAGAAACTCGACAATGTTCCATTTCTTATTTTCTTCGAACAGCTCCACGAGCTGCAGCAGGCTTGAGTCATCAAGCGGATGCCTGGCGATAGATAGCACACCGGAAATATAGAGGGCCATGATGCTGTTCTTGGTGTGCGCGAGATGGTCATCGCAAATCTGCTTGATTTCATGTTCGTCATCTTTATCGACCGTCATCAGGAACTCGTCCAGCTCCTGGAAGCTCGTGATGGTGTAGTTCGCTATCGTCGAGCGTGTCCATTTCTCTTCGGTCAACATGGTTCTGATCTTGTCGACGTTGTCACTCATCGTTCTCTCCTTGTCATCGCCTTCCGTTACCGTCTGTACGGCCGACGGATCCGATGACGCATGTACATGATGCCGCCCGCCGAACCGGCTGGCAGTTCGAATATTTGTTTCTCCTGCGTGAATCCGCCACCTAGGAAACAAAGTGGTCGGATTGCGTAAAAGAAAACCGGGCAGATGTGGTCCTTCACTGAGAAAAGATGAATCTGCTCGGAATTTGACTGTCTATCTGCGCACTGCGCATGCATAATGTCTATACATATAATAGCACAACATGCTCCGATTGGCAATGGCGAATTGCATCAGTGCTCATTTGGGCCGTCCTCGCCCTGACAATCGGCTCGACCGTCCCGCATCGGTTCACAATGATCCGCTTGCCTGTGTGAGAGGAACAAGAGGAGGCGGATCGCCATGGCTCCTCAATGAGTTTTGATTTGCAAAACACTTTGTTTACTGCTATAACTGAGTCATGGAAAGTATGAATCAAGATCTGTTTGAACCGCATGTCGAAACATCCGGAACCGACGCGAAGCGCAAGCTCGTCATTGCCCCGTCGGTTCTCTCCGCGGATTTCTCCCATATCGCGGATGAAGTCTCGACGATCAAGGATTCTGGAGCACACTGGGTTCATCTCGATGTCATGGACGGCCAGTTCGTGCCGAATATCACATTCGGACCGAAATTCATCCGAGATATCAGGTCCTGTAGCCCGCTGCCGTTCGATACACATCTGATGATCGATCGTCCGGAACGCCATATCGAGTCGTTCGCAACGGCCGGAAGCGACTATATCACCGTTCATGCGGAAGCCACCGTCCATTTGCATCGGGTTCTGCAGCAGATACGTTCCTATGGTTGCAAGGCAGGCGTCTCCATCGTACCGTCTACTCCTGTCTGTGCGATAGAACAGGTCCTGGACATCGTGGATCTTGTGCTTGTCATGACCGTGAACCCGGGGTTCGGCGGGCAGCAGTTGATTCCTTCCACGCTTCGGAAAGTCGCCCAGCTCGCCGAATTGCGGGAGGACGAAGGATACGACTATCTGGTCAGCGTCGATGGGGGAATCAACGCCAGGACCGTAGCGCAAGTATATGATAGCGGCGCCGACGTCGTGGTGGCCGGTTCCGCATTCTTCGGTGCCGATGACCGTGCCGCCTTCGTCCGACAGATGCAAGCTGCGGTGGACAGACTCTCATGAAAGCGGTCGTCCAGCGTGTCCGCGATGCACGAGTCGTCGTCGACGGATCTGTCGTCGGCGCGATCGAACATGGACTTTTGGTCTATCTTGGCGTGGAGAAAGGAGATGACGAATCGTCACTTGAGCCGTTGGCCGGAAAGATCCGCCGATTGCGGATATTCTCCGATGCGAACGAGAAGATGAACCTCAGCGTCCAGGATATCGGCGGCAAGGTGCTCGTCGTCAGTCAGTTTACACTTTGCGCCGACTTGCACAAAGGCAATCGTCCGTCTTGGGATCCAGCGGCTCCTCCCGACGTGGCGGAACGGCTGTACGAGGCGTTTCTGGATGAGTTGCGTCGGCAAGGCGTGCCGGTCGAACATGGAACGTTTGGTGCTCATATGCATGTCACCTATGAAAACGACGGTCCCGTCACGATTCTGCTTGATTCAAGTACGATCGGTGGATCCGTGAAACATTGACTGCATTGAATCGATATTCATTTTTTTTCGGATAGTATGATGGATGTACTTTTTTCCAGCAAGGAGCGTTGAATATGGCGAAGACAAAGGATCAGGCGACGATGCCTACGGATAATAAGCAGAAACAGGATGCGCTGGAGGCCGCGCGTCAACAGATCGACAAGCAGTTCGGCAAGGGGTCTTTGATGAAGCTCGGGGACAATCCCGACAATCTTGATATCGAGTGCATTTCCAGCGGATCGCTGCTGCTCGATGAGGCGCTGGGCGTAGGAGGCTATCCACGCGGACGGATCATCGAGATATACGGACCGGAATCTTCCGGAAAAACGACGCTGGCCCTTCATGCCATCGCCGAAGCGCAGAAAGCCGGAGGTATCGCCGCATTCATCGATGCCGAGCATGCGTTGGATCCTACCTATGCCAGAAAGCTGGGCGTGAACACCGACGAATTGTGGATCAGCCAGCCGGATACCGGTGAACAGGCACTCGAGATCGCAGAGAGTCTCGTACGTTCCGGTGCGGTCGATATCATCATCGTCGACTCTGTGGCTGCTCTGACGCCCCAGGCCGAGATAGAAGGTGACATGGGCGACAGCCACATGGGTCTGCAGGCTCGTCTCATGAGCCAGGCGCTGCGGAAGCTGACCGGTATCCTGGCAAAAAGCAACACTACGATCATCTTCATCAACCAGATCCGTATGAAGATCGGCGTGATGTTCGGCAATCCTGAGACTACGACGGGCGGCAATGCCCTCAAATTCTATTCTTCAGTCAGAATCGAAGTCCGGAAGATTGAAACGATCAGCAAGGGAGCCGACGATATCGTCGGTAACCGGGTACGGGTGAAGATCGTCAAGAACAAGGTCGCTCCCCCGTTTCGGAAAGTCGAGCTTGATCTGCTGTTCGGCGAAGGTATCAGCTATACGGCGAGCATCCTCGACGCAGCCCTCAAATACGATATGGTTGAGAAAAGCGGTTCCTGGTACTCATACAACGGCGAGAAGATCGGGCAGGGTAGGGAGAATGCCATTTCGTTTCTCAAGGACAACAAGGATATCGCCGACGAGCTGGACGGGAAACTTCGGGCATTGATGTTTCCCCCGGCTAAAGCGGTTGAAGCGCCTGCCGTTGTACCCAAGGAGCGATGAGCAGGCCAGAATCTATTGAGAGTGTTACATTCCGTGTTCAGTGTCGCTCCACAACATGTAAGCGGTATGGTACGGTTCCCGTAGGTGTCTTTGCATCTGAGGAGGAACTACATGAAGAAAGTACCTGTCGTTGTTCTCTTGGTCGCAATCTTCCTAGGCGGGGTATATGCATCGGATTCCGTCGTCAATGACCAGAAGATATATCGTGTCGACAGTGAATGTTTTGAGGCGATTCGATACTTGTATATAATCGCCGGGCACGCACAGCCGTCTTCCAGCGGGCCGTGGAGCGCCGATGAGCTGAAGAAGATGCTTTCGGCGCTTGATAGGGATTCGCTGTCAAAATCGGCGAAGGAACTCTATGACACGATCGCTGGTGAATTGTCCATCGTTCCGAAGAACTCCGAGAATGGAGTCGGGATTCGGTTTGGGGTCGAAGCAAATCTCGAGATCTATTCCCATACGAATACCAGTCCTGCGTTCCAGGAATGGGAGAACTGGGGCTATGGGCTTCTTTCCCGCCGCCCCATGCTGAACTTTCCGTTCGAAACATGGCCAGGCGAACATTTCTATGGGTATTTCGAGTTGTCGATCGGCAATTCTCTCAAACCGACCATGTCGACGATCGGCGCCTCGCATATCAATACGAACATCCTCGGGTTCGAAAATCCTCTTGATTTTCAGATCAGCGAACTGAGCATGAATTTCCCCTATCGAGCGTTCGTAGCTGCCGGCGGCGATGGCTGGAGCCTGCAGCTCGGACGAGATCGGCTGAGTTGGGGAAACGGTGTGACCGGAAACATGGTGATAGGCGACAATCTGATCTACCACAACATGGTCCGATTCGCTACGTATGGGAAGAATTTCAAATATACGTTCGTCGCTTCGTTCTTTCCTCACAAGATGAATTACTATTCATCCGATAGTTTGGGAAATTGGACATATGCGGGGGATGGCGACCAGTATACGACTGTCAAGGGGTTGCAGATGTTCATGGGGCATCGGCTCGAGGGACGGTTCTTTTCAGACCGGCTCGGCTTCGCTCTGACGGAAGGTGTGATGTATTCTTCCGAAGAAGGGGTGCTTGACCTGCAGGTCTTCAACCCTGCGATGCTCTGGCACAACTATTATATCAACATGAACGCAAATTCGATCCTTGCGTTCGATCTGGACTATACTCCGATGCGATATCTGAACATCTACGGACAATGGGTGATCGACGAATTCGCCATTCCCGGGGAAGCTGTCCCCGGCGTGGACGAATCGGCTTCTCCGACGGCGATGGGGTATCTGCTCGGTGTCAGGAGCAGCTATCCGTTGAAACACGGCATCCTCTATGGATCGTTGGAGGGGGCCTATACCGATCCATACCTCTACCTGAGAGGCGATGGCGCCAACGACGAGACGAATTCCAGCTACGGTATCAACTTCGTCGTCGCGGTGAGAAACCACTCGCAGGTGGACAATGTCACCTATGACGAACAGTTTCTTGGATATCGGTTCGGTGGCGATGCGATCGTGGCCAATCTGAACGGCGGGTACAAGCGGTTCGGAGCGTGGCATCTCGAAGGCAATTTGTTCTACATGGCGCACGGGACTCACGACATGTGGACCTGCTGGACCAAGGTAACGCCCGATACCAATGAATCCACGCCGACATCGACACACCATTCTGAGAATCACCGGGACGATGATGCGCAGGACAGGAACGCGGTGTCCCATACGTTCGTCGTGGGTATGAACGGTGGCTATGTGCTCGCTACCGGATTGGATATCTTCGCCCAAGTTGATTCCATCAATATCTGGAACTATGGGAATATCGCCGGACGCACTGCATTCGACGTGCAGCTCACGCTCGGCCTGCATTATGCCCGGTAGGACGGAATCTGCCGGGAGGCCACCCCTCCTGCGCGAGTGTAGCCGTAGCAGCATCCATTGCCACGACGGGGACAAGTACGGTATATTTACTTGTTCCCGTGAACAATGATGCGAGAAGGAGGCGTCGTCCCGGCTATGGCGGAAAGCGAAGATAAACCATTGCTCGAAGAGATGGCGCAGCCTGGTAGGAGCTTCAAGACTCCGGTTTTCGAGGGACCGCTGGATCTATTGCTGTATCTGATCCAGAAATCCGAGATCAACATCTACGATATTCCGATCGCGGAGATCACCGACCAGTTCCTCGACTATCTGGCTCATGCTCAGCGACTCGATCTCGGCGACTTGACCGACTTCTACAAGATGGCGGCAGATTTGCTGTACATCAAAAGCAGGATGCTGCTTCCTGTAGAGGTCGATTTCGACGAAGAGTATGCCGATCCGCGCCAGGAATTGGTGGAACGCCTGATCGAATACCAGAAGTTCAAGAAATACACCGACTTGCTGTCCAATGCGGAACAGAACGGGGAGCTGTATGTTTCGCGTCGGGCCACCCAGTTCATGCTTCCGTTCGATGACCAGGAATTGTGGAGTGAGGTGACCGTGCAGGATCTGCTCCATACGTTCGCGCGTCTGCTCAAGTCGATTACTCCGAGCAAAGTGTTCAACGTCTACGAAGAGGTGACGGTGAACGAGAAGATCGCGTTGATGAACGAGCTGTTTGAGACCCGGCAGGTAATCGGCTTGATGGACGTGATCGTCCATCCCGATGAACCGCTCCACATTATCTGCGCCTTCATGGCGATTCTGGAATCGACAAAGTTCAAGATGATCCTGATCGAGCAGCCTCAGCCGTTCGGGGATATCGTCATCCGGAAACGGAGTCAGGATTTCGACCAGAATCTCGCCGATGAATACGACGACGAGTATGACGATGCGGTGGAGCACGGGTTCGGCGATTCGGACGATGCCGACGACTATTCGATTCAACACGAGACCGACGAGGCTGGAACGGAAGCGGATGAAAATGATATACTGCGATACGAATATGGCGAAGACGAAGAGGAAATTTCCCTCGATGACGACCGCGGCGCGGGGGAGGATGATCTATGAAGCGGAAAACAAAGGATGAACATGAGACGGTGCAGACCATTGCCGGACCACTCCTGTCGCAGAGCGCCCGTCTTGTCGAGGTCGTTCTGTTTCTTGAAAACGAGCCTGTTTCGCTGGATAAGCTGCAACGGATGACCGGTTTTTCGAAGGAGCGGGCCGACGCGGCGCTTTCGGAGCTGAACGAGCACTACAACCTGTTCATGCATGGGTTGACATTGACTGAGAAATCGGGAAACTGGCAGTTTGTCCCGTCCGGTGATCTGCATGACCGTCTACGAGGCTGCTATGGAAAGAAAGTCGATCGCAGGCTTTCCCGAGCGGCGTTGGAAACACTGTCCATTGTCGCATATAGCCAGCCGGTGACACGTAGGGAGATCGACAATATCCGCGGAGTAGCATCGGATACGATCGTCCGTCTGCTTCGTGAACGTGAATACATCAAGGTCGTGGGGCGCAAGGATGTGCCGGGGCATCCCTGTCTGTACGGGACTTCCAGAAAGTTTCTGTTCGAATTCAATCTCCCGAGCATCAGCGCGTTGCCGAAATTGTCGGAAATCGACCGCGCGCGTTTCGTCAAGGACGACGAGCAAGAGGAGCTGTTTGATGAAAATTGAGTATCCGATACGTTTGCAGAGCTATCTCGCCAAAAGCGGATGCGGCTCCCGACGCTCCTGCGAGCAGCTGATCTCCAGCGGCAGGGTGAAGATCAACACGAAACGGGTCACCGAACTGGGGACCAAAGTGGAGGCGGAGGATGTCGTCCAGGTCGACGACATCCTCGTCGAACCGAGCGACAGAACCTATTATTATGCGTTGAACAAGCCGAAAGGGTATGTCTGTACGAACTACGATCCGAACGAGGATCGCTATGCGCGGGATCTGATCGACATTTCGGACAGGAACCTGCTGTTCCATATCGGCAGGTTGGACAAGGATTCCACCGGATTGATCCTCTTTACCAACGATGGAGATATTGCGCAGAAGATTATGCATCCTTCCCATGAGATCGAGAAGGAATACTTAGTCAATACCAGCGAGAACCTCCGCAGAATGGATCTTGAGGAGGCGTTGCGCGGCGTATACATCGATCTCCCCAAGCCGTACCGCATCAAGAGTTTCGACATACAGACAAAGCGTTGGGTCCGCATCGTGCTCACCGAGGGTAAGAACCGGGAGATCCGCAAAATCTTCAGTTACTTCGGGTACGACGTGAAGCAACTGATCAGGATCCGCATCGGATGTCTTGAACTTGGAGACCTGAAGCCTGGAGAATATCGGCCGTTGACAAAGGACGAGGTGGACGCATTGGTCGGCGGCGCCGACACGAATCCCCGTGTCCACAAGAGCGCTCCGAGAAGGCCGGCGAAGCGGCCTGTCGGCGCTCCGGTCCGCCGATCCTCTCCACGCTCCGACGAGGAGGACCTGTAGCATGGTTGTGGCGATAGATGGTCCGGCCGGAGTCGGAAAAAGCACGATCGCGAAGATGGTCGCCGACCGATGCGGATTCTATTATCTGAACTCTGGAAGTTTCTATCGTGCGATCGCTTGGAACTATCTGCGGCAGTACGGTGAACCGACCGACAGGAATCTGGTGCTGGAATCGGCTGAACGGTTGAAGTTTTCCGTCGTCGACGGTCGATTGTGTGTGGACGGAGTGGACGTCGAGGATAGCCTGCACACTCCGGCTGTCGATCTGTGGGCATCGAAGGTTTCGGTCGATCCTCGGGTGCGGACTGTCGTCAACAGGAATCTCTACGAGCTGTCGAAAGGGATGGATATCGTGGCGGAAGGGAGGGATATCACCACCGTTGTGTTTCCCGATGCCGAATGCAAGTTTTTCTTCGATGCTTCACCCGAGGTCCGCGCCAAACGGCGGCTCGACCAGCATCCTGACGGACCTCCGTACGAGCAGGTGTTGAGAGAAATCATCGAGCGGGATGAAAACGATAGAAACAAGCCTGTCGGTGGGCTAAAGATTGCTCCCGATGCATGCTATATCGATACCTCGTACTTGACCATCGAGCAAGTTTGTGAGAAAGTGGTTACTGCTATATTTGCGCGTGAAACGCTGATACATAGGCAAAATTAGGATCAGGAGAAATCAAGTGGCTGAAGAAAAAGAAATGGAAGAAAAGAAAACCGACATGCAGTCTTTGTTGCTGCAGGAGGAGTATCTTAAATCTCTTGATGGAATCGAAGACGGTCAGCTCGTTACCGGTACTGTAGTTCAGGTCAACAACGAGAATGTATTCGTAGATGTCGGGTACAAGTCCGAAGGACGGATCCCCCGCGACGAATTCTCGACGGTTCCTGAGATCGGCGACCAAGTCAACGTCGTCATCGTCAACAAGGAAGGGAAGGGCGGACAGATTGTCGTCTCCAAGAAGCGCGCAGATGTGAAAGAACGTACTGACGTCCTGAAGGCAGCCGCTGAGGCTCGGACTCCGGTGGAAGGTAAGTTTGTCAAGGTCATCAAGGGTGGATTCGAGGTCGACCTCGGCGGAGACTACAGAGGGTTCTGCCCGCTGTCGAAAGCCGATGTCGTTCGTGTCGAGGATCCCGAGTCGTTGATCGGCGTGACCGACTATTTCATCATTGATAAGTTCCATGGCGGAACAAAGCTCAAGAGCGTCGTCTCCCGCCGTGAATATCTTGAGAAGAAGATCAAGGAGAACAAGGAGAAGTTTTTCTCCACCGTCCAGATCGGAGATGTCGTCGAAGGCGTCGTGAAGTCTTTTACTTCGTTCGGCGCATTCATCGACCTCGGTGGGTTCGACGGTCTGCTCCATATCAACGATATGAGCTGGGGTCATGTAACTCGGCCGAAGGATTTTGTCAAGAAAGGGCAGGTTGTCCAGCTTCGACTGATCAACATCGACCCGGAAACGCAGAAGATCAATCTCTCGTTGAAACATATGCAGGAAGATCCTTGGACCACGTTCGAAGAACGATATCATGTCGGCGATGTCGTCAAGGCTCCCGTAACCAAGCTGACGAGTTTCGGCGTGTTCATCGAAATCGAACCGGGTATCGAAGGACTTGCCCATATTTCCGAACTATCCTGGACCAAGCGGATCAATAATCCGAAGGAAATTCTCGACATCGGAGATGTCGTCGAAGCGAAGGTCCTCGGCTACGACTTGGACAAGAAACGCGTCTCCTTAGGGTTGAAGCAACTGGAGGAGAATCCATGGGATACGATCGCTGAACGCTACCCGGTGGGCATGACGCTTTCCAAGCCGGTCGTGAAGATCACCAACAGTGGTGCGTTCGTCAACCTTGAAGAGGGAATCGACGGGTTCCTTCACATCGATGATATTTCCTGGACGAAGAAGGTCAAGAGCATGGCTTCCTTCTGTAACGAAGGCGATGTGATCGACGTGGTCGTTACGAAAGTCGAGCCGGAGAACCGCCGTATTCGTCTTGGGGTCAAGCAGCTCGAGGGTAACCCTTGGCAGACGCTTCGCCACGACTATCCGAAATACAGCGTGATCAGCGGCGAGGTTTCCAACGTCACCGATTTCGGTGTGTTCGTGAAAGTCCTCGGCGGTATCGAGGGGTTGATCAGCAAGTACAACCTTGTCGGTCCAGACGAGGAGTACTCCGATGCCGTGCTCAGCAAGTTCAAGGTCGGAGATCCCATCTCCGCCATGATCGTTGAATGCAATCCGACCACTCAGAAGCTGTCGCTCTCCATCAAGGAGATGGTGAAGAGGTCCCAGCAGTCCGAGATCGCCAAGTACATCCAGGACGATGAGGATGACGGAGATACCTTCACCTTCGCCGACTTGATGCGCTCCAAGGATGAAAAATAAGATGATCGTCGATAGGCGGCTATGAAATAGCCGCCTTGTTATCGAAAATCCTTGAAGCGGAGATACTGAAATGAGTAAGAATAACGATACGAAAGATGTCTTGTCGAAAGACGAAAAGCTCCAGATGAAACTGTCCGATTTCATTTTCGCCAACCGAAAGGTGTTGATTGTGATCGTAGGAGTGATTCTGGTCGCTTTGATCGCTTTGGGCGTGGTTCTGTATGTGAATGAAAAGACCACGGCGAAGCAGTTCGCACAGATATCTTCCTTGCAGACTGCATATGGACAGCTGTTGTCCGAAGATCCTACCGCCAATGGGTATCAGAGCAAGAAGGATGCATTGGTAGCCGACCTGAATGCTCTATCTTCTTCCGGCGGCAGAAAATATCCTGCTGTACGGGCCGAATATACGCTCGGCTTGATCTATTGGGATGACAAGGACTACCAGCAGGCGCTTGAAGCGTTCCTCGATGTCAATTCAAGAATGCCCTCTACGTATCTTGGATCCTTGGCATTGTTCAACGCTGGAGCCGCCTCCGAAGAACTTGGCGATGATATCACGGCTCTAGAGTACTACCAGCAGGTTCTTGACAACTACGACAGTGAATCGGCGAAGAATTCAAAGTTGAACTCCAACGATGCCGCGCCGGTCGCTGCGAAAGCGCTTTTCGGTATCGCCCGACTGAACGAAAAGTCGGGGAATATCGATCTGGCGAAAGCTTCGTTCCAGAAACTCGCTGATGAATTTCCGTCTTCCGAATATGGAAAGCTCGCACAGAACCGCTTATTGCTCCTGTAGGAGGCCGACGATAGGCATCCGCTTTCGTTAAGAGATTGAGAGGTCTTTATGCTTGATAGACGCCCTAGGATACTTTGTTCCCGCAAATGTTCCTCAGTGGCGTCTGTTTTTATTTTTCTGTGTGGATTGCTTGTGGTTCTTGCCGGATGCGGAATTCCGTCATGGTTCTATGTGTACGATACGTCGGGTACGGATTATTTATGGACTATATCCAGTAATTCGGATGAAGATACACTGACAGTTTCCCTGGAATTCACTTCTTCCGCGGAGACAAGTCTTGCTAAAATCGACGACTCGTCTCCAGCGCCTTCTCTGATGTTCTTCTATATCATTGATGATTCAGACAGCATCGTTGACTATAGTTCAGACATCATCAGTCAGTTTTCAACAACATATAAACGGAAAGGGTCGGGGAGTTCCTTGCGCCATGCTTCAGACGGCAGTGTGCTGACTTACTCTACCGGTTCCGTGGACTACAAGCTGTTCCCGTTCATGTATCAGGTTATAGGCGAGGATTCCGCCATCGCTACGGCGCCTGATTATCTGTTGAATAAGCTTGATGCTGGTCAAACCAAAGAGGCATTGAAGGGTACGCTTGCACTTGATCAGTACAACATTGGAGACGAAACACGTGCCATCTATTTGTATACCGGAAATAGCGCAGATGATGAAGAACTACTCAGCAAATTGCCTCGATTCAATGGCGAGGACTTTCTGTATGCGGTTTCTCAAGTTACATCTCCGTCGACCACACCGGCTGATTATGATCGGATAACGAGCAGTAGCGACGAGTTGTATGTACATGTTTTCGTTGCTTTCAACGTGACACCAAGCCAGTCCGGAGATAGTTTCAACAATATTTTCTGGAGTTCGCTGAAATATGCAGGGCGAATCAAACTGACTCCGTCGTCGTAAGCACTACGTAAGCACTACATATTGATTTTTTTTGTGTATTCTCAACTTTATATAATATATATTCTGTCAACTAGAAGTAGCCATCATACATCTTGCTTACTTGCCATGATCAAAATCTGATTATTCTACGGTCACCGACTTGGCTAGGTTTCTCGGCTTGTCTGGATCGTTGCCTCTGAGGATCGAGCAATAGTATGCGTAAAGCTGGCAAGGAATAATTGAAAGCATCGGAGAAAACTGGTCGAGGACCACAGGAAGCTTTAGCGTCTCATCTGCGGTCCCGTCGAACGTGTCGACATCATCGAACGTAATGGCAAGGACAGTAGCTCCGCGCGCTTTCACTTCCTTCATGTTGGAATCCATTTTTTCAAATAATGCCCGTTGCGTGCAGAAAGCGACAACCAGCGTCGAAGTATCGACCAGCGCTATCGGTCCATGCTTGAGTTCTCCGGCTGCGAATGCTTCGGAATGCGTATAACTGATTTCCTTCAGCTTCAGTGCGCTCTCCATGCTGATCGCATAATCGAATAAACGTCCCATGAAGAATACTTTTGTCTTGTTGAAATGCCTTGCGGCGAATCGCTGCAATTCATCCTCCATATCGAATATCTTCGCCGCAGCTGCCGGTATCCGTTCGATTTCCTTCAGATGTTCATCGAGCTGCTGATGAGAAATGACACCTCTGATATTGCCAAGTTTCAACGCGATAAGATATAAGCAGGAAAGCTGAGTCGTGAACGCTTTTGTTGATGCCACAGCTATTTCCGGACCCGCCCAGGTGTACAGCACAGAATCGGCCTCCCGGCTGAGCGTCGATCCGACGACGTTCGTAATCGCCACTATCTCGGCTCCTGAACGTTTCGCCAGCCGCATCGCAGCCAGCGTGTCCGCGGTTTCCCCGGATTGGCTGATGATGATGAAGATGTCATTCTTACCACAGAGTGGGTTCCTATATCGGAACTCGCTGGCGATATCGACTTCGACCGGGATTCTGGCGAATTGTTCGAAAATATATTTTCCTACGATGCCTGCATGCCATGCGGTTCCGCATGCGACAATGAATATCCTGCTGTCCTCGGCTTTCCAACGCTCGAAATCCTTGACCTCATGCATATCGACGTTCCTGAGTCCGGAACTTTCGTCCCGGATGATCCTCGGGCGGATCGTATCGGTGAGCGCCTTTGGCTGTTCGTGCATCTCCTTGAGCATGAAATGTTCATAGCCGCCCTTTTCCGCGGCTTCCACATCCCACTCGATATGGCAGATTTCCTTTTGTACGGGATCGCCGTCCTCAGTGTAGAATTCAACATGATCAGCGAACAGGACAGCAAGTTCGTAGTCGTCGATGTATGTCACTTCTCTGGTATGCGCGAGCAGCGCAGGCACATCCGATGCAATGTAATTTCCTGTTTTCCCGTAGCCGATCACCAACGGACTGTCTTTCCTGGCCGCGATGATCCTATCTGGTGCGTCTTCGCTGAGAACTCCCAGTGCATAAGATCCTTCGATACGGGCCATCGTCTCCCGTACGGCCTGAAGAAGATCTCCGTTATAATGGAAGTCGATCAGATGAGCGATAACTTCGCTATCAGTCTGGCTCCGGAACGTGACCCCGTGTTTTTCCAACCAGTCACGCAATTTCGCATGATTTTCTATGATTCCGTTGTGAACGATCGCAATATTACCCGAAACATCGGTATGTGGATGCGAATTGATATCGCTCGGTTCTCCATGCGTCGCCCAGCGGGTGTGTCCGATTCCCACCGTTCCGTCAATCGCCTCTGATGCAAGGAGCTGTTCGAGCTTTGTAAGCCTTCCCTTCGCTTTTCTGACGACAAGCCCCTCATGGGCAAGTACGGCGATGCCTGCGGAATCATATCCACGATATTCAAGCTTTTTCAGCGAATCCAACAACAATGGTGTCGCGACTTCCGTACCGATATATCCAACGATCCCGCACATATAGCATTCCCCCCCTGATTGCCTGGAATTCCTCCCTCAGAGCCCATACGACCGATGATACTGCAAATAGTAGCGGAATGTGAATTCCGGTACTACTTCATAGAACGATAATATTGATAAAAATCAAACAAAATTGCTCAATTTCTACCGTTTCTACTGTTAAAGACCCTACTAGGTGGGAGGAAAGTTCATCCATCAGCCAATATTCAGAATCGAAACAGCAATGGAGAAATAGATGATCAGGCTGCAGGCGTCGACGATTGTCGTGATCAACGGCGCAGCCATCAGAGCCGGGTCGAGCTTGCACTTTTTAGCGATGATCGGAAGCGCTCCACCGATCGTTTTCGCTAGGACCACCGTTGCATAGAGCGCCAAGGAGACTGTCAATGCAAGCATCCAATCACCGTCTTCTGAAATCATCAAGCGGATGAAATTAACCGCGGAAAGAATGAACCCGACGATCAGCGAGACTCTGATTTCTTTCCAAAGAACTGTCAGCAGATTCTTTGTTGTGATTTCGTTTACCGCCATGCCTCTGATTACCAAAGTCGAACTCTGGCTCCCCGCATTTCCCCCTGTATCGGTCAGCATGGGGATGAACGTGACCAAGATCGGAAGTACTGCGAACGCAGCTTCATAATAGCCGAGTATCTCGCCGGTGATCATGCCGCTGACCATCAACACCAGCAACCAACCGATACGGTTCTTGGCAAGTTCAAATATGCCGGTCTTGAGATACGGCTTGTCGCTTGGCGTCATCGCCGACATCTTCTCGAAGTCTTCCGTATTCTCCTCTTCAATGACATCGAGTACATCGTCGACAGTGATGATTCCGACCAGACGGTTCTCCTGATCGACGACAGGAATCGCAAGCAGGTCGTATCGACTAAAGATATCTGCGACAAACTCTTGGTCGTCATTCGTCCGTACGGAGATGATGTCACGTTCCATCAGGTCAGAAATCTTTTGCTCATCCGAAGCGAGCAACAGTGTCTTGACGGTGATTACGCCTTCGAGCGTTCTGTCCTGTCCGGTGACATAGCAGGTGTAGACGGTCTCCTTGTCCTCTCCGACCGCTCTGATATGGCCGATCGCCTCGCCCACCGACATTTGGCGCTTGAGTTCTATGAACTCAGCGGTCATGATCGATCCGGCGGAAAACTCAGGATATCTGAGGAACTGGTTGATTAACTGCCTGTCCTGTACGCCGGTATGCTTGAGCACTCGCTTGACCACATTCGAGGGCATTTCCTCAAGCATGTCGACGGCATCGTCGACCATCAGATCCGACATGATCGAACGAAGCTCATCGTCGGAGATATCGGTGATCAGTTGCTGCATCCGGTCCGTCGGCAGATTCGCGAATACTTCCGCCGCGATATCCTTGTCCAGCATCCTGAATATGGTCAGCGCCTGGTCCGATGGAAGGCTTTCGATGAAGAACGCGATGTCCACTTCCTGCATATGGGAGAGTTCCTGCTTGAGGGCTCTCCAGTTGCGCATTGTGACATAGTCGCGTAATAATCCGAAATTTGTTGTCATCTATATGTCTGAGACGAAGAGATGCGGTTCATACCATAATGCAGTCGATGTTTCTGGAAAACTGGAGGAATGACCTGCTACTGAGAGGATCCTCGGAAACACTTGAGCATCTGCCACATTTGTCCACGACTCATTCCTCCTGGTCATTCAAAGTATGCCTTTCGGGCACCTATATACAGAAATACCCTCTTATCGCTTTTTTTTCAACCGTTTTTTGCGTATAGTACGAATAGGAGAATGGCATGGTCGATTATGAGTATCAGGAGGCGTCGGATTTCGACGGCGCACTTCGCAATCTGTATGATATCATTACGTTGCTACGAAGTCCTGGGGGGTGCCCGTGGGATCGTGAGCAGCATTGCAAGGATGTTGTCACATCTCTTCAGGACGAGTGTTATGAATATCTCGATGCTCTGCAGGATGGAGATTCCGAAGCTTGCAAGGAAGAGGTCGGGGATGTGCTGATGAATTTGTTTCATTTACTCCGGCTGCATGAGGAACAGGAAGATTTCAGGCCTGTGGATGCCGTCAATGATATCTGTAGGAAACTAATCAGACGGCATCCGCATGTGTTTTCCACTGCCCAAGTCGCAGACAGCGGAGAAGTCCTCGAACTCTGGAATAAGATCAAGGAGGATGTGGAAGGCAAGAAATCGTCGACCGACGATTTCTTCAGTCGGGTCCCAAAAAGCTTGCCGCCGATCGATGAGGCATGGGAGATTCAAAAAAAAGTTCGCAAGGTCGGTTTCGACTGGCCGGATACGCAAGGCGTGATCGACAAGGTATGCGAGGAACTCGACGAGGTGCTCGATGTCGTGAACTCGGTTGAACCAGATACGGATCGTCTTGAGGAAGAAGTCGGGGATCTACTTTTTTCCGTAATCAACCTCGCAAGATTCCTGAAAGTGTCGCCGGGAATCGCTCTTCACCGTTCGAACAGGAAGTTCCGGAAGCGATTTAATCGAGTCGCGAGCAAATGTCGCGAACGAGGAATTGCACTCGAGACGAAGAATTTCGCCGCAATGGACGGAATCTGGGACGAAGTGAAAGACGAGGAAATTTCTGGAGACTAGGATGTTTCACCCTCCCCGCTTCCTTTTTTGTTTCGATCCATGAGATGTGCGAAATACGAGCGGTAGTCAGTTTCCATGGTTCCTGCCATCAAACCGACTCTGACAATCCTGCAGTGGGAACACAGGATGAATTTGTCGATGGCGTCGCCGAACAGTAGCTTGACGAGATTCTTCTCACCATGGACCGCGACTTTCCATGAGGTTCCAGTGTCAAGCCTCGTCAGTGTGTAATCGGTCGTCAGCGGCATATGTTCAAAAAGATATTCCAACCGTTCGGTGATGGACGGGTCGGTGATCTCTCCGATGACGAAGACGCTTCCCGCCATATGTTTCGCAAGCGTAGTCTTCTTGTCCAGATCCAGAATCAATGAATCGAGGATGATGAATCCATCCGACAGATTCTCCTGCAGTCGTTTGCGAATCTCCTGCTGTTCCGTGCCTGAAGGGAGCCGTAGTTCCGCTAGGAAGACTTCCTGCGTACCTTCGATGCCGACGGATAACGGATTGACGAACTCCAGCCGCGGTTTCGGATTGTACCCTTGAGAGAACTCGATCTCTAGTCCGCTTCGTTGAAACGCCATTTCGAACATTCTCATCGTCGAAATATGGCTGATATACAATGCCCTGCCGCATTTTCTGTAGGTGAAAAGCACCTGACGCACGTTCTCCGCTTCACGCTCAGAATGCGCCGGAAGCAGCTGGGGCCTCGCCATCCGAGCTTCGTCGTCATGCATGGCCCGCACCTGTTCCAACTCCGCATCGCAGCCGCCGACATCTCGCACCGTGGCGTTCCTGCCGCAGACGCCGCACCGATGGTCGCAGTCTTCGGTACAGCGCGGAGTAAGGACAGCTTCCCTCGCTTTGCGATACTCTTGTTTCAGAAATTCCTTCGAGACCCGCATCGATACATCGTCCCATGGCAACGGCTCTTCAAGCGGATGCTCCATGAAAATAAACTGATCCGGGTCGAAGTCCATCCGAGCGATCGCCTCGGCCCATAGATCCTTGCGCAGATGCTCGTCCCATGCATCGAGACGACAGCCCAGAAGGTATGCCGTTTCGATCAGCTCGCAGGTATGGCCGTCGCCGCGGCTGATCAATCCCTCGATATAGCTGATGTCGGGTTCATGATACGAAACCTTGCATCCTCGTACTCGCTCGGTGATTTCGCGCTTGATAGCGCGCAGATGGTCCCCTGCGGTCTGCGGATGCAACTGGGCGCACCATTGGAAGGGCGTATGTGCTTTCGGAATGAACGTGCCGATGTTGATGTTCATCTGGATTCTCGTCGCGTCGTAGATTGCACCAAGAAAATCGACGATCGCCTGACATTCCATCTGCCGATCGGTGAACGGGAGCCCCACCATAAAGTAGAACTTGGCAAGTTTCCAACCTCTGCGTTTTGCCTCATGGATAATGTCGATGACATTATCTACCGGCACTTCCTTGTTGACCGCCCGCTGCCATTGCGGAAGCGGCGTTTCAATGGCGAACGTCAGCCCGCTTTTGCGAACTTCCGAAAGTTGTTCAAGAATACCGAGCGAAAAGGAACTGACTTTGAGGCTCGGCAAGGAAAACGATATGTGACGGTCCGAGTAAGTTGCATTCAGCCGCTCAATCAATTCCTTGATATACGGATGGTCGCCGGAAGAGAGCGATGAAAGCGTCACTTCCCTGTATCCGAACCCCTGGACATTTTGCTCGACCTGCGCTTGGATCGTAGCATATGTTTTCTGGCGATACGGTTTGTAGTATTGTCCTGCATGGCAGAATCTGCAGCTATTGGGGCAACCCCGCATGATTTCAACTACGCCGTTGTCCTGGGCAACCTTGAAATTCGGGACGACATAGTACTGGTACAGATGGTCTTCCCCTTCTTCTGAGAATGCAGTATCGATCGCCCGAAGAGAGACTTTCTTGCCAGGGTACCAGAGAAAATCGAACTGACCAAGCGCATGGAGTTTCTCGCTTTTCGTCGCATTCCGTTTCTTGCAGGCTCTGAGAACCTCGACAAGTTCATTCAGCCCGTTCTCCGCTTCGCCGATATAGACGAAGTCGACAAATCTGGAGAACGGTAATGGATTCGTTGCCGCAGGCCCACCGCAAATTACGATCGGCGAGTCGTCATTCCGGTCATCCGCATGGAGGGGTATTCCTCCGAGATCAAGAATCTGGAGGATGTTCGTGGCTGCGAGTTCATATCCAATGGATATGCACAGCAGATCCAGTTCCTTGAGCGCGATGCGTCTGTCCAGGGTGTAGAGCGGTACTCCTCTGGTTCTCAGCAACCGCTCGAAATCGTGCGACACCGAAAAAACTCGATCACAGAACACATGTTCGTTTCTGTTGAGGATGTCATAGAGAATTCTTACGGCATTGTTCGACATGCCGATTTCATACAGATCCGGAAAACAGATCGCAGTAAAGAAATCGACGGTTTCGATATCTTTCGTGCCATAGTGGTATTCTCCGCCGACATATCTGGCGGGATTCTCGATCTGGAGGAGCATATCCCCGAGCAAGCCTTCAACATCGACAGCCTGCACGACATGTTGTCCATTCATGAATCTTCCCCTGTTCACATGTGAGTCGCCAGTCGTTTCGCAGCTGCAACCTGGCCGTTCTTCGCGGCTTCAGTCCAGTATCTTCTGGCAAGGACTTTCTGTCCGCTTGCGGCGTAGATGTCTCCGAGCCGAAGAGCGGAGACCGATCTATCGCTATCAGTGGAGAGCCGTTCGTCGGCATATATCGCTTGCGCAAGGGCGAGCATCTGGTCTGCATCATCGCGGAGCCTGATATATTCAACAGCTGTATCGTAGAGTCCGATGAGCGTCTGTTCCTCCCCGGATTTCAGTTCAGCGAGCCACGACGAAAGACTCGATGCGACCAGATGTGTCGGTGCATGAGCTTCTACAGTCAATTTGCCGAATTGATCCGGAGGCAGGACCGGTGCGAGCAACGTCTCCAACACCTGGTCCGCAGTATCTGTTTCCTCAACCGCAAGAAGTGAAGCATACAGGTCTTTCCTGCTCTCCAATGAGCCTTCTCCCAGTGCTTCAAGCTCGTTAGCCGCCGCTATCACCTGTCTATGATTCCCGGTCCTGGCAGCCGCTTCCAATACTGTCCGAAGGGCTAACGTACGTCCGGTATCCTCCACGGGTGCGATCGCCAGATACAGCTCCAGTGCGCGAGCAGCTTCATCGATGGCGCCAAGATACCATGCGGATACTCCCTTGTACAGAAGATAGCCGCTCTGGATGTCCTGCTGGAGATATCGGGAAGCAAGCTCATACGTTCCTGCGTAATCGCAGCGAGAAAATCGATCATCGAGCGTCTTGATGTTCGTCGCGGTATTGGAACATGAAAACAGTGTCATGATACAAAGAAAGGAGGACAACATGATCACCGCACGATACCGAAGATGCTTTACCATGTCATTCTCCTCTCAAAACAAAAAAAGGTTCGCCATAAGCCGGGTTCTGTCGAGGACGATCATCTATCCACTGACCTTGTCTCCAAGGTCCTCCAGCAGTCTACCCGCAGGCTTGGGCGGACCACCCGACCTGCTGCTTGACTTTGCTCCTGACGAGGCTTGCCGTGCCGTCCTTGTCACCAAGTCCGCGGTGGGCTCTTACCCCACCTTTTCACCCTTGCCGGCCGAAACCGGCGGTTTGTTTTCTGTGGCGCTTTCTGTAGCGTTGCCGCTCCCGGGTGTTACCCGGCGTCATGTCCTATGGAGCCCGGACTTTCCTCATGCGGCCTTGCCGCATGCGATCGCCTGGCGAACCGTGAAATTCCTAGATGAAATCGTCGAATTCGTCCTTGTCGACGAAATCCGCCAAGCCTCCCTCTTCGATCTCCACTTCGTCATGCTTGACGAACTGGTCTTCAGCACCTTCGAACGATTCGTCGAAATAGAGGATTCTGCTGCAGTATGGACAGAATTCGATATCCTCAGCTTTCCTGACATCATTGACGAACTGAATCGGAAGCGTCATGTGGCAGCCCTGGCACACTAGACCGTGAATCGGAACGATTCCTTTTCCTTCCTTATTTTTGATGATGCGTTCGAATTTGAAGATCAGGTCATCGCTCAAGCCAGGCGTAAGCGCTTCTTTTTGTCCTAGGAGGACAGAAAGCTCTTTTTCCTTTTCCGCAAGCCGGGCATCCTTCTTCTCAGTTTCGGCGTTCACCTCTTCCTGCTGATAGGCCATGAGGGCTTCCTGCTCCTCGAGCTTTTCCTCGAGTTCCCCACAATACTTTTCCTTCGCAAGAAGGCTCTTGCGAAGTTGCTGCTCCTTGGCCGCCGCGTCCTTGATCTCTTTATCCAGCGATTCGAATTCACGCTGGGTATTGATCAGCTCCATCTGCTTCTCAGAGTTCTCCCTCGCCCGTTCGGCATCGTCGAGCTGAATGCGCAGACTCTTGAGGTCTTCTTTGGCCTTTTCACTCTTTTCATGCAGTTCAAGATATGCCTTGTTGGTCCGAGTAAGAAGCTCCTGTTTCGTCTCCAGCGCCTGTGGGATCTCCGCGATTTCCGCTTCGACCTCGAACATTTTGGCAAGGACCTCCTGAAGGTCGCGAAGTTTTTCAAATACTTCCTGCATCTTATTCTCCTGATTTATGTTAGATGAAATCCTTAAGTCTTCTGCTACGTTTGGGATGTCTCAGTCGTCTCAACGCTTTCGCTTCAATCTGTCTGATCCGTTCCCGAGTCACTTCAAAATACAACCCTACTTCTTCCAATGTCAATGAGTAACCGTCGTCAAGACCGAATCTCATCTTCAGAACTTCCTGCTCCCTTGCCGGCAATGTGGAAAGGACTTCGCGCAACTGCTCCTGTAACAATGTGAAAGCCGTCTGAGTCGCCGGATTTTCGACATCCTTGTCCTCGATAAAATCAGACAGGAGTGAATCCTCTTCCTCTCCGACAGGAGTTTCGAGGGAAATCGGTTCGCGAGCGACGTTCTTCACAGCTTTGACTTTCTGTGCGGTCCAACCCAGTTTTTCCGCTACCTCTTCGTCGGTCGGTTCCCGGCCAAGGGTCTGCATCAGCATCCGGCTTTCCCTGACAACTTTGTTGATCTGTTCGATCATGTGCACCGGAACGCGGATCGTACGCGCTTGGTCGCTGATCGATCTGGTGATTGCCTGGCGGATCCACCAAGTAGCGTAGGTCGAGAACTTATAGCCTTTTCTGTACTCGAATTTCTCGACCGCCTTGATCAATCCGATATTGCCTTCCTGGACAAGGTCGAAGAAATGCAAGCCACGGTTGGTGTACTTCTTCGCGATGGAGACGACGAGACGGAGGTTCGCCTGTATCAAGCGGTCCTTCGCGCTCTTCATCATCACTCTACCCCGCTTGATCTCCTTCGCATGGGCAAGAATTTCTTCGCAGGACTCTTCGAACTCATATTCGATGTTCTTCAATTCCTTCTCAGTGAGCTGGATGTCACGAATCTGGTTCTTGATTTCATCGGCCGACATCTTCAGCCGATCTTCGAGTGCGTCCCTCTTGGACGGTGTAACCAGATCCCTGCCCATCTGTCTCAGTTCCTTGGAACTGGAGACTCCGATCCTGTTCTCAATGGAAGATTTCTTTTCTTTCAAAGAGAGAATCTTTTCTTCGGCATTGACGAATTTGTCGGTGAAGCTGTTGATTTCCTCAGGCTGAAGATCGACTTTGGACAGTTTCTTCAACAGGGCGACGCGCTTTTTCGAAAGCGCGTCATCGTGCAGCACATCTTCCCCGCTGCTGATCATGGCCTGCTTTTGGGCGATATAGTTCTTCAACGGAGTCTGAATATCCTTGAGCTGATCCTTGTAGTACTGGGTATAGCGCTTCTGCTCCCCAATCAGATCCTTCAAGTCCTTTGCCGAGAACTCCATTTCGGTTTCGTCCACCTTGATATTGAGTTTCTGAAGAATCTCATTGAAGCAGGTGATCATGATGCCGCTTTGCTGTATCACCTCCTTGATGATCCTCGATCCTTCCTCCATTTTCTTGGAAAGCTCGACTTCCTGTTCAGCGGTCAGGAGGTTTTCACGACCGATTTCCCTGAGATAGAGCCTAATCGGGTCATCGATCGACGCATCTCCCTTGTCTGTTCCGAGAATCGCGCCATGTCTGGAATGATCTACGTCGGCATCGCGATCCAGCGCTTCAAGATCCATGAATCCATCGCGCCCGCTTTCAAAGTCTCCGCTTTGGTCATCGAACGCCAGCGCACCTTTCCCCAACGAAGCTGTATCGTCAAGTTCCGCATCGTCCTCGTCCTCGTCCTCGATATCGTCTTCGTCTTCAGATTCCTCATCATGCTCTTCGAGCAATTTCGGATCCTCAAGTTCCGTGGCAGGAATATCGAACAGATCGTCGGCGTCGTCTTCCGGTCCGTCGGCGATTTCGTCATCGGCGGACAATGGATCGTCGGCTTCGACATCAAGCTCCCCATCGTTCAAGTCTTCCGGAGTCGGTTCTTCGTCCAAATCGAACGCGGTCTCGACTACGATGTCGTCCGGGTCACTGACAACGAGGATATCCTGATCTGCGAGTGTCTGAATGACTTCGTCAAGGGTTTCATCCGTGTACTGGTCTGGGGGAATAGCTTTCTTGACGAATTCTTTCGTCACATGCCCCTCCCTGGCGGCCTCGGCGACAATCTCTGAAAAAAAAGGTTGAGATTCGATATCTAGCATCCGTTATGCATCCTTGCCCCAAGGGGGCATCATGTCCGTTGTGGAAGCGAGTCTGTTTCTGATTTCCGCGATATCACGGTCAATTTCCTGCTTTTCCAGAAGCAGATCCACCAATTCAGAAGCCCCTCCGCCTTCACTTTCTGCCAATGTCAGCAAGTTGACGTTGTTCCGTTGTCGTTTCAGCAACTTCCTCAATCGAATCCTGTCGATCGCTTCGGCCAGCACCCCTTCGGGGTTCGCCTTGAATTCTTCCGTCTGGAAGCTTGTGGCCACTAATTGCCGCAATCGATCGTCATGGATCATCTGGAGAACAACTTCATCCGACTTGCCGACTCCTTCACGCGTCGCATCCTCCAATACTATGTACAACTCGACCGCCGCTTGATCCTCAAGATCCTCGATCTTCAGGAGCCGACGGGAACTCTTGAACAGTTGCCGGTTGTTGATCAACGCAAGCATCGCATACAGGTCAAGAGTCGCCTTGGCAGGGTTCAGCGGCATCTGCTGAAAAGGGTCTTGTCTCTGAGCGGCTGCGGACACGCTTGACCCCACCGCTTGTTGATAATCGCCAATAATTGTCGATTCGTCAACTTTCAAGATGTCCGCCAGATGTCGGACATAGCTTTGCCGCTCAATTTCAGAGTCGGTCGCATCCAGGTACGGTTTTACCGCGGAAAACACTGCCGATTTCCCCTTGGGCTTCTGTACATCATACTGATTTATTGCATTCTGTACAAGATAGTCAAACCCTTGCATGGAACGGGAAAGCGACTGTTTCAGAGCTTCTTCGCCCAGTTTCTCAACGACCTCCGACGCGTCCTTCCCTCCCTCGATATGCATGACGAAGTTTTCCATTCCGATCGCCTGACAAGTGACAAGGGCTTTGCCTGTGGATGCCTGTCCGGCCGCATCGCTGTCAAATACGAAATATGCTTTGTCGCAATATCGGCGGATCAGCTTGGCCTGTTCAGGCGTAAAGGCCGTCCCAAGCGGAGCCACAGCGTCCATCCTTCCGCTTTGGTGCATCGCGATGACATCGAAATTTCCTTCGCAAAGGGTGACCTGATTCAGTTCCTTGAGCGCGGGAAGCGCTTCGTACATCCCGAACAGGATATGTTTCTTGCTATAGATAGGGGTGTCCGGCGTGTTGATGTACTTCGGCGCCCGCTCTTCGCCGGAAAGATCACGTCCTCCGAAAGCGACTGTCTTCGCCTGCCACGTGCGGATCGGGAACATGATCCGGTTTCGGAACAGCGGAAACCTTGGATTCCGCTTACTGAACAGGCCGCTCGTGGAGAGCAATGTCTCGCTATATTTTTTCTTCGTCAGAAAGTCGAACAGCCATGCGGAATCCGCAGGAGCAAAGCCGAGCTGGAATTTTTCGATCATATCGTCCGCTACTTTCCGTTGCTTCAAGTACTCTCTGGCTTCACCAGCCTGCGGGCTGTTGAGCAGAATATAATGAAAGGAGCCTGCCAGACGTTCGTACAGTTCATACAGCGCTTCGACCGTATCCCTTCGTTTCTTGTCTTCCTCCGATTCCTCGTGAAGAGCCACCCCCGCTTTCGCCGCAAGCATTTGAACAGCTTCGGGGAACGTGACATGCTCCATCTCCATCACGAAGTCGAAGATCGAACCGCTTCTTTTGCAACTGAAGCAATGATAGAACCCTTTTTCTGGAAGGACGCTGAACGATGGCGTCTTGTCTTCATGGAACGGACACCTTCCCCAATATCGATCACCTTTGCTGGTGAGGGTCATGTATTGGGAAATGACATCGACAAGCGAGAGACGACTTTTGATTTCTTCAATGACCGTTTCGGAATATTTCGCCATGAAAACCCTATCGGATATGATACATTATGAACGGCCGTTAGTCCACCATCATCGGTCCGTTCCCGCGTCGCGAAGACAGAATCCCATCGATTTCCCGTTTCGTGTGTATTTTTCCCTTGCCGATCCCAGGACAAGATTTCGCTTCCTCATCCCAGTTTTCCCGATTTTCCATGATCGAAGCCCAGAACGGATAGGTTCGGCATTGCTCCGGGCGGGCGTCGTAGACCGAGCAACCCGCCTCTGTTAGAAAAATGCAATCGAAGTTTTCGCGTTCCTTGAGACTGACGAGCTTGAACGCCCCCATGTCGATTTTTCGGCAGTAGACTTCCAGAAACTGAGCCATGGACAATCCTGTAGCCGCCGTCAGGCGCTTCGCGTCAATGTCCGAAAGGAACACGTAGCCGGGTTCGCTGCTGCAGCAATATCCGCATCCTGTGCATTCGAATTTGAGTCCCTGTTCGTAAAAGCAATCCATAATCGCGCTCCTATTCGGCGGTGGTTCGGAACATCTTCTGCCGATTCGCAGTCGCTCGCAGATGAAAAAAGCCTTCCTCTTTCGAAGAAGGCCTGTAGTATGGAGAGAGAAGGATTCGAACCTTCGAAGGCTGAGCCAACAGATTTACAGTCTGCCCCCTTTGGCCACTCGGGAACCTCTCCAATCATAAGGACAAGCGTGAATTTAGCCGTTTTTACTTTTTATGTCAACCCTTTGGGGAAAAAAGGCCTAGTGCAAAACAACAGAGGTTTTGATGTCTTGCGTTAAAAAAACAATGGACGTCACGCCTGGTCGCGGAACGTCCATCTCCATTGATGCCGAAGCCACCTGTCAGATTCGAACTGACGACCCCGAGATTACAAGTCACGTGCTCTGGCCAACTGAGCTAAGGTGGCGTACAACGCGCACTATAGAGGGTTGCGGCAAGGAATGTCAAGAGTCGCGGCCGCGATTCGGTGCGGCAGTACCGGATGTAAGGCGGTCGGACCGGAGCTGGGCTACAGGATAAGATCCGGCCGAAGTCGTTCGGCGCCATCCAGATATACCGGTACGACAGGCATGTCATGGGGGCAGTTCGTCACGACCAGAAGTCTGATCACACGTTCGAGCATGCCGTCGATCTGAAGTTCCTGCATGCAGAACAGCGGAGTCGTGGAAGCATATCCAGCTTTGCGCAGTCCCGCCGCGGGATTTCGGGAGACAAGGTCGCCGGTCTGGGTAATCAGGATCATGGCAACTTGCCGTTCTTCAATGGAATTCTTATCAAGCAACGTTTCGTATAGCCGCGCGATCGCCCGATCGATATGTTCCGGCGTATCCTCACCTACCTGAATCGCACCCCGAATCGCCGAAATCAACGGGGAGAATGTTTGGTTCGTTTCCATGATTGCCTGCTCCATTATCCGGAAATGACGATGCCGTCTGATATGATTTGATTGATGAACTGAACTGCGAACGAACAAAGGAATACCGCTGCTATTTTCCAGACCGCGCCCAAAATCGATGCAAACGGAAATACACGATCCTGCCACAGCACGACGGCCGCGCAGATGATGATGGATATGCCGAACAGGACCGTCGTCCATGCTAGGAATGTGCAAATGTCCAGCAGGAACGCAACGAAGGATTCCTGGACAGAAAAGAATCCGCAAAAGAAGAATGCGATGAAGAAGAAGAGATACAGAAGCAGGAGATAGTTCTGGATTCTCCCTGAAAAAGATAGTATTCGACGCGATCGCAACATGCCTGTATGGTAGCATGCATGATCGAGGAGGTCTATATGGATACGATGGAAAAAAACACGGGATCCCCCGCACACCGGACGGTCGCATCGGCATCGTCGACTCGATTGGACAGGCTGATGTGGATGGCGTCGATCGGAAAATCCGACACATCCCAATGCAAGCCGGTAGTGGATACGCGGGAATTCCCGCCCGGGATGGCAGGAATGATCCCGACCGTCGTTCCGGGAGCCAAATTGCTGAACCGACTTTCCGATTGCACAAGGTAAAGAGTTTCCAAGCGGGTGTACCATCTGGATGGCGGTCCGTAGCTTCCGAATAGCGCGAAGATCGATAACAGATGATCGAGCCTGCCTTCTCCGCCTCCGACAAGCTCCCATCCTTCGACCTCTCGAGCCAGGGCTTCCCGTACGGCGATTTCCGTATCGCTGATGTCCTTGTCACGTTCGAACCGTAGGATTTCTCCTGCAGGAGGTGCTGAACCTTGCGACAACGAATCGAAGTCCCCTACAAGCAAATCCACGTTCACGCCCCAGCGCACAGCCAGGTCGAAACCACTGTCGGCGGCAATGATGAAACTTCCGTCGATCTGTAGGTCGGCAGGAATTTCCGCAGGTGCTTCTGATCCGGTAAAAATTATTGCTTTGCTCATTTTTTAATACAATATCTTGCGAAATTTGCAATGTCGAAATACAATATTGATACAAACTTAAAAACATAAGGATGTAACCATATGAATGAAGCCAAAGAACGTCTCCGGCGAATCGGCGTTGGAATCCCTGACATCATGATTCCCGTCGATGGAACCGATTTGAAAAAATGGGCGGTGGTCGCTTGCGACCAGTATACATCGGAACGGGACTATTGGGAAAGTGTTTCCGCCTATGTCGGCGAGGAGCCGAGCACGCTCCGACTCATTTTCCCTGAATGCTATCTGGAAGATCCAGATCCCGAGACACGTATCGCAGATATCAATGCAACGATGCAGGCGTATATCGATCGGAATCTATTTAGGACATACAAGGACGCCTTGTTCCTCGTCCACCGTACGACTGGCCGAGGCCCCGGACGCTGGGGGCTGATCGTCACATTGGATCTGGATCGGTATGACTACGCGAAGGACTCCCGGAGCTTGATACGCGCTACGGAAGGAACGATTCTCAACCGCATCCCTCCTCGGAAGGCAATCCGCAAGAACGCTCCGTTGGAACTTCCCCACATCATGGTCCTGATCAGTGATGAACGACGTTCACTGATTGAAGTGCTTGCCGCGAGAAGGGAAACTCTCCCCATGGCCTACGATACACAGCTGATGAAGAACGGTGGACATCTGACGGCATGGGTGGTCGACCGCAAGTCCGAGCTGAATCTTGTAGCTGATGCTTTGGAACGAATGTACGATGCGCTGGATCCTCGTAATCCGTTGCTCTTCGCCATGGGGGATGGCAACCATAGCTTCGCTACGGCGAAAAGCTGCTGGGAGGATATCAAGCGAACCTTGACCGATGATGAACGCGAGCGTCACCCGGCTCGGTACGCTTTGGTGGAACTTGAGAACATATTCGATCCAGGGCTGGAGTTCGAACCGATCCACCGCGTACTGTTCAGGACCAAACGGGAGGAATTCATCGGCGCGGTAGCGCGACATTGCTCCTCGTATGAAATCGAACCTGTGGATTCTGTCGATGAATTGGTCGGAAAAATCAACCAAGGCGAATGCCAACGGTTTGGTTTCTGCGATGCGTCCGGATTGAAACTGTTCACACTGACAGACCCCTGCGCTTCGATCGCCGCCGGCACGCTTCAGGAGGTCATCGACGATCTTCTCTCCGAAGGAAAGACAAATGTCGACTATATCCACGGAATCGATGTGACCTGTTCATTAGGGAGAAAAGACGGAAATATCGGGCTGTTGCTCCCCGACATCTCCAAAAACACGTTCTTTGATACGATCATCGCCGACAATGCGCTTCCACGAAAGACATTCTCCATGGGCGAAGCTCATGAAAAACGCTATTACATGGAAGCTCGGAAGATCCGCTGATCATTCCAATGAACGGGCGATCAGCTCGGAAGCGTCGAACGCTCCTTGCCGTAATACGACGTAGGGGCGTTTCGTACAGTCGATCAGCGTAGAGGGCATCGTTCCCTGCTGGGTGTCGCCGCGCACAAGCAGTTCCACTTTGCCGGTGAATTCATTTGCTATGGCGTCGAACGTCAGTAGCGGAGGTTCTCCTGACGTATTCACGCTCGTGGAATAGATCGGTGTGCCGCAACCTTCGAGAATCGCTTGCAGGAATTCGTCCTGAGGAACGCGGACGGCTGTCGTCCCGCCTTTCTTGTCGGGGAGTATGGCCGTCAGAGGAGCGGGCCAGGTTTCCTCGAGCCCATCCGGCAGCCTCCCTTGGCAGATTTCCCGCGCCATCCCGAACGTCGCCAGGAGTATGAACGGCTTCGTTTCCGGACGCCGCTTGATGTTTCTCAGCTTGGTTTCGGAAATTTCAAGCAGACCGCTCAACCCGTAGATCGTATCGCACGGCAGCACGACGATGTCCCCGCGCTTCAGCACCTTGATCGCCGTTGCGACGGCGGACGCATCATGCCTTTCGATGAACTTAGTGCTAGAATTCATACATTCCTCCCCTATCGTCTCCGATTTTCCTGAGTCTTCTGATTCGTATTCTCCGGACTAATCGCATGAGCGAGACTATGATGCCGGCGCCACCGAGGGATGCAAGCGCAAGGATCCATGCCGGAACTCCTGGAAAAACTGTGATCGGCGCAGAATCTTCGTTCGACGATTTTTCGACGGTGTCGGCATCTTGCCGTCCATCGGAAAAATAGAATACCTGGTCCCCTTCCTGGTTGTAGCCGAGTCGCAAAGCGACGTCCCTCAGTTCGTCGACGCTGTCCGCCGAAGCTTTGCGGCGCTCGAGAGAACTAACTTGCAGACGAAGCAATTCTTCTTCCCGGAGGTTCCGCTCCAATTGCTTTTTCATTCCAGAATTGCGCAAATACCCACGCTGTCCGAAAATGCCGACGGACAACGTGAAGAGAAAAATTGCAGTAAAACAGAACAATGCCGTATATTTCCTTGTCATAGATGAACACAACAGATATAATGACGAATGATATGATAGTGTACTGTCGGGTTGCTTGTAAACCCGTCGAATACCGTTCACACTGTCGGAATGGAGGATGTGCATGGCTGGTAAGAAACATCGTTATGGACGTCAGATATTTGCAACGGTCGTCGTGACCGTCATTATCTTGCTAATTCTCTTATTCGTTTTTTCAAGGTTCCTGGTTCCATTGTTCAACGTTCATCAGGAGCAAGTGTATTCGGTGCTAACGAGGTTGTTCCCATTGCTGATCGGTCTCGTGCTCATCGAATGCGGGGTTCTGATCGCACGTCGACGCGACGAAGAGTATGCCGATCAAGTGGATAAGCTTCCACCGAATGCCTACGACAAACCGTTGCGGAACTTGCCTGGGGATGATCCCACCCATGCGACGGTCGCAAGTGGCGTCGCCCGTGAGCCGGCGGCACCTTCGTCCGTCGCTGCCGACGAACTTCCCGTTGAGCCTGTTTCGGCTTCCTCCGCTGTCGTCGCCGGCCAAGTTGCCGTGGCTCCTGTTGAGCCGCAGGTCATCATCAAGGAAGTCATCAAGGAAGTTCCTGTGGAAGTACAGGTTCCAGGAACTGACGCTCGACTGGAGAATTTCGAGAATTCGTTCGATGTTATCATGGATCAGGAATTGCAAGGCTCGATCGATGTCGGCTATGATATTTCCTTGACACTGGTCGAAATTACCGCTGGTAATCATGACGTTGTGGCTGAGCTGTTGCTGGAAACTACGAAGGACAATTCCTACAGCTTCCTGCTGGACAATGGCAAAATTGCGATCATTCTTCCGTTCTATCAATATGAAGAAGCCAGGCAATATCTGCTTGATCTGCTCGATTCATGCAAGAAGCAGCTCGATGGCGTGGGATTGCAAATGGGCTTCGCCAGCAGAAACGGGCGTATCGTCGATGTGGAACAGCTCTATCATGAAGCCGAGGCTGCTTGCTCGCTCGCTGGGCAGAACGATGAGGTCATTGGATTCGAGGAACGCATCGAGAAAGAGGCTTGACCGTTCGCAGGTCTACATACCGCCGGAACATGTTGTTTTCCGGCGGTTATTGTGACGTCTTGGAGGAGTTTCAGTCTTTCAAAGGAATATCGAATGTCATTCTGTCTTTCGTCAGGATTGTCCCTGGGAAGATTTTTCTCGCTTCAGCGACGAGTTGTTTCAGATCCCTGTCGGTATAGCGGGGGCTATAATGGATCAACCCCATTTTCGCAACATTCGCATCTCGTGCGACGGTAGCGGCTTGTGCCGCAGTCATGTGCTTTTTCTCTATGGCGCTGGACGCAAGGTCGCTTGCGAACATGCCTTCGCATAGGAGCAGGTCTGCGTTACGGACATGATCGGCGATGGAGTCGAGATACAGCGTATCGGTGACATAGGAGAATTTCCTTCCCGCCCTCGGAGACCCCATGACCTGGTTTGGTCCGATGACAGTTCCGTCGGACAGCGTCACATCTGCACCGCTTTGCAGTTTTCCCCAAAGCGGGCCTTTCGGGACACCAAGCGACTGTGCGATTTCCGGATGGAATACGCCCGGCCGTTCTTTTTCGCGCATCGTATAGCCGAGACAAGGCTTCGTGTGGTCAAGACGGAACGCTTCTACGACGAACTCGTCGTTCTCCATCACCACACCCGGTTCCGCAGTCTTGACGATGATCTCATAGTTGATGTACATGTCGAGAATCTTTCTGTTCGCATCGACATACTCTTTCAATTTCTGCGGTCCGTACAGGTAGAGAGGTTCATCGCGATCGACCTGGCTGGAGAGCATCAGTATCCCCGGAAGGCCTGTGACATGATCGGCATGCATGTGGCTGATGAAGATGGCTGAGATCTTCTTCCATCTGATATTGAGCATCTTGAGAGAGACCTGGGTTCCCTCGCCGCAGTCGAACAAGAAAAGCTCACCTTCCCTGCGTACCATGGCGCTGGTGAGAAAACGCCCTGGAATCGGCATCATGCCGCTTGTGCCAAGAACAAAAACTTCGAAATTCATGCCACTACTATAGCCTGTTTTGTCAGAAAAATACCACCTCTAGCGGAACAATTCCATCGGGGATATCTTTCTGGTCCGTCGCAGTGTGCAGTACATGGACAGAGTCGACGCAACAAGCAAAGTCGCGACAAGCGTCAGCAGTTCGCTCCATGGTATCGTGACATCGAAATCAAGCAGATACCACGAAAGCACAGGAAGATTGCGTTTCGAGATCAAGGATAGGATCGGACCCATGTTCGTGCCGAGAATCAGCCCGACCACGAGTCCGATGCCGAGCGAAACGATAACGAGTCTGAACACCATTTTGCAATAGATCCAAACCACGTCCCGGTCGTTGGTACCGAGCAATTTCAGAATCGCGATGGACTGCTTGTCGTCCTGCATGAACTCCTGCGCTACGCTGATGACGAAAAAACCTGCGAGCAGAGCGACGACGATGAACACTCCGAAGATCAGTTGCTGACTGACTTGCAGATTGTCATACAGTGTCGGCTGGGCTTGATACCAGGTCTGAAGGACATGGGGCGTGTCGAGTGCGTTCTCGATCGCGGCCATGACTTGATCAAGCCGTTGCGTATGGGATTTGTCCACAAGAATCTCGATATACCGGCTTGCCGGACTGCCAAACAACTGGTCGGCAAAGATATCCGAAATGAAGCACAGTTGGGAATCAAGCTCACGATATCCAGAATCATAGACCCCGTCGATCGTCATCAGAAGCGGACGGATCTTCGTCGAAGCGATATCAGGAACGACCATCAATGCGATCGAATCTCCTGCCGTCACTCCAAGTTCTTCGGCTATCGTGGCGCTGATGAGGATCCCTTGCCGCGAAGAGAGTACGGAATTCGTTCCCGTGATATTGAGTTGGTCTCGCCGAGTCGCGGAAAAATAATCCGGTGCGACGCCTTTCAGGCGGATCATGGCAGTCTGCTCCGTCGAATAGGCCAAGGCGTTGCCTTGGACGATAACGTTCGTTTCAGCAATCTCCGGGAGATCCGAAAGTGTCCGAATCAAGTCGTCGGAAGGATATGCGGAGAGGAACAACTGTAGATGTCCATTGGAAAGATATGCAAATTTGTCGATGATTCCGTCAATCATCGAAAAAACGAATATCTGGGCGATGACCAGCAATATCATGACCAGCGCCAATATTGAGCCTTTTCCTCGGATTCTCCTGGAATATCCGGTACCCGTTCCCCTGAGTCGACGAGAAAGCCATAGCCTAGACAAGTCCCCGTTCACGTGAGAGCCTCCAGCGTCCGGTGTCGCAGTAGGAAGACGGTATCGCATCGACGTGCGAAGTGCAGATTATGGGTGACAAGCATCAATGCGCAGCGCTCGTCGTCTACAAGCCCTAGCAACAGTTCTTCGACCAATGCTGCGTTTTCCTCATCGAGCGATCCGGTGGGCTCATCTGCGAAGATCAATTCCGGGGCATTCATCAATGCCCTGGCTATGGCGATGCGCTGCCGCTCTCCACCGGACAAAATCTCCGGTCGATGGTCAAGACGATCCGCCACCCCTACTCTTTGCAGGAGATCCATAGCACGCGCCTTGGCTTCTTTTTTCTTGCATCCCGCAATCAAGGCCGGCATCATGACGTTCTCAATTGCCGTAAAATCCTCCAGCAACAAGTTGGACTGGAAGATGAACCCCATCTTCTTGTTTCGAAGTGAACTTTTCTTAGCATCGTTCATTGTTACGATCGAATCCCCGCGAAAGAGGATGGAACCTGCGGTCGGATTCTCCAAACCGGCCGCAATGTGCAGGAGCGTACTTTTGCCGCATCCGCTCTTTCCCGTTATCGCTACGGAAGTTCCAGAGGCGATCGAGAATGTGATGTCGTCGAGAATCAGCAACGGCGCGACATCCTTCGCAGGTGATTCAAATTCTTTCTTGATGTCGGAAAGAGCCAGTATCGTACAGGATTCATTCATCATGCGTCAAAATCTCCATAATATTTTTCGAAAGCAGCTTTCGGCTTCCAAGCCAAGCAAAGAATCCCGCCATCAGGAGGATCACAGCGGAAACCGCCGCTACTTCGCATGGATTGATGGATAACGACAGACGGGTTCCTGAAAAGGCACCGTAGCCGTTGAAAAATCTCCTGACTTCATCTGCGAACTCGATCAATGCAGGGAGCCGGTCCACTGACAGGAGCGCAAGCAGACCACCGAGGACGACGCCGATCGCGGCAATGTACAACGCCTGGAGGATAAAGATTCTCATCAGCATGCTCCTAGTACATCCCATGGCCCGAAGAACGGCTAGTTCGCGTTGCTTGATGCGAAGCAGTCGTGCCGTCGAGTTCCGAAGATTCGTGACGAGGATCATGATCATCAACCCGATGACAAGATACATCATATAGGTCTCGAGCTTCATCGCGGCATACAGCGAACCATTCGCTTCCTGCCAAGTTTCAATGGTAATCGGCAGATTTAGATATTCGATCGCCTGCACGACGCTCGCTTGGTCGTTCTCGTACGATTCAGAAAGAAACACACCGATTCCCAACGTTTCGTCGGAAGTGAGAGGTCTGACGCCATCGATAGTGGTCAAGATAGTCTGCTGGTTGAACTCTGAAAGCCCAGTCTGGTAGATGCCCGAAGCGGTTCGTTCCAATGTAACCGGAATCATCCTCACCACCCGTCCCTGCTTGAGTATCGTCAGTTCCAAGGAATCCCCCAACGACATCGAGAGAGTCCGCATCAGATGGTAGGACGGCGCGACCATTTCCTCTGTTGGCGTCGAGCCAAGAACCATCGAGAGCCGTTCAAAGAATGGTCCGGCATGGAATAGAGATGGGGACAGCCCCCTGATACGTACCGCTGCGCTGTGTCCCGTAGACAGATCCTTGACCACCGCCGGTACATCGGCAAAGAGGAACGCCTGTTCCACTCCGCCGATCGTTTCGATTGTTTCAACCGTTTCGAGTAATTCTTCATAGGACATTCCTCGCGGAATGAGCCGGAGATGGAACGATTCGACATCCTTGATCGCACCAAGGCGCTGGGACTGGGAGGCTTCCATGAATGCGATGATCAAGAACAGCGCCAGGACACTCAGACAGATTCCGAGCATGATCAGGACACTTGAAGATCGGTGCCTGTTTTCGCGGGAGAACGCATAGCGTCCGGCAATCATGCATGTGGTCCTCTGTTTCTCCATACAAATCGCTCCTATCGGTACGAAACGGAAAGAACCCGTTTGCCATCCTGGCCGTATCGCACGTCCGCATACGGTTTCCCGTGCTCATACAGCGTTTCTGTCGTTGTCCCGTCTTCATGATACCGAACTTCGGACGACAGAAGTCCTGCGTCTTCTACAACTTCATGGATTTTCAGGCCATTTTCGTACGAAGTCCGTATCGTCGTTTCCGATGCGGGGCGCGTCGCGAGGGTTTCAGTCAAGTCTCCAGTTTCATCGTAGAAGAATTCCATGCTGTCGATCATGGCTTCTGAAACGAAAGTGTTCCTTTTGAGAACCAATCCGTTTCCTGCATAAGTAGTTTCTATCGTTTCTCCCGATTCGTCAAACGAGATGATGACGAGATTTCCGTCCGCATCGCTGAGAATTTCGGGACGGCGAGGAATATCTTCCCCTGCAAGTCGTTCCTTGACGATCAAATTGCCGGAAAGACGTGTTATTTTCTCCGCTTGATCACCAGTCTGACGTACGTATCCATCCAACAGGAAGAACTCCCATTGTTGCTCTTCTTTGGGAATGATGCGCTCGATCGCGGAGAGTGAACCATCGCCGGCACGGAGATATGTAACGATCGAATCGATATTTCCGTTCGTGGAACGCGTATATCCTGTGGCATGCCCTTGATCGTCGTATGAGATGCGGAAGGTCGTCGTGTCATCGTTTACTGAATTTGTCAGCGAAAGGAGCGAACCATTCTTGAATTTTCTCGTCGACGAATCGCCGTCATCGCTGACTGTCCGTTCTTCTGAGGATGTTCTGCGGATCCGCTTGACGGGTACGCTGTCCTGATAGAGCGTCGAATCATTGCCGTCCATGACTAGCGACCAGCCTTCGGAGAGGATTCCGTCTACTTCTTCCAGCCGCTGGCCGATGCTGTTGGAACGATATATAGTCTGTGCGAATGTCGGTTGTGCAAGCAGAACGGCCGACAGCAAGAGCAGACATATTCGTTCCGATTTGTTCATTATGCAAGTCCTACCAATGTATCAAGAAATTCGTCCTTATCGAACGGTTCGATATGGTCATAGCCTTCCCCGGTACCGACGAACGCGATGGGAATACCGAGCCGTTCGCCGATCTGGATCAGAGCTCCGCCCTTTGCCGCACTATCGTATTTTGTCAGAATCAAAGCGTCGATGCCGATTGCCTGATGGAACAATTCGGCCTGGCTCAGTCCGTTCTGACCGGTCGTAGAATCTATCACAAGGAATTTACGATAACATTCTTCTTGTATTCCCCGAGAGCGGATCACCTTGTCGATTTTCTGTAGCTCCCGCAACAGGTTCTCCTTGTTGTGCATCCGTCCCGCAGTATCGGCGAGAATCAGATCCTCGCCCTTCGCTTTTGCGCTGTTGATCGCATCGTAGATGACGGCGCCTGGGTCGCTGCCGTTTTCCTGCTTCACAATCCTGCATCCGGTCCGTTGCGCATGAAGATCCAGCTGGTCGATCGCAGCCGCTCTGAACGTATCTGCCGCCGCGAGCAGAACCCGATGGCCTTGCTTCGTATAGAATCTGGCCAGTTTTGCGATGGAAGTCGTTTTTCCCACACCATTGACTCCGAGGATCAGGAAAATGTTGACCTGATCCGGGTGGATGTCGGGAACGTATCCATTGATTTTCTTCGACAACAGATTCTTGACGAGAAGCTGAAGTTCTTCCTGTGTCTTCGGTTTCTCGCTCTTGGCGACTTTTCTGACTTCATCAGAGACTTCCATAGCCATTCTGCCGCCAAGATCCCCTTCTATCAGCATATCTTCAAGTTCTTCATAGAACGCTTCGTCGAATGTCTTGATTCCGAACAGCGCTTTCAGTTTTGCGCCAAAGCTTTTCTTCATGAGGCCGCTCCTTAGGTTTCACAGAGTACTGTACCGTGTTCCGGTGTAATATGCTAGCAAACCGCCGACCAGGTCAACCACTGAAGCGATCGTGATACCCGCGGAAAGATGTATCCAAGGCTTCCATGCCGGATCCGACGTTCCGCCGGTACCGAAGGTCGTGGCGGCGGAACGAAGCCCGACCCACATGCCGAAAGCTCCGAGCGTACGAGCCATGGAAGCATAGAAGTCGTCCCTGCGCCGTTCGATCAGATGTTCGTCGGTCATCCAACGGGGCTTGAGATCGAAAGTAATTTCACGAATCGCCGAAGTGCTTTGAAGCGAGAACGGAAGAAAGCCTTCGCGGTTTGCGACGATACTGATCGGAAGCCGTTGGTCCGTTACCAACGATGGAAGCTGCCCCTGGAAAACACCGTCAAGAAACCAATCGGCGGTTCCCATCGCCGAACCGATCGACAATGGTCCGTAACCGGTTCTGGCAAGTTGTCCTGAAATTTCCGTCTGTTCTCCGGAACTGAGTTCAATGGTCAAGGTCTTCGCATCATAACCGAATGCGGAAAGTTCGATTGAATATGTGCCGGTTGCAAGAACCAGCCCTTCTTCGACGAATCCTCTGTCTTCCCCATTGATACGGACCGACAGTCCCGGCACGGGGTCCTTGATCCTGAGCATTGCGACGTCGCCATCCGCATGAGCCTGGGCGAGGCCGATACGGATCTCTTCTCGGAAGGCCTCTGCGTCCTTACGTACGATCAGCCTGTCGAGCAGCAGGGATTGGCGCTGATGCACGAAATCCCATGATACTATCCGCAACCTGCTATGGTCGCCAATCATTTCAGGCCAAACGACGAATAATTCGGCCAGACTCTCCCGGATTCCGAGCAGTGCTAGAAATTGTCCGTCGCAGACGGAGAACAGCTTGTCATACGTTGGATCGGACGGAAAACGTACAAATTCCACGAAGACCTCCTGTGCCGGAAGTTCGACACCGGCATCAGCGATACCGGTGTCTCGTTCGGGTTCCGGAGTCAGGATATCCTCCCTGTCTTCACTCTGCCATGCTTCGTGGCGTTTGCTCAGCTCCTGCTCCCTTTCCTGTGACTGGATCATCCCTTCCATGAAGGTCCGTTCCTGACGATCCAACCCCGCTTTCTTGGAATACTGTTCTTCGATCGTTGAAAATACCCATTCGATCTGCTCTGATGGAATGGCCTGCGAAGAGATCTGGTACAGCCCTATGCGCCAGACCTCCGACTGAGCGGATGCAATTGCAGGGACGGACAGGCAGAGCGCGGCGGCATATAGGAAACCGCGAAAATGCGTCCGTCGCCATAAGGACATGCTAGGCCTCCTGGGACCAATGCAGATACGCTTCGATGAACTGGTCGATGTCACCATCCATGACCGCCTGGATGTTACCGACCTGAAGATTCGTCCTGTGGTCCTTCACCATGGTATACGGCTGGAACACGTAGGAGCGGATCTGGCTCCCCCATGCGATTTCTTTCTTTGCGATCGCATTTGCCTGGTGTTCCTTCTCCCGTTCCCGTTGATAATACTCGTACAGTCGGCTCCTCAGCATCTTGAACGCGACATCCTTGTTCATGTACTGACTACGTTCGTTCTGGCACTGCACAACGATTCCCGTCGCATAGTGCGTGATCCTGACGGCTGAGTCGGTCTTGTTGACATGCTGTCCGCCGGCGCCGCCCGCACGATACGTATCGAGACGGTAATCTTCCGGTTTCAGTTCGATCTCTATGTCATCATCGATGACGGGTGATGCATAGACGCTCGTAAACGACGTGTGACGTCGCTTCTGGGAATCGAACGGGCTGATCCTGACAAGACGATGGACTCCGGCCTCACCTTTCAGATATCCGAACGCATATGCGCCGCCGACCCTGATCGTCACGCTCTTGATCCCACCTTCATCCTCCTGCAGATCGAGGATCTCGCTCTTGAAGGAATGTCGCTCGACCCACCGAAGATACAGCCGCATGAGCATCTGGGCCCAGTCGCAAGCTTCCGTGCCTCCGGCGCCCGCATGGATCGATAGGAAACAATCATTCTTATCGAACTTGCCATTGAGCAACGTCTTGAGTTTCAATGGCCGGTACTGTTCCTCGATCCTGTCGATCTGTTGTTCCAGTTCCTGAGCGTACGATTCGTCGTTCTCGTCGGCGTACAGATCGATCAGTTCCTGAGTCTCGTCGATCTGGTCGATGATCTCCTGCCAAGGAACCAGCATGTCCTTGAGCGAAGTGATTTCAGCGAATACTTTTTCAGCGTTGCCGGAATTGCTCCAGAAATCGGGAGCCAGCGTCTTCTGTTCCAGCTCCGAGATCTTGCGTTTCATCGTATCCGGGTCAAAGACGCCTCCATACGTTATAGGCTTCTTCCTTGATTGCATCGAATTGTGATTTGTTCTGAATAAACATGGTAACTCCTTGGCGAATGCATTTGATTGTATCTCGAAGCCGGGTTTTGTCAACGGCGTTCAATACGAAGGGCGAACTTGAACGTCGCATGCTCCATCGGAGTCAATGCGACGGAAAAGTACGGCAGGAGGATCGTATGGTGGTACAGCAGCTCTTTGCCGAGCAATGTCGAGCAATCGGTGTAGAAATCTTCCTTGATCAAGGAGAACCGATTGTCACATGTCAATGAAACGATTGTCTTGTTTACTTCGTCGAAAAGTCTGATGTTGCGCAGATTCTTGATATGCAAGTCGTGGTCGGTCAGAAGCTCGGTGCGCTTCGATTCGAAGGAGAACACCTGGATCACTCCCGACTTGGTTCCGATCGACAGATTGAGTTCCGGACCATAGACGAACCGAATCGCCTCGTCACCGATATTCGCTATCTCGATATCTGCGATGATCGTGTTCTGCCTGAATTTGTACCGTTTGATGATCGACAACGGAAAGGGGATCGGCGCATCGCCATCCCAGCGGTACGTAGCCTGATACTCGCTTCCTTTTCTGTCGAGCCGATCCAAGTCGTACGGTTCGGCCCCGAGAGAAACACAGGAGTCTTGATCGTACTTGCTATATTCCTCAAGGTCTTCGCAGGAAGGAAATAGGATATCCTCGAAAATTTTCTGCTTCTTTCCGGCGATAAGGCTATTCCGTCGATCAAAAGTCTCCGACGGTCTCCCGCTGAACGTATCCGCATAGTTCCAGCCGGCGGGCAAGTAATTCAGTTCGATGATGGATCCGCCTTTTGAATCCACCATGGCGCTGATGTTCTTTCCCAACGACAGGTATTCGTTGCGCTGGTCGAAATCGACATCAAAATCCATCGGATATGAACAGTCCGGTTGGGTTGCAAGCAACTGTTCCGCCTCGTTGATGAGTTTGTATGCGAGTTTCCGATGAAGTGGCTGTACGGTTCCTCCGCATGTCTCGGCAATGAACGGGACTCCGCTGGAGGCTTTTTCAAGCAGAGATTCCGCACGTTTGCGGATATCTTTGTTCTTCTTGTAGTTCCGTACCGCATCCTGTACGAACAGAAGCCGACCATAGAGCTGATTCAGTTCTTCGCTCCTCACCAGGATATCGTTGAATGATGCGATGTCGTTCGACTGGACGCTGTCCCTCCCATACCAGCCAGCTGGCAGATATCCGTATTTTTCAACCCCCGATTGCTCATCGTAGTCGTTCAGAAGCAACGTGCGCCAGTTGCGCTGTTCGCATATCTCCGAGAAATCGGACAGAAGCGTCCAGATAGCCGTCTGTTCTGCGTCCTGTCCGCAAAGCGCTATCCCCTGGCAAAGCTGGTCGGCGTTGAGCATCATGCAACAATAGTCGTTATCTTCACCGAAAGCGCGAAGATGATCACCGATCCGATTCCTCGCCTCGTTGAAGTTGATGGCGCCGGACGAACAGGCCCGCACCGTTTCCGAGAAAACATCATCGATGGGAAAAACCTCGACCGTGCGTCCTGTCTCCTGCATGACGAATGGTTCCGGACAAAGCTGACTGCCGTGCAACTTGTCAAATGTGCTGATCATGAGACGTGTCGCAGAGCAAAGATACATAGCGCTGATATACGATGGATTCCATATCTGATCATAGCACCAGAGCGTCTGGGCCCTGGTGCCGTAGCGCTTGCGGATATAGGTCGTGGTCCGCTCGATTTGTGCGGAACGATCTTTCATCTGGAGCAGTTGCAGTACCGGCTGATAATATCCGCCGGTCAGCAGTTCGATCTGCTCCTTCTTCACCAAATCAGTGATCAGCATGTTCACTTCAGGATGATTGCATTCAAGCCACTCCATCTCCGCGGTCGTCAGATGGACGTGCATCCGCATCTGAGGATGATTGTACAAAAATGTGAGCAAAGGCTTGAGAATACACGAAAGCACCCGTTCCAAGACGAGTGCTCCGGTACAGGTGGGAAGCTGACTGTAGATTCCTGCCAATACTCTCATTCAATCCCTTTGCGCGACAACCTGATTCATACCTGCTTCAACGTCCCCCCCGCGCATCGGTACGATACACTTCTGCGGGCATGCGTTCGCCGCGTCTACGATCTGGGCCTGAGAGGAAGAATAGTCTATTTCGGAGAGGAAATTGACGACTTTGCATCCGGACTCAGGAAACTTATTTTCACATATCTTACACCCGATGCACCCAACAGAACAAGCCTTTCTCACTTTTGCTCCGCTTTCATGGTTGTTGCATGCCACTACATATGTCGCGGAAGCGGGAACCATCTTGATCACTCCGTTCGGACACACCGCGGTGCATTTCTTGCATCCGATGCATAGGTCCGGATCAACGACGATCCGTCCATCTTCCTGGCGGGAAATCGCATCAGCAGGACAGACTTTGATGCAGGAACCTAGTCTCAGGCAACCACTTTTACAACTATTGTCGCCAGAAAACAATAAGGAAGCCGCATTGCAGTCGGTCATGCCCTCGTAGCGATAATCCTTGTTGGTAGTCGCCACGCTTCCGATGCAATGGACGAACGCCACCATCTTCTCGGAGACCGGCGCCGAATCCAAACCCATGATCTCGGCCATCTTTCGGCTGAGTTCCGAGCCTCCGGGGGCGCAGAGGCCGATCGGGGCTTCTCCGGCGACGACTGCCGCCGCATAGCCGGCGCAACCAGGATAGCCGCAGCCGCCGCAGTTCGCGTTCGGCATGATCGGCTCCATCTGTGCCAGACGCGGATCCTTCGGTACTTCCAATTTTTTCGCTGCGAACGCCAGGCCGAATCCAAGTAGAAGCCCAAGACCTGTAACGACAAGAAATGCATAGAGAATGTTGATCATCTTCAGGCTCCTTCATCAAACCAAGTGCAGATTCGTCAGCAATGACTTGTCGAACGCCATGAATGCAAGCGCCATCAGTCCCGCGGAAATGAATGCGATCGGAACGCCTTTGAACGCCCTTCGGACAGGATACATGTCTAGTCGTTCCCTGATATTGCTCATCAGGACGATCGCAAGGGTGAATCCGAGACCGGCGGCAAGTCCGGCGAAGAAGCTTTCCAATAGGTTGTAGCCTTCGGTGATATTGATGATCGCGATGCCGAGGACGGCACAGTTCGTCGTGATCAATGGAAGGAAAATTCCCAGAGCATTGTACAGAGGCGGGCTGATTTTTCTGATAATCATCTCGACAAGCTGAACCAGTGCGGCGATGACCAGAATGAACGTGATCGTCTGCAGATACGTCAGCGACAGCGGTACGAGAATGAACTGGTACGCACACCAGCATACGACGCTCGCGATCGAAGTGACGAAAGTAACCGCCATTCCCATCCCGAGTGCGCTTTCACTGCTTTTCGATACGCCGATGAACGGACAGAGCCCAAGAAACTGCACGAGAATGAAGTTACTGATAAAGATGTATGTGATCAGGATTGCAATATATGACATCGTACTAGCCTCTCTTCTGCTTTTTTTCTGAATACCAGCCGAAGAACGCTTTGAGATAGCCCATCAGCAGCAAGGCTCCGGCAGCGAGCGTCATGATTCGAACCGGCCAGGTTCTGAGTCCGGGAATCGAGACCACTCCATCCCAGTCGCCGATAGGAATCAACGTGATGGTTCCTGCACCGAACACCTCACGAATCAATGCTATGAGCGTCAGCGCCAACGTGAATCCGATGCTCATTCCTATAGCATCCAACGCTGAATCCAGGACGGTATTCTTATTGGCGAAGGCTTCGGCGCGCCCGAGGATGATGCAGTTTACGACGATCAGCGGAAGGTAAACGCCAAGCGCTTTGTAGACCGAAGGGACGAAGGCGTGCATCACCATTTCAACTATCGTGACGAAACTGGCAATGACGACGACATAGGCCGGAATACGGACGCTGTCGGGAATCACGTTCTTCAACAATGAAATCATGACATTGCTGCAAAGCAGCACGAACAGGACGCCGGCGCTCATGCCCAGCGCATTGACGACCTGCGTAGTGACGCCGAGCGTCGGGCACATTCCAAGCATGATGATGAACGTCGGGTTTTCCTTGAAGATTCCTTTGGTCAGTTCATGCAGATGTTTGTTCGCCATCATCGGCCTCCTTGCTTCCGAACGTAGTCGGATCCATAGTCAAGCGCTTTCGAAATGCCTGTGAACGTGACCGTTGCGCCACTGACAGCCTGTGCCTGGTCCGAGGAAAGCTGGGATTTGCTCGTCGGCACTTCCCCATCCCCTCCGGTTCCTATGAACTTGTCCATATACGACGGATCTTCGCTCTTTTTTCCGATTCCTGGAGTCTCCGAATTCGACAGCATCTTGACGGCGATGATCTCTCCGGCAAGATCGTAGCTCGCCACCAGCTTCATCGCTCCTCCGTATCCGGTCGCATTCAATTCAAGGATATAGCCTGCGCTCTTTCCGTTCTGTGTCAACGGAATGATGTAGGAAACGGTATCCGATGTATCGTCGAAGCGTTTTTCTCCGATGTCGAACCCTCCGGACACTGCTTCCAGAGCCATCAATGTCTGGCTTTGGTCGTATTCGGCGATCTTGGGAGCTGTGACCGAGTTCACCCAGGCAAGAATCACCGCGGCGACCGCACAGATCAGACCGAGGATTCCGGCGACTTTGAAATATGTCTTCATGACTTCGCCTCCTTCTGCGGCTTGATGGCGCCGAACCGCTTCGGCAATACATAGCGTTCGATCGTAGGATTCACTATGTTCATCAGCAGAATGGCCAGCGATACCGCTTCGGGCAATGATCCGAAATATCGGAAGAGGAATGTGAAGAACCCGCAGCCTATGCCGAAGATGATCTGCCCTTTGCCTGTCGTCGGAGATGTGACCATGTCGGTGGCCATGAAAAATGCACCGAGGATCAGACCGCCGGAAACTAGTGCGCTCAACGCTTCGCCATGGAACAGTCCCAGACCGGACCGAATCCCGCCGAACACCCAGACGAACAGAGCAAAGGATCCGAGGTATGAAACAGGAATCTGCCATGTAATGATTTTCTTGCAGAGCAGATAGATGGCTCCAACGAGCAGCAGGATTGTCGAAACCTCGCCGATGCATCCGGCGACATTGCCGAAGAACGAGTCGATCGTATAGGGAGAGACCGCTTTTCCAAGTGCATCGGAGATACCTTGGGCGAATCTGGTTGCGGGATACCCCTCTTGAGCCAGAATCCGCCATGTTTCGAGCCCTGCGCCGGATCCCGAGCCGACCGCGGTCTTGATGAGACCCAGCGGTGTTGCGCTGGATACCGCGTCGGCGACTTTCGAAGCTCCGGAGACGGAAAGCGGAAGAGCATCAACCAACGTGCGCGGGGTGGAGAATGTGCTCATCGCGCTTGTAAACGAAAAGAACACGAACACGCGTCCACCGAGCGCCGGGTTCATCCAGTTCGCCCCCAGTCCGCCGAACGACCACTTCACTACGAAAATAGCGAAAGCCGATGCGACGACAGGAATGAAAAGCGGTATCGCAGGAGGCATGTTCATGCCGACGAGCAACCCCGTCAGAAATGCCGATCCATCCACAATAGTATTCTTGCCGTCGATCCTGCAAAGGAGATATTCGACGAGGACGGCGCTTGTAATGGATATCAGCAGTACCAGCAGCGCCCTCCATCCGAATACATAGACACCCCACAGCGCGGCTGGAGCCAATGCCGCGCTGACAGACCACATGATCGGCGCAGTGCCGGAGTTGGCATGGATATGCGGGGAGGTCGATACAGTCCTTGATGGTTGATTCATTTCTTCTTCCTCCCCATTTTCTTGCCTGTCTTCATTCCATGGACCAACGGAAGATGCGCGGGACACACATATGCGCAACAACCGCATTCCTTGCAATCCATCAGACCGAGTTTCATCGCCTCTTCATAGTTCTCATGCGATATATTTCGATACAGCCGATTCGGTGTCAGCCCCATCGGACAAGCTGCGACGCACCGTCCGCAGGAGATGCAAGGTGTGGAAGCTACCGACTTCGAGGCAGGAAGCGCAAGGATTCCGCTGGTTCCCTTCGCCACAGGAGTCTGATCGTCATAGAACGCGAAGCCCATCATCGGGCCCCCGGAGACCAGTTTCTCAGGTTCGGTGGAAAAGCCGCCGCAGAATGCAATGAGATCGGCGACTTTCGTCCCGATCGGAGCAAGGATGTTCTTCGGAGTGGCGATGCATTCGCCGGTGACGGTCATGACCCGCTCCATGAGCGGCTTATGGTATGCGCAGGCTTCATAGACGGCGTAGCAGGTGCCGATATTGCAGACGATCGCCCCTACGTCGAGCGGAAGTTTTCCGGAAGGGATCTCTTTTCTGATCGTGGCTTTCAGCAACTGTTTTTCATCGCCCTGGGGGTATTTCATCTTCAAGCTCATGACATCGATCGGATAGCCGAGCGCTGCGATCCTCTCTTTCAGTCTGGCGATAGCATCGGGTTTGTTCATTTCAACGCCGATGATGATATGCTTCGGGTCAGTGATTCTCGCAGCGATCATGATTCCGGTCAAGGCGCCGTCGGTCCGCTCGAGCATCACTCTGTGGTCGGCGGTCAGATACGGTTCGCACTCGACACCGTTGATGACGAGATAATCGACGGACTTCCCTTTCGGAACCGTCAGCTTTACATGGGCGGGGAAAGTCGCTCCTCCAAGACCGACGATGCCCATGTCCTTTACGACTGAAAGCAGTTCTTCAGGTTTCTGCGCCTGCCAGTCCACCCGTTGATAGGCATCTTCCGGCTGCTGTTCGTCGGGAATGATTACGAACGCATCGCAGGATACGCTGTTCGCAAGGGTGACTTTTCTGATTTCCTTGATCGTTCCTGTTACGGGACTATGGACATCGGCGCTGATGAAGCCGGATGCGACTCCGATTTTCTCGCCTCTGGTGACGACATCGCCTTTTTGTTTCGTTGGTGCAGCTGGTGCGCCAAGATGCTGGGACAACGAAACGATCAGCTCCGAGGGGACGGGTAGCTTCTCAATGGCATGTCCACAGCTCAATACCTTCTTATCATCGGGGTGGACGCCACCCTTTCTGAACGTGGGTATCCTCTGCATCGAAGACTCCTTTATATGACGCAGACCACAACCAAAACGCCTTGGCATGACCAAGGGCGATATGGAGGAAGTCACGAAATGAACTTCGGTAATTCTACATGAAAAGCCAACGACAAGTAAAGAGAAAATCTGGACATGATTTCAGGTGCTTCAATCGATGAATAATCACTCATCGCATCGTGTTCATGTCTCTACGGAAACCGTTCATGTGAATATTGAGCTCATTAATTATCCATAGAGCCTTTTGCAAAATGAACGGCCATTGTAAATCGACTTGCCTGGTCTGATGTCATTATCG
>LVBD01000050.1 GCA_001604275.1 Spirochaetales bacterium Spiro_02
GCTGAGAAGGGGCGACAGGAAGACGACGGTCATGATCGGCCAGGCCCGCCTCTGGTACCCCTCGGCCGACCTGAGCAACCTGAAAGGAAGGAATGCGATGCTGGGCATCCAGATGGTCTGCTCACTCTCGAAGTGCGGATTTATCGATGCAAGGGCATTCGTCATCGTCCACGGCGGTCCCAAGAGCGGGACGACCTACCTCGGCTGCGCCATTGCAGTCTCTGCCTGCAGGCTCAGGTACAAGACCCGGTACATACGATACTTCGACCTGCTGCAGCAACTGATTGAAGCAAAGAACAAGGACGGTTTGCAGGAGGTCCTGGAGTATTTCAGGAACTTGGATTGCCTGGTGGTGGATGATTGGATGAACATATCGATGAACCATAACGAGCTGATGCTGATCAGGGAGATCATGGATTACCGGCCAAGGGTCGGGGGAACAATCCTGATATCCCATTCACAGCCGGATGACTGGGATTCGTTGATGCAAACCAGCACAAGCTACAAGGTTTCCATGGTCAAGACCCTTACCGAGGGGGCGACCGTGGTCAAGCTGGAATAGGAATCTTGATCGGGTGGCGGTTCAGGCCGCCACCTATCATATCTGGTGAATAACTTCCGTATTCTACTGGTGAATTTCTTCCGGATTCCACTGGTGAAAATGGCGGGATTATCCAGGATGCGCAACGATTCGAGGCCGACCTGTTCGGCAGTCTCGCCGCGACTGGAAAAGGGCACTTGACCGATCGGGCGATTCGGGAAGTATTCGACGCCGCCGAAAAACCGGTGGAGATCGTCTGGTTTCCGGAAATCGAGAAACCGTTTCATCCCAATGCGTTGACGATCAGGGCGATGAATGGAGCGACGCTCGTCGCCGAACGGACCTATTACAGCGTCGGTGGCGGCCGTGTGGTAGTGGAAGGGGATTCCTCGAACGAACCTGCCCAGGTATATCCTCCTGAAGTGGGGACCATGAAGCAGATTCTGGCGTATTGCGAGCATGAAGGACTACAGATATGGGAACTTGCCCTCCAGTATGAAGGGAAGGAAATCCTCCTCTATATGGAGGAAATCTGGGATGTCATGTGCGCAGCCATCGACAACGGGCTGAATCAGGAAGGCGTGCTTCCCGGCGGTCTCAAACTCGCCCGCAAGGCATCGCAATGCTATGAGAAGGCCAAGGATGTTTCCGGAGCGCTGGACAATACTGCGATCGTGCTGAGCTACGCTCTTGCCGTAGCTGAGGAGAACGCTGCGGGAGGGAGGATCGTCACCGCACCTACCTGCGGGAGCTGCGGGGTGCTACCCGCTGTGCTGTTTTATCTGTACAACATGCACAAGTTTCCGAAAATCAAGATTTTCAGGGCGTTGCTGACTGCCGGGATCATCGGCAATATCGTCAAGTCGAACGGTTCCATCAGCGGAGCCGAAGTCGGTTGCCAGGGAGAGATCGGCGTGGCATGCGCAATGGCCAGCGGTGCGGCCGCCCAACTGATGGGAGGGTCCATCTACCAGGTGGAATATGCCGCCGAGATGGGGTTGGAGCACCATCTCGGACTTACCTGCGATCCCATGATGGGATTGGTTCAGATTCCGTGCATCGAACGGAACGCCATGGCGGCGATGCGCTCGATCGATCATTGCGTCTACGCCCTGTTTTCGGACGGCAGGCATAAGGTTCCGTTCGATGCGGTGGTTGAGGTGATGATGGAGACGGGTCATGCGCTGCCATCCCTGTACCGCGAAACTTCCCGGGGCGGGCTGGCTACGGTCAGGACCTGAAACCTCTGTCCACTCGACGTTCGCCGTCATGACCGGCGAAAGCGAGCGTGGGTATCCGTCAGTTCTTGATGATATAGAAATATATGTTCGTCGAATATCTGCCCGATGCAAGATCCTCTTTGTTCGTTCCTGTCACTGCGATCTGAGCTTTTCCTGTGTATTGGAATTCATTGAGATATTTGTTGCCGGCTATCTGCTGGTTGTTGATCGTATGTGTCGCCGGAAACTGGCTCCGTCCATCCGTAGGCTGTGACATGCTGCTTACCTGGTTGTTCTGGTTGACGAGCCGTGTCGTGTATTCGATGGTGTTCGCCGCGGATTCCTGCTGATATTCCGATCCGATCTTCCTGAATGTATATGGTTCTGCCGTCGCAGTCCATCCATGCGGGGAGGCGGAGACTCCGATGACGAACGGATAGTTCGGATACGATTGCGAAGAGCTGGATACTGAAGCATGAGAGAAATTGATGTTCGCTATGTCCACATATCCTGTATTGTTCGCGATGTCGAAATTGTAGGTGTATGCCGTGGGTGTGATCGACAGGTTGAAGTCGGTAAAGCCGTCCGCTCCGCTTTCGACGCTTGTCTTGTATTTCGCTTTCAAGGTGAGTTCCCGTGTCGAATGGACGGTCGAAACGCCTTGGCTGTTTTTCGCCGTGATGGTGAACAGCAGTTTCGTCGTATAGGTTCCGGATTGCAGATTCTGCGCGGCTGGAGGGATGTTGATGGAAAAGACCAGCAATGAGAAAGATTTGAGAGGCCCCCGTAGGATGTTCGTAGGATATACGGCGTTCGGCATCTGGATCGATATCTCGCCTGTATTCGAATACGTGACCTCGTTCGTAGGGGATGGGTTGTTCCATGACCCCGTGATCCATCCAAAAATCCACCAGACGTCGCGGCTATATTTCAATTCATGTTTCGTCAGGGAATAGCTATGTCTGGCCGTACTGTTTTCATCGTTGATGAATTGGAAATTGTATTGCGGTGATGTGATGGTGACCGTGACTGTTTGATTTATGAGCGTATTGCCGATCTGCAATATCTCGTCCTTGATGGTAGCGTCCGCAAGGTCGAAATAGAAGAAGGGATTGGTCGTATTCGTATTGGGAATGCTCCAAGCCTGGTCCTCAGGTGCTGCGTTCGCCCATATGGCGGCGGATGTCCCGAGCAGAGTCAGCACAAGGATAATGCATAGGGTCGTATGGTGTTTTGTCATCGGTTACTCCTGCATGCGACGGCGGTTGGATGCTTGGCTCGGTTGTTTCTGCGAAAAACGCAGGGTCAATTCGCCGTCAACGTAAAGATTATGTTCGAAATATATCGTCCGTCCTCCATCTGACTGATATATGTGCTGTCTTCGTTCATGCTGACGAACATGTGCTTGTTGATGATCTGGTAGGGACTTTGCGATCCCATGTCCGTCGCGACGATCGTGATATCCTGTTCTGAATATACCGATTTGAAATCGTTTTCGTTGTTGTAGAAGACATCGAGGCGATAGTCGATCGAGTTCGTGGAGGATAGCGACATCGCAGGAAGACCCGTGGTCTCGTCGATTTTCTTCAGTTTGTCGTGGGAAATCTGCAACGTGAAGGTATCCGTATTGGTGTTCATGAATATGCTTCCGATCTTCAGTCCGGTGACGATCGAATGATTCAAATTCCTAGCTACGTCGGAACCTTCCATATTGAACGGAAAGATTGAATCGTCGATATCCACGGTCAACATGTTCTGTGTCTGGACGAATCCGATGACCTGGTGCGCTACCGGTGCGCTCACTGTCGCCGCGAACAGCGCCTGGAAGGTATGGAAGCTGCAAAGCAAGATCGCAAGAACGATGCCATGTCTGATTTTCATGCCTTCCCCCTTCATGGCGCTATGATGCCCACGATCATCGTCGCCGCGTAGGTGTCGTATGCCTGTGTCGCTGTCGGATGGAGCGATACGTATGCCGACCCCTTCCTGATCCAGTGGTCGACCGTTGATGCTGGATTGGGCGTGGTGATGAGCTGATAAGTCAGATCCAATATCGCGGACGATCCTTCGACCGTTGCTCCTGTTGTATATTGCGGCAATGTCGCCGAGACTTCTCCGAGCTTTGCCTCACGATACCTGTATTCAACGCCCCCATGATTGAATGGACCCACCGTACCGGTTCCCGTCTCAGGAATCGTTGTGCCGGCGATCGTGGTCGTCGCCGGATTGAGCCTGACGACATATGGTAGCCATTCCGGGTTCTGCGCCGTGGAGCGGACCATCGGGGTGAACGTGAATGACAGCGTCAACGTGCCGGGATGGTTGCCTGAGAACTCCCACGAGAAGGCGAACTGTTCGTTCAAGAGCGCGGATGTCGATATGGTGATAGTATCGTCCGGCAGGATGTCGTTTACCGACTGGTCCGTGATATTCAGTCTCACCTCAGATGCTGTGATGAAATCCGCATACTTATACGCAGATATCTGTTTCGATATCGTTTCGCCGAAAAGATTCGTTGAAATGAAACAGAGGAAGGCGAGCTATAATGGACCCCAAATATTGGACAATGGTGTAAGATTGTCCATGAGAGGTGGTCCGACATGGGAAACAAGCGAACCTACAGGACAAAGGAACTGAAGTTCAAGGTAGCTCT
>LVBD01000051.1 GCA_001604275.1 Spirochaetales bacterium Spiro_02
GGAAATCGAAAAATATACGTTTTTCCCCCGAAAGGCTTGCATATTTTTCCATTTTTCCGTATAAACCTCTTAACAACATGACAATGGAGTCGTGGATACATGGCGTATCTGCGACTCTTTTTTTATTCTTGCGCTCGCGGGTCGTCCCTGGAGGGGCGTCTGATGGAGCTCGGAAAAGGGGAGGGCTATGGAAAAGGCGAAAGACGACATCATTCAGTTGCAGGAACTTTGCATGAGTTTCGGCGATCTACAGGTGCTCGACCATATCGATCTTAGAATTCCTGAAGGATCGAAGACCGTCATCATCGGGCCCTCCGGGTCCGGCAAGAGCACGTTGCTTCGTTGCATCAACCTGTTCGAACATCCGCAGGAAGGTCGTGTCTTCGTGGATGGCCATGAGTTGACGAACAAACCTCGGAGGGAACTGTGCAAGGTACGCCAAGGCATCGGCATGGTATTCCAGAGCTTCAATCTGTATCCGCATAAGACCGTTCTGGAAAACCTTTGTCTTGCGCCGATCGTTCTGAAGAAGGAGAAGCGCCGGGATGTCGAGGAGCGGGCGATGATGCACCTGAATCGGGTAGGGCTGGCCGACAAGGCCGCCAGTTATCCGCAACAGCTGTCCGGCGGACAGCAGCAGCGTGTGGCGATCGCCCGGGCGTTGAACATGAATCCGAAGGTCCTGCTGTTCGATGAACCGACCAGCGCGCTGGATCCTGAAATGATCAGCGAAGTGCTGGATATCATGCAGAAGGTGGCGCAGGAGAACATCACCATGGTGGTGGTGACGCATGAGATGGGCTTCGCGTCGAATATCGCCGATAGGGTGCTGTTTCTCGACGGCGGCAAGATCGTCGAGGACGGTTCTCCGAAAGAAGTCTTCAATCATCCGAAGAACGAGCGTACGAAAGCGTTCCTGTCGAAGATACTCAAAAGCGCCTGACCGACACTGTTCCGTCCGTCCTGCGGATGGTTACGCAAGCAGTTTCACGGGATTTGCCCGTTGTTTCATTGGAATCGGGGTCGGATGCATACCGGCCATGGACATCTATATCTTGAAGGATGGGGGAAAAGTATGAAAAAACGTTTGTTTGCTGTTGCTTTGTTTCTGTTGGTTTGTTCGGTAGCGTTGTTCGCCCAAGGGGCGTCGGAAGGGTCTGATGAAATCGCCAAGATCAAGGCGAAAGGAGTGCTGTCCGTAGGATGCAAGGTGGATGTTCCGAGCTTCGGATACAAGAACATCAATACCGGCGAAGTCGAAGGGTTCGAGATCGATCTATCGAAAGCTGTCGCGAAGAAAATTTTCGGTGATGAGACCAAAGTGGAATTCACCGGCGTGACAGCCAAGACGAGAGGTCCTCTGCTTGATACGGGCGAGCTTGATATGGTCGCTGCGACGTTCACTGTTACCGAAGAGCGGAAGCAGAGCTGGGATTTCTCCCAGATCTATTACGTCGACGCTGTTGCGGTCATGGTCAAGAAAGCTAGCGGCTTTACCAGTTTCAAGGATCTGGATGGCAGGACAGTGGGGGTCGCCCAGTCCGCTACGACGAAGAAATCGCTGGAAGCTGGAGCCGCCGAAGCCGGCATCACGCTCAAATACAGTGAGTTCGCCACGTATCCCGAGCTGAAGGTTGCCTTGGACTCAGGCCGAATCGATGCTTTCTCCGTCGACTTCGCGATTCTCAACGGTTATATGGAGGATTCCTGCATGATTCTTCCCGAGCGGTTCGCTCCCCAGGACTACGGTATCGCCGTCAAGAAGGGGAACACGGCGTTGCTTGACCTCGTCAACGAGACGATCGACGAACTGCGAGCTTCCGGCGAACTGGATGCGATGCTCGTCAAGTGGGGATTGAAGTAGGGCCTGTTCCGGAAATGGATGCCGTCCGGTGTGCGAACGCCGGACGGCTTGCCGGTCCGACCGACGACGATCATGTTTTCGCCGCTCGTTGCCCGGCATCAGATTCGAAGAAAGCATGGGGAAGCGAATGTTCAAGATCTGGATGTGGGAACGGTTGTTTTCGGATTTCGGAGTGTTCCTCCGTGGATTCGCAGTGACCGTCGGAGTCTCTGTCTGCGCCCTTGCGCTGACGCTGGTCATCAGCCTCGTCGTCGGTCTGTTCCGCTGTTCCGGAAATCGTGCGCTGAGTGCATTCAGCCGTGGCTACATGAGCTTTTTCCAGAATACACCGTTGGTTGTCCAGATTTTCTTCTTTTACAACGTATTGCCGCGACTGAACGTCATTCTCAGTCCGTTCGCCGTCGGGTGTTTCGGCCTGTCCCTGTATACCGGGGCGTTCGGCGCCGCGGTGGTGGAGGCCGCTGTCAATGCGGTTCCCCACGGTCAGCTCGAGGCCGCCACCTCACAAGGGTTCGGATTCCTTCGCACGATGTTCCACATCGTCCTGCCGCAGGCGATGAAAGTCGCTTTGCCTCCCATGACGAACCAAGCGGTCAATCTGATTAAGAATTCCTCGGTTCTCGCGATGATCGCCGGCGGGGAATTGATGTATCGCGCCGATTCATGGGCGAGTGATTCCGCCGTCTATGGTCCGACGTTCGTCGTTACCGGTCTGCTGTATCTGTCGTTGTGTCTACCGTTGTCGATGGCGGCCAGAAAGCTTGAGAAAAAGACGAGGCATCCCTGATGATGAGTTTCTTCGAACCGTATTCGCTTTCCGAAGTGCTGCTGTTCCTTTTCAAAGGTCTGGGCGTAACGATGATGATCGCGCTTCTGTCGATTCTGTTCAGCTTCCTGTTCGGGACGATCCTCGGAGTGGCGAGATACAGCAGCAAGGGGATCCTCGGCAAGCTCGCCGCCGTATACATCGACTGTGTCCGGAATATCCCGCTGTTGCTGTTCATCCTCAGTTTCCGGCTCATGTTTCCTTCCTACGTGTTCGGCTACAAGATTCCGTACAAGCCTGTTGTTTCGGCGATCCTGGCAATGACCGTATTCACCAGCGCGATGGTCGCGGAAATTATCCGCGGCGGCCTCAATTCGATACCGAAGGGGCAGTGGGAGGCTGCGACATCGCAAGGGTTCACGTTCGCTGGAACGATGGTCCACATCATCCTGCCCCAGGCGCTGAAAAAAATCCTCGTGCCTATGATGGGACAGTTCGTCACATGCATCAAGGACACTTCGTTCTGCCAGGTCGTGGGAATCTCCGAGCTGATGCTGAATGCGACGATCGTGATGGGCAAGTTCCGCTATGCGTCCCAGGTCATCGTCCTGTATTCGCTTGTGGCGTTGATCTACTATCTGGTGAACATCTCCGTCCTGCATCTGTCGAAAAAGATCAAATTCTAACATGCTCCGTCTCATCGCCATTTTTTCGTCGTAGTTGTCCGAGAGATGATGTTTCGTGACAAAGTCACTTTTCGATCCGCTTGACATCTGGTATGTTTCCCCCATGGGATATCTAACTGCATTTTTAGAAGGAATCGTGACGTTCGTCAGCCCCTGCATTCTGCCGATGATCCCTTTGTATCTCGGCTATCTTGCCGGAGGGATCACGCCTGAGGGACGCAGCGGGAAACTCATCGGAAACAGCATCGCGTTCGTAGTCGGCTTTTCCATCGTGTTCGTGATGATGGGTGCCGCCGCCAGCGCCGCCGGGCAGTTTCTCAAGGACCACCTCACGTTGCTCAACCGCATCGGGGGCGTGCTGATCATCCTGCTGGGGCTGAACTATGTCGGTGTCGTATCTTTGCCGTTTCTGAGCGGCGAGCATCGTCTCAAGCTGAAGGACATGCAGAGCATGGGGTTGCTCAAGTCCTTGCTGTTCGGCATGGTCTTCTCTCTGGGCTGGACCCCCTGCGTCGGACCGTTCCTCGGTTCGGCGTTGATGATGGCGGCGAATTCCTCCCAGATCGCCACCGGCATGTTGACCTTGGTGTTCTATGCGCTCGGGTTGGGCATTCCGTTCATACTTGTAGCGGTACTGGTCGGGCAGCTGGAAGGTGCGTTCTCCGCGATCAAGAAGCATTATCGTATCATCATCCTTGTGGCAGGAATCATCTTGATCGTCATGGGGGTCGCTCTCGTCGCCGGTTTCAATCCGGCATCACTGTTCGTATAAGGGGAAACCATGGACAAGAAACAGAGAAATCTTATTATTACCGTCGTCGTTCTGGTTGTCGTGATTGTCGGGGCGTATGTTGTCTATCAGTCGGTGCTTTCCAAATCGTCGGCAACTGCTCCGGCATATGTGCCGACGTTGTCCGCGGCCGCTGTTTCCGAGCAGCCTGCTTCTTCGCAAGATGCGGTTCCCGCGCAGCCTTCAGAATCTGAAACGATCCAAGTGGCGCCGGACGAACCGAAAAGCGCGGATTCAGCCTCTGCCGATGTCGTTTCTCAGAAGACGGCTGAAGAGGAAGCCGAGCCACCGGTGGCGGTGTCTCCCGCTGACGCCGACCAAGAAACGGGGGATGGGACGGCAGAAGCCCAGGCTTCTCCGATGGTTCCGAGCCTTCCGATCACAGCGCTGGACGGAACGGCGACCTCGCTTGACCAAGTACGTGCCGGTCGGCCTGCGGTGCTGAATTTCTGGGCGTCTTGGTGTCCTCCATGCAAGAAGGAAATGCCGGATTTCCAGAGCGTCTGGGAAGAGATGGGAGACGAGGTTGCGTTCATTCTGCTTGCTACGGCCGATGGCCGGAACGATACGGTCGAGAACGTTACGAAATACATTGCTTCCGCTGGCATCACTGCGCCAGTGTACTATGACGACGGAAGCTATGCCTATATATTCGGTATCAATTCCTTTCCGACGACTGTGTTCATCAATCCTGACGGGACGCTATCCCACGGTTATATCGGCATGATCAGCAAAGAAGTCCTGTCTTCCGAATTGCGGAAGATGCTCGGGAAATAGAGTCCATGCCGACGCTTGTTCCACCGGCATCCCGCTGAGGCGAGATGTCGATCGTTTTTTGCGCTCTGTCGTCAGCCAAGTCTACACCACCATACAGTTTTTTTGTTCGTAACAATTAATTGCAATATAGGTAATTAATTCCAAGAAGCCCAATTTGATTGCTATATGATTGCTCGGTCATTGCTACATGCCTGCTCGGTCATTGCTACATGCCACCGAAAGAGCTTTCCCTCTGGAAAGTTCAGTCGCTTTGGTTACCACTGATTTATGAGGAAAAATAAAAAACAGCCAGTCTGAGTTAGCAATATCTAACTTTTTGTTGTATACTGACATCGCACTGTACGTCGTGATGCATATCACACGCATACATCGGCGTCAATCGATTATTCTTGGAGGTGGGGGGATGGATGGGACACGAATCGTCGATGACTCTCCGGGAACGGCGGATGGGGATGTGTCCGAAGCTGTTCGGAACACACTATGCATTCCGCTCTGGGGAAGGATGCTTGCTGCGCAACACTTTCCTCACTTGTTCCCTGACCATGATGCGAAGCGAATCCTTGCGGAAATGCATTGCGATCTGTCTTCATCGAAATTATTCAAGTTGCAGTATGCCTATCTCGACTGTGCGATCCGGCAATATGATTTTGCATGCGAAATCAACGCATATCTTGCAGAGTATCCCCGTGCCTGCGTCGTGGAACTTGGCGCCGGGCTTTCTGTACTGCGCAGACAGATGCAGAACGAGAGTAATGCATGGTACGATCTGGATCACCCCCAAGTCATCGCCTTGAGGAGACGGCATATTCCTTCCGGTGAACGAGAGAGAAACATCTCTTGCGACTTAAACGATCTCTCATGGTTCGATTCCATCGACCTCAATCCTCGAGACGGAATCGTATTCATTGCAGGTGGTTTGTTCTACTATTTCACGACAAAAGAGGTCCGTCGTCTGCTTGTAGCCATGGCCGAGAGGTTTCGCGGCGGCATGATCGCGTTCGACACTACAAATCATCGAGGTCTGCGGGGGGGTGAATAGGGAAGTGCGTATGGCGGGAAACGCGGCTAAATCGTACTTTTCGCTTGAAGCCCCGGCACGTGAATTGGAAGCATGGTCACCGAACATCGTCAATGTTCGGGAAACGGACTATATGCGAGGCTATCAACCGAGCGGATTTCGGCCGTCGTTGCTGACGAAACTTGTGATGAAGATTTTGACTGGGGTCCATATGTCGTTCATCGTCCATGCCGAATTCCTTCAGGAGCGGACGAAATGAACAAGAGCTTCTGGGACCGATTTGCATGGTTGTATGATGTCGCCATGAACAAGGGAGAGGCCGGCGATCATGCCGCTGTCCGGTATATCGCACAATATCTGCACCCAGAGGATGTCATGTATGAGGCCGCTTGCGGAACTTGCAGGTATTCCCGTCCTCTAGCACAGCATGTATCGAGCATCCGATGCAGCGATTATTCCCGGAAGATGGTCGAAACGGCATTCCGGAAGGTCAGGAAGATGAATATTCCAAATATGGACATATGTGTAGGGGATGTCATGGCGATCGATGCCCCCGACGCGACGTTCGACGTAGTGATGGCTGCGAACGTCCTGCACTTGCTGCACCGACCCGAAGAAGCGCTTCGGGAACTGGCAAGGATACTGAAGCCCGATGGATTGCTGGTAGTGCCGAATTTCGTCGATGTCGGATCGACCAAACGAAACGGGCGGTTCATGTCATTGCTTTCCCGGCTCGGGTTCAGCGCGGCGAGGCAGTGGTCTACGGATGCATTTCTAGACTTTATACAGGATCAAGGATTCCAGCTTGTTTCGCATGCCATGTTCGATTCTCGTCAACCGCTGTGCGTTGCGATCGTCAGACTGCGGGCAAACCGGTCTCTCGTAGGGAGGTAGCATATGGGATTCGGTGCATCAAACCGGTTCGATACACAGTTTCGGAAACCCCGCGGGTTCCGTGGCAAATTACTGATTCGGGGAATGAATGCCGGTCATCGCAGGCTGTATGCATGGGGACTCGCCGGTTTTTCCATTCCATCCGGCGAGCGCGTGCTCGACGTCGGGTGCGGAGGCGGGGAGGCGATCCGGATGATGCTCGACAACTATCCCGGCACGGTCGTGGACGGTGTGGACTATTCAGCCGATTGCGTCGCAATGAGTCGCAATCGGAACAAGGCGTACCTTGGAAGCAGGACGACGATCTGCGAAGGCGACGTTCTGGCGCTTCCTTTTGCAGATAGCGCATACGACGTTGTCACTGCGTTCGAGACGATCTATTTCTGGCCCGATCTCGATGTCGCGTTCTCCCAGATTGCGCGCGTGCTTTCGCCGGGCGGCAGATTCCTGATCGTCTGCGAATCCGGCGATCCTTCTGAAAATGACTGGGAACGACGGATCGAAGGAATGAAGATCCATACCCCGACTGCGTTGAAGGATCGTCTGTCAGGTCTGGGGTTCCTGATTCTGGAAGATTCCCGCAGATCAGGATCGAGCGAGTTTCGCATCATCGCGCAGAAACGGATGAACGTGTGACGAGCGCTAGACGAGATATTTCCAGAATCCGATGAAGAAGAACAGGCTGCCGCCCACGCAGAACAGATGCCAGATGGCATGGTAGTGCGGGATCTTCTTGATCGCATAGAAGACGACGCCGACGGTATACGTAATTCCTCCTGCGAGGATCCACGAAAGCAACCCTTCGGGTAGCGCGGGGATGATATCGTTCCAAAAAAAGACGAGCAGCCAGCCCATCACAAGATAGAGTACGACATGCAACGGTTTGAGCCTGCCCCAGAACACCAGCGTGAACACGACTCCCGCCAATGCAACGATCCAGACGCCCCATGTGATTGCGACGGTCTTCGGGGTGTCGATGTACAGGAGAATGGGCGTATAGGTTCCTGCGATCAGGAAGTAGATGTTGCTGTGGTCGAGAATCCTGCAGAACCGTTTTGCATCGCCGACAGGAAGATGATGGTATAAGGCTGAAGCACTGTAGAGCAACAGCATCGAACAGCCATAGACGACCAGCCCGAACTTCAACGCTCCTCCTTCCGTGGTCGGGAGTTTCATGAGGATCATGATCAATGCGATGACCGCGAGGCCCGCGCCTACGAAATGGGTGAGCGCATTCTCCCGTTCGGCTTTTGCGTCGTCATGTGTATGAAGGCTGATTTGTCGCTCCAGCCACGATGCTTCGTGCTGCTGTTTCATCGATTCATTCTCCTTGTGGCGGTTTGTCCGCCTACGCCGTATAAGAATATGCCTGCAGCGGGGAAGAGACAACGGTTCCAATGAATCCTGCCGACTTTTTTTCTACTAGTGACTTTTTACTATGCGCGGATTTCCTCCTTGCCGATATCCGCTTGTCATTTCCATACGGAAATGGTATCTATTGATACAGGATCCCCTTGCGGGGAGGAAAGAACCGTCTGGCCGATCGACGATCAAGGGAGCCGGCGGAAGGGCTTTCAGTATATGCTGTCCAAGTATGTACCGGAAGCCTTTTCATTTTTTGGAGGAATGATGGATAGAATCGCTGAATTCCTGACTGGAAAGACGATCTACGTCTATCTGTTCGTTTTCTTCGGAAAACTGCTGGAAGTCGCCTTGGCATCGCTGCGTTCCCAGCTGATCCATAAAGGGGAGCGGTTGCTCGGCGGCATCGTCGCTGTCTTTGAATATACTTTCTGGCTCACGATCACTGCGACGGTCATCACAGGATTCGCTGACGACCTGATCAAGATGCTCGTCTTGATCGCGGCGTTCGCTACCGGCAATGTCCTTGGTTCTTTCCTAGAAGAAAAGCTTGCGCTTGGATATGTGTCGATCAGCATCGTGTTCATGGAGAAGCAGAATGCATTGCAGGCTGCCGATCTGCTGAGAAGTCAGGGACACGCTCTGACCATTATTCCATCGCAAGGCATCAACGGCGCGGAACGAACCGTACTGCAACTGACTGTAAAACGCAAATATTCGACGTCGATCAAGTCCTTGATCCGCACCCATTTTCCGCAAGCCGTCCTTTCTGTCTCCGCTACCCAGCAGATTTTCGGCGGAACATTCGCCAAAGCGTTCAAGTGACGGATGCCAGGTTTACAGTATATGGTCGAGAAAGAGCTTCGTCCGATCGTTCCGAGGGTGTTCGAAAATCTGTTCAGGAGTGCCGTATTCGATGATTTCTCCGCCGTCCATGAAAACTACTTTCGTTGCGGCGGCTTTTGCGAATCCCATTTCATGGGTCACCAGCAACATCGTCATACCGCTCTTGGCAAGATCAAGCATGACATCGAGCACTTCCTTGATCATTTCGGGATCGAGAGCGCTTGTCGGTTCGTCGAAGAGCATGATTTTCGGCTGCATCGCCAGCGCGCGTGCGATCGCGACACGCTGCTGCTGTCCGCCTGACAGCTGACTGGGAAACGACTGGGCCTTCTCTTCCAATCCGACACGCTTGAGCAGATCCATCGCTAGCTGCTCCGCCTGCTTCCTGTCGATCTTCTTGACCTTCATCGGCGCGAGAATGATGTTCTCCATTACCGACAGATGTGGAAAGAGGTTGAAGCTCTGGAATACCATGCCGACTTCCTCGCGGATTTTGCGGATGTCGACGTTCGGTGCGGTAACCTCGTCATCATCGACGAAAATCTTTCCGGATGTCGGAATCTCTAGTTTGTTGACGGAACGGAGCAGCGTGCTTTTCCCGCTGCCGGATGGACCGATGATCACGACTACTTCTCCATCGTTCACTTCCAATGTCGCGTTCTTGATCGCATGGACGGTCGATTTGCTGGTATCGAAATCCTTGCTGAGGTTTTCAATCTTGATTCTAGCCATTCTCGTGCAGCCTTTCCTCGAGCATCCCCACGAGGCGGGACAGTAGCAAGGTGATGACCAAGTAGATCAGTGCGACGATCAGCATGGTCTCCAGCGAAAGGAATGTCCGGGATATGTATTCCCTTCCTTTTCTCAGGATATCGCTGAGGGCGAGCGTGGAGACCAGCGACGAATCCTTCAGCATGGAAATGAATTCATTTCCGACGGCCGGAAGGATCACCTTGACGGTCTGTGGCAGGATGACATGTCTGAAAGCCTGTCCCCGACTGAGCCCAAGAGCGATGGCCGCCTCCATCTGTCCTTTCGGTACCGCCTGAATGCCGGCTCTGACGATCTCGCCCATATATGCGCCAAAACAGATCGACAAAGCGATGATCGCGGCGACCATGCCTTCGATATGGAAGAAGCGACCCATGGCATAGTAGATGAAGATCAACTGGACCAGCAACGGGATGCCTCGGATCAACTCGACGTAGACACCGCTGATCATGTTGATGAAACGGCTCTTGCTGACCGACCCGAGTCCGCAGAACAGCCCGATGACGATCGCTCCCATGATCGCGAAAATCGTCACTTCGAAAGTGACCGGAGCGCCTTTGATGGTCACGAGGAAGATGTCGCGGTAGGGGGAAGGCTTGAAGACGACCAACCCGGCGAGCAGGGCGAGCGCGGCGAAGAATGTAATTCTCCATGCATTGAGTACATGGTTGTCGTCCTTGCGGGGGATCAGCACGCCGTCGGTCATCTGTATGGTAGTGCCCCGCTTTTTCTGAGTCGCATGAGGATCCACGGAGACTGTCTTCTGTCGGACAACCTGTGTCTTGATCTCCGTAGCGATCGCGTTTTCCGTATCTGTCGTAGAATGTTCCATGTCACCTCCTGACTCAACGTCCATCGAACGTATCGAAAACCGGGAATACCCCGATATCGGCGGCGACGCACGTAGGAGATTGTATTCTGATTTCTATTCCGGTCGTATGATCTTGGCTGCTTCTTCTGTATAGAAATTCATTTTTTCCGTCTGTGAGATTATATGGATATTGCCATATGCAAGTCAACATATCTGTATGCATTATATCGGATAATTTTGAAACGAAATCGGGTGCGATGCGTCCGGTTTCAATCGAAAAAAAATACACTTTGACTGTATTTTTTTGCATAAGAACCAATTGTGGCCGTATTGCCCGCCGTGTTGCGGAGAAACATATCATGGTCGGCCACTGCCTCACCTGCCGGTCGACCGACCAGATATCCATCACTACAAAAAAAGCCCGTACAAGATAGTCTTCCTACCTTGGATACGGGCGTCTTTGCTCGTCTCGAAATCGCTTTTACGATCTCTTCGTTTACCGTCCCCGACGGCTGTCCTGTCTCCGATCGACCGTCGTTCGGCTCTAGATCAGATTCCACTTCGCCTTCAGCTCGTCCATTTTTCCGTTCGCCTGAAGTTTCGCGATGCAGTCGTTGATGATGGTCAGCAGTTCCGTGTTGCCTTTCTTGACGCACATGGCGATTTCTTCTATGTCGGAACTGGCGGTTCCGGTCACTTCCAGCTTTCCTTTGTAATTCTCGTTGCTCAGGACGAAATCGCTGGCGATCAAGGAATCGCAGACGACCGCGTCAAGAGTTCCGTTGATCAGATCCTCGACGGCAAGCGGTATTTCGTCATACGCCTTGACTTGGATCGCCAAATCGGTCCGTGCCTCCAGCGCGAAATTGCCGGTCGTACCGATCTGCACGCCGACGCGCTTGCCCGCCAAGTCTTCGATGGACGCCTGGTCGGTTTCGCCGGACATGGAGAGGATGCTTTGTGTCACAAGCAGGATCGGGGTGCTGAAGTCCATCGTCGCCTTGCGTTCCTCAGTAACGGAGACGCCGCTGGCGACCGCATCGTACATTCCGTTCATCAGTCCGGCGAAAATTCCGTCCCAAGCAACGTTCCTGCTGGTCATCGGAATTCCTGTCATTGCGGAGAACTCCTTGATCAGGTCGATTTCGAATCCGACGATCTCCCCATGTTCGTCGACGAATTCCAATGGCGGCCACGTACAATCGCTCGCGAATACATAGCTTTTCGCAGCGCTTTCTTTCTGTCCGTTGGAGAAGGCGGGAATCATGCAGGTGAGGCAGATTAGAACCACAGCAATACTTTTTTTCATTGTATCACCCTCCTGAAAGAACTTTTGGCAATCATGAATTTTTATGCATGATTGGTCAATACATTTTGAATGATTATACAATAAGTTGTATATTATTTTCTTGTTTTGTTATTATCGTAACAAATAGTCGCCGAAAGACTGTCAGGATGCCTAGAGAAGGTTCCATTTCGCTTTGAGTTCGGCCATCTTTCCATTCTGCTTGAGCGTGGCGATGCAGTCGTCGAGCAGATCGACGAGAGCAAGATTTCCTTTCTTGACTGCGATCGCGATCGGTTCTGTGATTTCTGATGCCACGCCGGATACCATGAGCCTTCCTGCATAGTTCGGATTGCTCAGTACATAGTCGCTGGCGATCAATGAATCGCACACGATTGCATCGAGATTCCCGTTCATCAAATCTTCGATACCGAAACCGACTTCGTCGTATGCCTTGATCGTAAGATCGAGCGAAGGCTGATCTTTCAGTGCGTCCTCGAGAGCTATGTGCCCCGTTGTACCGAGCTGAACGCCGACTTTCTTTCCTGCAAGCCCCTGTAGGTCGTTCATTCCGGAGGTCCCCTGGTGAACGATGATCGATTGCGTTACATACAGGATCGGGGTGGTGAACTCCATCGCGCCCTTGCGTTCTTCGGTGACCGACACTCCGCTGGCGATCGCATCGTATGCTCCGTTCGCCAAGCCTGCGAAGATGCCGTCCCATGCGACATTCCTCACGGTCATGGTGTATCCGGTCATGGTCGCGAATTCATGGATCAGGTCGATTTCAAAGCCGACAATATCGCCGTTCTCATCGACGAATTCCAATGGAGGCCATGCACAGTTCGCGGCGAATACATAGGAATTCTCTTCTTTATTTCCATTGGAAAAAAGCGGGAGCAAGCACAGTAGCAACAGTGTTAGTGAAATCAGTTTTTTCATTGTGGTTCCTTTGTGTAAGGCAGATGATTGCATAAGTATGCATTATTTGTCAAGATTTTTATGAATAATTATACATAAATTACATTTATTACACTGATTGGTGCATGTTCATGCGTATGTAAAAAACCGTCTCTGAATCGCAGTGATCCAAAGACGGCTGAGTAAACAGGGCTGTGGCTTCAGTCTACAGGATATTCCATTTCGCTTTCAGTGCGGCGAGCGAACCATCCGCTTCCATCTTGGCGAGCCCTTCGTTGATCAGGTTCAGGAGCTTCGTATCGCCTTTCTTGACCGCGATCGCTATATCCTCCTGCGTGAACGGTTCTCCGACGACGGTGATCTTTCCTTTGTAGTTATCGTTCGCCAAAACGAAGTCGCTGGCGATCAAGGAATCGCAAACGGCGGCGTCGAGGTTTCCGTTCATCATGTCCTCGATGGCGAGCCCGATATCGTCATATGCGCGCTTGACGACATTGTAGTCATCCAGAGCGAAGTCGCCGGTCGTCCCGATCTGGACACCGATCTTCCGTCCGTCGAGATCCTGGATTCCTTTGAATTTCTCGGCATCGCCCGTTCTGACGATGACCACTTGTCCTGCGCTGAGGATAGGGGTCGAGAAGTCCATGGTGAGCTTGCGTTCGTCGGTGACCGTGACGCCTGAGGCGACTCCGTCGTATGCGCCGTTGGCAAGACCGGCGAAGATCGTATCCCATGGAATGTTCTTCACCGTCATCTTCACTCCGATTTTTTCACCGATCATCGGCATCAATTCGACTTCGAATCCGGTGAGGACGCCGTTGTCGACGAATTCAAGCGGCGGCCAGGTCGCATCGGCGGCGAATACAAATCCGTCGGTCTTTTCTTTCTCTCCGCCGGCGAATACCGGAGCAAGGCAGGCGAGCAGAACGCACAGGACAATACATGCTTTCTTCATGTGGGCACTTCCTTATGGAAAATGATTTGATTGATTGATCAGTCAATAGTGAGATTTCAGGAGCAAAATGTCAATCGTCAGGCTCCGACGATGATGTTCGTCACCACGATTCCGGTAATCAGGCCGACGACGATGCCTCCGACGACTTGTGAGAAGCTGTGACCGAGCATCGTCTTGAGGTTCTCCGGAGTGAACTGCCCCTCCCGATGGATATCGGAAAGGATTCTGCTCCATTCGTTGATGACTTCCGCCTGTTTGCCTGCTTCCCTTCGGATGCCCATCGCATCGTGGATGACGATCGCGGCGAATACGACGGCGATTGCAAGTTCGGTGGTAGCGAATCCTTGCGTCATCGAGATGCTCGTGACCAACGCGATGACCGACGCGGTGTGGGACGAGGGCATGCTTCCAGTGGAAAGAACCAGCCTGATCTTAAATTCGCGATCGAACAGCAGGTGGATGAACGGTTTCAGCGCTTGTGCGATCAAAGCGCTGAAGAAAGCCGAGATCAATGGCGCATTGGATACTAGATTCTCAAAGGTCATAGCTATGCATTCTCTTCCTCAAACTCGCGATTCAGGGGGGCGGCGACGCCTGTTTGCTGATGGTTCATCCCCTCGATTCCAAACTGTAGTCTGTTTTGGCTTCTTTGCCAACAACATCATGTGCGATCCTTGCGAGTTATGATTCTTTTTTTCATGATGCGCTTCGATGCGACAACTGATTGCTTGCAAGTCGATTCGGAAACTGCTATATCTGAGTCCATCGGGAAGTTTCGTCCGAAGAAGTACCAGATCCTGCCGACGACGATTTCCGTTCGGAGAAAACAGACATGGAAATGCAGCAGCGGACTGACGTCGTTCAGTTCTGGGTCCTGAATATTGCGTCGTTTTTCGGGCAGATGTCCATCGCCATGGTGAACCTTGCGGTCGTCTACCATCTGCGTCTGAAGTTCGGTCTTTCGGCGCAGATGATCGGTATCGCGGCAAGCGTATACACCTTTACCTATCTTCTGTTCTGCATGGCCGGCGGCGGGCTCTGCGCCCGGATGCGCCCCCGCCACTGTATCGAGCTGTCGATGGCCGGCATGGGAATCTCCGTGGCTTGGTTCGCCGTAAGCGGGACGATCGCATCGGCTTTCGTCGCGTTGGCGCTGTACGGCGCGTTCATGTCCATGCTCTGGCCGCAGGTCGAAGGCTGGTTCTCCCGGGGCAAGGAAGGCGCTCAGCTCAACCATGTCTCCAGCGCGTTCAACTTCTCATGGTCGTTCGGGGCGGGCCTTTCCCCGTATATCGCCGGCGTTCTCGTGGAACGATCCACCACGCTTCCGTTGTTCTCGGGAATCTGTGTGTTCGCGGCGGTGTTCCTGCTGATCGCCATCGCCAGCGCCGTGGAGCCGGGAATCCGCGCTGTTCCGAGCGAGCGCGCACATGTCGGTACGGCGCATGTCATCGATCAGAGCACTCCGCTGAGGTTCCTGTGCTGGTCGGGCATCGTGTTGGTCTATACCGGACTGAGCGTAGTTCAGACGATCTTCCCCCTGTATGCGCAGGATGTCATGGGAATTCCTGAAAGCACGGCGGGGCTCCTGCTGCTGATACGGGGCGTGGCGACATGCTTTACGTTCGTGATCCTCGGCAAGACGAGCCGCTGGCAGTTCAAGCTTTCGTTCATCATCGTCACCCAGCTTCTGTTCGGGGGAGCCTGTTTCGCAGGATCTTTGCTCCATGGCGGAGACTCGATGGCCGCATTTGTAGCCTACGGCGTTTTCTTCCTCGCGTTCGGCGTGTTGTTCGCGATCGCTTATACGCTGAGCATGTTCCATGGAGCGTCGGGGTGCGTGAATCGTTCTCGGAGGATGATGATCCACGAGGTTCTGCTGACGATCGGCACGATCGTGGGGGCGATCTTCGGGGGGGCGATCTATGAGCGCTTCGGTTTCGATCGGATTCTGTATGTCATCGCCGTGCTCTCCTGCCTGCTGGTGCTCGTCGAGCTTGCCGCATGGCTGTCTGGCGCCAGACGAAGTAGAGTCTGAATCTCATCGCCCGCATGACGGGTTTTGCATTTCTTCTGGGTTTCCGCTAGTATTGCAGGTATTGGATATGAATAAACAATGATGGAGTGAAAATCATGGGCAAAACGTTGACTGCGAAAATTCTTGAAGCCCACCTGATGGAGGGAAGGCTGGTGCAGGGGCTGCCGATCGGGATTCGGATCGACCAGACGCTCACCCAGGATGCCACGGGGACCATGGCCTATCTTCAGTTCGAGTCGATGGGCTTGCCCCATGTACAGAATGAACTTGCCGTCAGCTATGTCGACCACAACACCGTGCAGGTAGGTTTCGAAAACGCAGACGATCATCTATATCTACAGAGCGTGGCGGCGAAATACGGCATCGTATTCTCCCGTCCTGGAAACGGAATCTGCCATCAGGTGCATCTGGAGCGATTCGGGGAGCCCGGCAAGACGTTGCTCGGAAGTGATTCCCATACGCCTACCGGAGGTGGCCTGGGCATGATCGCCATCGGAGCGGGGGGACTCGATGTCGCCGTCGCCATGGCAGGCGGCGCATTCCATCTCATCGCTCCGAAAGTCATCGAGATCCGGCTCCATGGCGAACTGCGTCCGTGGGTATCCGCCAAGGATGTGATCCTTGCGGTGCTTGAGCGGTTCACAGTGAAAGGAAACGTGAACTGTGTGTTCGAATATACAGGAGACGGGATCGCGTCGCTGGAAGTACCCGAGCGTGCCACGATCTGCAACATGGGTGCGGAATGCGGCGTGACCACCAGTTTGTTTCCGTCTGACGAAAATACCCGACGGTTTCTCGAGGCCCAAGGGCGGGAAGCGGCATGGAAGCCTCTTTCTGCGGACGGCGATGCCGTATATGACGGGCTTTTCGAGATAGATCTTTCCTCATTGGAACCTCGTTGCGCAGCGCCGCACTCTCCGGGGAACATCCTGCTGATCAAGGATCTGGCGGGAAAGAAGATCGACCAGGTGGCGATCGGATCCTGTACCAACAGTTCCTATGCCGACATGCGGAAAGTCGCTGATATTCTTGACGGACGGATTATCGCTCCCGGTGTCAGCCTCGGCATTGCGCCGGGGAGCAGGGAAGTGCTGCTGATGCTTTCCCAGGATGGTTCCTTGGAGAAGATGATCGCTTCCGGCGCAAGGATACTGGAAAGTGCTTGCGGCTTTTGCATCGGAAATCATTTCAGCCCGAATACCAATGGCGTATCGTTGCGGACAAGCAATAGGAATTTCGAGGGGCGGAGCGGAACCAAAACCGGCCAGGTCTACCTTGTCAGTCCCGAAACCGCCGCCTTGGCAGCGATAGCCGGTACGTTCGTCGATCCGCTTTCCGACCATGGCGTGGCCTATCCTTCCGTCGGAATGCCGAGCCGCTTCATCGTCGATGACGGGATGTTCATTTTTCCGCCGAAAGACGGATCTTCGGTCGAAGTCGTACGCGGACCGAACATCGGGGCGCCTCCGACGAATACACCGATGAAGAAGAATCTCCGTGGCACAGTCGTGATCAAGGTCGGGGACAAGATCACGACCGACCATATCATGCCGGCGGGACAGCGACTCAAGTTCCGTTCGAATATTCCGGCATATTCCCAATACGTCTTTGAACCGGTCGATGCCCAGTTTGCCCAACGTGCCGCGGCGGCCCGTGATGAGGGGCAGGATAATGTGATCGTCGCCGGTCTGTCCTATGGGCAGGGATCGAGCCGGGAGCATGCCGCGATCTGCCCGATGTATCTTGGCGTGAAGGCGGTGGTAGCCAAATCGATCGAACGGATCCATCAGAACAATCTCTGTAATTTCGGCATCGTGCCGCTGACGTTCGCCGACGAGGGGGAGTATGATTTGATCGGGCAGGGGGACGAGGTCGTGATCGAGGATCTCCCGGGGCAGTTGCGGAACGCTGTCGAAGCACGAGCCGAAGGAACGGCGTTCCCGGTAGTCCTTACGGATGTCACCAACGGTGTTTCGATCGATCTTGTGGCGGATGTCACCCCGGCTCAGCTGAAGATGCTTCTGGCCGGAGGTCTGCTCAACAGCTTGAAGGAGAACGAATGATGCCCATGGAGAGAATTCGGAAAGAGCGTGGGAAGCTTGTGGTTCCCGATAAGCCGGTGGTGCCGTATATAGAGGGTGATGGCGTTGGTCCGGAAATTTCCTCAGTCATGCGTTCCGTCCTCGATGCCGCAGTGGACGCGGCATATGGCGGAAAACGTCGATTGGAGTGGATGGAGGTTCTGGCCGGAGAGAAGGCCGCCCGCTCGACGGGAGGCGACTACCTGCCCCAGGAGACGATCGATGCGATCAAGGAATGCAAGGTCGCGATAAAAGGTCCGCTCACGACGCCAGTAGGAGGCGGGATCCGGAGTCTGAACGTCGCGCTACGACAGGATATGGATCTGTATGTCTGTTTGAGGCCGGTCCGTTGGTTCGAAGGCGTGCCTTCGCCCATCAGACATCCGGAACTCGTCGATATGGTCGTGTTCCGAGAGAATACCGAGGATATCTACGCCGGCATCGAGTGGGAGAGCGGAAGCACGGAGGCCAAGTCCGTGATCAGCTTCCTTCGGACAGAGATGGGGGTGAAGAATATCCGTTTCCCAGAAACGAGTGCGATCGGTGTAAAGCCAGTTTCCAAGGAAGGGTCGGAACGATTGATCAGAGCGGCGATACGGTACGCCCTCAAGAACGGCCGAAGAAACGTCACCTTGGTCCACAAAGGGAACATCATGAAGTTTACTGAGGGTGGGTTCCGCAAGTGGGGGTACGCCCTTGCCGAACGCGAATTCGGAGCTGTCCAGGACGAGAAAGGAACTTGGCGCATTCCCAGAGAGGGGAGTGAACCTCTGGTCGTCAAGGATTGCATTTGTGATGCGTTCCTGCAGAATATCCTTCTCAAGCCGGCCGACTATGATGTCGTAGCAACGCTGAATCTCAACGGAGACTATGTTTCCGACGCGTTGGCCGCGGAAGTCGGCGGAATCGGCATCGCGCCTGGTGGGAACATCAACTACGACAGTGGGATCGCGGTCTTTGAGGCCACCCACGGTACTGCGCCGGATATTGCCGGGCAGGACAAGGTCAATCCCCTTTCCGAAGTCCTTTCGGGGGAGATGCTCCTTCGCTACATAGGATGGACAGAGGCTGCCGACATGGTGACGGAAGGGGTCCGAAAAGCGATCGCAAGCGGAAACGTCACCGCAGACTTCCATCGTCTGATGGTCGCCGAGGGAAGAAACGCGAAGTTGCTGGGGACCAGGGAGTTTGGTGCTTATCTAGCGTCATGCATCGGACGTTGACCGTGCACTCGTGCGGTTGGTCGCTGGTCCGGAAACTCGAACAGGGAGAAATCGGTGATGATACCGACAACCCCCTCCATGCTTGCTGTCGTCCTGATATCCGCGAAGTCAGAATTAACCGCCCAGATTTCACCGACTCCCGCACAGCGGGCGCTTTCGATACCACTTCGTGTGTCTTCGAATACAATGCATTGGCTTGGTTCCATTTCTAGCCGTCTTGCGGTTTCCAGATAGACCGCGGGGTGGGGCTTGCCGGGAAAAGTTCCCCTGTCATAGACGATTCTGTCGTCCGAAAACCATGTGGCGAGGTCGAACCATTCCTTGTACCTTGCCAAGTTCCCGGCTCCGCAACTGGTGGCGATCGCTATCGGGACACCGCGTTCGACGCATTCGTCGAGCAACGTCCGGGCTCCCGGAGCAAGACGACGCCTGTCATTCCTGTCCATGCACAATCTGATGTACTGCTTTTCTTTTTCAGCCGATAGTTCCTCGATTATCCGTGGTGACGGGGGATAGCCCAGAATATATTCGATGGTCGAAGCATTCGTGCGACCATTGAGCATGTCGAGCTCTTCGTCGGACAGCTGTGTCCGGCGGAGAGCTCTGGAAAGCGAGCGCCAAGATTCCCGATTCTGCCATGTATCCCAGTACAAAGTTCCATTGAAATCGAAAATCAATCCGAACATGTCCATTCTTTCCTTCCCCGGATACTCTCATGCCTAGGACGACATGCGGCCATGGCGGAGTTCGCTATTTGTCTATCGTTGGTCGAGCGGCTGAACTTTTCGAACGAACGGACCGTTGTACACTTGCCGCGGGCGACCGATCTTCTGGTACGGGTCATGCCTCCATTCAAGCCAATGGGCGATCCAGCCGGGGAGCCTGCCCATCGCGAACAGAACAGTGAACATCGAAGAAGGGATTCCCATCGCATGAAAAATGATTCCTGTGTAGAAATCGACGTTCGGATACAAGTTCCGTTCGATAAAGTAGTCGTCGGCAAGTGCGACGCGCTCCAGTTCCATGGCGATGTCCAGCAACGGGTCCTGAACGTTCGTCGCTTCCAGGACTTCCTTGCAAAGCTTCTTCGCGATCTTTGCACGGGGATCGTATGTCTTGTATACTCGGTGGCCGAATCCCATCAGTCGGAACGAATCACCTTTGTCTTTCGCTTTCTGGACGACTTCCTCGACCGAGAGTCCTTCGGAATAGATTCTGCTGAGCATCTCGACAACCGCCTGGTTCGCTCCTCCGTGCTTGCTTCCCCATAGTGCGCAACATCCGGCGGACACCGAAGCGTAGAGGTTCGCTTCACTGCTGCCGACCAGCCTGACCGCGGAAGTCGAGCAGTTCTGCTCATGGTCCGCATGGAGGATCAGCAACTGGTTCAATGCCTTCACATGGACAGGATTCCTATCGTACGGCGTGACTGAAGAGTGAAACATCATATTGAGAAAGTTCTCACAGTACGAATACTTGTACGATGGTTCGACAAAGTCGAGGCCCCGCATCTGCCGATAGCTGAACGCCGCGATCGTACGCATTTTCGATAGCAGCCTTGTTACGGTCAAGTCGATGTTTTCCTCGGGATCGACATCGTCCATCTCAGGATAGAACGCTGAAAGGGATGCGACCATCGCGGCGAGGATCGCCATCGGATGGGCGTGGTGGGGATAGGCTCGGAAGAAATTCCTCATGTCGACATGGAGCAGGGAATGCTTGTTGAGCAGGTCGGCGTAGGTCCTGCGCTGTTCTGCATCCGGCAACTCTCCCTTGACCAGAAGGTATGCCACTTCGACGAAATCGCAATTGTCGACGAGATCCTGGATATCATAGCCGCGATACCGAAGAATCCCTTGCTCACCGTTGATGTAGCAGATCGAACTAGCGCATGATCCCGTATTGACGAAGCCCGGGTCGTAGGTGATGTAGCCGGTATCCTTCCGTAGGGAGGTGATGTCGATCGATTTGTCTCCCATGTTGTCGGTGATGACCGTCAACGGAAGTTCCTTTCCCTCAAGAATCAATTTTGCACTATTTTTCGCTATCTCCATATACAAACTCCTTCCGCCAACGTCGGTGGCGGTCTTCGGACTCATACGCTTGTTTCGCAAAATGGTACGATGAACCGATCGGTCGCGGCGCAGACTCCTGCGAGGGGGCCTGCTTCGGTGCGTCATTCAGGAAAGCAATCAGATTCCGACAACCTGTCGAGCACCAGAACGAGTGCCTGGGTTCCGTTCCTTCCGTTGCCGGTCCCCTGCAACGCTATGTACAGCTGGTTGACCAGCGCGAGGCCGGGAAGTGCTAGCTGCATTCTGCGGGCTTCCTCCAGCGCAATTCCCAAATCTTTGACGAAATGGTCGATGAAAAAACCAGGCTGGTAGTCATTGGCGATGATTCTGGGGGCAAGATTATCGAGCGTCCAGCATCCGGCGGCCCCCTTGCTGATCGTTTTGACCATCGTTTCGAGGTCAAGCCCGGCTTTCCTTGCATAGAGCATCGCTTCGCAGACCCCGATCATCGTACCTGCGATAGCAATCTGGTTCGCCATCTTCGTCTGTTGGCCCGCTCCCGGACCTCCTTGCAGTACATAGCTTCGCCCCATCAATGAGAAATAGGGACGCATGGCTTCGAACGTTTTCCGTGCACCGCCGACCATGATGGACAATGTCGCCTCTCTGGCGCCGACATCGCCTCCCGAGACCGGAGCATCGAGGCTGTCGCATCCCAGTTCGCAGGCTTTTTCATTGATGGAGATCGCCAGCGAGGGTTTCGTCGTGGTCATGTCGACGAAGACCATGCCCGGCCTTGCTCCTGAGAACAGACCGTCCTCGCCGAAATAACACGTTTCGACATCCACAGGGAAACCGACCATGGTGAAAACTACATCGCATTTCTGTGCGACTTCTTTCGGAGACCGCGCTAGGATTGCGCCTTCGTCGAGCAACGGACGGGTTTTCTCCGCCGTTCTATTGTAGACGACGACCGCATGTCCGCCTGAAAGAAGCTGATGGCACATCCAACGCCCCATCACCCCGGTCCCGATCCATCCGATTACAGACTGTTCCTGGGTTCCTGCAAACATGTTGATCCTCCAGAAGTTGCAATTTGCATTATATCCTACTCGATTTTCTTCAAAAAGGAAATAAGGAGGCGTTCGCTGGAAAAGAACACTTTCCTCAATTCATAACCATGAGTATAATGAGATATCGGAGGCACGGTATGGAACAAATCAGGGAAGCGAGTCTGCCCCCGGACGAAAAAGTGGTGGATATCGCCAGTTTCTTCAAAGTATTCGGTGATCCAACCCGTCTGAAGATTCTCTTCCTGCTGGAAGCGGGGGAATTGCCGGTGAGCGCGATCGTCGATGCGCTCGGCATGCAGCAGTCCGCGATCAGCCAGCAGCTCAAGTTGCTGAAAGCCTCTAGGCTCGTCAGATGGAGGAAAGAAGGTCGCAATATCTTTTATCGGCTTGATGACGACCATATCGCACGGATACTATCGTTGGGGAGCGAACATTACGAAGAAACCTTGAACTAGGAGGAATTCGATATGGTCGGACATGTCCATGTGCTGTATTTCAGTCCGACGGGAAACAGCAGGACGACTGCCAACGCCGTGGCGTTCGGATTGGAAGCCGGTATCGATCTGAACCATGACCTGACGTGCCGTGCCGCCCGCAAGGAAGTTGAACGTTCAGGCCTGTCGTTTGATTCGAACGATATCGTCGTGTTGTGCGCTCCCGTATATGCGGGGCGCCTTCCATCCTGCTTTTCCTGCCTGTTTTCTTCAATCCATGCCAACGGAGCCAGAGCCGTGCTGTCCGTCACGTACGGAAATCGTGCGTACGATGATGCGCTGATCGAACTGGAGGATCTGTGTTGCGGGGCGGGGTTCGTCCCGCTGTGTGCCGGAGCTTTCGTCGGGATGCATTCGTATGACCGACGCATCGGGGCGGATCGTCCCGATGCCAAGGATCTCGACGCGATGCATGCGTTGGGGAGAATCGCTTTGGAGAAGATCGAGGAACAGGCCTCGATTGCCGAAAAGATACCGGGTAACCGACCGTATCGGCAGGGAATCGTACCTTCGGTTCCTCCGTACGGACCGATCGTTTCAGGGTTCTGCACGCGTTGCGGAATCTGCGCCACGGTATGCCCCGTTGATGCGATTCCAGCCACAGGACCGTATATTACCGATCCGGCGGCATGCATCCACTGTTGCGCCTGCATCCGGGCATGTCCTGAAGGCGCCCGTTCCATGGAGGATCTCCGGCATCAGGTGATCGTGAAACGGCTTGAGCAGGGATGTCTCGACGTCCGGCGCGAACCTGAACTTTTTTCTTGAACGATGGAAGAATAATAAAAACGCCGCGACTATCCATGATAGGATATCGTCGCGGCGTAGTCCCTACGGGAAGGGCTAGTTTCTGCTCGCCGACGCCATCAGCCTGATGGCGTTGATATTGATGAAGCCCTTGCAGTCGACAGGATGGTATCCGCCGGCCTTGTCCATGCTGCCGAGCGCTTCGTTGTACAGCGAACAGGGACTGGTGATACCTGCATTGATGACGTTTCCTTTATACAAGGCGATCTTCGCCGTGCCTGTCACATGCTTCTGACTCTGCTCGAATGCGGCGGTGAGCATATCGAATTCGGGGGCGTGCCAATAGCCGTTGTAGATCAGCTCCGCGTACTTGGGCATCAGGCTGTCGCGCAGATGCATGACCTCCTTGTCCATCGTAATTCCCTCAAGGTTGTGGTGGGCTTTCCAGAGGATCTCGCAGCCCGGAGTCTCGTACACGCCGCGGCTCTTGATTCCGATATAGCGGTTCTCCACCATGTCGACACGTCCGATCGCGTTATCATGTCCCATTTTGTTCAAGTATAGGACCATGCCGAGCGGATCCGTCACCACGGTTCCGTCGCCTTCGTTCGTTACCTTCACAGGAGTTCCATCCACGAACTCTATGGACAGAAGCGTTTCCTTGTCCGGCGCATCCTGCGGAGAAAGCGTCAAGGAAAAAACGTCGGAGGGGCAGCGGTTCGCCGGATCCTCGAGAATGCCTGCCTCGTGGCTGATATGGATCAGATTCTCGTCCTCGCTATACGGCTTCTTGACGGAAGCCTTGACCGGAATGCCGTATTTCTCAGCGTACGCAAGCATATCGGAACGCCCTTCGAACTGACTGAGCCATTCTGGATCCTTCCATGGACTGATGATCTTCACTTCCGGCATATGCATGTAGTAGCCGAATTCGAACCGTACTTGGTCGTTGCCCTTGCCGGTGGCTCCATGGGCCACATAGACCGTTCCTTCCCGCTTCGCGATCTCGATCTGCCGTTTCGCGATGATCGGTCTCGCAATGGAAGTGCCGAGCATGTATGTCCCCTCGTAGATCGTGTTCGCCTTCATCGCCGGGATGACGTAGTCCGTTACGAGTTCCTTGCGTAGATCTTCGATATATACTTTCGAAGCTCCCGTCGCGAACGCTTTCTTTTCGATCGCCTCGAAGTCTTCGTTCTGCCCCACGTTCGCGACATACGCGATAACGTCGAATCCTTTGTTCGCCAGCCATTTTAGAATGACCGATGTGTCCAGGCCGCCACTATATGCCAGGATGATCTTCTCTTTGCTCATATCGTGTATCCCTCCATAGGATCTCTTGTTCCAGATTCGTTGACAGGATTGTATGCGAAACTTGATAAAATATGCAATACATTTTGTATATTTATTCGTAAAAAAGGGGTCTGTTGCGCTCAGGAACGCAAAAGATTAAATATTTATTCATGGATTTTGTGCTATTAGCGCCACATATGTTACGCTGTGGGGAGCTTTGCATCGTATTTCGGACGGCGATCGCCCTGTCATTCGATGTACTTCGACTCTTGTCATGATTGAGTCATTATGATATCATAATGATATCAAATACAACGAGTCGGACCTTGGGACGGAGTCGGAAAGGCGCCATCCAGAGTGTCCGGAAGGAAACGAGATGGAGCAAGTCCGGGAATCCGGTGATTTCGCGATTGCGTTCGACCATGTGACGAAACGATATGACGGGAAAGAGACTCCGGCTGTCGAAGATTTGAATCTGGCGATTCGAAAAGGTGAAATATTTGGTTTCCTGGGACCGAACGGGGCGGGCAAGTCCACGACGATCAGGATGCTGGTCGGAATGCTCAGACAGAACTCGGGAACGATCACGGCCGATGGGTTCGACAATATCGTCAGCTCCGTCGGTCTGAAGCGATGTCTCGGATATGTCCCCGATGAACCGGTGTTCTACGAACGGATGAGCGGATTGCGCCATATCAACTTCATCTGCGATCTGTACGGAGTACCGCAGCGCCTTCGGAAAGAACGGATCGGGAAACTTGCCAGTCTGTTTGAAATGACCGAAGTTTTGGATGATCCGATCAGTAGCTACTCCCATGGCATGAAACAGAAACTCGGGGTGATCGCCGCGCTGGTTCACGATCCGATGATACTGGTTCTGGACGAACCCATGGTCGGTCTTGATCCGAGATCCTCCTTCATCCTGAAGGATGTCATGCGGGAATTCTGTAGGAAAGGCCGGACGGTATTCTTTTCGACCCATGTGATGGAGGTCGCAGAGCGGCTTTGCGACCGTGTGGGAATCATTTCGAAAGGAAGGCTGCTGTTCGAAGGCACGCTTGAGGAACTGAAACTCCGCAAGGGCGGTGAAGACGCCACGCTTGAGGAACTGTTTCTGCAGATGACCGGTCAGGCCGATGTCGCAGGCCTGGCGAAAAGAACCGAGGAGGTCCTGGAATGAGCCTTCGGGTCGTGCTGCTTCTTGTCCGCACCTATTATCTGGGAACCCGCCCATGGGAGCAATTGTTCAGCCGCTCCGCATCGCGCGGCCGTGGTGTCGAAACGAAACATACCGCGACGACCGTACGGCGCATCGGCTACGTTCTGCTGTCGATCCTGCTTTTCTTTTCATTCGTGATGGTGATGGTGATGTTCGGCTTCAACTACTACTCGTTTCAGTCGATCGGCCGGACTCTTGGATACCCTGATATTGGTGCGATGATGGCTCAGTTCATCGGCGCTGTCATCGTCTTCCTGTTTTCCTGCATGAGCGCACCCTCGGTCCTGTACAGGGGAAAGGATCTGTCTTTACTGATGTCCGTTCCTATCCGACGGAGCGAACTGCTTGCGAGCAGGATGGTGTTGCTCTATCTTTCGATGGCTTCGCTCTACTTCTTCATCGTGTTTCCCGGAATCGTGATCGTGTATTTCGTCACGGGCATTTCCGTTCCGCTGTTTTTGGGAGCCGTACTGACACTGCTGCTCGGTCCGTTGGTTCCTGTGCTGCTGGGATCTTTGTTCGGGATGCTGATCACAAGATTGATGAAGGGCAGGAAGCATAAATCGCTCATCGAGGTCTTCTCGATCATCGTGATGATGGCGCTCATCATCTATTCGCAAAGCAGCATCATGCGTTTCACGGATGGTTCGGGACTGTTCGAAGGCTCGGCCGCGGATGATCTGGGTCGAACGTATGGAGCCCTCTTCGAAAGACTCCACCATGCGTTGCCGCTTTTCGCATGCCAGGCTTCGATGTTGTTTTCTGTCGGCGGACGCCTCAACCCGTACCTAGCGGCGGCGGCATGCATCGTAATGAACGCTGTCCTCGCTCTAGTGGCGATGTTCCTGCTTGAGGCGTCGTATGGCCGATGCGTCTCGATTGCGCTCTCAGGAGAAGGGAGATCGAGACGCCGGGAGACAGCCGGTGCGACGGAGCGGTTCGGGGATCGGTCGGCGTATCGTCCCGCTTCATTGCGTTCCACGCTCATTCGAAAGGAATGGGATGTTGTGCGCGGAACATCTTCGTTCTTCGTTGAAATCATCGGCGAAGTCTGTGTTCCAATCATCCTCGTAGTGGTATACGCTCTCAGCGGATTGCTCGGAGAATTGTCGGAAGGACTTGGCGCCCTGACTGTTTCTCCCTGGTTCCCCGCGGCCGTTTCAGGGATTTTGCTGCTGATGTCGTCGTTCACGATGATCAGCTCCACGAGCGTGTCCCGTGAAGGTCCTCTGTTCGACCTGTGCAGGTCCTGGCCGATTCCCGCCTCGGTGCAAGTCGATGCGAAACTTGTCTTCCATATGCTGCTGATGTATCTCTCCCATGCTGTCTATCTCCTGGTGGCGGTGTTCCTGCTCGGAATCGGTTTTGAGAATCTGCCGTGGATGCTTGCGCTTGGGTTTTTCACAATCCTTGGAACCGGAGCACTTTCCTTGGCTGTCGATTATCGTCGGCCGCTGCTGGACTGGAAGATTCCCCAACAGGCGATGAAGCGGAATTTCAACGGACTGATCGGCATGGGAATCGGACTGCTCTATCTGGCTGTCGTCGCATCCGCCGTCTTGCTTGCGTACCTTGCGGGGCTGACACCCGTCGCCTCGATGTATGTCGGATGCGCCGCATCGGCCGTCGGCGCGTTCGCTTCCCGAAAGATCGCGCTTCGGCAGGGGCGGTCGGCGTATCTTCCCCGCTAGCGTAGCTTTCTCAGCGCACCGCAAGCTTGAGGTCGGCGCGGTTGCCGTTACCTCCAGTCAGCACCCACACGGGTTCCACCGACTTGAGGTACGGAATAGTGTCACCGGCTTTGCTGACTTCCGCCTCGATCGAATATTTTAAGTAGGGGAGGATGTCCTTCAGGCTGTAGCGGATCGTGAAATTGACGGGGAACCGTTGCGGGTTCCTGATCCTCTGGTGGGAAATCTCCCGTGTGGCTCCGGTGACGAAGTCGTGTTGGATCAGAGCGATATCCACCACCATCGCGGCATCGGAAAAAGAGTATGTCCCTGGATACGTGATGCTGCCAGTGATGACTCCGTAATCGTATGCCGCATCGGCGGCATGCGTAGCGTTTTCCTGCACGGAAGAACAGGACGACAGCAGGATAGCCATGCAGCACAGCAACGGCAGAATCGCGCCGCATGCAGCATGGAATCTGATTTTTGTCTCCATCGTCCTGTCCAAACTCAACTCCTCGTCGGTCCGTTACAAAAAAATCATTACATCGAAAATCGCCGAATGTCAAACATTCGAAAGCCGATTTCGCGGCGTTCTGTGCCTGTGCGGCCTCATGCAGTCCTCTTTTGTCGCCAGAAAGTCGCGGACCAACGTGCATATCCCATCGACAGATCGCGCGAGTGGGAACCCGCTTCGTTCAGTCGTGTCCTCCATTTCGTCCCAATCGACGATGATCCCGAAATCCGCATGCCGAAGCATGGGGATATCGGTGGGGCCGTCCCCCACTGCGATCGTGAGCGGACGAATCCCTGTTCTTGAGGCGATGCGTGCAGCCTCCGCTTCCAGCAGGAATGCTTTATCCTGCGGACCGCTGACGGCGATCGAGATGTCCCCGATGCGACCGTCAATGATTTCGAACGTTTTTCCGAACAGAGCGCCGAAACTTCGTCTGACATCCATTCGCAAAAGATATCGTTCTATCAGATTGACGGTTCCGCAACTGATGACGCAGTATTCAGCGTCCACGTCGTCGCGCAAAATCCTCAATGGGACAAGCGCGGACGATCCTGCGAGCGAACGGATATCCTCGACGATTTCATCGAGCAGGTGCTCCGGAGCGTGTCGCGTGAATCGTACATACGTTTCCGTGAATTCGCCGAGACTGAGCAGACCTTCCATGTCGTTCCGTACCGCTTGCATCGCTTCCGTTCGCTCTTGGGGGCTTCGGTTTTCCACCGCCTTCATGAGAAGCCGTTGCTCGCTGTCATACGGACGCAACGGATACAATGTCCCGTCAAAATCGAAAGCAATCAGTACGGTTCTTCGTCGGTCGCACATGAACGCAGTATATACTGTCAGCCTATGCGGCGCAACGGGATCCGGCCATAGAAAAAGGAGAACGGTCCAGAAGTCCCGCTCTCCTTGCGAGCGTTAAGCCGGCTTGGAATCGACCCTATTGCGAAGGATTGCCGTACAGCAAGTTGAAATACTCCATGTCCGTGCTGAGCACCTTGTCCATCTGAGGTATCGTCTTCCTGTACGATTCCAGCGATCTCCACAGCTTGAAGAAATCAGGATCAACCTCGTATGCCTGGGAGTAGATTCTCGCAGCCTGCGCGTCCGCGACGCCTTTGATCTGTTCCGCTTTCGCATAGGCTTCGGAAAGAATCGTCTTTTGGTCGTTCTCGGTCTTTCCCTGCCACTGGGCGAGCTGGCCACGTCCATAGGATCGATACGCTTCGGCGATCTGGTTCCGTTCCTTGATCATCCGTTCATAGACGCTCTGCGTCAGATCGTCGCTGTATCGGATCTGGCGAATGATGATGTCGATCATCGTGATTCCATAGGCTTGGGTGAAACCAGAGGCCATCTCGAACATCCGTTGCGACAGCCCCTCTCGTCCGATTTTGATCGTTTCCTGCTGGGTCGAAGTCACTGTCAGGTTGCGAAGACGCTCGGCGTCTTCGATGTTGTCCACGTTCTGAACCTGCTCCTCGACTTTGATCTCGTTGATCTGGTTCGAGTTCCTTACAGCTTCATTGAGATAGTTCTCGCTGATGACCGTCCTGATCGTCGAATCCAGCACGTCGTTGAGCCGCGATTTTCCATTGGAGATCGTATTGACTGTCTCGTAGAACTTCACCGGATCGCTGATCCTCCAGCGGGCCGTCGTGTCTACCCAGATGAACTGGTTTTCCTTGGTCGGGATGCGCTGGGCGTCGCCATCCCAGGAGAGTATCTTCTTCGGATATTTGATCACATTGTCGATGACCGGCATCTTGAATTTCAGACCGGCCGTGGTCTCTGTGTTCACGATTTTTCCGAAACGGGTCACGACCGCTTGCTGGCCTTCGTCAAGAATGAAGAACGGTCCCAGCAGGAGGAAAATGACAAGCAGAACGCCGATCACGACGAGGACGGTTACTGTCTTTTTCATTTCGCACCTCCCATGAGTTTGTCGACGGAACCGATCGGCAGGAAGTTCTCGAGATTCTTGTCGATGAGTAACATAGCTCCAGAGTCCCCTTGTCCGTTGATGATTTCCTCCATCGTCTCTATGTAGAGCCGGATTCCTGTGATATCCTTGCTCTGTTCATACGCCTCCCGAACGGAATTGAAGCGGGCGACGTCGCCTGTGGCCTGGTTCACTCGTTCCGCCGCGTAGCCTTGCGCCACCTGTATCAGCCGATTTGCCTCTCCTTGCGCGCTGGGGATCGCACGGTTGTAGCTTTCCTTGCCCTCGTTGATCAGGCGGTTCATGTCCTGGATAGCCTTGTTGACATCCTCGAACGCATCCTGGACGGTACCGACCGGCGGAACGATGTTCTGCAGCTTGATCGTCACGACCTTGATGCCCAGATTGTAGGAATCGAATATCTTCTGCATCGCATCCTGCGCTTCGACTTCGATTCTCGTCCGTTCGCTCGTCATGACCGACAGGATCGGAAGGTCTCCGACCAACTGGTTCATCACCGACTGGCTGATGTCCCTGATCGTCGTGTCCCTATCCTGCACGTTGAACAGCCAGGCCGAGGGATTCTCGATCTTGTACTGGACGATCCATTCCACATCGATGATGTTCAGATCTCCGGTAAGCATGACCGATTCCCGGGGGTACTCAGCCGCGTTGATCAGCGGGTTCGTTCCCAACTGGCTGTTGGAACGATATCCGAACGTCATGTTCTGGACGATCTGGGTGGGTACGTTGTAGTTCACGTCGATTCCGAACGGAAGTTTCGTCTGAAGTCCCGGACCGACCGTTCTGTTGTACTTGCCCAGCCGCAGGACAACCGCCTGCTCCGTCTGGTCCACGACGAAGAAACTGCTCATGACCAAAGCGATCAAAACCAGTACTCCGATGATGCCGAGGATCAGTTTCGGGCTGATGCGGAATTGCTTGCGCGGGGAAGACTGCCTTGTATTTTCCATCTCTTCTCCTAGCGGAGACCTCATGGACGCCGGATTTCTTCAGAGAAGAATCGTCCGAGATCGCCTGCGTGATTCGCCCGTCACAAGACTTCGCCCGGCAAGACGACCGCGACGGCACACTGTACAATGTATATCGCAGGCAGGCCATGGTCAAGGAACTTACGGAAAAAGGGGAATGCCGGAGCCGGCGATCGCCGACGAATCCTCTTGTTCATATTGAAAAAAGGCGGACGGAGGGCTATGATAGACGGACTATGAAAAAACGAAGACTGATTACATCGGCGTTGCCGTACGTGAACAATATTCCCCACCTCGGGAACCTGACGCAGGTTCTTTCCGCCGATGCGTTCGCACGCTTCTGCCGTTCCAGGGGCTATGAGACGCTCTACATCTGCGGAACCGATGAATACGGTACCGCTTCCGAGACCCGTGCGTTGCAGGAAGGGGTCACTCCCCGCCAGCTGTGTGACCATTATCATGTGATCCATCGTGCGATCTACCAGTGGTTCGATATCTCATTCGATCGTTTCGGTCGGACGTCCGACCCCATCCAGACAGAAATCGTCCAAAGTATTTTCAAGGATGTCGATGCCGCTGGATATATCAGCGAGAAGGAGATCGAGCAACTATATTGTCCGAGCTGCGAACGATTTCTCGCCGACCGATATGTCGAAGGGACCTGCCCTCATTGCGGCAGCCACGATGCCAGAGGCGATCAGTGCGACAGCTGCCAGACTCTGTTGGAACCCACCGAACTGATCGATCCCCGCTGCGGAGTGTGCGGTACCAGGCCGGAGCTCCGCAAGACGCGGCATCTCTACCTCGATCTGCCCAAGGCGCTTCCGCTGCTGGAACGATGGATCGACGAGGCCAGCGTGCAAGGGTTCTGGGCGAAGAACGCAGTGCAGATGACACGTTCCTGGATTCGTGACGGATTGAAGGAGCGGTGCATCACTCGCGACTTGAAGTGGGGTATCCCCGTTCCCAAGCCAGGATTCGAGGACAAGGTGTTCTATGTATGGTTTGACGCCCCGATCGGATACATCTCGATTACAGCAGGGTATACCGATCAGTGGAGATCATGGTGGCAGAATCCCGATGAGGTCGACCTGTTCCAGTTCATCGGCAAGGACAACATTCCGTTCCATACTGTCATTTTCCCCTCCACGTTGCTTGCAACCGGCAAGAACTGGACGATGCTTCATCATATGAGTTCCACGGAGTATCTCAATTACGAGGGAGGAAAGTTCTCCAAGAGCAAAGGAATCGGAATCTTCGGGAACGATGTCCAGGAAACCGGCATTCCTGCCGATGTCTGGCGGTTCTATATGTATTACAACCGTCCGGAGCGTAGCGACGTGACGTTCACCTGGAAGGAGTTTCAGGAAAAGGTGAACGGGGAGCTGATCGGCAACCTGTCCAATCTGGTCAATAGGACGCTGACGTTCGTCAAACGGTTCTATGGGGGGCGCCTGCCGGAAGGTAGCATCGACCAGAGTCTGGCGAAAGCTATCATCGACCAGGAGACTGTGATCACCGACCTGCTGGAACATGCCGAGGAACGCGAAGCCCTCCGGCAGATTTTCGTTCTCTCCTCAATGGGGAACAAGGCGTTCCAGGATGGTGAGCCTTGGAAGAAACGGACGGAGGATCCTCCGTCCGCGGCGTCGCTGCTGCGGACGCTCATCTACCTGATCCGGGACTTGGGGATCATGATCGAGCCGTATATGCCCTCGACATCCGGGAAATTGCTTTCCTGGCTCGGATGTCGGAACGACCGTTGGCCGCAGCTCGCCACGTTCACGGGAGTAGAATCCATAGGCACGGTGGACTATCTGTTCACGAAACTGGATGATTCCCTGATCGATGCGTTGCGCGAGCGATACAGTGGATCACAGAGTGAACGGGCGGAAAAGGAAAAAGAGAAAGACGTACACAAGGACAAGGAGCAAGCAATGTCTGATACAATGAGCGCAACGCCGCAGGGTGCCGTCCCGGCGGATGAAACCATCGCCCAGCAGTTCGCCCGTCGGGTGGTCCTGAAGGTATCCCGCATCATCGAGGTTGAGAAACATCCCAACGGCGACATGCTGTACATCCTCAAGCTGGATTGCGGCGAAGCTGAGCCGAGGACGATCGTCTCGAGTATCGTCCCGTATTATCGCGCCGATGAGCTGCTGGGGAAGCATATTGTCCTGGTCAGCAATCTCAAGCCTGCGAATTTCCGCGGGGTGAAGAGCCGCGGCATGTTGCTGGCGGCCAACGATCCGAATGCGGAGCCACATACGACCTGCGAGGTGCTCTTCGCTCCGCAGTTCGATGTCGGTACGGTGCTTGAGCCGGAAGGTTTCGATCCTCCCGCGGCGGATGTATGCTATGTCAAGCCAGACCATTTCTTCGCAATGCCGATCTATGCCGAAGGCGGGGTTGTAAAGGTCGACGGCAGGGCGATCGGTGCGGACGGAGTATCCCTGACCACCAGTCGATATTTGGACGGCCCGGTGAGTTGACGGTTTCAGCGACTTGACACTGAACATTCCCGGGTCGTCTGAATGTGGCGCGGGATTGATGCGAATGACTGCAGTCATGCTCCCCGTGAGCATGGCTTTTCTTTATCACATCGCCTTTTTTGACGGGTGGACAACGGTGGGGGAGGCTCCTATGAAAGTGACTGAGATCGACTACAAGACGTTTTCCTGCAAGGGCAATCCCTTTCAAAGCAGTTTTTGGGCGATGGCGAAGCGTCCTGCTGGATGGAAGCCGCAAGCGTTCGTCATTGAGATCGATGCCGACGGAACCGTTTGGACCGACAACCTGCTGGTGCTCACCAAGAAATTCTCACCGGGAATGTGTCTATCCTATGTTCCGTTCGGACCTTCGGTATTCTCGTCCCCGATGGCTCCCGTCGAGTTCCTTCGCGATTTGTCGAAGGAGTTGCGGAAACTTCTCCCGGGCGGAGTGTTCGCAATCCGTTACGACTTGCCATGGGACGAACCGGAGGAACCGAATACGTTGAAGATCGACGGGCGCAGATTCCGGACGAGTCTGGAAAGCGTGCAGCCGGAAGGTACTGTCCGTCTGGATCTTGCCGATGGGTACGATGCCGTCGCAGGACAGTATCGCGAACGTGCGAGACGAAACCTCCGCAAGGCGCGGTTGCAGACGAAGATCGAGGCTTGGAACGGCACAAAGGAGGACTTCGATAGCTGGTATGAGGTATATCTGGAAACGGCGAAACGGGATGGATTCTCTGCGCGTCCGAAAAGCTATATGCGCCGGCTGCTGGTGTTCTCAGGGAAGATGTCCGGCGATGTACGGTGCGATCTGTATCTGGCGAGACACAAAGGAAAGATCGTAGGGGGCTGCATGATCATCGAGTCTCCGGACATCGCTGTATATCTTTTCGGCGCTTCGCTTCGTTTCGATGATTTTTCCTGTTCATACGCTCTGCAGGACTATGCCGTCCGCATGGCGTGCGAACATGGATGCAAAGTCTATGACCTGCACGGTATTCCGGGGCCGGGAGGCAGGGGAGCTCATTTGCGGGGATTGGATCTTTTCAAGCGATCTTTCGGCGGACATGCGTACTACCGGACTCCTTCGACCGACTATGTATACCGACACATCATGTGGAGGATTTTTACGTCAGGGGAGAAGATGCGCTATCGGATCCATCGGCACCAGATGTCTCCATGTCTGCAATCTTCCGGATCGAGTGAGTCCTGAACTTGTCGCCGCGGTCGAACTCGTGCTGGAACAGTTCGAAGGATGCGGCTCCAGGGGAAAGCATGATGACCTGGGCGTTGTCCTGGGCTCCAGCGATACGCTGTCGGGAGATTTCAAATGCTGAATCTACCGCGGCGCCCATGTCGGAAAAAGGGCCGTGATATGCAAGCCCCTCCCGTTCGAGCAACGGAATCAATTTGTTTCTGGTGAACGATCCATCGAGCAGATGCAGGCTTGCGGCTTCTTTTAGCGCGATGAGCATGCCTTCGGCTTTCAGGTTCTTGTCCGTCCCTCCGCAGATCAGATGTATCGGAAGGGGGCTGCAATTCTCGAAACTGAACAGAACAGCCTCCGGGATGGTAGCGGCGGAATCATTGATGAACATGATCGGGCCGGCGACTCCTACCTGCTCCAGTCTATGGGGAACTCCTTTGAATGATTTGAGCGCCTTGAGGACCTCTCGCCATTTGAATCCTAGGAGTCTGCAGATGGCATATGCGCATCGCAACGGAGAATTTTCCGCCATTACTTTTCCAGCGAGCTTGTCGATGCCGTGTATTTTCTTGGGGGAGATGTCCACAAAGTCCTTGACGAGTCTGATCAGCTGGTCAGGCACCAGGACGGTTTCGCAATGGCGTCCAAATAGTTCCAGCTTGTCGTGGCGATAGCTTTCGATGTCTTTGTAGGCGTTCTGGTGATCGGCGTACAGGCTCGTCAGCGCAGCGAGCCGTATCTCTGGCATATCTCCTTGAAGTGCGGCATACATATCCCGGATCTGCCAGGACGAGAACTCGCAGACGAGGTATTCGGGAATGTTCTGTCCGTTCGCCTTTCTCTTTTCCCAATCCGAGAGGACCGTGAACGCACTGATTCCCATGTTTCCGCATTGCACCGCTTCATGCCCGAACGTGTTGAGGACATGCGCGACCGCTGCGGCGGTCGTTGTCTTCCCCTTCGTGCCAGTAATGGCGATGATCTTGGTTTCTTCGCACCAAGGGGAGGCGAACAGCCATGAAAAGTCAGTGATCACCGTTCTTGAGGCGAGCAGATATGGATTGTCCGGAGCGATAGCCGGATTCTTGATGACAATGTCCGCCCACAGGAAGTCTTCCATCCTGTGTTCGCCCATGATGCATGCGGCCCCCCGATTTTCAAGAACCTCCATCGTCTCCCCCAGGACATCGGTCCCCCTGAGATCCGTCACACGGACTTCGTCCCCACGATCGAGAAAATAATTCGCTGCGGCGAATCCTCCGCCATGTGCTCCAAGGCCAAAGATGAGAACTCTCATTATGGAAAGCCACCCCCTGTATCTTCTTCTATATTACATATAACAGGAGAGCGGGGCAATTGATGAATATGGAAAGCTGTCCGTCGTGCGTCGTAAAGCATCGGAATATGTGCTGAGTTTCGCTTAGGTACTGAAATCAGGAACGGGCGATCATCCCCGGTCCGTCGCGTTCTTGCATGGCACGACCGCCGAAACCGAGCATCGCCGTGCGGGGAGGGCGCCGTACACATTGGAAAGACAATGCTCCTACGGGTTCCTCGGGTACAAAAAAACCGTCGGAGCGACCGACGGTTTTGCAATAGATTGCGTAAAAGAAGTCATTTCTTCTTATGGCGATTCATTCTGAGCTTTTTCTTTCTCTTATGAGTAGCAATCTTATGCTTCTTTCTTTTTCTTCCACAAGGCACAGTAGAGCTCCTTATCCAACGGTTGAGTTGCCGGTTTCCCGGTACCAATAGGATTGTAATTACCGGAACATTATGCAGGGTTGCCGCATGAAGGTCAAGTATCGGAAGGAAAAAATCATGACGGAAGGCTTGCTCCCCCATGCCGATAGGGGAACGCTCCTTCCGTAAAGCGTCTACAGCACTTCGTCAGGGACGCTTCTTCCGTCGTTGACATTCGGGACAGATGACATTGAAGACAGTTTCGTGCCGTTGTACGATGCACCCGGTACGTTCCTCCATTTCCCGGTCGATGACGTTGTCGTAGTCTCCCGGGGCGTCGAGCAGAGCGCCGCACTCTGAACAGAGAAGGTGATCATGGCGATCGGTCCGGCAGTCGAAACGTTCCGAATCCGGACCGTGGACCTGAAGGATATCCCCGCTTTCCACCAGCAGGTGAAGATTACGATACACAGTGCCCCTACTGATCTTTTCATCCTGTTCATGAATCTCCAGGAACAGCTGGTCTGCGTTCGGATGGTCATGGTGGCGATTCACCGCATCGAGAACGAGCTGTCGTTGCCTGGAGAATCTGTGCTTCTTCTGCTCTTTCACGAAGGAGCCCCCGGTTGTTGATTCTATCCCTCCATCTTCTCAGAAAGAGTTGCCTGAATCAAGCCATTGTTGTCGAGTTTGGACAATGCTATGACAGTGTCCATATCCAACCCTACCGCTTTTGCGAAACGCTTTCCGTATTCCTTGTCGGCTAGATAGCAATGGGCGGCATGCCGATACTTGATGTTCCGGGTCGCCGGCGCAATATCGGCGGCGGTATTCGCAATGAGGACGTTCTTCTGCTCTTCGTCCATCAGCCTCCATAGTTCGCCGCCGGCTTTGAAACAGTCGTCGGTCGGATCCTCCTTCGGGTCATAGCGATACATCGCGCCTTCCAGATCGAGCGGCGGTTCCATGACCTGCGGCTGTGCTGTCCAGACCCCATAGCTGTTCGGGGTATATGCCGGCGCCCCTCCGTAGTTCCCGTCCACCCGCATCGCTCCGTCACGATGGTATTCGTTCGTCTCGACTTTCGCACGGTTGACAGGAATCTGATTGTGGTTGACGCCCAGCCGATACCGTTGCGCGTCGCCATAGGAGAACAGGCGTCCTTGAAGAAATCTATCCGGGCTGAATCCGATGCCTGGAACCACATGCGCCGGAGTGAACGCCGCCTGCTCGACTTCCGCGAAATAGTTCTCAGGATTACGGTTCAATTCCAGGACTCCGACTTCGATCAACGGAAATTCCTTGTGGCGCCAGATCTTCGTGATATCGAACGGGTTTTCATAATGCTTTTTCGCCTGCTGTTCCGTCATGATCTGGACATACATCGTCCATTTCGGGAAATCGCCGCGTTCAATAGCTTCGTATAGATCCTTTCCATGATATTCACGATCCATACCGTTGATCTTCGCAGCCTCTTCATTACTGAGGTTCTTGATTCCCTGCTGGGTCTTGAAATGGAATTTGCACCAGACCCGTTCGTTCCGATCGTTGTAGAACGAGAATGTGTGCTCCCCGAAGAAATGCATGTTCCGAAACGATGCGGGAATGCCACGGTCGCTCATCACGATGGTGATCTGATGGAAGCATTCGGGCAGGATCGTCCAGAAATCCCAGTTGTTCTGCGCCGATCGTCTTCCCGTCCGCGGATCTCGTTTCACGGCCCGGTTCAGATCCGAAAAGTTATGGACGTCACGGATAAAGAATGTCGGCGTATTGTTGCCGACGAGATCCCAGTTCCCTTCTTCCGTATAGAATTTCACCGCTACTCCGCGGATATCCCGCTCGCAGTCCGCGGCACCGCGTTCGCCGGCGACCGTAGAAAATCGGACGAACAGGTCCGTAGTAGTGCCCTGTTGAAGGACCTTCGCCTTCGTGTACCGCGAGATATCGTGCGTCACAGTCAATTTGCCGTATGCGCCCCATCCTTTCGCATGCATGCGGCGTTCCGGAATGACTTCCCGGTTGAAATGCGCCATTTTCTCCATCAGCCAGACATCCTGCATCACTACGGGGCCCCGTGGTCCCGCGGTGATCGAGTTCTCGTTGTCGGGCACCGGCGCGCCGACCTCATTCGTCAGTTTCTTGTGTTTGTCCATGCTCATGCTCCTTGCTTTTTCCCCTCCGTGACATGTGTATGTCTCGAGTAGAGGTCTCTTTTCGTTTCCTGTCCGGATTCGCAGGGAACCAGCCTTTCTCGACTCGGGCTGTCTGCTCCTTCAGTTCCCTGATGCTCCAGAAACAGGAAAATCCGATGATCGCACATATGGCCGATGCAAGCAGCGGCCGGATACACAACGCTATGGTGCAGAAAACGAGGCCGCCGATCAGAAACAACGGCCAGATCCGTTCCGTAAAATGATATTCACAGTAGATGACGATCGGGTGGAATATCCCGATGATGCAGAATGTAGCGATTCCGATGATGATGCCTGAAAAATTCATGACGGCGTCTCCTGTTCACAACGATTGGCACATGGCGAGCATCCACAGGTACTGAATGGTCTTCGGAATCATCAGAATGCCGATCCACGGCTTTTTACCTGAGAATATGACGACCGGTATGTAGCAAGCGAAACTGGCTGTGATGGCAAGATACATGTTTCCGAGCGCGACAGACTGGGTACGATGGACGAAGAACCATGCTGCGACGATCATTCCCTGAAGTAGGAACGGAATGTTGCGGATGATCCGCCATGAACCATCGGCTTTCTTCCGCTGCCAGCTGTTATCGCCGGAAAGGCAGAGTCCGATTCTGGTCGAAGCGAGGCAGTACAGAGTGATCGTCCATGGCGCAGACACAGGCTCGTGGATCGCCATGTGGCCGATATGCCAGAGGAAGAGATAGAAGACGGTCATCGTAATGGAGGTGATTTGCCGTCCTCTGCCGAGCGCCTGAGCGCCCGCTTCCGGATGATACGACGACATCAAGGAGCGGATTCTCGGTATCAGGTGGAAAGCATCTCCACCGACCAGGATCATGGCCATGATGGCGGCGAGAAGGCGAATCGTTGTCAGATTTCGGGCGAACAGCAGGAGGAATGCGAACATGCTCGCAACCAGAATATATGTTGCGTCGAATATCGCTTCGCCGATCGTAGCTCGGGTTTCCATCGATAGCTTCATCGTCCCCTCCGTTTCCGCGCGATGACCAGGATATGGACGGTTACCGCGACACCCACGACGCACAGCACGGTGAGCATCAGGGGAGTACGGACAAGAGCCATGGAGATCAGGAGCATGGTCCAGAGATACGCTATGCTGGTCAGAAGCGTTTTTCTGGATAATCCCGTCCCCTCCTCGTAATTCCTGATATGTTCACGAAAAAAACCGATTCGCATGATTTGCGCCTTCAACTTCGGCGTGGATGAGAAGCAGGCTGCGGAAATGATTACGAAAGGCGTCGTAGGCCATACAGGGAGAAATACTCCTATGGCTCCTAGGGCAAGCGATACGAATCCGATGGCTGCCAATGCTGTACGTTTCCACTTCATGCTTTATCCAAATTAGTAATAAGACTCATTACTATTAACAGTAGATACTAGTTTCTTCCTCCTGTCAATGTTTTTCTTCATGCTCCAATATTCGTTCGAACACCGAGAAATGGTTCCCTAGGGGATTACCATACAGAACTTTGATTCAAAAAAATTATCATATGCTCAAAAAAATATAATCATGTTTTTTGATATTGCAATTTTTTCAAAAAAAATTTAGCATATACGTAAATTATATCATTGATTTTGGAGGTGTTCCTATGAAAGAGAGCACACCGGATTTTGAATGGATCGTCAGGACCCATGGACACAGAGACCTTACAGCCTCGAGAGAGATGTTCCCTCTCGAAGTATGCCGGACGGCTCAGGCGTTTCATCGCCAGATTCCCGGATATAAGAAAACTCCGTTGCAGTCGCTGCCGCATCTCGCCTCGATGCTTTCCGTAGGCGGTATCTATGTCAAGGACGAGTCGCGTCGGCTTGAGCTCAACAGCTTCAAGATACTGGGCGGTTCTTTCGCGATTTATCGGTACATCCAGAAACTGCTGGCTTTGCCCGACAGCGAAATGACATACGATTACCTTACGAGCGCGGAGTGCCATGACAGACTCGGCGAGATCACTTTTGCGTCAGCTACCGACGGGAATCATGGAAGGGGAGTAGCCTGGGCTGCGAGCAAACTTGGGCATAAGTGCGTGATATATGTGCACAAGGATACGTCGCAGGCCAGGATCGATGCGATCCGCGGCTATGGCGCCGTCGTGAAAGTCATCGACGGAACCTACGACGATGCGGTGAAACAGATTGTCGTGGATGCTGACAAGAACGGCTGGGTAATCATTTCCGATACCTCATGGCCTGGGTACACCGAAGTTCCGACATGGATTATGCAAGGCTATACGACCATGATGCTGGAGATCCAGGATCAATTCTCAGATTTTGAGATCGAAAAGCCGAGCCATGTCTTTGTCCAGGCCGGGGTCGGAGCTCTGGCGGCTTCAGTCATCGGCTTCTATTCCGCGCGATTCCCGGACGATCCTCCGAAGTTCATCGTCGTCGAACCCGACAAGGCTCCATGCCTCTACCATAGCGCGCAGATCAACGACGGGCTTCCTCACTCTGTCGGAGGCGACCTCGACACAATCATGGCGGGGCTGGCCTGCGGGGAGCCTTCTCCGATCGCTTGGGCGGTGCTGAAGGAATGTGTCGATGTGTTCGTCCAGGTTCCGGACTACATCGCAGCTCGGGGAATGCGCATCCTTGCGACTCCTCTGAAAGGCGATCCGTTCGTGATTTCGGGTGAGTCCGGAGCGGTGGGGCTCGGTTTGTGTTATTCGCTACTTACGGAAGATGGCGCTGATTCCCTCAAGGAAGCCTTGAAGATCGACAGGGACAGCAGGCTGCTGTTCATCAATACAGAGGGGAATACGGATCCCACGGATTTCCGCCAGATCATCTGGGATGGCAGGGATCCTGTTCCGAAACGGTTCTGGACGCAGCGCTGATTACTTGTCGCTGAAGATTCTCTTTCGCGGGTGCCATTGGCGCCCGCATTTTTATTTCTAGTTGCGAACCGATGTCGGAAAATTGGTGCGCCGTCGTTTTCCCGATGCGGGAGACTCGAAACATTTTCTGACTGCACAGCTAACCTGTTTGCTTCTGGAGAAATGAGAACAATTGAAGACTTGAGGATATGTCCGAGATATGGTATGCCCAGCCTTGACTCTGTTCGCCGGTAAATGCTACATTTTCTAGACCTCTTTATCCACCTTGGGGTGGATCATTCAGTCCGTAAGGAGGAACCATGAGAAATTATGAGTTCACCGTCATCTTCGACGCGAACGAAGAGAAGACGGCCGCAGGCATGGAAATCGTGTCGACAGCATTCGCGGATGCTGGTGTCGAAATCACCAAGCAGGAAGATATGGGCGTGAAGATTCTCGCCTATCCTATCAAGAAGCAGGAAAAAGGACATTACGTCTATTTTGAGCTGAAGGCGGAACCTTCGAGCATCAAAGGGTTTGAACAGGCCTTTCTGCTCAGCCAGCCCATACTCAAGTTCCTGTTTGTCAATAAAGAAAAATAAACGATCTTGTATCGTATTGGAGCGTGATGTATGGCAAATGACTTGAATGTTGTTGCGTTGGTCGGACGTCTGACTCGAGAAAGCGAACTGAGGTATACGAACGGAGGTTCCGCTGTCTGCAGGTTTTCCATCGCTGTCAACCGGAGAAAGAGGTCGGGTGACAAGTGGGAAGACGAGGTCAGCTATTTCGATTGCGCCTTGTTCGGGAAATCAGCAGAGTCCATGAACCAGTATCTGGAAAAGGGGCGGCAGGTCTCCATCATCGGTGAATTGCGCCAGAATCGATGGGAGCAGGACGGGCAGTCGCGTAGTAAAGTCGAGATATTTGTCAACAGTCTCCAGCTTCTTGGAAGCGGGTCCGGGGATCAGCGCGGTGGAGGAAGGTCTGAAGACGCACCTCGCCAGGGTGGTGGCTATGGCGATCAGTCGCGTTCCGGCGCGGTATCGCAACCCCGTCCGGCCACACCGGCTACGAATGACTTCGGTCCCGAGCAGTTCGACGACGACATCCCGTTCTGACCTGGAAGCGAATCGATATCGATACAAAGGAAAACCGGCTTTGCCGGATTCCCCGCCGGTTACGGGCGGGTGAAATACCTAAGGAGTAGAGTTTCATGCGCGATGATAAAGATGCTATGACGAATGATGGCATGGACGCCAAGGGCGGCGCCGGCCTCAAAGATCGGAGATTTGGCGGCAAGAAAGGCAACTTCAAGAAGAAGGTGTGCAAGTTCTGTGCACAGAACGCTGTCGCCGATTATAAGAACCCTGAAATGCTCAAGCGCTACATCACTGAGCGTGGGAAGATTCTTCCCAGTCGGATTACCGGAACTTGTGCAAAGCATCAGCGGGCGTTGACCACTGAAATCAAACGTGCGAGGGTTCTTGCGTATCTCCCCTTTGAAAAGAAGTAGGGAGGAGTCTGAGACGATGCAACGCAATGTAACCCGTGATAGGTTGGTGCGTGATTCTCTGCTGGCGGTCGTAGCCAGTCTGATTCTCTACCGGCTGATGTTCACGAGTCTTCTGTTCACAGTACCGTTGCTTGTATCGGCTTCGAAGTTCGAGAACAAGAAGGCCGCATTGCTTCCTGTGGCAGTGGTGTTCTTGGCGATCCTTTGCGGGGAACTGTTCTCCGCACGCAATGTGCTGGGGAAGCCTGTCGCATCGTTGATCCTCTCGATCGGCTTGTTCATTCCGATGGTTCTGTTGGTGGCCGCGGCTGTCTGGATCTGGTTCTGCGGCACGAGAAGTCTGGTTCGATATCTCGCTTCCTGTGCTTTCGCAGTTGTGGCAGGAATCGGACTGGTGGCGTGGTTGCAAAGTGGATCCGAAACGGTTCGGAATGTCAGGGATCTGTACGCCTCGACATTCAAGACTGTGTTCGATTCATTCCTTCCGACCAATCCTGCGTTGCTAGCGTCGGAGGGTGCCGTCGATGCGGCGGCGGAAACTTCGATACTCGGAGTCAATGCCGATGTATTGTTCGCCTTGTCCATGCAAGTGGTGTACCGTTCGTTCGTACCTATGTGCATGGCGTTCATCGGGGTTTCCGTCTTGCTGGCTGAAAGCATGACCAACTACCGGAACATCGCTTGGCAGAACCGAGTGGCGCTCTGGAGGTTGCCGGAGGAGACGATCTGGGTATTTCTTGGAGCTTGGACGCTGGTTCTTGTCAGCCTGCTTGTTCCGTTGCCCGGGGTAGTGGAAGCGCTGGTAATGAATCTTGCGCTTTCGGTATCGTTGCTGTATCTGGTTCAGGGAATGTCGATCATCCTGTTCCTGATCAGGAAGCGCTACCCACAGTTCACCGTCCTGCGGATGTTGGTTTCGGTGGCTGTCGCGCTGATGTTGCCCGGAGTGAACGCATTGGTCATCCTTGCGCTTCCGTTGCTGGGAGCCTTGGAGACATGGATTATTTTTAGAAAGAACGACTAAGGAGTTTTCGATATGAAGATCATTCTGAATCAAGACGTACCAAATCTCGGTGAAGAGGGAGACGTCTGCGAAGTCAAGAACGGTTATGCCCGCAACTACCTGTTGCCTTCTGGCGCCGCCGTGCATTACAACAAGAGTAATGTAGCAATCTTCGCAAGCCGTGCCGCCGCTATCGAAAAGCGGAAGATTGAGAAGCGCGCCGCAGCCGCTACGCTGAAGGAGAAGCTCGATTCGCTTACGCTTACTATCGTGGTTTCTGCGGGCGAGAGCGGTAAGCTTTTCGGTTCCGTGACCTCTTCCATGGTACAGGAAGCTCTGGCCAAGGCAGGTGTCGAGCTGGAACGGAAGAAAATCGAAGTCGCCACTCATGCGATCAAGATGACAGGGATCTACCATGTTCGCGTCCATCTGTACGAGAACGAGGCTTCCCTTGTCAAGCTTGTCGTTGAAAGCGAGGCCGATGTAAAGAAGCGCAATGCTGAAGCAGCAGCTGCTGCCGCAGTGGCTGAGAAGGAAGCGGCTGAGAAAGCTGCTCTTGAGGCGGTTGCCGCAGCTGCCGCAGTCGAAGAGGCGCAGGCGCAAGCCCTTGCCTCGGAGAACATCGCAGAAATCGCTTCCGACGCTGAATAAGCTTCAGGCGATTTGCGATGGCTTCCAATACCGTTCTGGGGGGGAGGGTCCCCCCACACAATGATGAGGCGGAACGCGCCGTTCTTGGCGCGATCTTGCTCAATGATCGTGTGCTTGCCGACATCATGGATTTCCTCCATAAGGAGGATTTCTACAAGACCGGGCATCAGACGCTGTTCGAAGCCATCGTTGATTTCCGTCAGGAAAATAGTTCTCAAGCGATCGACCTGATCACGATCACTGAATACCTCCGCAAGCAGGATATCCTGGAGCGTTGCGGAGGTATTTCCTATATTTCCTCGCTCACTTCCGATGTCCCTACCACGACCAATGCGGTATACTACGCCCAGATTATCAGAGGGCTTGCGCTTCGACGAAGGTTGCTGGAGATTTCCAGCGAAATGCGTGAGAAAGCGTTCGACGAAGCTCAGGATGTAATGAAGATGGTCGATGAAAGCGAGCAGTTGCTTTCGGATATCAACACTTCGACCCCCGGGGGGAACAAGTATTATGATATCAAATCATTGGTCAGTCGGGCTACTGATCGGATTCTGGAACGTTTCGACAAAGGTATCACCGATGGTCTGGAGACCGGATACAAGCGTCTTGACGATATGACCGGCGGCTTCAAGCCGAGCGAGTTCATTGTCATCGGAGCGCGACCTTCTGTCGGAAAAACCGCTTTTGCTCTTTCCATAGCGCAGAATATGGCGGTGCGCAAGAACATCAAGGTTGGCTTCTTTTCTTTGGAAATGAGCGCAGATTCCTTGACAGAGCGTCTGTTGTCGTCGGAAAGTAAGGTCGACTTCAAGCGGATTCGGAATGCCACGCTGAAACATAGTGATCTGAATGCGATCATGGAAGCCTCCGGAAGACTGTATGAGAAAACGCTGAAAGTCCAGGATACTCCGAACATGAAGCTCCTTGAGCTACGGGCCCAGGCGAGAAGGATGCGGCGTGAGGATCATATTCAGATCATTTTCGTAGATTATATCGGGCTGATCGACGCTGAGGCTGGTGCCCAGGTTCCCCGGCACGAACAGATCGCCTACGTATCACGTTCCATGAAGGCTCTTGCCCGGGAATTGAACATTCCGATCGTCTGTCTTTCCCAGGTCGGACGTCAGAGCGAAGGCAAGGAGCCTACTCTGGCGGATTTACGCGAGAGCGGAGCCATCGAACAGGATGCCGATGTCGTGATTCTGATGCATAGGGAACGAATTTCTTCCTCCGATGACGGAGGGGAGGATTCGAAGAAGCAGAATGAAAAGAATCGGGACGGACATCTTGTACAGCCCACGAAAATCATTCTAGCAAAGCAGCGCAACGGCGAGACCGGCTATTTTGAACTTGGTTTTGTCATGAATCTCGTTCGCTTCGAAGAACTTGAAAGGGATTTCTGATCGGATGTCTATCGGTTCAGCCAGAAGAATCGCATGTCCGAAAATGTCATGAACCCGAGAATCAGCAATACGCATCCCATACCGATGAACTGAAGAATCAGATATGCTTTCGGAGAGACTTGCCTTCCGATGAGGATTTCGATCACGCTCATCATGATCAGCCCCCCATCCAACGCGGGGATCGGCAGAAGATTCGCTACTGCCAAAGAGATGCTGACGACGCCAAGCAGATAGAGCATCGCCCGGACGCCCGCTTTCGGACTTTCCGCAAATCCTTGCGTGGTGATATTCCCGATGAGCATGGATGCTCGCCATGGCCCCGTAAACGATGATCTGATGTCTTCGTCCCCTGCGATCACGGCCCAGATGCTCGCAAATGTGTTCCCGACGAGTCTGCAAGCCTGACCGACCGAATGTATGAAACCTGTGCTGAAGCTCATTCCTTCCACTGTCTTGATGTCGCTGTGCAATGCGAAATTGAATGTCGAAGTCCCGCCATCATTCAAGCCGGGAAGGAAGGTGATCACCATGGTTTCGTTTCCGCGCACTACGGTCAGCGCGACGGTATCCGTCCCTGTTGTCCGCAAGTAGTCGGCAAGGTCGAGTTTATTCGTGACTGGCGTCCCCCCTATTGCGATGATCGTATCCCCGGGAAGGAGTCCTGCGAGAGATTCGGGAGAATCCGTTTCGACAGAACCGACGACGGGTTCGATGAACGCGCTGATTCCGAACCAATAGGTTCCATCCTCCCGTTTTGTCGGAGTGACCGTGTAGTCAAGCCGCTCGCCGTCACGCAACACGGAGAATCCGGCGGACGAACCGTCGCTGGTCTTGAGATGTTCCATTAACTGCTGGAAGTCTTCGATCTGGATTCCGTCGTACGATTGCACGATGTCGCCGCTCTTCAGGCCGGCCGCGGCGGAAGGTACCTGCGTCGCATCGTCGGAAATCGAGAACAATGCGGGATAATCGCTGGCTACGACGATCTTCGGTGGATCCGATAGCGCCTGATAGCCGATCATGGAAAACATCGTATACATGATGATCGCAAACACGATGTTCGCGAACGGTCCTGCAAGATAGGTGAGGAGCCTACGCCATGGCGCTACCGAGAACAGAGAGCCTTCTTCCGCATGCTCGAATCGTTTCTGTTTTGCTTCCAATGCGCGGGTCAGATCGTCGGATCCTCGCATTCTGCAATATCCGCCGAATGGAAGCAGGCTGATCCTGAACTCGGTGTCCTTGCGTTTGAGCGCCCATACTTTCGGGCCCATCCCGAACGAAAAGACTTCAACGACAATTCCGAATGCCCGTGCGGCGAGATAGTGTCCACCTTCATGGACGAAGACCATGATTCCGATACCGAGCAGCCCGACTATTGCACTGAGGATGATCTTGAACATGCTTATGTTGCGACCTCGTTCAATGCGATTTCCGCGATTCTTCTGGCTTTCGCATCCTGTATAAGAACTTGCCGGTAATCTCTGGCGGATTCCGACCAGTCGTGCTGCAGCGTCTGTTCGACGATGCGGTTGATATCGGTGAAACTGCATGCGCGATTGAGAAAGGCATGGGCGGCGACTTCGTCGGCGGCGTTGAAAGCGATGCAGTACGAACCTCTTTCGCGGCTACATTCGAATGCCAAAGGAAGCAACGGGAACCTTGCCTCGTCCGGTTTCTCGAACGTCAACGAAAGATTCGTGAAGTCAAGGGGTGCAACGACATGGCGCAACGCTAGTTGTCCGTCGGACAAAGCCTCCATGATGGGCAACGTCATGTCTGAAGGAGACATCTGGGCGTAGATAGCGCCGTTCTTCAGCCTGACAAGGGAATGCACGATACTTTGCGGATGGATAGCGACATCGATATTGTCGGAAGAAAAATCGAACAGATATGATGCTTCGATGACTTCCAGCCCTTTGTTCGCCAGCGTAGCCGAATCGATGGAAATTTTCGCCCCCATTCGCCAAGTAGGATGAGCGATCGCCGCCTCGACCGTTATGTCGGGGAAACTCCCTGCAGGAAGCGTTCTGAATGGGCCGCCGCTCGCGGTCAGGATCAACTGTTCCACATGGCTTCTTCCATGTGCGCCAATCAAAGCATACAGCGCGCTATGTTCGCTATCCACCGGAATGATCCTCCGCCCTCTGTCCTGAGCATATGTGAGAAGGAACTGTCCGGCCATGACGACGCTTTCCTTGTTGGCGAGCGCTACATCCTTGCCTGAATCGAGCGAAGCAAGCGTAGCGAAAAGCCCGGCAGCGCCGGCGATCCCGTTGAGCACGATGTCCGCATCCAGTTCCCGGAGCATCGCTTCCAGACCATCGGCGCCATGATAGCAGCGGACATGTGGAGGGAGAAGTCGCTGAAGCGAACCGATGTCCGCATGTTCGTCGGTCAGGCAGACAGCGCCGCATCGGGTATCGACGGCAGCTTTCGCCAGCGCCTGGAAATCGGTATGAGCCGATAGCGCCTTGACGAGAAACTTTCCCGGTTCGCTTCGGCATATTCCATGCAATGCGGTCTTCCCGATGCTTCCGGTGCACCCAAGCAATATGACGGAACGTGAGAAGCTTTCCATATCAGAGAATCCATTGAGTCAGCAACAGTAGGAAAGCGGGAGCGCTTACGATGGTGGAATCGATCGAGTCAAGCAAACCGCCCCGTCCCGGAATGATGGTTCCGGAATCCTTCAACCCGGCGGAACGTTTGAATGCGGATTCGATCAGATCGCCTGCATTGGCTGTGATGGAGATCACCAAGCCAAGTACGATGGCTTCGCCGATAGATATGGTAGCGGCAAGTTCCGGAACCAATGCCGTCATGGCGACGGACAGCAGGATGCTCATCGCGCTTCCGCCGATAAAACCCGCTATGCTTTTGTTCGGACTTACTTTGAAGACGCCACGGTTGGATTTGCCGAGCCACATTCCGAACAGATAGGCGAATACATCATTTCCGAAGACGATCAGGAACATCAGGAGCAGCAGGTATGCGGTATTGTCCAGCACGAACAGCCTGATCAAGAAACTTGTGAAAAACGAAGGGTAGATGATCAGCATCGCGGTACGGGAGACACGATCCAAGGTTCCTTGGAAATGATCTGATGCCCCACGGAAGATTTCACGGAGAAACGCGACGAAGAACAATATGATCAGCGTGATGTCGAAAAGTTCCATGGAGGGGATGATCGTAAGCTCGATCCATTGGACAGCTGGTAGCACACAGGGAAGCCAGAACGGAATCAACGGTCTTTCCTCCCGCGATTCCTTCGCTTTCGGGAACAGCATATGCTCCATCTCGTGGGAGCCGATCAACGCCGCCAGAACGACGACTACGGAGAACGCAAGGTGATTGTGCTGCGGAAAAAAGAAAATGATGACGAACAGCAACGGAACCGCTGTGAGCGTGGTGATCAGCCGTTTGCCGAAAGAATTCATGCTATGACACCTCCGAACTTTCTCGTCCGCTTCGCAAAATCCGCGCACACAGTCTGAACTTGCAGGCTCCCCCAATCAGGCCAAAGCGTATCATAGAAAGCGAACTCTGCATAGGCGCTGTCCCAGAGCATGAAATTGCTCAGCCGCTGTTCTCCCGCACTTCTGACAATGATATCCGGCGGAGGAACCTGCGGCGTGTCCAGATTTGCGGCGATGTCCGCCGGAGTTATCGAACGAGGTTCACCCTTGGTTTTCTCCTGCCAGCGGTTGACGGCTCTGGCGATTTCATCCTGACCTCCGTAGTTGATCGCCAGGACACAAGTCAACGTCTGGTTTGAAGCGGTCTCCCGGATCGTCGTTTCGATCGTACGTACGGCTTTCTCCGGCAATGCCGACACATCGCCGCGGACAAGAATCTTGATTCCGTGCTCCCTATAGAAGGAGAGTTCCCCGTGGAGCTTAGTAGCGATCATGGTCATGAGATAGGAAACTTCCTCTTCGGATCGTTTCCAGTTCTCAGTGGAAAATGCATATAGGGTGACATATCTGATTCCCAGCCGTGCCGACTCCGCAATGACCCTCCGGGCGGCTTTCAGGCCAGCGAGATGTCCTGCGGTACGGGGAAGCCCTTTTGCAGTCGCCCAGCGACCATTGCCGTCCATGATGAAACCGATGTGAGTTGGAACAGTGCCCGGGATCTCCGATATGTCACGCTCCATGTCAGATCTCCATGATTTCTTTTTCCTTGGCATCGGAGAGCGCATTGATCTGCCCGATGTAGGAATCAGTCATCTTCTGGATCTTCGTTTCTCCCTCTTTCTGCTGGTCTTCGCTGATATCTCCGCCTTTTTGCAGTTTCTTCAGCTCATCGATCGCTTCACGACGGATGTTCCTGATGGCGACACGGCTCTGTTCCGCAGTGCCTTTCGCACTTTTCGCAAGATCTTTCCTCCGTTGTTCTGTGAGGGGAGGGAAGTTGATCCTCAGAAGTTTTCCATCGTTGTTCGGATTGAGGCCGAGTTCGCTTTTGAGGATCGCTTTCTCGATCGGGGACAGCAAGGTCTTGTCCCAAGGTTGTATGACGACGAGTCTGGCTTCCGGCACGGAAATGCTGGCGACCTGGCTCAACGGAGTTTCCTGACCATAGTAATCGACCTTGATCTTGTCGAAAAGCGCGGCGGTGGCACGACCAGTGCGAAGCGCGCTATATTCGGTTTCCAGAGCTGCCACGCTCTTTTTCATCTTAGATTCACAATTTTCGAGGACTTGCTGCATGCTACACGCTCCAATTTGATATCGTAAACACGACCGCCCACTGAAAGAATCAGTGAGCGGTGGACGGACTTCGTGGATGAAGCTTATGCCTCCGCACCCGCACGATAGAACTGGAAGCTGACGATCTGAAGCTTCGCTCCCACTTCCTTCGACAGGGCGTTGAGCTTCTGCTCGACGGACACTTTGTCGTCCTTGACGAACGGCTGCTGCAGGAAGCAAACTTCGCTGTACAGCTTGTTGACCTTCCCTTTGACGATGCCCTCCAGCACTTTCTCAGGCTTGTCCATGCCGGCTACCTGAGCCCGGAAGATTTCCGTCTGCTCTGCGGTATATGCCGGATCGACGGTCGAGGCGCTGAGGAACATAGGCGTGAACGCCGCGACGTGCAGCGCGCAATCGTGTGCGAACTCGGTGACGGTTTCGTTCTTGAACGCCTCCGGTTTGTCGCTCTTCAGTTCGACCATGACGCCCAGAGAACCTTCGCCGTGGATGTACGAGGCGACATAGGTGTCGGCGGGAACGTCGATGACGACGAAACGCTTGAGCTGCATATTCTCCTTGATGACGGAAATGAGCTCCGCTACCATTCCTTTCAGCTCATCGTTGGGTTCGGTATATCCTTTTTCGATGATGGTCTTGGTCATGTCCTCGCCAAGCTTGACGAAATCTTCGTTGCGGGCGACGAAATCGGTCTCGCACGACAGTTCGAGCATGACCGCCTTACCGTTCTCGACGCGAATGAAGACACGACCGTTGTCGGTGGCACGATCGCTTCGCTTCGCGACAGCGGCGAGCCCCATCTCCTTGAGGATCTTCTCGGCGGCGGCGAAGTCGCCGTCAGCCTTTATGAGAGCCTTCTTGCAATCCATCATTCCGGCGCCTGTGGCGTCACGGAGTTTTTTTACGGTATCTGCTTTAATTTCCATGTCTCAGTCCTTATAGAGGGTTTCTTCATCGATCTCGATGTCATCCTTGTCTGCATCGTCCTCGTCTTTCTCGTTTCGATCATCGCCCGCTTCATACTTCGAGTAGTCGGCCTGAGCGTCATCGTCGGTGGAGAACACGATGGCTTCGTCTTCCTCTTCGTCCTTATCGGCGACGGGCTCTACGACCGCTTCCTGCTCCTCCGGACCTCCCAAGGTCTCGATGATCTGGATTCCTGCTTCGTTATCCGCATCGACGACAGCGTTGGCGATGATTTCGACGAACAGAGAAATCGCCCTGATGGCATCGTCATTTCCGGGAATGGGGTAGTCGATGTCGGTCGGATCGCAGTTCGTGTCGACGACGGCGATGACGGGGATGCCCAGACGCTTGGCCTCCGCTACGGCGATGGCTTCTTTCTTCGTGTCGATGATGAACAGGGCTCCTGGAAGATCTTTCATGTCCTTGATGCCGCCGAGATTCTTTTCGAGCTTCGCTTTTTGCTTGGACAGCAACGCGATCTCTTTCTTCGTGAGGCTATCGAACGTGCCGTCGACTTCCATCTTTTCGATTTTCTTCAGCGTCGCGATGGATTTCTTGATGGTGGCGAAGTTGGTGAGCATACCGCCGAGCCAGCGATTGTTCACATACGGCATGCCGCAGCGTTTCGCTTCGGTTTCGATAGCCTGCTGGGCCTGCTTCTTGGTACCGACGAACAGAATCGTCTTTCCGTTCTTGACCTGTGCCCTGACCGCGTCATATGCTTCTACGATACAAGCGCTCGTCTTCTGCAGGTCGATGATATGGATCCCGTTTCTTTCGGAAAAAATAAAACGAGCCATCTTTGGATTCCATCTTTTGGTCTGATGGCCGAAATGCACGCCTGATTCAAGCAGGCTCTTCATGGTTACTACGGACAAAATTCCCTCCTGCTGACGACACACTGTACCGCTGCAAACCCGTTATGCCGCGCACACGTCGTCACCCTTCATCTGTTTCTCACCCTGCGGGCGGATATTCTGCAGTCCTCAAAGAACCGCAGTATCGACTACTATGCCAGAAATCATTGAAATTGGCAAGCCCACCACTGTCGCGTAGTCCCCTTCGATCGATTCGACGAGACCGGCGCCGGCACCCTGTATCCGATACGATCCCGCGGCTCCTTGCCATTCCCCCGTCTCAAGATAGTCGTTGATTTGGGCATCCGATAACGTTCGGAACACGACAGAGGCCCTGTCGTATCCCCAAATCGTTTCGATCGAGCCATCGGAGGACACCTCCCGTTGGAATGTCCGCGAATTATGCCCGGCATGATTGAGCCGGATAGTACCGGTAGGATACGCGAGCGCCCAACCGGTATAGACTTCATGGACGACGCCCGAGAACGACATCAACTGCTTGAAAGCGTCTTCCCTGTCGGAGGGTTTTCCGATCATCCTTCCTTGGAACGAAATCATCGTATCGCAGGTCAGCGCAGGGAATTGCACGCCATCCCGCGCAAGATACGCCGAGAGCTTTCTTCGGGCGATCGCGGTGACTTTCTCCGCCGGGGCGGTCTGAGGCACAGTTTCGTCCGCATCGGTGGGAATGACGGCTACGTCGATGCCTGCGTTCACAAGTTCCGCCTTACGCGCTGGGGATGCCGAAGCGAGGACGATGCGGGGAAAGACGCAGGCCAGTTTCTTCTGGTCCTCCGTCGGTTCCTCCGGCACGGACCAAGGGTTACGTGTCATGCTGTTCATTCGCATTCATCTCCTCTATTTCCCCGGTGATTTCGAACCACTGCTCCGATTTCGCCTCATGCAATTGCTGCAGTTCCTGCTTGCGTTTCGCAAGCGCCGTGATTTTCTCCGAGACGGAATAATTCTCCGCCATCCCCATGAGGGCCTCCGTCTCGGCTATCTGTCGTTCGATGTCCTCCGCTTCCTCCAGCAACGAATCGGCCTGCTGCTGGAGACTTTTCCGTCTGTTGCGTCGGCGGTTCGCCTCTTTGCGAGCCTCCGCGGCGTTCTGTATGTCACCGCTTTCCGTCTCTCCTGGAGCGGAACCGTCCGAACGGCGTTTGTTGTTCCCGGCGAGGGAAGCCACCTGTTCCTTCTGCTCCAGCTTCCATGAGAAATACTGGTAGTCGCCTTCGAAGAATTCGGGTCCATCGGAGGATAGATAGAGAATTCTTGTCGCGATCCGTTCGATGAAGTAGCTGTCATGGCTGACGAACACCATGGTTCCGTCATATTGGCGGAGCGCCTCGAGGAGCATGTCCTTGGCGTTTATATCGAGATGGTTCGTCGGTTCATCGAGAATCAGCAGGTTCGCAGGGTGCAGCAGGATCTTCAACAACGCAAGTCTGCTTCGTTCTCCTCCAGAAAGGACGGAGACTTTCTTGAATACATCGTCATCGCTGAACAGGAAGGATCCGAGCAAGTTCCGGAGGCGAGGGATATCGACCGTGGCTGCTACGGATTCTACTTCCCCCATGACATCGTTCGTCTGGTCGAGGGTATGCTCCGTGTCCTGCGCGAAATATCCGGTCTTCAAGCCAGCTCCTTCCCTGATGGTTCCTGTAAAGTTCCTGTCGATACCCGCAAGCATCCTCAGGAGCGTCGACTTGCCTGCGCCGTTCCTCCCTGTCACGGCCAGTCGTTCCCCTTTTCGCACGACAAAGGACAGATCATCGAAGATATGATGTTCCCCATAGCTTTTCGAAAGATGTTCCACGATCAGTACGTCGTTGCCGCTATGCGGCGCCGGAGGGAAGGAGAAGGATAGTTTTTTCAGGTGGGAGGGAACGACGACAGGTTCAAGTTTCTCAAGCTGCTTGATCCTGCTCTGTACCTGCTTGCTTTTTGTCGCTTTGTATCGGAACCGTTCTATGAACCGCTCGGTCCGCTCCATTTCGGCTTGTTGCCGTTTGTAAGCTTCTTCAAGCGCCTGGAGCTCGGATTCCCGCTGCCTGAGATAGGACGTATAGTTTCCAGCGTACCTCGTGAGCTTTCCGTTGAACAGCTCGTAGACTTCATCGACGGTTTCATCGAGGAAGTATTGGTCATGGCTGACGATCATCACTCCTCCGCAATAGAGCTTCAGATAGTTCTTGAGCCAGACCCTCGCCTCGATATCGAGATAGTTCGTCGGTTCGTCGAGCAGCATGATGTCGGGCTCCTCTGCAAGCACTTTCGCCAATGCGATCCGCATCTGCCAGCCGCCGGAAAATTCGGCGCAATTCCGGACGAAGTCGTCCTGGACGAATCCAAGCCCCTTGAGTATCTGTTCCATCACGGCATTTCTCTGATAATAGCCGCTATCGATCAAGTGCTGCTGGATCTCATGAAGCTCCAGCAGCATCGACTGGTGCCCGTCGTTTTCCGTGACCCCTTCGAGCTTCGTTTCAAGTTCGCTCTGTCTGGCAAGCATCGGAAAGAACCTGCTGTACGCCAGTTCCATTTCCTCCATCACGGTCCGATGGCCGAGGACGATGTCCGATTGGGGAAGGTAGGCGACCCGCATGCCCTTTGTCATGCTGATGGTCCCTGAATCCGACTGTTGCTGTCCCGCCACGATCTTGAGGAGCGTCGATTTTCCTGTGCCGTTGCCTCCCGCAAGCGCCGCCCTGCTGGATTCCGAAAGCGAGAATCCAACATCGTCCAACAGGTCCCTGTCGCCGAATGCAAGGCGAATGTTTTGAATGTGAAGCGTGCCCATCGTCCTATCCTTGGAAGCATGCGCGAATATGCCGACGTTTGTCGCCGACAGTTCCGGCGGGTGTTGCAGATTAGCTGTTTTACCAGTATGATAGAGTCTAGCATATGCTCGCCCGTGGAGGCAAGCAGGCCTTTCATACGGCCGCCTGGATATCCATCCATTCTGCTGGCGACCGGAACGCGTATTCGGACTGGGAGGATTTCCGTATGCTTTGTCTGACATTGACAGGTACCACTCTGGAAGAGGATTTCGCCCAGTACGAACGAAACCGGCAATGGATCAAGCTGGTCGAGCTCCGCATCGATTTGCTGGACGAATCCGAGCTCTCGACCGCTTCCTCCTTTCCCGATCGTGTCGATGTTCCGGTTATCCTGACATGCCGAAGAATTTCCGATGGAGGGAATTGCGGCCTGCCCGAACGGCAGCGTTTGTCTCTGGTCAGGACTGTCGCCGCTGGACATTTCGCGTATGTCGATATCGAGGACGATGTAAAGAAGACCGAGTTTGAACACGAGCTGCACGAGCGAGGTATCAAGATAATCAGATCGTATCATGACTGCCAGGGAATGCCCGCCGATATCTATTCCCGTCTTTCGCGGATGGCTACGAAAGGGGATATCCCGAAAATCGCCGTGACCCCGAAGACGTTCATGGATGTGATTTCCTTGTTCCGTATCGAACAGGAACTGGCCGACGTGCCGGAGAAGATCGTGATCGGGATGGGGGACATGGGAGTCCCTACCAGGATCCTGTACAAACGTACAGGGTCGTTCCTGACGTTCTGTTCCGACGGTCGGTCGATAAGCGGTGCCCCCGGACATCTGACGCCGAAAATGATGAGCGAATTGTACCGGGCGGACCAGGTCGACAAGCAGACGCATATCTACGGTGTCATCGGGAACCCCGTGCTGCATACAGCTTCTCCTATGATCCACAACCCCGGGTTCCATGCGATCCGTTTCAACGCAATCTATGTTCCCTTCCTCGTGGATTCCGTCCGTTCGTTCTTCAAGTTGGCGGAAAGTCTCCGAATTTACGGTTTTTCCGTCACGATTCCCCATAAGCAGGATGTCCTGCCATACCTGGGGAGAATCACCAGGGAAGTGAAGCAGATTGGTTCCTGCAACACCGTCGTCCGGATACAGAACATGTGGAAGGGGATCAATACCGACTATTACGGATTTCTTGCGCCGATTCAACGGGAAATCGAGCAGGGGCGGATTCATTCGGCGCTCGTCATCGGCGCCGGTGGCGCCGCCCGTGCCGTGGTGTGGGCGTTGCATAACCACAACATCAAGGTGACGATAGTCAACCGTAGCAAAGAGAAAGCGAAAGCGCTCGCGGAAGAAACGATGGGGGGATATGACTCGCTGGAGAACATCTGCGCATACCAGGGACAGGTCGACCTGGTGGTGCAGACAACTTCCGTAGGCATGGCTCCTGATATCGACGGTGATCCGGCGCCGGACTTCCGCTTCATAGGATCCGAGATCGTCTACGATCTGGTATACAAGCCCCATGAGACGAAATTCCTCGCTAGGGCGAATGCCGCCGGTTGCCGGATACAATACGGCATTGACATGCTGGTCCAGCAGGGAAAACTACAATTCGAAGCCTTCACCGGCTATCATTATCCTCAGTGGGCGTCCATCTACGAGATGGAATGATGGAGATTCCGATTTTCCTCGCAGTAATGCCCGCCAAGCAATGAAAGCCTCTGCCGCTTGACAAGGAACATCCGGCTGACCGGAATGGTTCGTTCCTCCATCGTCGGAAGAACGATGCCACGGAGCATCGCATCCTGGCTGGTCGGATACATCAGCTCCTTCGCCTGGAGGAGAATATTCTTTTCTTCGTCATTGTCATATATTCGAACCTCGAGGATCATGTCGTCTTTTCCGACTGCGCTTTTGCAGAGATTCAGTTTGCCCCGGAAGTCGAACCCCGATGCGGATAGCAATCCCGTGTATAATCTCTGCCTGACAACCTGCTGTGGAACCAGCAGTAAACTGCTTCTGAAGCGGCTGTCCATTTCTTCCGCATCAGTGCCGTCGAGGTGCAGTCGATCGATGGCTTGCGCGATTTCTTCAAGGAACCGGGGACGCGTCCAAGGCTCCAGGCGTTTCGCGGTCAACGAAAAACCTGACGCAGGGGCGCGTGTCCCGTTCAGTGTCTGCGGAGCTTGTTCCATGATCATGAGCAACGACAAGCCAGTTTCCTCAATCTCGTCTTGTTGTCTGACGTTCGCTGATAGACGAGCAGCATTTGGTCGCGTCCTCCACATTTCTTCCTGGATGGTCTTGGGAAGCATATCGGCTCCAGCGGTCTGTAGCAACAGTCGCCAGCGAGCTTCTTCCCTCCTGCTGAACAGATAGACGCCTTCCTGGATTCGTTGAACGATGTAGGGTTGCAATTGGGGATGTTGGTCGATGATCCTCGTCATCCTCGTATCGCAGCAGACGACGATGCCGTCATAGATTCGGACGCTGTGGTATGCGGCGTACCATTCACCCATCATCTGCACAAGGTGCGTCGGCAATCGATTTGCGGAAGCTTTTTCAAGATACCCTGCGATTTCTTCGAAAGAAAGCCCGTAGTCGAGCGCATGGCGGAAGCTTTGCCGGGTAATTTCGTATCTGCACAGCACATCCACTTGCCTGACTTCGCCGATCAAATAGAGTAGGTCCTCCGAAGTTCCGCAAGAGTTCCTCCGTGAACCGCTGTAGCTGACCGTGCAGTCGCTGTCGACTGTCAGCGGCGATGTCAGCTGTTCATCGTCGTTCTGAAGGAACAGACGCCGAGCGGTTTCGGTGACCTGGTAGCCCATATCGGCACCAGAATCGGAAACGTTGTCCATGATACCAAGGACGAGAAGCGCATCGAGGAATCCATCGGCGATTTCGACGGAAAACGACAGTCCGTTCCTCCGAGCCAGAATGCGCATCAGACGGTCATAGCTTTTTCTGGAAAACGGAGGAAGGGCGTTTGCAAGCGCCAGGAAATCGACGGCAAGTCTTCCGCATGATCCGTATGTCGACGTAAGGTCGGCGTTGCCGTTGGCGTTCCTGACGATACGGGTGAACGCGGCCGACAGCAGCAAGAGGGTGACAGCCCGGTCGTTCAGATTCAGCAAAGCATCGCAAGAGCGCCTGCTGACAGTATGCCTGCCGTCCGGACTTGCGGCGACGACCTGGAGGAATTCAAGGAGCTTCCTGAGCATGACGAAGAGCTTCGGAACCCTGTCCGGCTCAATCGTCGGGAACATTCCTTCCATCGGGGCCGAAGCATACAGTCTGGCCTCCATCGCAGCCGAATCGGAGACTTGTCCTTGGACAATCAGGTTGAGGTAGCCTCTGAGAATGTTCTCCGTAACCAATGCGGGGGAGGGGTGCCTTTCTCTGTCGGAGCTTTCCCCGCAAAACAGAGACGTCAAGCTGAAAATCTCTTTTTCGAGTCGAGTCTCGAGCAGCGGGTTGACAGCTACCGCCGAAAGGCCTTTTCTGTCTTCCGCAGGAAGAAGGAGCAGTCGTTCCTCCAGATTGACGATCCGTCTTTGTAGTTCCGCATACGGATAGTCGTCACGGAATAGATCAAGGATATCGTTCTCACATGGGGTTCGCATCAGATGGACAGCGGTCAGAATCATGGCATCGTCGTCGTCGATCAATGCGACGATCCGTTCCTGGTTCAAATCATTGAGGAAAAAGTTTGTGAGTCGAGCTGTCAACGTCGGCTTGTGGAAAGGCGTTCCGACCGGTCCGAGATAATTCCGCACAAGGAAGAAGTAGTTTTCGTCGCTATAGCGGGCGAGCATTCTCTGCCAGCGGGCGATCGCTTCCCGGTCATTGTTCACCGCCATACCTCGATATGATAGGAGTACCCCTGCTCGGCAAGAAATTTCTGACGGTTCGCGGCGAACTCCTCTTCGGTCGAATATCGCGTGACGAGCGAGTAGAAATTGCTCGAGCGTTCTTTCGGCCTCAGGATGCGTCCGAGGCGTTGCGCTTCCTCCTGTCGAGATCCGAATGTCCCCGAAATCTGGATCGCCACCGACGCGTCTGGGAGGTCGATCGCGAAATTCGCGACTTTCGATACTACGAGTATCCGCTGTTTCCCATTCCGGAATCGCGAGAATAGTTCATCGCGTTTCGCATTGCTCGTCGTTCCTGTGATCAACGGGAGTTTGAATTCTTTTGCAACCTGCTGGAGCTGATCGATATACTGGCCGATCACAAGGATGAAGTCATCGGGATGGCGTCGGAACAATTCCCGGATGACATCCATCTTCAGTGGGTTCTCGCTGGCTATGCGATATTTTTCCCGCTTGTTCGCCAGCGCATAGGGAATTTCCAATTCTGCTGGCAAAGGGATGCGGATCTCATGGCAACTGGCCTCCGCAATCCAGCCCTTGCTTTCCAGCTCCCCCCAGGGAACGTCGAACCGTTTCGGTCCGACGAGGGAGAACACCTCATCCTCCCGGCCATCCTCACGGATCAGGGTGGCGGTCAGGCCCACGCGGAAAACCGCCTGTAGTTCCGCGGTGACCTTGAACACCGGAGCCGGAAGCATGTGGACTTCGTCGTATATGATCAGACCCCAGTTTCCGTCTTTCAGGAGCCGCAGATGGGGGAAATCCCCCTCCTTGTCCGGTCTCCAGGTCAATACCTGATATGTGCAGACGGTAATCGGCTTGATCTCTTTCTTTTCTCCGGTGTACTCACCGACTTGATCGGCGGACAGATCCGTCTTGTCGCGGATCTCGGCGATCCATTGATGGACTGCGGCTACATTGGTCGTGAGGATCAATGTCCGCGTGGAGAGCCTGCTCATGATCTCCATGCCAACGATTGTCTTGCCGGAACCGCATGGCAGGACGATCGTTCCGTAACCGGTACCTGGCCCTCCGTCCCCGATCAAAGCATCGGCTGCAAGCAACTGGTAGTCCCTCGGCTTGAAGCTTTTTCCCGTCCCTGTCCTTTCCTTGAGCCGGCAGGGGACCGGTTCTCCATGAGTCAGCGGAATTCTGTCGTCCACCGGGAAGCCGAGCTTGACGAGCTGGAGCTTCACTTCCCCCCGCTGATATCTGTCGAGCAGGAATGTATCGTCTCCGTTCGCCGTCAAGAGCTTCGCCAGCTGGTTTCTCGCTTGGATTTCCTTCGCATACCGCGGTATCGTGACTTTCAAAAGATAGTGGGATTCATCGGAAGGATCGATGGGAAGCGTCATGACGATGGTGCCGAATCGACCCGCGGTTTCCTTGATATAGAAACCGACCGATTCCGGGATGTCGAACCGCGACCATCGCTGAAGTCTCGTTTCGATATCCGCGACAGACAGCCCGGCTGAAGTCGCGTTCCAGAGCGATAGGGCGGAAATGGCGAATGTATGCACGTGCTCCGGTGATTTTACAAGTTCTGAGAACGCGATGATGTCATCCCGGCAACTTCCCGCGTCCGGGGAATGGACGTCGAGCAGCATCGTATGGTCGCTCTGAATGATCAACGGTCTGTCTCCCATGCTCAATCGCGCTCCTTTATCGGATGTCCGATGGCCGAGGTACTCTTCCGAATGCCGTATACCACGCGTCCAAGATCGTGATCGCGGCCATGGCTTCCACTACGACGACCGCCCGCGGACATACACACGGATCATGGCGTCCATGAACCTCCACGATCCGTTCCCGTCCATCCAAGTCCATGGTCCGCTGGGGAAGGGAGATCGATGGGGTGGGCTTGACGGCGATGCGGAACACCAATGGGGCGCCGCTGGACATTCCGCCGAGGACGCCTCCGGCGTGATTGGTCAGGAACATCGGCTTTCCGTTGCCGTCGAGCGCCATTTCGTCATTGAACCGCGAGCCTGACGAGAGCGCGCAGGAAAAGCCATCGCCGAATTCGATTCCCTTTACCGCCCCGATACTGAGCATCGCCTGTGCGATTTTCGCATCGAGCTTATCGAACACGGGCTCTCCCAAGCCGGGAGGAAGCCCCGTCGCGATGCATTCGATGATCCCTCCCACGCTGTCCTGGGCTTTACGGGCGGCTTCGATCCGTTCCTGCATCCCGATCGCAGCCTGTTCGTCGGGGCAGTTCAGCGGATTCGACGGTGCGACATCCCAGTCACGGCGACTTGCTGCGACATCTCCGATCCTGACGGTTCCCGCAACGATTCCGATTCCTTTCAGTTTCAGTATCTGCATGGCGATCGCACCCGCCGCGACTCTCGACGACGTCTCCCTTCCAGAAGATCTTCCCCCGCCGCGCCAGTCGCGGATACCGAATTTCTGCTGCCAGGTCCAATCAGCATGTCCGGGGCGGTAGAGCCCTGCGATTTCGTCGTAATCCGACGATTTCTGGTCTCCGTTGCGAATCTCCATGGCAAGCGGAGCTCCTGTCGTCAGTCCTTGGAACATGCCGCTGAGGATACTGACTTCATCCTGTTCCTTTCTAGCGGTTCCAAGGGCATTGGCTCCGGGACGTCTTCTCTCCATCATCCGGCGCAGTTCCTGCACATCGATCGGTATTCCAGGTTCAAGTCCGTCCACGACCACCCCGAGCGCAACCCCATGGGATTCTCCGAATGTCGTGACATGCAAAGCCGACCCGAAACTATTCGCACTCATGGCAAGGCTCCTTATGGTAGGTTCGAAGGACGTTGGAAAGAGATTTCATGAGGAAACGGCATGTTTCTTCAGGTCTCTCACAATCCGGCAATTGTATCATAAAATCGCATTGGCTTCTATAGCGTGCGTCTCTTTCGGCGTAGAGTTTCGCGAAAGAACCTTCGGGATCCCGTTCGTCCAGGAACGGCGGAATTCCCCCCGCGATAATGCGATTGAACAGCACGGAACAGTCGTTGGTAAGGTATGCGACGATCCCTCTGCCCTTGACCGCAGCCATTAGGTCTTCGTTGTCACATGCGCCACCCCCTAGCGAGACGATCGACCGGATCCCCGTGAACGGAAACTTGTCGCAGAGCGCCGTCGCGGCATCGTTCGACGAGGAGAGGAATCGCTTCATCGAAGCCGCCTCGGCGCGCTTGAATGCTACCGGCCCGACCGAGCGATAGAAACTTCTGATGTCCGCGCATCCCTCAGGGAGATCGTTCGCCATGATGGCGTCGCTATCGTAGAACGGAACGCCGAGCTTCCGCGCACAAAGACACCCCATCGTTGATTTTCCGCTATGCTTGATTCCTGCGAAAAAAAGAATATACGACTGGGTCATCCGTCACCATCCACAGCAAGTCCCGCGTCCCGTTTTCCGAAACGAGGAAGAATTGACGGAAAGTATAGCATGCGGATGGCAGGGACTGCAAATGGGTCGGCGCGAAGAAGCCGTGCGTCAGCGACGGTCGAAATAGTCAATCCACTGCTCTGGATATGCTTTTGGAGCGGGGACATAGGCGGAAGGCACGTTGTTCCGTCTGTATCGACGTTCCTGCCGGCGATATGATCGGAGCGCTACTTTCTCCATGTACCGGGCTTCGTGGTAGTTCTTCCATGTATCGTCAAGATGCTTGTTGTGCGCGATGGTTTTTTTCAGTGCATAGCGGAATGTCGTGACGCAAAGCATCCAAAGCGCCGATATCGCCAGCGCGGCGACGAGAGAGGTCTGCTCGGGACGGGGTGCAGAAGGAATTGTGGAGACGATCGTCAGCAACTGAGTTCCGGTGACCCAGACGAGCGCCAGGGAGATGGCCATGGGAATCAGCCAGTAGAAGCCCTGCCGCTTGAACAGGAACCGGAGGCATGAGACGAATGCGAGAAAATTCAGTAGCAACGCCAGCAACGGCAGGACATACGATTCCAAGATGTTCCTCCGCATCGTACATATATCCTAAAGATATGCATACGAACGATTATATGCTACCATCAACATATCACATGCGTATCGATTGGGGAATAAGAAGATGGCGAAACTGAAGAATCTGCTTGACGACGTCGAACTCCAGCGGCGGATGCATCAGCGTCCCGACGATGTACGCGGCGCATATTATCGTGACACTACGGCGATCATCCATAGTTCTCCTTTCAGAAGGTTGAAACACAAGACGCAGGTTTTTTTCTCTCCAAGCAACGACCATATCTGCACGCGCATGGAGCATGTGCTGCACGTGGCGTCGATCGCGACCGCGATCTGCCGCGGTCTGGATCTCAATACGGAGCTTGCCTGGGCGATCGGCATGGGGCATGATCTGGGGCATACTCCGTTCGGCCATGTGGGAGAGCGGATTCTCGACGGGTTCATGAGGGAGCGGGGGATGGGCGGGTTCGAACACGAGCTGAATTCCTTGCGGGTGGTGGACTTCCTCTCCGAACACGGAAAGGGCTTGAACCTGACGTATGCCGTCAGGGACGGGATAGCCTCGCATTGCGGCGAGCATTTCGTGCAGACGTTGAAACCGGACTTTTCCGTGAAGGACCTCGCGTCGTATGTCTCCAGAGCTTCTCTTGTTCCTGCCACTTGGGAGGCGACGGTGGTTCGTTTTTCCGATTCGATCGCATATCTGGGAAGGGATTTCGAGGATGCCACCAGGCTCTCGATCGTGGATCCAAAGGAGCTGCCTCCGATCGTGGGCGAACGGCTTGGCAGGACGAACGGGGAAATCATCAACTCCCTGGTGAACGACATCATCGACCATAGCGACGAACACCGGGGAATCAATTTCTCCGACGAGCTGTTCGAGGCTGTGGAGGTCATGAAGCAGTTCAACTACCGCCATATCTACAAAAGCCCGATGTTAAGCGGCTATGAACGGTATTTCACCCGATTGCTACGATTGATCATCGATTACCTGCAGGGATTGTTGGATCGGTACGGGTTCGACGAAACACCGTATCTGGAGGAGAAGAATATGCTCGCTGTCGGGTTCTATCATCATCTCGTGGAGATGCAGGGACCGTACCTCGACCATGACGGATCGTTGGATAGGATCGTGTACGACTATGTGGCCGGAATGACGGACAATTTCTGTCTTGACTGCGCGAACGAAATTCTGAAGCCCGAACATCTGAACGATTCGATCGAATATTCGTTGACAGGAAAGTGGTTCGACGCAAGATAGCGGAAGCTTTCGGTGGAGGGGCCGATCATTCCATGCCCTTGCTGAGGTGTTCGATTTCCTCGATGAACTGGTCCACGTCGCCGAACGCTCTGTATACCGCCGCGAAGCGGACATACGCGACCTTGTTGACTTTGAACAGTTGCCGCAACGCTTCTTCTCCGATCACTGACGAGGAAATCTCCCTTCGACTGCCGGCCTGGAGCACAGCTTCGTCTTCGATGTTCTGCAGGATCTGCTCGATCGTTTCCTGACTGATTTGGAGCTTTTCGGTCGCCGTGCGTATGCCTCGTTCCACTTTGCCGAGATCGAACGGCTGCCGTCTTCCGTCGCGCTTGATCACCATCAGCGGCTTTTCTTCAATCCTCTCGTAGCTGGTGAAGCGATATCCGCACTGAAGACACTCACGACGCCGACGGATGGTCGATCCGCTGGTGTTCTGGCGCGATTCCAGTACCTTGTCATCCATGAAACCACAATGGGGGCAGCGCATGCCGGACTCCTTGTTTGCAGAATAGTACCACCATACCATGCATCACGTAAGAATTCAAGGATTCTAGCGTCATTTTTATAATCAAATAATGAATTACATAGAAAACTGGCACTATTGCAGGGATTCAAGGATTTCTGCCAATACCGGTGTCGGCGGTCTCTCCCGTCCTGCCGGCCGTGGCATCGTGGTCGGAGTCGAGTGTTATTGGCTATGTTGAACTCTAGGTATGAGTCCTACCGGCCATGGCATCGTGGTCGGAGTCGAGTCTGAACGCTCCACTGTCCGTCCGTACAGTATGTTTCGGATGTATCGGAATGGAATTTGATTGTTGAAATAATAATGGAATGTTATTATATTAACATCGTCGGATAGGATACTCCGGAAACCACGGCGAAAGGATGGCATGAATGGCTGATTCAGTGAGCAGTTGCGTCAAGCGAATCATCGATAAGACTCCGTTCCTCCATGAGATACTGATCCAGGGCATCCTCAGTTGTAGCAACTATGCCGAGTCGATACATTCGCAGGTCGAGAAAGCCTATGGAAAACCTGTGAAGATATCCGCGATCGTGATGGCTATCAGGCGGTATGCGGAAGATCTTCGGCAGCGGGACAATTCCCAGCGGCGCTACAACGTCCAGTATGAAATCGTGATGAAAACGAACATTTTCGATGTGAATCTTGTCCGGCGGGATTCCTTTATCATGAAACTTGCCACGCTCTATCAGAATGTCTCCACCGAGAAAGGTGATTTCCTCAATGTCACAATGGGCAACCATGAAGTGAGCGTGGCTGTCAGCGAAAAATACAGATCGTTGATCGAAGAACTGGTGCAGGGGGAGGAAATACTGAACCGAATGGAGGATCTGGTGGCCCTCACGTTGATTTTCTCCGGCGAATTCCTCCAGACGCCTGGAATCGTGTACGAGGCGGTAAGGAAGCTCGCTTGGGAGGAAATCAACATGATCGAGGTCATGTCGACGATGAACGAATTGACGTTCGTCATTAGACGGGGAGACTCGATGAAGGCTTTTTCCGTCCTGCAAAGTTTCCTCGGGCAGAATGATGGCAGGCAGTGACGCCCCTCTTTCGCGGATCACGTTCATCTGTGGAGATCGTGATTCCGGAAAGACCACGAGGCTTTGGCGGGAGATCGAACGTCTGCGAACCATCGATGGCGTTCGAATTGGCGGTTTCGCGACGACGCCCGTCGATCCGGGGTTGCCGAAAGATCGCTACGTGCTTCAGGATCTTGCGACGGGGGAGGCCCGGCTGCTGATGTCCGAGCTGGAGTTTCCCCACTCCATAGCGTTCGGGAGATTCTTTGTCGATCCTGCTGTCTTTTCCTGGGCTAATTCGAAAATTATGGAACAGATCGCAATCGCAACCCATATCGTGTTCGACGAAATCGGGAGAATCGAATTGTCGGGAGGGGGGTTGGCGCCATCGTTTTCCGCCGCGGTAGCCTCCAGGGGGGTGAACATACTCGCGGCGGTTCGCACATCGTTTCTCGGAGAAGTAGGAAGAACCTTCGGGGTCGATGCGGCCGCATGTACCATCATCGAGTGCTTCCGTCAGTAGCTGAGGGCATCACGCCGACACAGGCAAGCGAAATTCGCCGTAAATATCCTCTGCTGCCTGTCAATACCTGACAGGCAGGTTCTTTCGCAGAAAATCGACTCCCGCTCTGGTTCCTGCATAGACCGGACGCTTGAATGGCTGCCGTTCCAGGACGAATGCATCGTCATAGACAAATGGTTCTCCATCCACGTACTCCATCAGCATCCCTTCATGGAGCAGCACCGCATGTGCTGACAACACGTCCCACACGTAGCATGGCTGGTTGACGCAAGCCTCGAAGTGCGGATAGATGGCCGGGGAGAGCATGTGGATGATACTGCTTCCGAACGTCCTGACCTTGCCGTGGAAATTCGTGAAGTCCATGTGACGCTGTCCTGCCGCACCCATGGTAATCTGCCGCGGGACATCCTTGTCTCCGCGTAGGACCAGCGGTTGTCCGTTGATCGTTACATCGGGCGATCCCGGGTCAAGGCGCACGAACAGTTCGTCGCATCCGATGCCCCAGCGGGGAGCGTCGATCATCGCGCCGACAGGCACACGGTTCTCGTCCATGATCCCCAAGGCTACCGCCCATGACGGCAGCCCCTGGCTGTAGACATCCGTTCCATCGATCGGATCCAGGACGAACGTACAGGGCGCATCGTCTTTCCATGGCGTAAGCACTTCCTCGCTGATAATGTTCGCATCGGGGAACAGTCTTCCAACCATGTAGAGGATCCTTCGCGACACTTCAAGATCCGTTTCCGTGATGACGGTTCCATCTGATTTGTAGTTCCTATGGATGTCATGCTGCACCTGCCGCGCGAAAGCGCCGCAGGCGCGGACTTCCTCGGCTAAGGAATCGAGCTTGGATTTGTCCAGAGAAATGCTCATTGCTTGAAAACCTTCTTGTTGATGTGATAGGGTTATTGCGCCTATGCAGACACAAATCGCCGCGTCCGTTCAATCGTATATCAAAAACAGCGATGCTTACAAGAGCTATTGCAGGAACTGCCATGTCCCGTTGTCGGTCGAAGGGCTTGACGGATTTCCTCTGGCAGAATGTCTCCGTCTGTTCGCCCGGAAGACTTCCGGCAGAGTCTGGGCGGTCTGTTCTACCGAAGAATCAGCACTACAGATCCTCAAGGACGGTTCGTTCACAGACGGTGGATGGTCTAGGAAAGCGAAGGAACCGAAGTATTCTCGCAACGCACGGATCGCGGGCATGACGGACGACATGCCATTTTTCTATATCCCTTCCACTGGCAAGACTTTGTACAGTCATTGGGAGGGAAGCCAGCGGGAATATGAACAGTTGCAACGCCTTGCGTCCGTCATCGATGCGAAGCAGGGCGTCGTCGTAACACATCTGCGAGCTTTCGTTTCGCCAGTCGTTTCTCCGAAATCGATTCTGGACGCTTCACTTGAACTCGTGGTAAACGCTCCGTTCGATCCGATTACGGTTGCGAACCGTCTTGCCGACAGTGGGTATTTCCGTGCGCCGAGTACCAGTTCTCCGGGGGAGTTCTCATTGCGTGGGGAAGTTCTGGACATCTATCCGCACGAGCTGGAGTATCCTGTCAGAATCTATGCTGACTGGGACAGGATCGATCGCATCTGTCTATTCGATCCAATTACGCAAGAAACGATCAAAAGCATGGGGAGAATCCAGATCAGCATCCTCGGAGAACGGGATTCGGTCATACTTGATTCGGTCGCCCCGTACATCCATGACGACGACTATTTCTTTTTTGTCGGCGATGAGCGGCTGGAAACGTCCTTCCATTCCTTGGAAGTCGAGGCGAAAGCTCTGTTCAGGACTGCCTTCCTGACCGATAGGAACGCAACGAGACCGCAGGATATGCTTTTCGACTATCCGTCGTTCAAGGAACGGTGCTCTGACAGCGTTACCGTCGTGGATATTTCCCGTCAGCGGACCGACAGCTTTCGGTTCGATATCGAAGGCCCACGGTCATATTTCGGAAACTTCACCATGCTGCGCGAAGAACTCGGACAGCTGACCGCCAATGGCTGGAAGATCTCGATTTTCACAGGAACGGAACTGCAGCGGAAACGACTGGAGCAGATGCTGAAGCAGTTTTCATCTATCGAATATATCGAACGGGAGATTTCCGGGGGATTCGCTATTCCGTCGCTCAAGGTGATCGCCATCTGCGACCATGAGATATTCGGCAGGCGCAAGCAGGTCGTTCAGATGCTCCATCATGTCCAGTCCAGTCCTCTCGACTCATTCGTCGATCTGAACGAGGGTGACTATGTCGTGCACGTGAACTACGGTATCGGTCGGTTCGTGAAGATCGACCGTGTCCGGATGGGGGACAAGGAACGGGACTACATCAAGATACTCTATGCCGGCGACGAGCATCTGTATGTCCCCATCGAGCAGGCGAACCTGATTCAGCGGTATATCGGAAGTGAAGGCGGTATCCCGAAACTTGACAAGCTCGGCGGACAGGGATGGGAGAACAAGAAAGTCAAGGCTCGCAAGTCGGCGGAAGAGCTGGCGGGACGGTTGATCAAGCTGTATGCACGACGCAAGAATACAATGGGATACCCCTTCGCGAAGGATACCGATTGGCAGCTTCAGTTCGAAGCGTCATTCCCGTACGACGAGACCGAGGATCAGCTGACCTGCATCGACGATATCAAGCAGGACATGGAGAGTCCGATCGTCATGGACCGGCTGGTCTGCGGCGATGTCGGATACGGGAAGACTGAAATCGCGTTCAGGGCTGCGTTCAAGGCTGTCATGAGTGGCAAGCAAGTGGCGTTTCTCGCTCCGACAACGATTCTCGCGGAACAACATTATTCGAACTTTCTCAAGCGACTAGGGGATTTTCCCGTGAAAGCCGGGCAGCTGTCCCGTATCGTACCGAAGAAAGAGCAGGGGCGGACATTGAAACTACTGGCAACGGGAAGCGTCGACGTACTGTTCGGTACGCATCGCATCCTGCAAAAAGATGTCGTCTTCCATGATCTCGGATTGTTGATCGTGGACGAGGAACAGCGTTTCGGTGTCAAGGACAAGGAGAAGATCAAAGAGATGCGGGCTTCGGTCGACTCCCTCTCCCTGTCCGCCACCCCGATTCCTCGTACTCTTTATATGTCGCTGCTGAAGATCCGGGACATGTCGTTGCTGACGACTCCGCCGATCGCCAGAAGACCGATCAAGACGGTCATCCAGCATTTCGACGAGGACATGATCGAGCGGGCGATTCGATACGAAGTCGGGCGGGGAGGGCAGGTCTTCTACCTGCACAATCGGATCGAGACGCTGGAGGAAGTTGTCTGGGGATTGCAGAAACGGATGCCGGAACTGATCATCGAGAGCGCCCATGGACAGATGGACAGCATCGCGCTTGAGGATACGATGCGCAGGTTCGTCCACGAAGGAATTCAGGTACTTGTGGCTACGACGATCATCGAGAACGGCATCGATATCCCGAATGTGAATACGATCATCATCGATAGGGCCGACATGTACGGGGTAAGTCAGCTGTATCAGTTGCGAGGTCGTGTCGGACGAAGCGATAAAGAAGCCTATGCGTATTTGTTCTATCCGGAAGCGGCCGCACTGAGCGAACTCGCAGTCAAGCGGCTGAAAGTGATCAGCGAGCATACGGAACTCGGTGCTGGGTTCAAGGTCGCCATGAAGGACATGGAGATCAGAGGTACCGGGAATCTGCTGGGACGAGAGCAGAGCGGACAGATGGCGTCCGTCGGACTCGACATGTATCTGCGTATCCTCGACGAAGCGATCGCGGATCTGCAGAAAAGTGACGATGCGGAAAGCCAGAAGGAAGTGTTTCTCGAACTAGACTACAGCGGTTTCATTCCGGACAGCTATATCAAGGCTCCCTCCGTCAAGTTCGAAATCTACAAGAAGATTTCTTCGATCCAGGATGAGGAACAGCTCCAGTCACTTACCGCGGAGATGGAGGATCGGTTCGGCCAGATGCCGGAAGAGGTCGCGAACCTGCTGTACATCGCCGAGCTGAAGATCATCTGCCGGAAGCTGTCGATCTTCCACCTCGCAGAGCGCAACGGAATCGTCACCGTCGAGTTCTCTCGGCTTGCCAGCCTGTCGATCGACAAGTTGATCGATCTGGTGCGCCTGTCCGGCGGGAAGGTGAAGATCGATGCGAAGCGGATGAATTTCATGGAGATGAAGACCGAGGCCATTTCCTTGAAGGACAAGGCGCTGTTTATTCTGGAGAAGTTGCAGCGACTGGTATAGTTGATTGTCCGGCCGATGCCGAACGCCGATGAGATGCTGGGAGGGAGTTTCCTGAAATGCGAGAAAGACAGGCTGATGTATTTGCCGATATCCCGGAGTTGGAACGGGTAGAGGAGCGGGACGGAGCACAGAGACGCGAGGTCAAGAGCTATGTGCTCCGCGGAAGTCATCTCCATGCATTCCAAGTGGATGCGTTGAAGAACTTCTATCCCGAATATGGCATTCCGTTCAGACCGGAGCCGCTTGACTGGACCACAGTTTTCGGAAACGATAACCCGGTCGTCGTTGAAATCGGATTCGGCATGGGGGACAGTACCGCCCGGATCGCGAAGGATCGTCCGCAATACAATTATCTTGGCATCGAAGTGTTTCTTGCAGGATTCGCGAAACTGCTCCATGCCTGCGCTACCATGCCGTTGCCGAACGTCAGATTGATGCGTTTCGACGCCGTACAGGTGCTCCGCTCCATGGTGCCCGATGGTTCAGTCGCAGGTTTCCATATCTTTTTTCCCGACCCGTGGCCGAAGAAACGTCACCACAAGCGACGGTTGGTACAAGTTCCTCTTGCCGAGATGATGTGTTCGAAACTGGTCGAAGGAGGATATGTCTATTGTGTGACCGACTGGAAGGAGTACGCCGACCATATGCTGCAAGTGTTCGATTCCGTACCGGGGTTCCGCAATCCATACGCCGGTTTCGCCCCTGCGAGGCCGTGGAGACCTACTACGAAGTTTGAGCAAAAAGGGCTTGCGAAATCATATGAAATCAGCGAAGTCTGGGTGGAGAAGCGATAGGAGAGACAAGAAAGCCGTCGCGCGGTCTTTCGGCTGCAACGACGGCTTCGTACGCTTGTGAGTGAAACGCTATCGGTCCTGAGCGGCTTCCTGGGCGGCTTTCGCCGCTTTGATGACGTCGTCCGCCAGCTTGCCGTTGAGCGTTTCGTAATGGTCGAACTCCAGTTCGTACGATCCGGTACCGCTGGTCATCGACTTCAATTCGATAGCATAGTTGAGCAGTTCCGCTTGCGGAACTTCCGCTCTGATTTTCTGGATATGTCCCATGTCGTCCTGTCCGAGCACCCGGCCTCGCTTGCCGGAAAGATCGGAAAGGATATCTCCTAGATACTCGTTCTCGGCATAGACGAAAAGCTTGACATATGGTTCGAGCAATACCGCGCCTGCCTTCCCCAAAGCCTCCTTCATCGCTCCTTTCGCCGCGAGTTTGAACGCCATTTCCGACGAGTCTACAGGATGTTCCTTGCCATCGATCAGCGTCACGCCGATATCGACGAGCGGGTATCCCGCCAGGAAGCCTTCCTCCATGGCTTCGTGCAATCCTTTCTCGATGCCGGGAATATAGCCTTTCGATACGGAGCCTCCCTTGATCGCATTCGTGAAAGTGTAGTATTCTCCGCGCTCGATCGGTTGGATCTCAATCAGTACCCGGGCATATTGACCATGACCGCCCGACTGTTTTTTGTGGGTATATTCGGCGATTCCTGATTTCTTGGTGATCGTTTCTCGATAGGCGATCCTTGGAAGTTTTGTATTGATCTGGATTTTCTGCTTTTCGCGGATCCTGTCGAGAATCATGTTGATATGGAGTTCACCCATTCCTGAGACGGTATTCTCTTTCGTTTCTTCGTTGTATTCGACGCGGAACGTCAGATCCTCCTCTGTCACTTTGTGCAGCGCTTCGTTCATCTTGTCTTCGCTTTTCTTGTCGCTGGCGCTGATCGCGAGCGCATAGATCGGCTGGGGGAGATTCAATGGTTTGAACGTGAATTTCATATCCGATGAGGACAGCAACGTCGCATTGGTCGACGTGATGTTGCTTTTCGCGATGATTCCGATATCTCCGGCGGCAAGCGATGGTACTTCGACGAGTTTCTTTCCGATGGCTCGGTAGACCTTGCCCGCGCGCTCCTTCTTGGACATCTGGGGATTGTACAGTTCCGTATCAGCGGTAATGGTTCCGCCTGCGACCTTGATGAAACTCAGTTTTCCCGAGAACTGGTCGATCGTCGTCTTGAATACATAGGCGCACGCCGGGGAGTCCTGGGATATCGTCAACGACGTTTCGGTGCCTTCCGCATCGACTGTCGTCTCCATCTTCCCTTCGGGAGAAGGAAAGTTGTTCTTCACGAAGTTGAGCAACGACATGATTCCGCTGCCTTTCGCCGTGCTTCCGCACAGGACGGGTACCACACGATTGTCGTTCAGGCCTTCGCGCAGCCCACGACGGATTTCATCGGGTGTCAGCGTGCCTTCTTCGAAATACTTTTCTATCAGGTCGTCGGCTCCTTCCGCCGCCGCTTCTATCAGAAGTAGCCTGAACTCTTCCGCATAGTCGTTCAGTTCAGTGGGAATCTGTGTCATGGACTCCTTTCCGTCCGTTCCGATCAGATACGCCTGATTCTCGATCAAATTGATGACGCCCTTGAAGTTCTCGGCATCGCCGATCGGAATCGTCACCGGGACGAACGACGAATTGAACTCTTCCTTCAGGTTGTCGAGCACTTTCTTATAGTCAGCGCGCTCACGATCCATCTTGTTGATGAATACGGCGCGCGGTTTGTTCCTGGTATTCAGTCTGCGCCAAAGCTTGATCGTTTCGATCTGGGCGCCATCGCGAGCATCGACCAGCATCAAGGCCGCTTCGCAGGATCGGAAACCACAGATGGCTTCGCCAATGAAGTCCGCAGTTCCCGGAGTATCGATGAAATTCAGGACTTTTCCGTCCCATGTCATGGAGGCTAGAGAAGCATGGATGGATATCTTGCGTGTAATTTCTTCTTCAGTGTAGTCACTGACTGTTTTTCCGCTATCGACGTTTTCGGCCCGGGAAATCACACCACTGTAGAACAACGCCTGTTCCAACAATGAGGTTTTCCCGGTACCGTTGTGGCCTACGATGGCTAGATTCCTCAGTTCGGTACTGGTTACGCTCATACTGTTCCTCCTTGCTTGGAGTCGTCGGTCCGTCGTTTCGAACTTCGGACCGTCGTCCTCCTGCGCGACAATGCCACCGGAGCGCGATTCCAAGCCGCATGTCAGGCTTGTCCCGGCATGTCGGTTCCTCCTCGATGCTCCCGGTTTCTACGTTCCGGAATCATGCGATTCCATGCATAGAATGCATTTCTCTTATCGTATGCTGACATATCGGAGTTGTCAAAAACTTTTTTCTCCGGGCTCCGGAGGTGCTCGGTACGGTGTGCCTGTGTATTCTGTTGCGTGAAGTGACGAAAAGGCACAAAAAAGCATCCTCCCATGCAAGCGCTACGCTGTCGGTCATGGATCGAATCCATGAAGCAGAGGAGGAAAGCGACTGATGTTCCGGATCAGAGCCAGCAGGTTCCGGAATCGATCGCCAAGGTAAGGAAAAAGGGGGTGTCTCTGAATCTTTTCTGAAACACCCCCTGCATGTCGAAAACGTCAGTTCTCGCTGATCTCGTGGAACAGCTTGTCGATAAGCTCTCCGATCTGCTGCTTGAACTTGTATGCGAACTGGTCGGCGGCATCGCAGTTGCCCGGCAGTTTGTCCCCGCTTTCACAGAAGAATGTCCAGCTGGGCGCTCCCATTGCATTCGAAATTTTCTCTATCGTGGAAAAAGATGGTGCCTTACGTGAAGTTTCTATCTCCGTAACGAAGGATGTCGAAACTCCGATTTTTTCCGCAAGCTGCGCCTGAGTCAGTCCAAGCTTCCTTCTGCGTTCCTTCAAGTTCCTGGCAAAGATGTCTTGCAGATTGTACGTTCGAGCCATTGTGTTACTCCTTGTAAGTATTGTCAGACTATCATAGCATGAAACATGTAGTAAAAATAGTCTGCTTGTGAATATGGTTGGCTGTCGGCAAGTATAATACGTAACCTATTATGTAATTGTATTATTTTCTTGCTATTTGATAATACATTTAAAGTTGCCAATAGTCAATAATATTTTATCCAAAAATCGCTGAAAGGGATATCGCGGTCAAGAGAAAATGGGTTCGACATCAAAAAAATTCCAGAAGCACAAAAAGATAGGTGGGAATATTCTGCACGTATGAGGGGATCGGCACCAAGGACTTGGAGGGATCTTTTGGCTTCGGTGCGGTCAGAATTTTGAACAATGGTCGTTGGATGCTCGGTAGTCGCTCGAGACGAAAACCTGCCCCCGCCTACCCGGAACGCCCTTCGGCAGAAGCGGCTGAAAAAAACTCAATGCAAGAGTCCGAGGATTATCACGCCCAAAGAAGCACAAGGGCTCGACTGGCGGTGCGTTCTTCATGTCTTTGGCAATCAGACTTTCGGCGAATAATGCGAAAACTCCATCGAGAATGTGCCTCGGCCTTGGGTCGAAGACCGCAACGCGGTTGAATACCCAAACAGCTTGCTCAACGGCGCCTGCGCATGGATATGGTCCGCTCCCGGTCTGCTTTCCATGCTATTGACGATTCCTCCTCTCGCAGTCAGACTGCCGATCACATCGCCTACGTATTGGCTGGGAACAACCACGACCACGCTCATGATCGGTTCCATCAGGATCGGTCCGGCCTGCTGGCAGACAGAGTCGAAACACATCGCGGCGCAAGCTTCGAATGCGAACGGCGTCGCAGTCAGTTCGTTATAGGAGACATCGGTCAGTTTCACTTCCATGTCGCAAGCTTCGTAGCCGAATTTGATTCCGCTTCTGAACGAATTCTCGATGCCGTTTTTGATTGCTTCGAAGAATTCCGCCGGCATCGCTTTCGGGCTGACCGAAGACTCGTATCGAGTACCGGAATCCGCAGGCAGTGGCTTGACAGTCAGCGACACTCCGGCAGCATTCTCCTTGCCGGCGATTACTTTCGAGAAAGACTGGCTTCCACTCGCTTCCTGTGTAATCGATTCGCGGTACGTGACCTGCGGATTCCCTACGCGGGCCTCGACCTTCATTTCCTTCGTCAGCCGTGTAATCAGCACATCGAGGTGCAATTCTCCCATGCCACTGATCACCAGCTGTCCGGTTTCGGCATTGTCCTTCCATGTGAACGTAGGATCTTCCTGAGAAAGTATCTCGAGCGCTTTCTTGAGCTTGTCCTGATCACTCATCGTCTTCGGTTCTATGGCCACGGAAATGACGGGAGCGGGGAAGTTCATCGACTCGAGGAGAATCTGGTTGCCTTCGCTGCCGATCGTGTTTCCTGTCTGTGCTTCCTTGAACCCGACGATCACCCCGATGTCGCCTGCCTGGAGCTCCGAGAGCTCCTGGGACCGATTGGCATGCATGCGCAGGATTCTGTTCACGCGCTCGCGCTTCTTCTTATTGATGTTGAGGACCGCCGTAGCTTTTTTAAAGACGCCGCTGTAGACACGCACGAAACACAATGGACCGGCTTCCCGATCCATCTGGATCTTGAAGATGAGGCCGAGAGGTGGGGCTTTCACGTCATGCTTGACTTCGACTTCCTTGCCGGATTTTGCGGAGACTCCCTTGATCGGAGGGACATCGGTCGGGGAGGGCAGAAGATCGACGATGCCATCGAGCAACGGCTGCACACCGATATTTTTCAAGGATGAACCGACGAATACCGGCAGAATCTGCCGCTCGATGGTCGCTTTTCGCAATGTTGCGAGGACCAGATTCACGGGAATCTCCTTGCCGTCGAAATATAGTTCGGTGATTTCATCGCTGAACGACGCCGCCGCGTCAATCAACGATTCCCTCCACATCGAAGCCTCTTCCAGCAGTTCCTCGGGAATGGTCTGTCGGAGGACCGTCGCTCCCTGGTCGTTTTGGTCGAACGTCAGGTATTCCATTCTCAGAAGGTCGATCACGCCTTTGAAGTCCGACTCGACCCCTACAGGAATGAAGAGAGGAATCGGATTCGCACCAAGCTTTGATTTCATTTCTTCGAGTACTTCGGGGAAATTGGCTCCGAGGCGATCCATTTTGTTGACGAACGCGATACGAGGAACCTTGTATGTGTCAGCCTGTCTCCAGACCGTCTCGGTCTGTGGTTCTACGCCTCCTACGGCGCAAAAGACGCCGACCGCACCGTCAAGGACCCGCAGCGAGCGCTCGACCTCCGCAGTAAAGTCCACATGTCCCGGCGTATCGATGATGTTGATCTGGTGCTCTTTCCAGAAACAGGTGGTCGCAGCGCTACTGATGGTAATCCCCCGGTCCTGCTCCTGCTCCATCCAGTCCATGGTCGCTTCGCCGTTGTCGACTTCTCCGATGCGATGATTCTCCCCCGTATAGTACAGGATGCGTTCCGTGGTGGTCGTCTTTCCCGCATCGATGTGCGCCATGATGCCGATATTCCTGATCAGTCGTTCGTCCATATCAATTCCTCGTTTAGCTGGGCTACTGTACCATGAAGCAGCTCCGCTTGTTAAGTACTATCCGTGGACGAGTCGCCAAGCGGATATTTGTCAAAAAAACGGGGCGACTTGCTGTCGCCCCATGGAACACCTGTGCCCTGTCACGCCATGCGTCTGACTCGAAGCGCACGCATCGCATTGATGATCGCGATGACCGCGACGCCGACGTCCGCGAACACCGCCATCCACATTCCCGCGATCCCCAGTGCGCCGAGCAACAGCACGACGGCTTTCACCCCTAGCGCGAAGACGATGTTCTGCATGACGATTCTGTTGGTCTTCCGTGCGATCAGCATTGCATCGGCGGCTCTGTCCAGATCGTCGGTCATGATCACGACATCAGCCGCCTCGATCGCGGCATCGCTTCCCATGGCGCCCATCGCGATTCCGATGTCGGCCCTGGCAAGCACCGGTGCGTCGTTGATGCCGTCTCCGACATATGCGAGCGTGCCGTTCCCGGCCGCAATGACTTTTTCGAGTTCATCGACTTTCATTTGGGGAAGCAACGAAGCATGAACCTCGTCGATTCCGACTTCACGGGCAACCTGGGTCGCATTCGAATTCGAATCTCCGGTGAGCATGACCGTCCTGACGACCCCGAGTCTCTTCAATCTGGAAATCGCCTGTCGTGCGCTATCCTTGATCTTGTCCGCTACAACGATTTTTCCTGCAAGGGTTCCGTCGATCGCGACGAATACCACAGTCCCGATCTCGTTGGACGGGGCAGGAGCGGGGATACGCTCCTGTGAAAGCAGTTTCAGGTTTCCTGCAAGGACCGTATGCGAACCCACTAGCGCCTTGATGCCTTTCCCTGCGAATTCTTCGGCGGATGTGGCGTCAAGCGGCTTTGCCTTCGATGCGGCGACTATTGCTTTTGCGACCGGATGGTTGCTCATCCGTTCCGCGGCGCTTGCATATGCCAGAAGTGTCTGTTCGTCGTATCCGTCGTCGTACAGCTGTACATGCTGGACGTTGAACACCCCTTCGGTGATGGTCCCTGTCTTGTCGAATACGAACGTATCCACCTTTGCGAGCGCCTGGAGATAATTGCCTCCCTTTACTAGGATCCCTTTACGGGCGCTTCCTCCGATCCCTCCGAAATAGGAAAGCGGGATGGAGATAACAAGCGCGCAGGGACAGCTGATCACCAGGAATACCAAAGCTCGGTATACCCATTCGCTGAACTGTCCGAACCCAAGCAACGGCGGCAATATAGCTAGCAATACCGCCGATACGACAACCGCAGGGGTATAGTAACGGGCGAACTTCGTGATGAACTGCTCGCTCGGAGCTTTTCTTCCACTTGAATCCTCGACAAGCTCCAGGATTCTGCTTACCGTGCTGTCCTCATACCGGCGTTCGACCTTCGCTTCTAGCATCGCGGAGGTATTGACACATCCGCTGATCAGCTCATCTCCTATTTCCGCCTTCCTCGGCACAGGTTCTCCAGTCAGCGCCATCGTGTCGATGAACGAGGAACCTGAAGTGACGACGGCGTCCAGAGGGACTCTGTCGCCCGGGAGGAGCCTGATTATCTCTCCCACTTGGATCGTCGTCGGGTCGACGACCGAGGCGATCCCGTTCCTGACGACGGTCGCGGTCTGCGGACGGATATCCATCAACTCCGAGATTGATTTCCTCGAACGCCGTACCGCCGCATCCTGGAAGTATTCTCCCGTCTGATAGAATATCATGACAGCTGCGGCTTCCGCATAGTCACCGATGATCGCGGCGCCGATCGTCGCGACTGACATGAGGAAGTTTTCATCGAATATCTTTCCTTTGAGAATATTCTTGATCGCCCGCCACAGTACATCGTAGCCCGCAAGCAGGTATGCGGCAATCGCCAGGACATCTCCGGCAATGCCGGAAATGATCTTGCCGACGATGAACATCACGAGCGCAGTAACGATCCGTGCAAGATCCGCGTTGAGCCATGTGTTCCCTTCGCGAACACAGACTTGTACCGCGCATTTTTCACCGCTGCACAGCGGACATGTACACCCTGCGGGATGCCCAGCGTTTCCAAGCGAGGCGACTTTCCGCTCGCATCCGCATTCCAAGGAATCGTCTTCCCCATGAACATGACCGCAACCGCAAGCACCGCCGTGGTGGTCATGATCATGATGGTGGTCATGTTCATGATCGTCATGGTGGACTGACGAAGCGTCCCCCTGCTGCGCTCGCAAAGTGCGAACCGATGCCGTTCCTCCTGTCTCGTTGCACGTCATGGTTATGTCGGGTTCTGTTTCGATCGCTTTTCGTTCGACGGAATGCCAGAAGGACGGTTCCATGTCCTGTCCCGTCGTCACCGTCAGCTTCGAATTCATAAAGTCCAGCCGCGCCTCCGCGACGCCATTGATCTTGCCGACCGCATGCTCGACCTTCGCCGCGCAGTTCGCGCAGTCAAGACCATCGATTCTCCAAGTACGCTTCATGGATCAACTCCCTATGTTCAAGTACACTTCAATATATGATCAAGTGTTCATATATTAATATGAGCCAACCCTCTTGTCAATACGGCGTTTGAGGTTTTTCAAGGATTTGTCGTCATCTCAGGCGAAAGGATCCTTCTGGCTCGGGTAGATACCGCTTCTGCCGGAGCAGATGCAGCCGAACATGCAGGTGGTGAACACCAGAGCTGCGTTCGAGAACCCGAAGAGTTCAAGGCTCAGAAGGAAGCATACGAGCGGAAGTTTTGTTCCGCCGCTCAGCGTTCCGATGGCGCCGAGGACCGTCATCGTCGAGACGGGAAGCGAGAACACTTGTGCTAGCAACGATCCCGTAGTGGCTCCAATGACCATCAGAGGAATGATTTCGCCGCCACTGAATCCTGCGGATATGGACAAGGCAGTGAGAAGAAGTTTCGCAACAGGATCGATCCATGTCGTTTCTCCGGCTGCGGCATTGGAAAACAGCGATGCGCTCAGACCATTGTAAGCGGTGGAGCCTGTCGCGAAGTAGAGGATGCCGGTCGCCAGCAATGTCGCGAGACTGCTGAACAGGGATCGAAGAAGCATGTTGTTTGTCAGTTTCGTGAAGAAATGCTTGAACACCTGCGCAGTAGTGCAGAACAGCAGACTGAGAAGCCCGAACAACACTCCGGCGAGACAGACGACGATCAGAGGAACAAGTCCGAATTCGACCGATTCCATAGGGACGCCGAGTGAAATTGGTTTGTTGCCAAGAGCCTGGGATATGATACTTGCGGTAAAACTTCCGGCGGTACAGGGAAGGAACGCTTCGGTGCGGGTGACCCTCGGGCTGGCGAACTGTATGCCGAACCAGGTTCCTGCCATGGGGGCGTTGAACAGCGCTCCGAACGCGGCGCCGGCTCCGGTGATCAGCCAGATTCCGTTGATGTCGATCCTGTCGGAGGGTTCGGCCGGCCGTCCCAGCATATGTCGGAGCTTCTGCTCGAGCCAGTCAATCGCACTTGCGATTCCTGTGCCGATCTGGATTCCTGCACCCTCCTTGCCGCAAGATGCGCCGACGAGATGCGAGATAGCAGTATTGGCGTACATCAGCGGAATGATCTTCGGCGTCAGTACGGCCCCTTTCTGCGGAACACTCTCGTTATGGAAAGGTCGATTGGAGACTTTGATGGCTGCCAGAATCCGTTCATTGATTTTTTCTATGGCAAGGTTCGTACCGCCGCGGAGATATGCCCCGGTCTTTTTGAACAGCCACGCCGTCGCTGCGGCTCCAAACGGCATGAAAATCATGATCAGCGGATGCTCGGTCCTGACCACACCAATTTGGTAGATCATCCTGGACAGAAGATACATCGCTGGACCGATGACCAGTCCTACGAGCATCCCTCGTAGCAACCAGATCAACCAATAGAACGAAACCAGTGGCTTCGGCTTAAAAATGTGCGGATGCGTTGTATCTCTCCCCATGACAATCGACTTCCATGATATCGGTTCGTTCCGATTTCGTAAATATGAATTAGTGAAACTTTAGCGGAGTTTCTAGTCATTTCGTGAAAAATTAATTCATTCTTGACAACCCGCTTGGCGCAAGGCGATGATGAAGTCATTGGAAATCCGAAAAGGGGAGCGTATGGAAGTCAAGAGGGTCTTTTTCTCGGTGCTGGTCGCCTTTCTGGCTGTGAGTTCCGTGTCCGCGGCAATCGATCTTTCGCAAGCTGATGCCTACTATCTGCTCGATCGTCCCTCCGATTGCAAGGCGGAGCTGGAACGCCTGCTTCGCCTTGCCGAAACAGCGGAGGAGCGGGCACAGATCCTGTGGCGGCTGGCTCGTGTCCAAGTGACGCTTGGCGACGATCTGGAGAAAACCGACAAGGACGGCCGGTTCTCCGCATATGAACTTGGTCAGGAATATGCCGAAGCTTCCATCGACGAAGAACCGACGGCGATGGGATATCTGTGGAGGGCCTCCAATATCGGTCGGTGGGGACAGACGAAAGGGCCGTTGAACTCCCTGTCCAAGGCGAAGCCGATGCTCAACGATCTGAGGAAGGTCGTCGATGATTTCGATTGTCTCGATTCTTCCGAAACGTGGTACGTCCTTGCGAGTTTGTACGACCAGCTTCCCGGCAAACCGATATCGTTCGGAGACTCTCAGCGTGCCATCTCCTTCGCCAGGGCTGCCGTGGATACGATTCCTGCCGATGTCATATACCCCGGAACGTATCAGGCGCTCGCCGAAATGCTCTGGAAGCGGAACTGGAACAAGGATCGCCGAATCGCTGAAATCATGAAGAAGCAGCAGAAGTGGAATTCCACCGACGGGACGAACTTCGACAGATACTGCCAGTACGAGGGCAAGGAAGGTCCGAAACAGAAACCGTTCTATTCGTCCGTCGCTCTGTCGGAAATGACAGACAGACAGGAAGCGATCATGCTCCTGCTCTATGCGAAAGCCGTCTATGACTCCCGCTCCTTCCATTCCCGATCGGACATGCGGAACATGGAGGAGATCGATGCGCTGACCGCCCAGTGGTATTCGGATCTTGCGAGTCAGTCCCGATGATTTTAAGGGACAGCGGTTGCCGGCGACTCATTTCATGAGCCGTCGGATCACCGCCAGCTTGGTTCCGTACGGCGGGTATCGTATCGGAAGATCGAGCCAGTTCGCCTTCTTCAGAACGCTTTTCAGATGGCTGAACGTTTCGAATCCACGGATTCCATGGTAGCTTCCCATACCGCTTTGCCCGACTCCTCCGAAATGCATGTTCGGGTTCGTGAGGTGGACTACTGTGTCGTTGATGCAACCTCCTCCGAAGGAAAGATGTCGCATCGTCCAGTCGATCATGCGTCGGTCTTTGGTGAACAGATAGAGCGCGAGAGGCTTTTCCTTGCTTCTAATCAGGGCGACAGCCTCATCGAACGAGTCGTACGGGATCACGGGGAGGATCGGGCCGAATATTTCGTCGGTCATCAGCGGCGACGAAAGTGAAACTTCAGTCATAATCGTCGGGGCGATTTTTTCCAGCTGTTCGATCTGCTGTCCGCCGAAAAAGATCGTTCCGTCTCCAAGCAGTCCGCACAGTCTTCTGTAGTGTTTCCCGTTGATGATTTTCGGATATTCGTCGTTATGCAAGGGGTCGGAGCCATAGAAACGGTTGATCGCTGTTTTCAGTTCCGAAAGGAGCTCCCGCTCCTTGGTCCGATGCACCAGGACATAGTCCGGGGCGACGCAGGTCTGTCCTGCGTTGAGAAACTTGCCCCATGCTATGCGAGTCGCCGCGAGCGGAATGTCGGCGCTCTGGTCGACGATCACGGGGCTTTTCCCTCCCAGTTCAAGCGTGACAGGCGTAATATGCTTCGCAGCAGCTTCCATGACCACCTTTCCGACGGCAGGACTTCCTGTAAAGAATATCATGTCGAACCGGTTGTCCAGCAGCTTCGTGTTCATTTCGCTTCCGCCTTGGAAGACCGTGATGAATTCCCGATCGAACGTTTCGGCTATCAAGCGTTCGATCTCAGCCGCTGTCCTTGCGCTGTAGCGGGAAGGCTTGATGACCGCGCAGTCGCCGGCGGCAATCGCCGCGGCTAGTGGCGCCAACGTCAGCTGAAGCGGATAGTTCCATGGGGACATGATCAGGGCCACTCCTAGAGGTTCTGCAAATATTCTGCTTGAGGAGGGGAAATGGATGATCGGAGTACGGACTCTCCGAGGTTTCGTCCAGCGGTTCAGATGCCTGAGCATATGGTTGATTTCCGTATGTACCACTCCGAGTTCCGTCTCATAACCTTCAAAGTTGCTTTTTCCAAGATCTTCCCGCAACGCATCGAGAATCGCGGCTTCATGGCCTTTCAGCGCATCCTTCAAGTTCTTGAGCTGTCGCTTCCTCCATGATACGTCCAGCGTGGTCCCGGTCAGAAAAAATTTCCGCTGCCGATCCACGGCGATCGTCACTTCGTCCATCTGTATCCCTCCTGTGAGTGTATCTTTGCAAGGAAGTCCGCCACTGTCAATGATTTCGGTTCCGAAGATCGCAAGCCGACATCTTGTCCGATAACCTGACTTTGACAGCATAAACCCACAAAAAAGCTTGCAACTCATTGAGAAGCAAGCTTTTATTTTGCCCTTCCAAAACACAAATATGTTTATATAGATTCAGTCCTCGTAATCTTTTTTCTTCGTCTGCCCGAGGATCCTCCTGATGTCAGACTGCTGCAGGAACTTCCTCGATATGTCTATGTCCAGGGTCTTGAGTATGGTGTCGACCAGCACGTCATAGTATGCGACCTGGTAGATGTTCGAGTTCGCCAGCTGCACGGCGTTGAAATGGGAAAGCGACTGCTGTATCGACTTGGCCGAGTATTTCCAGCCGAGCTGCAGTTCCAGCAGCCGTTCCAGGACCAGCGAGATGAAGCATATCAGGAAGTGGGCCCGTATCCTGTCCTGCCTGCTGTGGAACACCGGCCTCAAGGACAGCATCCCGGTCTTGGTCACCTTGAACGTCTCCTCGATCTTCCACAGCCCTCCGTAGATGTCCGCTATCTCCGAGGCCGGCACCACATGGTTGAGCACCAGGAACCCGTCCGAATCCCGGTAGTATGCATGGCTGGACGGCTTGCCGGGATTGATCTTCGACTCGTCCCCGACCCCGACGACGTTGGTGCAGATGAGGTAGTAGCCGTCGTACTTCTCGTCCTCCTCCAGCCTCGCGGCGTCGAACTCGTAGAGGCACCAGTCGGCCTCCACCTTCTCCCCCTCCTTGACGGGGCTCTTCTTCAGGTACTTGCTCTTGCCGTAGCTGGAGTCCTTGTAGTCCTTCGACCGCTTGCCCTCGGACTGAAGCGCCTTCTCGATCACCGCCTGCCGTTCGCGCTTCGCCCTGTCGCTGTACTTCTTGCTCCAGATGAGCACCTGCCTCTCGTTGTAGGTCCCGCTGTGCTTCTTGTCGTCGACGTCGCCGTAGGTGCTGGCCCTCCTGGGGATCGTCCTCTCCTTGATCATGGACACCACGTTGCCGTTGCCGTCCAGCACATGCTCCCACCCCTCGGCCGAGAGCGCGAACTCCTTGGTCTGGGAGTCCGACTTGCGTATCGACTGGCTGATCACATACCCGTTCCTCGCATCCCGGATCTTCATGATGTTGTAGTAGCTCATCATCCCCTTGTCCGCCACCACGATCTT
>LVBD01000052.1 GCA_001604275.1 Spirochaetales bacterium Spiro_02
GGTCGCTTGGGTGGCTACTTGGGTGGCTACTTGGGTGGCTACTTGGGTGGCTACTTGGGTGGCTACTTGGGTGGCTACTTGGGTGGCTACTTGGGTGGCTACTTGGGTGGCCACTTGGTCGAGGCTACTTGGTCGAGGCTACTTGGTCGAGGCTTGCAATAACCCTGCAATACCCCTTATATTATTTTGTATGATACATACTCCGATTTGACAGGTACGGTCGCTCTGGGGTTTCGTCTATGCGTCGCATAGACTGCTTGCGTATCCGTACTCATTGGAGTTGTATCATGAACACAGCCGTTCAATCCTGCCCGGCGAGCGCATCTTGCCGTCGGGCGAGACGTTGCATGTATGCAGCGTCGTTGTTGCAGGGGATGGTATTCTATGGGCCTATCGCCACGCTATACCGGCAGGCGAGAGGAATATCCATCTTCCAGATATCCATCATCGAATCCGTCTGCCTGATACTGGCGATCTGTCTGGAGATTCCATGGGGAATCGTTGCAGACAGAATCGGCTACAAACGGACGCTTGTCATCTGTGCATTTCTCGGTGTGCTGTCCAAATTGATTTTCTGGCGGGCGGACACGTTCGGCATGTTTCTCGCCGAACGCATTGTGCTAGCAGTCGTGCTCGCAGGAACCAGCGGCGTAGATGCCGCATATCTTGTTACGTTCATCCCAGAGGGCCAGCGTCATGCGGTGTTCGGTCGCTACGAGGCCCTAGGTACGGTGGGGCTGCTGGGTGCTTCGATCGTATATTCCTTGTTCGTGAAGGACCGGTACGAACTCGCAGGATTGCTGACCGTCTGCTCGTATGCCTGCGCCGCAGTATTCGTCGCCATCGCTCCGAAGGACATCCGTGCTTCGTCCGCGGGTTTTCGCCTGAAGTTGCATGCCAAGGAGCGGGTTGCATCGATCGGGACCATAACGTCGTCGCTGAAGTCGTTTCTGCCGGTTCTTTTCGCAACATCGTTGCTTGCCGCAACGAATCAGACAGTCGGAGTATTCCTCGTCCAGTTACGGTATGTCCAGGTCGGGATGATGTCGCGTTCGATCGGAATCGCTTATCTGCTGCTCACCTCCAGTGGGATCGTAGGGGCCTGGTCGTCGAACCGGATCGCATCGAGGACAGGTGGCAAGCGGCTGCTGGTCGGAACTGCTTTCATGGCTACCGCTAGCTGTCTGCTTATGTCCAGTGGGACCGCGGGATCGATTTTTGTCATCGTCGCGGTCTGCGGGTTGCGCCTGTCAGCTTCGATGCAAGTCCCGCTGCGGATGGCCATCGAGAATCGGGTAGTACCGTACGATAGCCGCGCATCTGCGCTCAGTGTGTTCGCCGTGTTCAGGAATATCGTGGAGATCTGCGTGAGCTTGATTTTCGGCGCCATGGCCGAACGTGATGTCCGGTACGCTTTGGTCGCCGGCGCTTTGTGCTGTGCGTTGTCCGCGCTCCTGCTCCTGTGTGTTCAGCATATGGATTGTAAGTATGACATATGTTGTAAATAATGGTGATTAGCGAGACAACCTCAATAATTTTGTCCAGAAACTGTATGATTTATGTGGCTCGTTCAGTAGGTACTGTTTCATCAGGCCGATGGTTTTGTCAAAACCGTGAGGTTTATCAAGAACTCGACTTGATTAAAATTGACATTCGAAGAAGCTCCGGTCGATACTATCAAAAAATTCATACACATGCAATAAAACTAAGTGGTATTTGGGCTCTACAATAGTTTTTCAGCAGCTACAAGGGGGAATCTGTTGGTCAATTATGAAGAAAGCAAGTCCAGGCCTGGTCGAAGGATCGCCGCGGAAAAGCGACGTATCGCACGACGAGTGCTCAGGGAGTTCTACAAGACGCCTGAATTTGAAAAGTTGCCTGGCGCAATTCAGCTTGCTATGAAGGAGGTCTGTCCGGTGCGGGACAGCCACCCTGTCAAGGATGATGCACATTTCGCTTCGCGGATCACATGGGATGTGGAGATGGAGCAATTTGCGGAGAATCTCGGTCTTTCATAAATAGTGCCGGCATCCCTCATGATTCTCATCGAGGGATGTCTCGGTATCGTTTTCAAGCCATCGCAGGAGTATCGTTGTCGGTTCCGACGTTGTTCAACGGAACTGCGAGTTGTCCACAAGCGCCATTGATGCCTCGGCCTCTGGAGAATCTTCTTGTATAGGGGATTCTCATGTGGTCGAGCATCGTCGTGAACTCGTTGATTTCCTGCATCGTCGGAGTCTCCCAAGGCAACTCAGACGCAGGATTCCATGGAATGAGGTTTACCATCACATCCATATCTCGGATGTATTTCGCTAACTTCTTCGCCGAAGCCTCGTCAGTATTGATGCCATGGATCATGCAGTATTCGAACGTAAAGCGTTTTCCGATGATTCTCTGGTATCTGATCAGAGCTTTGCGAAGCTCTTCGAGAGGCCATGCCTTGTTCGCCGGCATCAGGAGATCGCGTTGGTCGTTGTCCGCCGTTACAAGCGATACCGCAAGTCGGACACCGAGCTTCTGTTCCGCAAGCTTGAGGATTCCCGGTGCGACCCCGCATGTGCTGATCGTGATTCTCCTCAGGCCGATGTCCAGACCCGCAGGGTCGTGGAAATATCGGATCGACTTGACTACCGGCCCGAGATTCGCCATCGGTTCCCCCATTCCCATGAAGACGATATGGGTGATGTCATCACCCAAAGAACGGAGATGGATGAATTGTTCGATGATCTCTTCCGCGGCGAGGTTCCTGACCAACCCCATCGTCCCCGTACGACAGAACGTGCAGCCCATGGCGCATCCGACCTGGCACGAAAGGCATGCGGTCCCTCTTCCGTCCTTGTCCTTGAGCAGAACGCATTCGACGACCTGTCCGTCGAACAGTTTGATCGCGAGTTTCGTGGCTCCGGTTTCGTCTGTCTGTGTCGATATGATCGCAGATGACATGAATGATGGCATGAGCTTTGACAGTCGTTCGCGTTCCGCCTTACTGAGATTCGACATCTGCTCGAAATTCGTAGCGCCCTTGACCAGCCACTCCCAGATCTGGTTGCCTTGATATTGGCGGTCCAGATCCAATGCTTCCTGGATGTCCCGCGGAGAAAGTCCGTAGAGCGACAGGGGAAGTCTCCGCTTCGATTCCGATTCTTCGGCGATGTTCTGTTGATTCTCGTCCATTGTCTGTCTTACTCCTGTATCCGTTTCTACGCTGCTATAGCATGCTGATGATCGCGATGGCTACTCCTGTAATGCCTTCGCCACCGAGCAGTCCGCTTGCGACAAGATTGCTGTCTGCGGTGATTTTCGTTTGATCGGCTTTCCGGGTGAGCGCTCGCACGATCAGCATGGATATAGCTCCGAGACCCATCGCCGACGAAATGTAGATCGGCAGATAGATACCCAGTCCGAGCGTCGCAGCCGGCACGGAAAGCAGATAGAATGTCATGCCGATCGCCGCTCCGATCAGGAACGCGGGAACATGTTGCAGCCCGCCTGCCATCGCCGATACTGCCGCGGCCTGGGGTGCCGGAAGTTCCGCGGTTCCGAATCCGCCGAACGCATCCTTCATGATCAGCAGGACGACAACCGACACGATCGCACCGATGACTCCGCCGATTCCTTCCGCGACGAGTTGCTGTCTCGGGTCGGTACCTAGCATGTGTCCGCTTTTCAGATCGTTCATGACATCTCCGGTGAGGCCGCATGCGACAGCTGTGACTGCCGCTACGGAAAACGCCACGCCGAATCTGGGATGCCAGAACAGCTGGATGACCAGTAGCACCAGGATGCCGAATATCTCCATCGGATTGACTCCTGTCTGTCCGGTAAGCATGCCTGAGAGGTATGTCGTCAGGTAGATGCCCGCGATCACGACCAACGTCTGACCAAGTGTGATGTCCGTTCCGACCGCCAGCAATATCGCTGTCGCGGCGATCAAGGCGATGGCTCCGTACCGTGCTTTCGGCGATAATCGGCGGCGCGGGACGTCGACCGGGTGTTTCCTGTTTTGTGTATATCGACGGGCCTGCCCCCAGATCGCTTTGATCGCCACGCCGAGACCTGTACCTACCATGAGCCCGATGCCGAGATTCGAGCGGAATGCGTCGGCGGCGGCCATGTCGGAAAAGAGTCCTGATGCCAGGCCGACGGGTGTCAGCAGGTAGTAGCCGAAGACCGCTCCGCCGAGCCAGATCAGCGATAGCGCCGGGCCGATGATCGCCCCGATTCCCAAGGCCATTGGGGAAACCCACATGGAGAACGCCGGGAACATCGCGGTTCCTTTGAAAGGGACCACCACTGACGGAATCCATCGGAATCCGTCTCGCACGACGGTAAACGCAACGCTTCCGCCCATCGCGGAAAAAAGTTTCTTCGCTGCGCCTCCTCCGCTGGTTCCTGCGATCAAGGTGTTGTACGCTGCTTGTCCCATCGGATAGGGGAGCTGTTCGCGTTCGATCAAGTCCTTGCGGAACAGCGTGGTGAACAATGTTCCTAGCACCGCGCCTGCGACGGCGAGGATCATCATCGAGATCGTCGGCATGGTCGCCGACGGATCGAGCATCCAAAGTCCTGGGATCGTGAACGCCAATCCTCCCGCGACCATGGCTCCGGCGCTCATCAGCGTATGGGTCACGTTGATTTCCTGAAGCGTCGCGCCGTTTCTTTTTCTGAGGGTTGCCATGCTGACGACGGTGACGAATACCGTAGGCCACGGCAACGCTCCCATTCTGAGTGCCACATACATGGAGCTGGCGGTAATGACCAGCAAGCCGAGTATTCCGACGATCAGTGCGCGTACCGTCAGTTGTCTTTGCATCTTGAGCCTCCCCGCTGTCGATATCATATCGTATTTGTCGATCTCATCCTACTACTGAAGCCGCAGTCGGTACTACAAGCGTTATATAACATTTTTTTTACTTGTGTCCAAATAAAATGAAAATAATAGCTGATAGGCAATGATATGCACTTATGGTTATATATTTAGTGTTTGTGCTCCTTTCCGGAAAAAAAATAATATGGTATGATGATGCAAGTACTGAAAAATGAAGGTCGGATTCTGAGGAACGATAGATCTTTCCCCGGCCCCTTCAAAGGAGTTGTACATGAAAAAGAAAATCGTATTGGTCGCGCTTCTGATTGCTCTCGTCGCGGTTCCTGCCTTCAGCGCCAAGAGCCTTGTATCTGACAACAGCGGTTTCGCGATCGGGCTGAACCTCGGTACGAATACCGGGGTGGGCATGTCGTACAAGATGAAGGACTTCACGTTGGCCGGAAACGTCGGTTTCGGGTTGCTGTCGTTGCCTGACATGAACATCAATGTCGATGTATTCGCTCTGTATGATGTCTATGCCATTGAGCTTGACCGACAGAACAAACTGCCGATTTCTCTTGGTGTCGGAGGTTCGGCGAACATCGCTTTCCCTGAGAACGCTGATGCTCAGTTCAGTCTCGCGGCTTTGGGGCTGGCTCAGATCGCATATACGTTCCCGAAGGCTCCGTTCGAGCTGTATCTGCGCCTCGGTCTCGGCTACAACATGGCGTTTGCGCCTGAATTCAGTGGCAAACTCGGCTGGACCGGCGCTCTCGGTTGTCTCTACCATTTCTAATAGTCATTGATATGTCGTACTTTTGGGGCCGCACGCAGGTGCGGTCTTTTTTTTGTCATGTTGCTAGCAATCACCGAGCATGCATGCATCAATGGCAAAGCAATGACTAAGCAATGGCAAAGCAATGACTAATTACTATTATATGTGTTGCATGGAATTATAGGAAATTACCGTTTTGGGATCAAGGTGGATAGATAGGCTTCGTTGCGACCGCTCAGTCGGGCGACGACATGCACACCGTCCTCTTCGTAGTCGATTGATTCGATCGTGCCGTTGCGCCGTATCCATGCGACTAGGTCGTGGCGGTCGTTGGGAATAAGATAGCTGCCGTTCGGTCGAAGCCGGTGGATGACGTCTTCGATCGCATGTTCGAGATCCTCCAGTCCCTGGCGGTTGGTCACCGATGTCTCGACGAACGGACCGTCGACCATGCTTTTCAAACGTGCCACGGCGAACTGCTCCAGACATGCATCCATTTTATTGACCATGACGATCGTCGGTTTTTCGGCGCAATCCAGCGAACGGAGGACATCGATCGTCGTGTTGTAGCAGGCGAGCATGTCCGGGTGCGACGCATCGCATACGATAATCAGAAAATCGGCGTCCTTGGTTTCGTCGAGGGTCGACTTGAAGGCGTCTACCAAATGATGGGGCAGGTCGCTGACGAATCCTACCGTATCGGACAGAAGGATTTCATAGCCGCCGGACAGCTTGACCTTGCGGGTCGTTGGGTCGAGGGTGGCGAACAGTTTGTCCTCGACCAGGATGTCCGCTCCTGCGAGCGCCTTGAGAAGGGAAGATTTGCCGCTGTTCGTGTAGCCGACGATCGCGCCGATGGGAAGCGACCCTTCGCGACGGCTCTTGCGTTGGATCTGTCGCTGTTCTTCGACTTTCGCTAGTTCCTGCTTCAGCTGGTCGATCCTGTGCAAAACGACCCGACGATCCAGTTCCAACTGGGTTTCGCCTTCGCCTTTGGTGCCTTTCACTCCACCTTTCTGCTGGGAGAGGTTCGTCCATTTACGGGTGAGCCGTGGAAGCGAATACTGAAGCCGGGCGAGGCCGACCTGAAGCACGGCTTCTCGGGTCATGGCTCGATTTGCGAAAATCTGCAGGATCACTTCCTGGCGGTCTATTACGCATAGTCCGGTCGCTTCCTCGAGATTCCGTTGATGCCGCGGCGACAGGTCGTGGTCGAACACGATGCATTGAATTTCCTGTTCTTCACAGAGTCGCTTCAGTTCCTCCGCCTTGCCTTGTCCGATCAGGGTGGCCGGGTTCTCCTGTCGGACCGGGACGATCAGCGAAGAAACGACTTCGCTGCCCATGGTGGAAATCAGGCTTTCCAGTTCTTCCAGCCGGGCCTGGACCCGCGATTGATCGTCGCCCTGGAATCTGAGAGCCAATGCCATCGTCCGCTGCGGACGTTTTCCAGTCGTTTCGATGTTCTGCATATGATGCCGCGTCGCTTCCTTCGCCCATCGCCCGATAGCTCGGATGGACAGGTGTAGGCTATCACACGGCCGGCTTTCTTACAATGGCCGAGTATGCTATACTCATTGTCCAGAACATATTTTGGCCGTACGGCGGCCATCCGAGGTGTCATATGGGTTTGAATTGTGGGATCGTCGGGCTTCCGAACGTAGGGAAGTCGACGATATTCTCCGCGCTGACTTCCGCTCCAGCCGAGGCGGCTAACTATCCGTTCTGTACGATCGATCCCAATATCGGGATGGTAAGCGTCCCCGATCCACGCCTGGACCGGATCGTCGAATTGATCCCTCCTGCGAAAGTGGTTCCAGCGACGGTGGAGTTCGTCGACATTGCCGGTCTGGTCGCAGGAGCTTCGAAAGGCGAGGGGTTGGGCAACAGGTTCCTTGCGTCGATTCGCGAAGTCGGGGTGCTCGCCCATGTGGTGCGATGTTTTGAGAACGGGGACATCATCCATGTGAACAACCGAATCGATCCCGCGAGCGATATCGAGACGATCAATATCGAGCTCGCCTTGGCCGATCTTGACACGGTCGATAAGCGGTGGCAGAAGCAGAGCAAGCTGACTCGGCTGAGCAAAGAGGCGGCGAAGGAGAACGCCCAGGTTCTTCCGGTTCTTGAGCGGCTCAAGTCGTGCCTTGAAGATGGCAAGCCCGCGCGCAGTCTCAATCTGGATGATGATGAACGCAAGTTGATCTACGATCTGCATCTCATTACCATGAAGCCGGTGATCTATGTCTGCAATGTCGATGAAGACGGCATCCTCGAGGACAATGCCCATGTGAAGCAGGTCCGTGAGATCGCCGCCACCGAGGGCGCCGACGTCGTGGTGATCTGCGGCAAGATCGAGGCTGAAATCGCCGATCTGGAGACGGAAGACGAGAAGCGGGAATTCCTGGAGGCGGTCGGTCTGCACGAGTCGGGTCTGAACCAGTTGATTCGTTGCGCATATGAAACGCTTGGTCTGCGTACGTTCTTCACCGCTGGCTCCGATGAGGACCGCGCCTGGACGTTCCATGCCGGCGATAAGGCTCCCCAGGCCGCCGGAGTGATCCATACCGATTTTGAGAAAGGGTTCATCAAGGCCGAGGTCTACAATTGCGACGATCTGTTCACCTACGGGAGCGAACAGAAGGTTCGCGAAGCGGGCAAGCTCCGCCTCGAAGGGAAGGAATACCTTGTCCAGGATGGAGATATCATGCATTTCCGTTTCAACACGTAAGGGTCATCCTAGGGTCAGTGGAGTACGTACGCGCCTCATGACTTCCAGCATCGCACCACCCCTCCCCAAATCGATCAAACACGTGCCTCGCCGTCAAGCGATGACTCCACAATGACCCTGCAATGACCCTTACCAAGTGACCGAGAAAGTGAGGGGAGTGGCAAGAAGCAGAAAATCGATCAGCGGGAAACTGTATTCGAAGGTCGTAGCGTCGAGTACCGTCCCGTTGATGTTGCTCTTGATCGGGGAAGGAGTCTTGAACCGCAAGGTGATCAACGAGTTCTTGATCGCCGGCGGACCATCTTCGCTGAGAATATAGCGCATCATCTCCAGATAGTTCTCTTCGGTTTCCCCGACATTATAGACAGGCCCCCAGACCTCGAAGTTCGGATCGGCGAGGAACGGGATGATCTTCGTCAGTTGGTCGTAGTTGTCCATGGAAAGCTGTAGTTTCAGCGTCGTATCCTTGCCGGACCGTGATACAGTCAGGACACTCTGTTCGGCGCCGCCTCCCAGATCGCGGAACAGTTGTTCAAGGTTCTTGAACTGGAAAACGACCGTATAGGAACTGTTTTCCGAACCGGGAAGCTTCTCGACATGCACGTTCGTCGTATTGTCCGCATTGGACAGATTCGCTGCGAAATCTTTCACCGCGGCGTCCGTGATAGTTTCGTCGGAGCTCTCCGGCATGAACTCGGACATGTCCTCCAGTACTTCGGAGAAGAAATCCATGATCATGAGATCGGTTTTGGACGAGCCTGCGGTCGTCGCATCAAGACTCAGGTCTTCGGTCACGACGCAGCCGCTGAGAGCCAGCGCGATGGCCAGAATGCCTCCTGCGATTATCGGAAAGCGGAGAAAACCGCCCGTTCGATTGTGTTTGTTTGTGTGTGGATTCATCGACAAATGTTCCTTTCAACCAATATTGCACACTGTATCCGAATACCGTGCATGGACACAATATACCAGCAGGTTCGGAGAATAACTATAACAAAATGTCAACCCATCGTTTTTTTTGTGCTACGCCTCATCCGCAGGAAGAAAGAAAAGCTGGCCGTCTTCATCCTCATAAACCGCCAGATCCACGCCTCCGTCGATGCGCTGCTTGCGTGCGGCGAACCGTTGGAGCGGAATTTCGTCCAGTTCCGCCAGGTCGTCCGGAGCATAGTCGAGGTGGATGACCGGAGACTCGCCGGTATCGTGAAGAAAACAGATCGCCTGATGAAGTTCCATGTAGCTTCTGAGCGCAGGGTAGAGAGGCGTCTTGCCTGTCTTGCGGAATATCGCTTCCAGAAAGGTTTCCTGTAGCAGATAGATATCGGCCTCCTCGGGGTCGAGACCTTGATTCTTTTTGTAGTCAAGCCAGTTCGCGAAGGCGAGCAAGAGCGTCGACGGCGTTGTGTCCAGACCATCGCAGGCGGAGTGGATCCACATGCAGGCTTGGCCTTTCGTATAGAAGAGATCGCAGGCCTCCTTGAGCCGCAGCGCCTGCTGGAGACACGTCGGAGGAAGATCCGGTGTCGAGCATACGAGATAAGGACTCTGTTCCTGATGTACGATTCCGAGAGACTCTGCCTGCTCCGCGATCAGCGTTCCCGGTAGCAACGCGAGCTGGAAGATGTCGATGTTGCTCGGTTTCTGCGAGACGGCGTAGTCTACGCTCTGCCTGAACCGTTCGAAGGTGTCGCCGGGCAGCCCGATGATCAGGTCGAGGCCGAATGCGATCCCCCGTTCGTTCAGCAGTTTGATCTTTCGCGAAAAAAGTTCCTGGTCGAACCTACGGTTGATCGCGGCGAGGGTGTCCTGGTGCGAGCTCTGCAGTCCGATCTGGAGCGAACAACAAAGTTGGCCGAACAGGTCTGCAATATCCTCGTCGAGCAGTTCGGCACGCAACTCGAACGTAAAATGCATATCGAGCGGCGCACGTTCGGCCAGAAGCGTCAGAATCCGCGTCGTCCGCTGTTTGTCCAGGTTGAAAGTGGGATCGAGCACGAAGACGTTCCTGACTTGTTCCTGTACAAGTAGCTCGAGCTCTTCCTGGATTCGTTCGAACGGATAGCTTCTGACGCTTCGTCGCCCTTTCGATTCGAAACAGAACGCGCAGTGGAACGGACAGCCGCGCGTCATTTCCCACAGTACCCCCTGCCATCGTTCCCGGGACAGGTCTACCGCTTTGCACAGGAATGGAGAGGGTAGCGTCTCAAGACGTTGGGGGTGGACAGGTGCCGTATCCCCGACATTGCATGTGATGACACCCTCTCCTTCGACCGGCTCCCCGTTCAGGATCTGACGCAACGAACGGACGACGGTCTCCTCCCCCTCGCCAAGGACCATGAACGAGTATGCGTCGTTCCACATGGCGGTTCCGTTGGCGGTCACCTCTGTTCCTCCTGCGAAGATGATGATCGAAGGAACACGCTCATGGAGCGCGGCGACGAACGCATCGAACCATGGACGGTTCCACAGATAGATCGAGCATCCCACGATCTCGGGGGACCGTGCCGCGCAGGAAGCCGCAGTCTCCGCAGGATCGTCGAGCAACGTAAAATGGTGCAGCTCACAGGAGCAACGTCGGGACAGGATATCATCCGAGATGATCGCAGCCTTGATGCAGAGCGCTCCCATGGGGAATGCGAGCGTGGAATCTTCGATCGCGCATGCGATGAGTTCGATGTTCATGGAGGAGAGTGTAGCGAGTTTATGACTACGACTCAACAGTGCGGGAAAGACGAAAGATTCTGGATGAAATGATTGTTTTGCTCGATACCCGCTTTGCATCGGCCGGCAATCTTCCTTCTGACATGCATTCCTGCTATAGTGGGACGGGGGTTGGCTGAATGCAGGAAACGTTCCGTTGCAAGTTCGGTTCGCATCTTCCGGACAGGAAAAGAGTATGCATCTGTCTTGTATGTTTCTGGCTGACAGGTGCGTGGGTAGTCTGTGCGAATGCCGGGACGCTTCGGACGAAAGGCTCGCTTCCCAATCAGATACGTATCGCCTGGGCGCCGGTCGCAGGCGCTTCCTGGTACGATTTCTATGAAGGGGATGTCGGTTCCGAACGATTTCTGGTCAGGCTCGCCGCTGATGCCCTTGCCCCGGATGCGGATGGATTGTTGACATGGACGGTAGGGGGAAACGATGCTCCTTTGTATCCTGAAACGGACTATCGCATCGTGTTCGCCGCCCGTGGCGACAATGATTCTCCTCTCGTCGCCGATGCCCTGCAGGTCCGGACCGGAAGCTGGAGCGGTGTGTATCGGTGGAGCAATCCTACCTCCGACGATAACGGCGGGCGGGTGAGGGACATCACGATCACGGTCAAGCGGGGATCCGACATAGCTGGATTTCCCGTATATTATGAGATGTATGGTGATTTCCCCCGGGAAGGCGTCTCGTCGCTCCAGAAAGTATTTCCCTTGCTTCCGCTGGATAGCGGTTCGTTCGGATGGATTTCATACGGAGATCAAACCCCCGCGGCGGTGGCCTATCGCCTGAACGCTGAAAAATTCAACAAGACTTCATTCAAGCCGCGTCAATGGAGGATCCGGTCGATCAAGATCGGGCCGAAGCAGTATGTTACCGAGATCGTCACGAAGGCGCTGGGGTTTGAAGTGACGACGGTCAGCACCTATGCGTTCGTGGTCGACGAACACGATGATTTGGCGTTGTATTTCCAGAATCGCGGGAGCGGAATCGCCTCCGTGGGGCTGTTTTCCAACCCTGAGGATGGCGGGAGCCCCTTCATCCTCCGAAAAATCGATTGACAACGGCGGCTATCCACCGATAGGAAGGCGAAGTGGCATCCGGTTCGTCCGAGGGTGTGGAGAACGCCGGTATGAGGAATCCCGATAAGATTTTGTGGTCGTAGATACGAAGGATATCCGCTTCTGGAACGCCTTAGCGGCTTTCTGCGAAGACATTCCTGCTTGTCTGTGCGTTGACAAAGTGTATTGCCCTCCGTATAACTTGTAGACCGAGACCCCTGTCGAGACGGGGAATTCCTTCGTTCGTGCGGCCATTCGAGTCTTTCGATATGCTTGCGGCCCTGCTTTCGAAGGTGTGGAGATACGGATGGAAGCAGATAAGAACGAAAAGATCTTGATTATCGTCGAATCGCCGACCAAGGCGAAGACCATCAAGAAATTCCTCCCGCCCAATTGCGCGGTGATAGCATGTAACGGTCATATTCGTGATCTTCCCGCCGATGATCTGTCGATTGATGTCGCAGACGGATACAAGCCCAAGTACGTGATCGCCTCCGGCAAGGACAAAATCATCAAGGCGATCAAGAGCGAACTCAAGGATGCTGCTTATCTGATGCTGGCAACCGATGAAGACCGTGAAGGGGAAAGTATTTCCTGGCATCTGCTGGAGGTGCTGCACCCCTCCGTGCCGTACCGGAGGATGGTGTTCCATGAAATCACCAAGCGTGCGATTCTGCAGGCGATGGATCATGGACGTGATCTCGATATGGCGCTTGTCAGGGCACAGGAGGCGCGCCGTATTCTCGATCGGCTGTATGGCTACACACTTTCCCCGTTGCTGTGGAAAAAGCTTTCGAATAAGAATCTGTCGGCAGGACGGGTCCAGTCCCCCGGGCTGCGGCTGATCGTGGATCGTGAACGACAGCGGATCACGTTCGAAAAGAGCGTGTACTGGGATGCCAAGGCGCTGCTGGCGAAGCATGGGGCGGCCAAGGCCGGTGCCTCGGCCCGTTTCGAGACGAAGCTGGAATCTGTCGGCGAGCTCCGTGTCGCAGGAAGCAAGGATTTCGATTCCGTGACGGGCCGACTTTCCGATTCCAAGCAGATCCTGGTGCTCGACCAGCCGGCGGCGGAGGCGTTGGTCGAAACGCTGAAGGACGCGACCTGGACAGTCGGAGAAATCAAGGAACGTCCGGTGGTATCCCGTCCTGCGCCGCCGTTCATCACTAGCACGCTTCAGCAGGAAGGAAACAGGAAGCTCCGTCTCAGCGCCAAAGATACGATGAAGGTCGCCCAGAAGTTGTACGAAAACGGATTCATCACGTACATGCGTACCGATTCCCCGACATTGAGCCAGGAAGGCATCGCAGCGGCTCGCAAGAGCGTCGAGACGCTGTATGGGCCGTCGTTCCTGTCTCCGGCGCCACGTCAATATTCCGCGAAATCAGCTTCGGCGCAGGAAGCCCATGAGGCGATCCGTCCCGCTGGAGACGAATTCATCCATCCGGAACGGTCCGGCCTGCATGGCAAGGAGCTTGCTCTGTACGAAATGATCTGGAAACGGACGCTCGCCTGCCAGATGGCGGATGCCAGGAAGAGCTCCACGACCGTCAAGGTCGACGCCTCCTGCCATGACGGACAGCGGGCTCGTTTCAGCGCCACCGGAACCCGCATCCTCTTCCCCGGGTTCATCCGCGTCTATGTGGAGGGCGTCGACGATCCGGAAGCTGCGCTGGACGACAAGGAAGTGCTGCTGCCCGATCTCGCGGAAGGGGAGGTCCTCGATCTGGGAGAATTGATGCCCGTCTCCCACGAGACGAAGCCACCTGCCAGGTTCACGGAGGCGACGCTGGTCCAGGAACTGGAGAAAATGGGAATCGGCAGACCGTCCACCTATGCGACGATCATCGACAAGTTGTTCGAGCGCAAATATGTGGTCAAGGACGGGAACGCCCTCGTGCCGACGTTCACCGGGTTCGGTGTCGTCCAGTTGCTCGAGAATAATTTCTCTACGATGGTCGACTACGGCTTCACTTCCACGATGGAGGATGGGTTGGATAGGATCGCTACGGGAGGTATCGACGAACTGCAGTTCCTCAAGGATTTCTACGAGGGGGAACACGGGCTGTTGCGCCAGGTGCAGCAACGGTCCGAAGCGATCCTGCCGTCAGTAGCGAAGCAGATTTCGCTGCCGCAGATTTCCTCCGATCATCCGGTGATGATCGGACCGTATGGCGCATACGTGATTGGTCCGAAATCGGGTGGCAAGGATCAGTTCATCTCGCTGCCTGATACGATGTTCCCCGGGACGATCACCGATGCGGATGTCGCGGATCTGATCCAGCGACGCAAGGAGAATGCCGAGGGCCCCAAGGTGGTGGGGGAGGATCCTGACACCGGGCTTCCTGTTTTGCTGATGTCCGGCCGTTTCGGCGCATATTGGCAACTCGGTGAGAAATCCGAGCAAAATCCGCTTCCCAAACGGTTCAGTGTCCCGAAAGGACAAGACGCTGATTCTTTTCCGCTTCCGAAGATTCTCCGATACTTCGAGCTTCCGCGGACCATCGGCGTCAATCCCGCCGACAACGAGCCGGTGATAGCGAATCAGGGGAAATTCGGGCCCTACGTCGGGAGCGCCGGTGAATACCGTTCCCTTGGCGACGAAGAGCGGATGTTTTCGATAACGCTGGATGAGGCTCTCGCGCTTTTGGCAGAGCCGAAGCCGGGAAGGTCCTCGAAATCCGGCAAGGGAGGGGCCGGACGCAAGAAGCCCGGTCAGGTTTCCCAACCGTTGATCGACCTGGGTGTCTACGAGGGGGAGAAGGTCGGTGTCTATCATGGTCGGTTCGGCAATTATCTGAAGCATGGCAAGGACAATTATGCGTTGCCTGGCGATTTGAAGAAAAGTGAAGAGGCGCTCAAACAACTGACACTGGAGCAGGCTGTCGAAATCATCAAGAAAAAGAAATGACGGCCGTCGTGTCCGACTGCTTCGCATGATGATTCGGGTTCTTCAGGCTGTCCGTCATGGATGTCCGTCGGGGGTGTGTGTCTGTTTATCCGGCGGATCCCTTGACCGCTTCGGCTGCCGCCTGTATTGTTTGGGTGTACCGAAAGCCTCCCGTGATATTGCGTGACTTTTGGATCTGGGAGATGTGATACATGAGTACTAGCCCTGCAAGAAGGCGTTCGAATACATATATGAAACGGTCGGTGCGTCGGCCGGTCAAGCCCGTCTATACCGATGTGGTCGGTACATTGTCAAAGGAGTTCGGAGTTCCTGCCGCGAAAGTGGAGGAAACGTTGCGCGGGTGCGGGCTCAACCTCGCTCAAGACGAGCGAGGGGAGCGGATGCCCCTCTACCGCGAGATCCTCAGCTGTAGATTCGGTCGCTTCGAATTGTATGCTTCAGGCGATGCCGCGGTGGAGGCGCTTCTCGATGAACAGCTTCGGGTCTTCGATGAAATCTATGTCGATACCGCGCCGATCATCCAGGAGGATTGGTTCCTCAAGTTCCTCGGCGATGCGATTGCGGTTCTCAGGCGAAGGAAGAAGCGTCTCATCATTCTGGAAAAGACGATGGAGGAGCTTCATGGGTTGAAGGACAATCCTGAAAAGGACTGGGACGTCCGCATCCGTGCCTTGATCCGGCCGGAGTTGATCAGATCGCTCGCTAGGAAAGGACTCGTCAGGATACAGGATACGGGTTCCAGAGGGATCGCCGATGATCATCTTGTTTCCGTGTTTGCGGCAAAGCGGCAGAGGGAATCCTTGCTGCTGATCACTCAGGATCGCGGGCTGAGCGAGCGTATCGTACGGATCGCCGCTGAGCCTGTCGTACCGGTGGAAGTCCGGGAACGGAACGGATTCTTCGCCCGGATATTCGGAAAACGGCCGGCTGAGCAGGTCGTCGTCGATCGCAAGATGATGGTCTGCAAGTTCGATGAATCGGGAGCGTTGCGCAGATTCTATCTCTGCCCGGATTGCGGCGAGAGCTTTTACGATCTTCCTGTGGAAGGAAACGGCATGGTGCTGTGTCGTCGTTGCTATCAGAATCGCCTGGCTGAGGAACAAGCCGCGGCCAAACGCGCGCAAGTCGAGGCGAAGCGCGTCGAGGAACGTGCCCGGAGGCAGGAGCTGAAGGCTGCGGAGGATGCTCGACGGGAACTTGAGAAGAAAGAGGCCGAGGAGGCCAGACTGGCGGCGGAACGAGCTGCTGCGAAAGCTTCGGCGCGGGAAATCCGTACCGTGGAGGATGCCGTGAAGCGAAACCGGCGGCGATATATGCGCCTGGTGCTGTCGATCATCGTTTCGTTGGCTGCTTTCGGACTGCTGGTTTTTCTGTTCGTTTCTTGAACTCGGGACTGGTTCGGGTTCGGATTCCGTGCGGGGGCGGAACATGCTTGTCCTTGTCCTCCGAAGCTGGTACTATCAGCGGGTATGGCAGATATGGATTCTTCGCAATTGGAACTTTCCGATTTCGGCAAGAAGCTGACCTCTCGTTCCGGGATTCTCCGTCTGATGGATGATCTGGGGAGGCCGCTTCCTTCTGGTGTCGAAAGCTATCCTCTCGGCGGCGGTAATCCGGCCCGTATCGAGGAAGTCGAGCAATCATACCGGACTCAGATGGAGGCGCTTCTCGCTGATGGCGATGCGTTCGAGGATGTCGTTTCCCATTATGATGCTCCGCAGGGGCGTATGTCGTTCGTCGAGGCTGTGGCGGACTTTTTGGCGAGTCGGTATGGTTGGCATGTCACGGCGGAAAATGTCGCGGTTACCAATGGCAGCCAGAGCGCGATGTTCTATCTCTTCAATCTGTTCTCCGGCCGGTTCGGTTCCGTCCGCAAGACCGTGTTGTTCCCATTGATGCCCGAATATGTCGGTTATGCCGATCAAGGCATCGAACCGGGAACTTTCGTGAGCATTCCTTCCCGATGTACGTATCTTGACGAACATACGTTCAAATATATGATTGATTTCGATGCGCTTGAAGCCTATCTTTCCACTCATTCCGAGGTCGGGGCGATGTGTGTTTCTCGGCCGACCAATCCTTCGGGGAATGTCATTACGGACAAGGAATTGTCCAGGCTCTCCTTCCTCGCCGACGGGTATGGTATTCCGTTGATCATCGACAACGCCTACGGGCTGCCGTTTCCCGATATCGTCTTCACTGACGACGCGACTCCTTTCTGGAACGAGAACGTGGTATTGTCGATGAGTCTTTCAAAGATCGGGCTACCGGCTCTGCGCACGGGAATCGTCGTCGCCGATGCTCGGATCGTTTCAGCGCTTGCCAATCTCAACGCCATTGTATCGCTCGCCTCAGGTTCCCTCGGGCAGGCGCTCGCAGAACGGCTGATCCGTTCCGGCGAACTGCTGCATCTGGCGCAGGACGCCGTCCATCCCTTCTACCTGAGGAAGGCCGGCCTCGTGCAGTCGTACATCCGCGAATTCTTTGATGGAACTGAGTATCGCTATCACCGGATCGAAGGTTCGATTTTCTGTTGGCTGTATCTGCCGCGTCTGGATATGCCGACATCCCGTTTCTATGAGGTGCTGAAGGCGGACGGGGTGGTAACCGTTCCCGGGGAATATTCCTTTTTCGGGCATCCGGATCAACTTTCCGGACTTCCGTATCCACATGAACATTACGACAAATGTCTGCGCCTGAACTATTCCGGTCCTGATGAGAAAGTGCGGGAGGGGATCAGGATCCTCGCAGCCCGGTATCGCGAGCACATAAGGCGGTGAGCCGTTTCGGAGCATACGAAAAAGGCTGTTTCACGGTCTTGGACCTAGAAACAGCCTCTGTTCATCGATACCCCGAATGCGATTCGAACGCATGACCTTCTCCTTAGGAGGGAGACGCTCTATCCAGCTGAGCTATCGGAGCGATATAGCCGATGAGATAATAGGCGATTCTCCTCCATTCGTCAACCTATGCGGAAACGAGTATTCGTTCCGTCGGAACCATGATCCGAATCGTCTTCACCGAGAGTCCGTACATATTCGTCCATGCATTTTGCGACGTGTTTCGCATAGCAGGTCGCATGGACCACGGTTTTTGCTCCGAGCACGACATCGCCGGCGGCGAATATGCCGGGATAGGTTGTCTGTCCCCGTTCATCGGTCATGAGCAGTCCCGACGGGCTGGCTTTCAACCCCTCGGTCGTGTCCACCAGTTTTGACTTCGGCCCCTGCGATACTGCGATGAACGTCTGGTCTGCATGGACATGAATCTCTTCGTTGTCCTTTCCGATGATATGGCCTTCGTCGTCGAAGATATTCTTGTGGAAGACAGGTCCGTCGTCGGTGATTCTGTCGACCGAATATCCGTATTCCATGTTCGCGCCATCGAGTAGCGCATATTCCCGTTCCTCGTTCGAAACATCGCTCGTCAGCCTGCGGGCGTAGATCGTGACACGATGGGACCCGCTCCGCAAGATCGTCCGGGCTACGTCCATCGCCGTGTTGCCCGCTCCGATGATCGCGATGGTCTCTCCGAGTTCGTACGACGATGGGTTCGCAAGGAAATCGATGGCGAAATGGACGTTGCCGAGGCTTTCCCCTACCACGCCCAGTTTCTTCGGCCGCCACACCCCGGTGCCGATGAAGATCGCCTTGTACCCGTCGCGCAACAGATCCTTGATCTCCAGCGCCCCGCCGATCGTGGTGTTCGGACGGATCTTCACCCCGATGGACAGCAGCTTCTTCCTGTAGCGCTCCAAGATCGACTTGGGGAGCCGGAACGCAGGAATGCCGTATTGCATGACGCCGCCGATCTTGTCCTTGGCGTCGAAGATCGTCACGTCGTAGCCCATCTTCGTCATCTCGATGGCGATCGTAATCCCCGCAGGGCCGGCTCCGATGACGGCGATCATGTGCCCGTTCTTCGGGGCGCATGCTATCTCCATCTGGTCGAGGCATGCGTCGGAGATGTAGTTCTCGATGGAGGAGATGTGCACCGCCTGACCTTTTCTGGCCAGGATGCAATGCCCTTCGCACTGCGCCTGATGGTCACAGACCAGGGAACAGACGATGGACAGCGGGTTGTTTTCGAATACCATCTTCCCGCCTTGCTTGATGTCCCCGTCCTTCAGGTATTTGATCATCGTCGGGATCGGAGTGCTGATGGGGCATCCTTCGACGCACATCGGTTTCTTGCATTGCAGACATCTGTTCGCTTCTTCAATGACATGTACCATTCTGTCCTCCTCCGTGATGGATGATACCAAAAAACCGATGATTGTTACAGATTTCCTAGGATCGGGTTCCCGCTTTATGGCAGATGTCCCGGGGATGTCCGGCGGTTTTTCCTCATCTGGAAGAAACGAATGGCCACTCTTGAAACATGTTTTCTAGAAAAGTGACCGATTGATGGTAATATCCATTGCATAAATATACTTGAATATGTATATAATTTCCTAACTTTTCCGATGCTCCGACCTGCCGGGGGAGGTAGGTCCTGTATGATGGAACTGATACCAGGAGGTATGTAGGTATGAAGAAAAGCATTGCTCTTCTGTTGGTCATCGCCTTGCTGAGTTCCGCCGCAGTGTTCGCAGGCGGTGAAAAAGAAGGTGCGAAAGTCGCCGGACCGAAGATCGGGTTCATGGGGCCGATGACGGGCGACAACGCAAACTACGGGGTTTTGTGTTCCCAGGCTGTGAAGCTTGCGGTCGACCAGTTCAATGCCAAGGGAGGCATTGACGGGATTCCCGTGACCTTGATCATTGAAGATTCTGAAGGCAACGTTGAGAAAGGCCTTTCGGCGATCGAGAAGCTTTCCAGTTCCGATAAGATCGTCGGGTTGATCGGCCCCGTGTTCACCGGTGTTTCCTTCGCGGTCGGCGAGCGCTGCCAGAACGAAGGCTTGGTGATGATCAGCCCGTCGGCCACTCACAAGGATATCACCGCCATCGGCGACTACGTCTTCCGCACGGTCGTCTCCGACGGTTTGCAGGGCGAAGTAGCCGGTCGGTATTTCTCCGAAGTTCTCGGCTATAAGACGATGGGAGTCCTCTATGCCAAGAACGACTACAGCCAGGGGCTGTACGAAGGCATGACCGCCAGTTTCGAAGGGGCGGGCGGAAAGGTCATCATCGCGGAAACCTGCCAGGTCGGCGACAAGGATTTCAAGACCCAGCTGACCAAGATCAGGGCTGCGAATCCCGATGCCATCTATATTCCGAACTACACCGCCGAAATGGCTCAGATTCTTGAGCAGGCTTCCCAGCTCGGAATCACCATTCCGTTCGTGTCATGCGATGGGTTCTCCAATCCCGACATCTACAACCTCGCCGGCGATTTCACCGACGGCGTCGTCTACGTCGGTCCTGCCCAGGTCGCGGAAAGCGATGCCTACAAGCAGTTCGTCGCCGACTACACCAAGTCGTTCGGCGTAGGGCCCGATTCGTTCGCCACCAACGCATACGACGGTACCAACCTGATGCTCGCCGCATTGACGAAAATCTATCGCGAGACCGGAAAGTTCGACCGCAAGACATTGCGTGACGCGATCGCCGCTACCAAGGACTATCCCGGTGTCACCGGTCTGGTCAACTTCGCCGAGAACGGCGATCTGATCGCTTACCAGGGAATCTACAAAGTCGAGGGGACCACTCCTCGGTATCTTGGCGCATATACCGTCGTGGGCGGCAAGCTGACCAAAGTAGAATAGGAAGACCGAGAAATCGGGATTTCCCCGGAACATGTAGGAAAGACCGGTGGCATGCACCGGTCTTTCCGTGTTATCGTAGGGTACATGTATCCATCCCTCGCCGGCTTGTCCGGCAAGGGCTCGGTCGCTTTCGCGGCGGCCGGCATGGAGTTGCAAGGAGAACCGTAGCATGGGATCAGTATCTGAGTTTTTCCAACATCTCATGAACGGCCTGACACTGGGCGGTATCTATGCGCTGATCGCATTGGGATACACCATGGTCTATGGCATATTGAAATTCATCAATTTCGCTCATGGCGATATCCTGATGGTCGGTGCGTACATCGGGCTGTTCGTTTTCGACGGACTGCGAGGGGACGCTCCCCTTGGTGTATGGACGTTCACAGCGTTCCTGATCGCCATGCTGGTCAGTATGGCCGGTTGCGGCGTCCTCGGCATGGTGATCGAACGTGTGGCCTATAAGCCGTTGCGCAAGGCGACTCGTCTGGCTCCGCTGTTGAGCGCCATCGGCGTTTCGTTCATCCTGTCAAACAGCGCCGCATGGATGTTCGGAACCCAATCGAGGAAACTTGCATATCCGTTCCACAACGATTCCATCGTCGTAGGAGGGGTAGTGATCACTCCCCATCAGATACTGATCCTTGCCGTTTCGTTCATCATGATGATCGTGCTGAAACTGTTCATCGACAACACTCGGATGGGCAAGGCGATGCGGGCCACTTCGCTCGACCAGGATACGGCGAGGCTGATGGGGATCGATGTCAACCAGGTCATCAGTCTGACGTTTGCGATCGGTTCCGCCCTTGCCGCGGTCGGCGGTATGCTGATCGCACTCGATTTCAAGGTCTATCCGACGATGGGGACCATGACGGGGCTGAAGGCCTTCGTCGCCGCTGTGGTCGGTGGAATCGGGAATATCACCGGAGCGATGGTCGGCGGCATCCTCCTCGGAATTCTCGAAACGTTCGGAGTCGCGATCTTCGGCATCCCTCAGGGGCTGAAGGACACCATCGCTTTCGGAATCCTCATCATCATCCTGCTTGTCAAGCCGGAAGGGTTGCTGGGCAAGGCTGAGAAGGAGAAGGTATAATGCTCAATTTCTTCCTCCTCATAGTAATCTATACAGGAATCTATGCACTGATGGCGATCGGGCAGAACGTCATTACCGGCTATGCCGGGATGCTGTCCCTCTGTCAGGCGGGCTTTTTTGCGATCGGTAGCTATGCGACCGCCATTCTCTCTACGACATACGGCTGGAGTTTCTGGGCTACGCTCCCTGTCGCCGCATTGCTGAGCGCCTTGTTCGGCGTACTGATCGGGCTGCCGACGCTACGGTTGAAGGGCGACTACCTGGCGATCGCGACGCTCGGCTTCGCCGAAATCGTCCGCAACGTGCTGAACAACTGGGATTCACTGACCAGAGGTCCGATGGGAATCCAGAAGATTCCGATGCCGTCGATCTTCGGCTTCGTGATCAATCCGTACAAGAAGACCGGTTTTCTCGTCATGACGATCATATTCGTTCTGATCGCCTATTTTCTGTTCCAGCGGTTGGCTCGGTCACGGATGGGGAGGGCTCTCGAGGCAATCAGGGAGGACGAAATCGCCGCTGAATCGATGGGAATCAATACGACTAAGTACAAAGTATGGGCTTTCGCCATCGGAGCTTCCGTGGCGGGAGTCGCCGGAAGCCTCCAGGCTGTGTTCTCTCTGTCCGTCACACCGGGAACCTACACGTTCATGGTCTCCATCATGGTCTTGTGCATGGTCGTCCTCGGTGGGATGGGGAATTTCAAGGCGGTCATCCTAGGAGCGTTCATTATCCAGCTGATTTCGTATTTTCCGCAATTGGTCGGGCTGTCCTCCATGATTCCTCCGCAGTTCAAGCAGATTTTGTTCGGCTTGATCCTCGTCGTGATGATGATCTGGCGTCCGCAAGGGCTGCTCGGTCGCGAGGTGCGCGACTACAGCAGGCTGACGGGGGAAAAAGGGAGCGTATTCAGAAAAAAAGCGAAGCAAGCGGTTTCCTCCACACAAGGAGGTGAGCGATGATCCTGCTTGAGACAAAAGGTTTGACTCGTGAATACGGCGGTGTCGTGGCGGTCTCGAACGTCGATTTTCAGGTAAATCAGGGACTGATCACCGGATTGATCGGACCCAACGGAGCCGGAAAGACGACGTTGTTCAACAATATGACCGGCCTGGATATGCCGACGAAAGGGAAGGTATTCTTCAACGGACACGACATCACCGGAAAGCCTGCCCATCGTATCTGCCGGATGGGCATCGCGCGTACGTTCCAGAACATCCGTCTGTTCAAGGAACTGACGGTTCTGGAGAACGTTATGATCGGGCGGCATTTCAAGACGGGCAAGTCTCCGTTCCATGGTCGTTTTCTCAATGCGCTGGACAGCTATTTCCGGATGAGCCGGGAGGACGAACAGATGTACTCCAGCGCTTTGAAATGGCTGGATTTCTTCGAAATGGGGGAGTTGTGCGACGAACTTGCGAAGAATCTGCCGTACGGTCACCAGCGCGAGCTGGAGATAGCCCGGGCCCTGGCTACGGATCCGCAGCTGCTATTCCTTGACGAACCGGCGGCCGGAATGAACCCTCAGGAGACCGAACATCTGATGGAGACCATCGGAAAGATCCGTGATCTCGGCATCACCGTCGTCCTGATAGAACATGATATGAAGCTCGTCATGAACATCTGTGATTCGATCACCGTGCTGAACTATGGTCAGAAGATCGCCCAAGGCACTCCAAGGGAGATCAAGCACGATCCCGCCGTCATCGAGGCGTATCTCGGAAAGGAAGAAGAATGAAAGAATTGCTGACCATCGACGATATCAGCGTCTCATACGGAAACATCCAGGCGCTGAAACATGTATCCATGCATGTGAACGAAGGAGATATCGTCTGCCTGATCGGTGCGAACGGAGCTGGAAAGAGCACGTTGCTCAAGGCGATTGTCGGGCAGGAGCCTTTGGTAAGCGGTACCATCACCTACGACGGCGAGTTGATCTGCCATGCGAAGCATCTGGATCCGACAGCAGGAGGGAAGCGGCGCAAATCGCATTCACCGACGTTCACGACCGATCTGATCGCCCGAAAAGGGATCGCGCTCGTCCCTGAAGGACGCAGGGTGTTCGCGGACATGACCGTAGAGGAGAATCTGGACATGGGTGCGTTCATGGTCCGCGACGATGCGCTCATTGCGAAGAAGAAGGAGGAGATGTATGATTTCTTCCCGATTCTTGGTGCCCGTCGCCGTCAGAAGACACGTTCCCTTTCCGGCGGAGAACAGCAGATGATGGCCATTGCGCGCGCATTGATGAGTTCCCCGAAGCTTCTGTTGCTCGATGAGCCTGGCCTCGGGCTTGCGCCCCTCGTGATCCAGGATATCTTCCAGAAGATCGCGATCATCAACCAGGAGGACAAGGTGACTGTGTTCCTGGTCGAGCAGAACGCCCGGATGGCGCTCAAGGCTTCGAACGAGGGCTATGTAATGGAGAACGGGAGGATCGTGCTCGCCGATTCTTCAGCCGCTTTGTTGGACAATGAGCAGGTTCGTGCCGCGTATCTGGGAGAGTAAATACCGCTGGAAATTCATTTGCAACTGCGATACAATGTCCGTGTCGTGAGGAGGTCTCCAATATGATTATTGAGCGCAGAATGACCAGGAATCCTGTTACAGCCACTCCAGACATGTCGGTGGCGGAGGCTTCCGCGCTGATGAAGCAGGAGAAGGTGCATCGGCTGCCTGTATTGGACAAGGACAAGAAACTCATCGGAATCATTTCCGAGAAGGATATTCTCTACGCTTCTCCGTCTCCCGCCAGCAGTCTCTCCATCCATGAGATGGCCTATCTGCTTTCCAAGCTGACGGTGAAGAAACTCATGACCAAGGATGTCGTGACCATCACCAAGGATACGACTGTCGAGGAAGCGGCTCGGCTGATGGTCGACCAGGATCTATCCAGTCTTCCCGTGCTCGAGGAAGGCAAGCTGATCGGCATCGTTTCCAAATCGGATATGTTCAAGATCCTGCTGGAACTGTTCGGAGCGCGTCATTTCGGGGTGCGTCTTTCGTTCCTTGTGGAGGATCATCCCGGCACGATCGCGCGGATTTCCGGAGCCTTGGCCGAACATGGGATCGATATCATTTCGTTCGGTACGTTCATGGGAACGGAGCCTACCAACGCGATCTGCACGATCAAGGCGCAGGGGGCTTCCATGGCTACCGTGGTCGAGATCGTCAAACCCTTCGTCCTGCAGTTGCTCGATGTCAGGGAGGTCTGACGGTGTCTCGGCAAAAAAAGAAGAATAGGAATGTCGAAAGAGGGGAAGCGGCTGGAACAAGCCGCTTCCCCCGTCTTCAGGACGACTCGCAAAGCGATGCCTATAGACCTTTTGCAGATTTGCGGATCAAGCAGCGGGCCGTCGAAAAGGAAGCTACCGGTGGCGACGCATCCTCTTCCAGAGGAGATTCTCATGTCGGCGGTTCCGCGCCGACCGAGAAGGCCAAGGCATCGTCGAAAACCCTATCGCGCAAGTCCGTTGTCGGAGGCTTTGACCCATCGGCGGATTTCGGAGATATCCTGCGGCAGTGGGAGGCCACCGGCGATCCCTATGCCATGCCCGGAAAAGGTGCTGGCGGGGGGCCGGGGGTCGGGCGTCGCCTGAAGAAACGTTCGGAATCGGACAATGCCGTCAAACGTATGGACGACACGACCCAGGCTGCTCGGAAAAGCGTTCAGTCGATGGATTTCGCCCGGATATTCGCACAATGGGAAGCGGGTGGACTCGGTGACGGGACGAAGAAACCTTCCGGAGGAAAAGCAAGCGCGCAAGGATCCGTCCCTTCGGGACAAACTGCGAAAAGCCGTATCGTCTCTTCCGGTCCTAGGAAGGATTTTGCGCAGATCCTCGAAGAATGGGAAGCGTCCCAGCTTCCGAAACAAGCGTCGGCACGGAAGGTATCGCGAGCCGCTTCCCCTGCGACAGCCGAGCCTGTGGAGTTTCCTGTCGAACCCTCTGACCATGAAGAGGAAGAGCCTGTCGATGATGGACGTCCGAGACCTGTGTGGTCGGCTGGCAAGCCTACTCGCTTCGGTTCCGATCGGATTTCCGGCGGAGGGGGGTTCGCCGACATCTATGACCAGTGGGCAGCTCAGCAACAGCACGAAGAGGAAGCGCGTCTGGAGCAGGCCGTGATCGAAAAAGAATCCGAGGCGGTGTCCGCCATGCCGCTTGAACTTTCGAAGCTCCGGCAGATGTTGCCGCAAGTCACGCTGGATCTACACGGACTGACAGCGGATGAGGCTGCCACCAGAGTTCGTAATTTTCTGTCTGATAGTCATCGGAACCACTTGCGCAAAGTATGCGTCATTCATGGAAAAGGACTCCACGCGCCACAGGGGCAGGGCGTGCTGAAAGATATCGTTCTGCAGGAAATCGAACGATCGAAAGTTGTGCGCGAATTCTCCGTCCCTCCCGCCAGATATGGCGGAAGCGGTGTCCTGTGGCTGATTCTCAAGGACTAGCAGGGATCCGATCATCCTACTGGAAACGTGAAGCAATGTAGCTGGTGCGTAGCCAGGAGCTTCACTGTCTCCGCTGCTGCGAAGCCGCTTCGTTGCGCCAGTAGCACATCCTGGATATGGAGCATCGTCAGCAATGCTTCGCTCATCTGTGAACGATGGCATTTGATCGCTTCCATTTTCAGATCATGGAACGGGCCGATGTCGATAGTCGTATTCGGTTTGTCGGTGAAGTAAAGTCCAAGGATCGATACCTGCCAGACGTCGGATCGAAGTCCTCCGTCGACGAACGAGGGATAGAATCCATATGGGGCGTCCATGATGCATTTCTTGACTGCTTGGCCGACCTTGATGTGGTCGCTGTGGCTTTCGTTCTCGAGCGCCGGGTCTACGGTGAACACCGCATGGGGACGGATAGCGCGGATCACCGGGAGAATCGCATCCGATATTTCGTCGATGGTTGCATGCGTCTTGTCTGCGAAGCCGAGGAACCCGGCGTTCTGTACGCCGAGGACTTGCTGTGCGGCGAGCGCCTCGCTTTGTCGTTCCGTCAAGCAGTCGTTCTCTGTTCCGATATAGGCGGGATTGGCATATCGGTCGTCGCAGACGGTCAGTTCGTACACCTGTGTTCCGTCGGCGACGAGCGCCGCCATTATTCCCCCTGCGCCGATCTGATCGTCATCGGGATGTGGTTGGATGAACAAAGCTCTGCCGATTCCCTCAAGCTTCGGTACCGCTGTCAATTGCGCGGCTATGCGTAAAACTTGTGAATCCGCCGGTTCGGCGGCATGTCCATGCTGAATTACCATGATTTCCTCCTTCGGCCTCTGTCTGGCGGGCAGAGCCGACACCAAAACCGTCCGGAATCCGGACGGTCTCTCACCATGATATCATGATTTCGATTTGACTGGTACGCAGAAGCGGCTCAACGCTCGCGATAGATGATCCTGCCTCTGGTCAGATCGTATGGGGAAAGCGCGACACGGACGGTATCGCCGGGGACGATCCTGATATAATGCTTGCGCATCTTGCCGGACAGGTGGGCAAGGATGACATGATTGTTCTGCAGTTCGACGCGGAACATTGTGTTCGGAAGGGCTTCTCTGACAACGCCTTCCACTTCAATCGCTTCTTCTTTAGCCACAATTCCTCCTGAATATTTGCTGTAAAGCATTGGAATTATAGGGATTGTCCCGTACTCTGTCAACAATTGCATCCAATCAATGGTGCGAGAGGGGGCAGGAACGGGCTGAACAGTTACACCAATGCACTGAAGATGTCCCAGTATCCTTTTGCGAAAATCACAAGGACGATGATCGGCAGGCCCCATGTGATATAGAACCGCGCCCATTTCGGGAACTTGAGTCCTTGTCCCTCATCGGCTTCCGCAATGAAGTTCTTCCACCCCCATGCGCGTTTGCTGCAGCAGAAGAACAGGAAGACAAGGGATCCTAGGGGCAGCAGCGTGGTGCTGACGACGAAATCCTCGAGATCGAGGACGCCGGTCCCCGGTCCCAGCGGCTGGAAGCTCGACCAGAGGTTGAAGCCGAGAATACAGGGAATCGACAGGACGATGATCGCCGCACAGTTGACCGCGCTCGCCCGCCTGCGGCTCCATCCATGCACGTCGATCCAGTAGCTGACGATGTTCTCGAATACGGCGATCAGCGTGGTCATGGCCGCGAAACTCATGAAGAGGAAGAATAAGCCTCCCCACAATCGCCCCCCGGCCATCTGACTGAAGATGGCCGGCAGCGTGATGAACAGCAGACTCGGCCCGGAGCCCGGGTTGACTCCGTAGGCGAAGCAGGCGGGGAAGATGATCAGCCCGCTCATGATCGCCACGAACGTATCCAGGGCGATGATCCGCACCGATTCTCCAGTCAGCGACTGCTTGCGGTCGATGTATGAGCCGAAGATCGTCATGGCGCCGATGCCGATGCTCAGCGTGAAGAACGCCTGGCCCATCGCGGCGAACACCACCTCGCCGATGCCGGCTTCGGCCATCTTTCCGAAATCCGGCAACAGATAGAACTTCAGACCTTCGGACGCACCGGGGGTGAGGATCGAATTGACTGCCAGCAGCACCATGATGGCCAGCAGGCAGAGCATCATGATTTTCGTGATCCGTTCCACGCCGTTCTGCAGACCTCGTCCGACGATCGCGAAGCCGATGACAGTGGCCAGAAACATCCAGAACACCTGTTTCTCCGGTGCGGAAAGCAACGCGGAGAAAGCGGTCCCGATAGCCTCGGCGTCAAGACCTGAGAAATCCCCTCTGATCGTATAGAGGAAATATGCGAGCAGCCATCCCGTGATCGTCGTGTAGAACATCATCAGCAGATAGTTGCCGGCGATGGCGGCCGGACCGTAGAGGTGCCACTTCGTCCCTTTCGGTTCGAGCGTCCGAAGCGCCAGGCCGATGTTCTGTCTAGCGGCTCGTCCGATGGCGAATTCCATGACCATGATCGGCAGGCCGAGTAGGACGAGAAAGAGCAGATATACGAGCACGAACGCCGCCCCGCCGTATTTGCCGGTGATGTAGGGGAAGCGCCATACGTTCCCCAAACCGATCGCGCATCCTGCGGAAAGCAGAATGAAGCCGAATCTACTTGCCAGAGCCTCTCGCTCTTGCCTGTTGCCCATGTTGGAAAACCACCTTGCTCGTACATCGGAAGTCTTCTGAGGCTTGGATCCGCCGCCGACACTTCCCGACCGTCCTGCCACGGACCTTCCCACCCGCCATGAGGACTGTCATCGAGTCTAGCACGAGTTCGCGAAATCATTCAACGGGAAGTTTTTTTGTTCCCGTTTCGGCAGCAGCCCTCAGGTACTCGGTTGTAAAGACGATCGTTTCGTTGGTCAACTCTTCGCACAAATGGGGAGGATCGTGATCGGTGAACCCTCCCGGCCGGAGTTCGCAACAGCGCAGAGCTCCGAACTTGGCGGTGAACACCTTTGCGAAATCAAAACAGCACGAGGCGATCAGCTTGTCATCGTGCCCTTGCTCCGCTCCATAGATGCCGATGAACATGAGCGCCCCTTCTACAAGCCCGCATTGAGCTCCGAACCCTCCGGCGCCGTGCATTCCTATGGCGGAAAGCATCGTCTGTTCTTCTATCGGGGTGTCCAGCAGCACACCAAGACAGGAGAGCATGGTTCGTGCGCAATTGATATCATGGTCCCAATACAACCGGTGTACTGTTTCCGAAATGAACTTCCGTTCCTGTTCTTCCATGTCCGCTGTCGCTCCTATTTTACGAAGATGTCCCAGTATCCTTTCATGAATATGCCGATGATGATCAGCGGCAGGACCCATCGCACGTATTGGCGCATCCATGAAGGGAACTTGAGTCCTTGTCCTTCATCGGCTTCCGCAATGAAGTTCTTCCATCCCCAGCCGATCCTGTGAGCGCAGAACAGGACGAACAGCAAGGAGCCCAACGGCATGATCGTGTTGCTGATCAGAAAATCCTCGAGATCGAGGACGCCGGTCCCCGGTCCCAGCGGCTGGAAGCCTGACCAGAGGTTGAAGCCGAGGATGCAGGGAATCGACAGGACGATGATCGCCGCACAGTTGACCGCGCTCGCCCGCTTGCGGCTCCACCCATGTACGTCGATCCAGTAGCTGACGATGTTCTCGAATACGGCGATCAGTGTCGAAAATGCAGCGAACCCCATGAAGAGGAAGAACAAACTGCCCCAAAGCCGGCCTCCGGGCATCTGGCTGAAGATGGCCGGCAGCGTGATGAACAGCAGACTCGGCCCGGAGCCCGGGTTGACTCCGTAGGCGAAACAGGCGGGGAAGATGATCAGTCCGCTCATGATCGCCACGAACGTATCCAGTGCGATGATCCGAGCCGACTCGCCTGTCAGCGATTGCCTGCGGTCGATGTATGAGCCGAAGATCGCCATGCCTCCCATGCCGATGCTCAGCGTGAAGAACGCCTGGCCCATCGCGGCGAACACCACCTCGCCGATGCCGGCTTCGGCCATCTTTCCGAAATCCGGCAACAGATAGAACTTCAGACCTTCGGACGCACCGGGAATGAGGACCGAATTGACCGCCAGCAGTACCATGATGGCAAGCAGGCAGAGCATCATGATCTTCGTGATTTGTTCCACGCCGTTCTGCAGACCTCGTCCGACGATCGCGAAGCCGATGACGACGCCTAGAGTCATCCAGAGCATCTGTAGCATCGGGCGTTCCAGCAACGAAGCGAAGTATCCTTCGATTTTCGGAACGTCCAGACCGATGAACGAGCCGGACATCGATGCGGAAAGATATGCGAGCAGCCATCCGGTGATCGTAGTGTAGAACATCATCAGCAGATAGTTGCCGGCGATGGCGACCGGTCCGTAGAGATGCCACTTCGTCCCCTTCGGCTCGAGAGTCCGAAGCGCCAGGCCGATGTTCTGCCTGGCCGCCCGTCCGATGGCGAATTCCATGACCATGATCGGCAGACCGAGAATGATGAGAAACAGCAGATACACGAGCACGAACGCCGCCCCGCCGTATTTGCCGGTGATGTAGGGGAAGCGCCATACGTTCCCCAAACCGATCGCGCATCCTGCGGAAAGCAGAATGAAGCCGAGTCTGGAACCGAGTTTCTCCCGGTCGTCTATCGTAGCCATTGCATCGACTCCTGGTTGTTATCGCGCCAAAACCGTACTATCACTGTGTCCTCTGGCACGGCATTGAACGCTTCGAACAGTCTAAAGCGCTTTCCTTGGGATTGCAAGGCGCTGAGCGATAGGTTTTCAGCTTCGCCAGGAGTCCCTGATTCTGTCGGCGACGTATGTCCGCACAGTCTCTTGACACGATAAATACACGCTGTCTCGTTGACAATGCGCGGCAATGTGGGCAAGATTGGAGTACAGTCCGATCATCGTTCAGGAGGATTTTCCCATGGCAGGCAAGGGTGCGTTGAAAGCATATCTGGCGACAGGTAGCGTGGATCCGGGAATGGTAGCGTATGTCGCTTCGTTGGAAAAAGTGGCGCAGGTGGCGCCGATGGTGGCCGGCCATATCGTCCGTGAGCTGTCCGACCAGCGGTCGCATCTGAAACTGATCGCCAGTGAGAATTTCAGTAGTCTCAGTACTCAGCTGGCCATGGGAAACCTGTTGACCGACAAGTATAGCGAAGGATATCCGTTCCATCGATTCTATGCTGGGTGCGATAATGTCGATGCCATCGAGGCTTATGCCTGTGGAAAAGCCTGCGAGCTGTTCGGTGCGGAGCACGCCTATGTACAGCCTCATAGCGGTGCCGATGCGAACTTATGTGCATATTGGGCGATCCTCAACGCACGGGTGCAGGTTCCCGCCATGGAGGAAGTAGGAATTTCCAATCCAAGCGACATGAGCCGCGGGCAGTGGGATGCGATCCGGCGACTGACTGGCAACCAGCGGATTCTCGGTCTCGATTACTATAGCGGCGGCCATCTGACCCACGGGTATCGGCAGAATGTCTCCGCCCAGATGTTCGATGCCTACAGTTATACGGTCGATGAGCGGACCGGATTGCTTGACTATGATGCCATCGAACGGCAGGCGAAGGAAATCAGGCCCTTGATTCTGCTTGCAGGTTACAGCGCATATCCTCGTTTGATCGATTTTCATCGGATGGCGGATATCGCCCATTCCGTCGGAGCCGTATTCATGGTCGACATGGCCCATTTCGCCGGGCTTGTCGCTGGCAAGGTGCTGACCGGCGATTATGAGCCGGTCGCCTGGGCGGATGTCGTGACGACCACGACCCATAAGACGCTCAGAGGGCCGCGAGGCGGAATGATCCTTTGCAAGCAGGAGTATGCAGAGTCCGTGGACAAGGGCTGCCCGCTGGTGATCGGCGGTCCGCTTCCCCATGTGATGGCCGCCAAGGCTGTCGCGTTGACCGAGGCATGTTCCGATGAGTTCCGGACCTATGCGGCATCGATCGTAACAAATGCGAAGGCGCTTGCCGCGGCCTGCATCGAAGCGGGTATCCCCGTGGCGACCGGTGGTACGGACAATCATTTGATGCTGCTGGATGTCAGGGGTTTCGGATTGAACGGCCGGCAGGCGGAGAGCGCTCTGAGAGAGTGCGGTGTGACGCTGAACCGAAACGCCCTGCCGTTCGATCCGAACGGACCGTGGTATACCAGCGGTCTGAGAATCGGGACCCCTGCGGTCACGACGCTGGGCATGGGTGCGGACGAAATGCGCGAGATCGCCTCGATCATCGCACTGGTTCTGCGCGGTACCCGTTCCGCGAAAATCACGAAAGGGGAGAAAGCCGGTCAGTTGAGCAAGGCGAAGTATGTGACCGATCCTGCGGTGGTGGACGAGGCTACGGCACGCGTCAATACGCTGCTTGGCAGATTCCTCCTCTATCCGGAGTTGGATCTTCCGTTCCTCAAGGAGCATTTCCCGCTCGACAGCGCGATGGAGAGATGATAGCATTTGTCTTGATGATATAGTATCGGGATGAGGAGGCATGAATATGAGCAAAGTTCCCGCTGGATTGAAGTATTCCAAGGATCATGAATGGATTCGGCTCGAAGGCGACAAAGCCTATGTCGGAATCACCGACCACGCCCAGGATGCGTTGGGGGAGATCGTATATGTCGAACTTCCTCCGGTGGGCGAGGCCTATGACGCGGACGAGGAAATCGCCAACATAGAATCGGTCAAGGCCGCGTCAGCTATCTATAATCCTGCCGCAGGTACCGTCGCGGAAGTGAACGAGGCTCTGGACGGTTCCCCTGAACTGATCAATACGGACTGCTATGAGAACTATCTGTATGTCCTGTCCGGAGTTTCCGCAACGGCTTTGGACGGTCTGATGGATGCATCGGCCTATGAGGAGTATCTGAAGACGCTCTGATGTGTCGGATGCATGATCCGGTCATGTTTCGTCGGGTGGGTGGCGGCTGTTTCCGCAAGCTTTCGCATGCTTGGCCGGAATTGCATGAATCTGAAGACGGGAGAAAGGCTGTTGGCGTTTCTTTCCGTTCCACATATCTACGTACGTTTCCACATAGCGGGGATATGCGTAAACGTTCGATACCCAGGAGGCTCGCGTGTATTCCTATATTCCACATACCGACGAGGATCGCCGGCGCATGCTTGAAGCGATCGGGGTTTCGTCATTGGATGAGTTGTACGATGACGTTTCGCCGGAAGTCTTGCTCAGCGAATCGATCCCGATCGCGAAGTCCAAGAGCGAGGATGAAGTTATTCGACAGGTCAGCGCTATGGCGGCCAGAAATGTCAGGGGCGTCCCGTTCCTCGGGTGCGGCAGCTATGACCATATCGTTCCCGCCACGGTACAGGCCATTGCGTCGTTGCCTGCGTTCGTGACGGCCTACACCCCCTACCAGGCGGAGATTTCACAAGGACTGCTTGAAGCGATTTTTGAATTCCAGACGATTGTTTGCGAGCTGACCGGTCTTGATGTGGCGAATGCTTCGTTATACGACGGGGCGACCGCAGCCCAGGAAGCTGCGGCGCTGATGGTCGCGGATAAGCGGAGAAGTTCGGAAATCCTCGTATCGCCGACGATTCATCCGTTCACATTGCAGGTGTTGGAAACCTGGGCGAAAGGAACGGGGCGGAAGATCGTCCTGTTGCCGGAGAAGGACGGGGTATGCGATCTGTCCCGTTTGGCCGAGATGTTGCAGCCTCAGGTGGCCGGCGTTATCGTGCAGAGTCCTAACCGGTATGGGTTTCTTGAAGACTACACCGGTGTCGCCGATACGGTGCATGCCGCTTCCAGTCTGTTTGCGATCAGTTGCGATCCGCTTTCGTTGGGGATGCAGAAGACGCCTGGCGAGTGGGGCGCCGACATCGCTATCGGCGATACGCAGCCGTTGGGCATTCCCTGTTCGTTCGGCGGTCCTTCCTGCGGGTACATGGCGGTGCGTCAGGCGTTGATGCGCAAGATTCCCGGAAGAATCGTCGGTCAGACCGTCGACTTGGATGGAGATCGCGCTTTCGTCCTGACGTTGCAGGCACGCGAACAGCATATCAAGCGGGAGCGAGCGACGAGCAATATCTGTTCGAACCAGGCGCTCGCGGCATTGATGACCACGGTGCATGTCTCCACCCTTGGATGGGCCGGTCTCAAGGAAGCTTCCCGGCAAAGTTATATCAAGGCGCATTATCTTGCCTATCATCTTGCGCAGCTTCCGGGGGTAAGGCTGGTATGGGACGCTCCGTTCTGGTGCGAGTTCCCGCTTGTGTTCGATGATGCGAAGAAGATGCGTAAGTTCATTCAGGAACTTCGCAACGAAGGAATCTTCGCTGGCGTGCGGCTTTCCTCTCTGACGAGGAGAGAACGTGACGATCTGATGTTGATCGTCGCTGTCACGGAAAAACGGACGCGGGAGGAACTGGAGCTGTATCTGGCGGCGGCGAGGAGGGTGCTGAAATGAATGAACCTCTGTTGATTGAACGGTCCAAGGCGGGGCGCAGTAGCTATCAGTTCCCCCAGCTCGATCTCCCCAGGGGGTTCGATGTCGCGCTTCCTGAACTTCCTCCGACACTGCGGCGTTCCAAGGAACCTAGGCTTCCCGAGGTTTCCGAGCTGGATGTGATTCGTCACTTCACGCGGCTTTCGACGATGTCGTTCGGAGTTGATTCCGGTTGCTATCCGCTTGGTTCCTGCACGATGAAATATAATCCGAAGGTGAACGAACAGCTTGCTTCGCTGGAGGATTTCACGGCGATGCATCCGTTGCAGGATGTTTCGACGATCCAGGGCTGTCTTTCCGTGATGTACAATCTTCTGGAGGATTTGAGCGGGATTACGGGTATGGCGTGGGGCACATTGCAGCCTTGCGCCGGGGCCCACGGAGAATATACTGGTCTGAAGATTATCCGAGCGTGGTTCGAGCATCATGGGGATGCCCGAAGGACACGGATCCTTGTTCCTGAATCGGCGCATGGCACTAATCCGGCCTCTGCGGCAGTGAATGGGTTTACCGTGACGACGATCCCCGCTGATGCCGAAGGATTGGTCGATATAGATGCGCTTCAGGGGTTGCTCGACGATACCGTGGCGGGTGTCATGCTGACCAATCCGAATACTCTCGGCTTGTTCGAGAAGCATATCCTCGCCATCTCCGAAATGGTACATGCCGCCGGCGGGTTGCTCTATTACGATGGGGCGAATCTGAATGCGATCATGGGGATGTGTACTCCTGGAGACATGGGGTTCGATGTGGTGCATCTGAATCTTCACAAGACGTTCGGCACTCCACACGGCGGAGGAGGGCCGGGTGCGGGTCCTGTGCTTGTCTCCCGTGATCTGGTTCCGTATCTTCCGAAGCCGGATATCAAGCTGGTCGATAGCGGGTATGCGTTCGACTGGTCCAGTGAGTTGTCCATCGGCAAGGTCAGCGGTTTCTGGGGTAATTTTCTTGTTCTTGTCCGCGCCTATTCGTATATTCTGCGCATGGGTGCGGAGGGAATCCGGGCTGCGGCCGCTCATGCGGTGTTGAACGCGAACTATCTGCTTTCCCGACTGAAAGGGACGTTCTCCGTTCCGTACGGAGAGCGATGCATGCATGAGTTCGTTGTTTCTCTCGAGGATTTGAAGGAGAAGACCGGGGTCTCCGCCCTCGATGTGGCCAAAGCGTTGCTTGATAGCGGGTATCATCCTCCGACGATGTATTTTCCGTTGATCGTCCACGAGGCGTTGATGTTCGAACCGACTGAGAGCGAGAGTCCCGAGACGCTGGATGAGCTGGCCGATACGTTGATCGAACTTGCCGGAATCGCTGCGTCGGATCCGCAGAGGCTCAAGCAGGCTCCGCTCACGACGCCGGTGCGTCGGGTCGATGAGGTCGCAGCTGCGAAGAATCCGATTCTCCACGCGTAGTTATGGTCATTGCAGGGTCATTGTGGGGGTGTGCCGTAGGGGTGTGCCGTAAGGGTGTGCCGTAAAAGGGTGTCGCCATGGCCCTGCAATGATCCTTGCCCTGATCCTTGTTACCTTGATATATCCTCTTTTGACATACCCCTCAAAGTGCCGGATCCTTTGCGAGGCGCCGAAAAAACAAAGTTGCAAAGGCTTGGAACTGAGAGTATGCTTTCGATATGAGTACATTATTAGTTCAAAACGGGTTGCTCGTCGATACCGAGTGGACCCGCCATTCGGATGTTTTGGTCGAGGGATCAAAGATCACTCGAATCGCTCCACATATCAATCCTGCGGAACTTCCGCAGGACACCGAGATCGTGCATGCGGACGGACTGTGCGTGTTGCCTGGCTTGATCGATGCCCACACCCATTACCATCTGATCAGTCGCGGAACGGTTACCGCCGATAGTTTCGTGGAAGGAAGCCGGTGCGCCGCATTCGGAGGCGTGACGACGGTGATCGATTTCGCCGATCATGAGAAAAACGCCACGCTGGTAGAATCTTCCGACAGGCGCATCGATGCAATGTCGAAGGCGATGGCGGTTGACTTCGCGTTGCATCAGGGCGTTTATCGTTGGAACGACGATATCCCGGCCCAGCTTGCGGCGATGAAGAAGAACGGAGTGACGACGGTGAAGCTGTTCACGACGTACAAGAACGTGGGGTATATGATCGACAGGGAAGCCGATATCCGCGCGTTGTTCTCCGCCTGCAAGGAACTTCAGCTGCAAGTCAGCGTACACTGCGAAGACGATGCCTTGATCCAGGAGATCAACGGAAGCTGGAACGGCGGCTATGAACCGAAGGACCATGCCGATTTGCGTCCGAGCGAAGTTGAGTACCGTGGCATCAAGTTCGTCGGGACGATCGCCGGGGCGGTGGGAATGCCGCTATACATCGTGCATCTTTCTTCCAAGCGCGGGCTGGACGCCGTTCGGGAACTTCGCGCCGAAGGTGTTGATCTGACAGTCGAGACTACACCTCACTACCTGTTCCTCGATCGATCAAAACTAGAGGGCTCCGATGGCTCTCTGTACGTAATGACTCCTCCGCTTCGGGAGCGAGCGGACAATCTTGCGTTGCAGGAAGCGCTGCTCAATGGCGAAATACAAGTCGTGGCCACCGACCACTGTTCGTTCACTCGTGAACAGAAGCTGTCGTCACATGATTGCCGGACGATCTATCCTGGCATTCCCGGAACAGAGGAACTGCTCCCGCTGGTGCATACGTTCATCGCGAGCAGCGGGAAACTGTCGATCCAGCACGTGGTGAACCTGCTGTCGACCGGACCGGCGAAAGCCTTCGGCATCTACCCGCGCAAAGGCGCCCTGCATGTCGGTTCGGATGCCGACCTGGTGTTGTTCTCGCCGGACGAATCCTGGACGCTCGACAGTCATTCCGTCCATACCGCCGCGGGATATACGCCGTATGAAGGGATGGAGGTGACCGGACGTGTCGTCATGACCTATCTCCGCGGACGACTGATCATGGGCGATCATCTGTACCTTGGGATTCCCGGCGACGGTAGGTTCGTTCCCGAAAGTTTGCCTGAAGCATATCATGACTGACTGAGCGCACGCATTTTGTACATTGGCCCGGAAGCGTCGAGCTGTCCGGGTCTTTTTATTGTCATCTCCTGAAGGACTCCATATATTAGAAGGACGGGTGAAGGGAACTTCTTCAAGTGGAGGCGCTGCATGTCTCGAATCATCAATATTGAATATCGGGTGCAAGAGTTCCCCTTGTGCGTGAATGGTGAGGAGATTCTCGCCGATAGCGGTTGGGTTCTCGGGGACGAGAACTCCGTTCCGCTGGATGACTTCGGCGAGTTGAAAGACATTCCATCGTCCGAACAGCATCGTATGTTGTTCTTCAGCCGACATCGGTTCGGCAGAATTCGCGAAGCATTCATCGATACGCGGAAAAGGGTTTCTTTCCCCGGCCGCTCGCGGGCGTTGCTCCATTCCTTCTTCTGGTAGAAAGGGTCTCCGTTATAGATCTTCTTTGTATACCTGTGGGGTCCCGCCTTGTGAGCTTCGAAAAAAACAGCTACTATGTCACTGCGGGGATACGAGCAAGTCGTTCATCCCTGCTTGGTTGCAGGGAGGGGCGCATGATCAGTGGAATCCTATTCGACATGGATGGAGTTCTGATAGATTCCGAAGCATATATCGCGCAGGCGGCTGTATCGTTCTTCGCCGATCTTGGAGTCAAGGTAAAAGAGGAAGACTTCCAGCCGTTCGTCGGGGCGGGAGAGGATCGCTATATCGGCGGAGTTGCGGAAAAATATGGACTGCCTCTTGATCTTGTTCAGGCGAAAGACGCTGTATATCGCAAATACAGGCAGTTGGTATTGGGCAAGGTAGGTCCTATGCCGGGAGTTTCCCGCTTCATCGCCAACGCAAGGAATGCAGGGATGCGGATGGCGGTAGCTTCAAGCGCCGACAGAACCAAAGTGGAAATCAACCTCAAGGCTATCGGGGCGTCACCCGATTGGTTCGATATCGTGCTTTCCGGCAGCCAGGTGAAAAGAAAGAAACCGTTTCCCGATATCTACCAGTTTGCGGCGCTGTCGCTCGGCCTTTCCTGCGAGGACTGTCTCGTCGTGGAGGATGCAGTGAACGGGGTGCAGGCCGCGAAGGCCGCCGGGTGTTTCTGTTGCGGGGTTACAGGTACGTTCGATGCGGAGACTCTGGCTCGGGCGGGAGCGGATGTCGTCGTCACGAGTCTCGATGCTTTTTCCGATTTCTCCACCCGAGACGAATTGAACAGCCAGCTGGCCGATTTCGCTTCGTCCGCTACCGGCACGACCGTATATGGGGCAGTCAGGATCAGAGGCCGTGAAAGCCGATTCTCCGATGGATTCCTCCTTGCTCAAGCGAAGGAAGCCGCAAAGAAAGCCCGGGAGAACGCTTATGCGCCATATTCCGGTTTCAAGGTTGGGGCGGCGGTCGTCAGTGCGGCGACAGGTCGGATTTATTGCGGTTGCAACGTCGAGAATTCCAGTTTCGGTGCAACGATCTGCGCGGAACGCAATGCCATACTCAATGCGATCGCCGAGGAAGGAGCCATTGGGGTCGATCTGCTGGTAGTCGTATCGGACGATGCCCCCCCTGCGCCGCCATGCGCCCAATGCCTGCAGGTGCTGGCCGAATTCTCCAGGGCGGAAACGGAAATCCATCTGGTGGATCTGGCCGGACGCGATGACGTATACCGATTCGACGAGATGCTCCCTCATCCGTTCATCTTTCCTTCGGTCCGTTGAGGTGCTGTATGGTTTCCTGTCCTGATATTGATATTTGCACGAAAAGGAAGGCTGCCCGTATTGTCGCAGTATGTCTTTCGCTTGCCATCATCACCGTGGGCATGGGGTGTTCGACTACCGCTGCGATGGTATCCGGCCCGGCGGTCGACGATTCCCTGACTTTGGAAGAAAAGTTCGAGACGCTTGGGTTCCCTCAGGTACCCGTCAGTTATCCGATTGTATATTCCGACGGTCCGCAGTGGCGCGATCGGCTGACCCAGCTGGTGGACCAGGCCGAAGACTATGTGATTCTCGTCGCGTTCCTTGCTTCGGAATGCGAGGAGAATGAGATGGTCTATGACGCCATCTGTAGAAAGGCCGACGAAGGGGTGGATATCTGGTTGCTGATCGACGGAACATCCTCCTTCGACATGACGGAATCCAGATACCACATGCGCACGCTGGGGCGCTTGCGCGAACATGGCGTGAAGTTGTTCGAATACAACCCGATATCCATCAATCGGTTGGTCGGAGCTCCCGGAATGCTGTTTCGCGAGCATCGGAAGATTGTCGTCGTCGATGGAAAGACCGCCGTCATCGGTGGGATGAATATCAATTACATATCGATGGGCGATGCTACTTCCTCGGCGAAAGGGCAGCGGGACATGATGTTCGAAGTCATCTCTCCTCAGTTGTGTTCATACCTCGCGAAAGATTTCCTTACCGTCTGGAACCGTCTCAGCTGGGAAGAAATTCCTTCCGATCGATTTGTTTCCGTTGATGCAGTTGCGGATGTCCCGGTCGAGGAACCTGTCCAGGCCTGGTATGCCGATCAGTCCGGGGCGGCGAGAACGATGTCTTCCCTGTATGGTTCGCTGATACGGTCGGCGAAGGAATCGATCGATCTGCTTCCGTTCCTGCCATATTGTGATTCCTCCATGCTTCAGGCGCTTAAGGATGCCGTCGACCGGGGTGTCGAAGTCACCATGATCATGCCGTTCGATTCCCGTCCCAGCAATCGCAAGGCAAGCCAGTACATGGTCAGCGATATCCTCGATACAGGTGTGGATCTGCGGAGGGAGAATGAAACGAACGAATTCCTTCCGTTGCTGCATGAAAAGCTGATGATCGTCGACGGCCTCTATACCGTCGTAGGTTCCTCCAATTTCAATTATCGTTCGATGAATCTTTCGTCGGAAGTGGTACTGGTTTTGAAAGACGAGCGTTTTGCAACGCAGATGACCGACCACTTCGACAAGTTGCATGCCACGACGCGTACTATTTCAAAAGAGGAAGCTGAATCGTGGCGGAGCGTCGGTTCCTTCTTCGCTTTCATCGGCGGATTCTTTGGAGGTTGATGATGACTGGTCCTTCGTTTTTCATGCCGTCGGTAGTACGGAGACAGTTTCTCGTAGTCGTGTTTCTGATAATATCGTTCTTGTCGCTGGCGCCGCTCGGCGCTTCGCCTGTCCGCTCGTTCGGATACGGGCTTTCCGCGATAGGGAAAAGCGGAATTTCGCATCCTGAAAGTACGATGGGTGGCATAGGCCTGTCGCTTGCATACGCTCCCTTCTCCTTCCCCTGGTTCGAACCATCGCTGAAAGGGGAGGTCGTCGCCGGCAATACCTCCTCGGGATTCTCCCTCCGTTTCGTCAGGGCTGCCATGGGATTCGATCTGTTCAGGACATTGCGGCATCCGTTCTCCGTCATGACGAACAACCCGAGCGCTTGGTCGGTTTCGCTTGATATCGGGGTCCAGTTCGATTTCGACCGGATGGACGAGCTGCCGAAACTCTATTTGGCCTGTACGCCGATCAAACTGGAGGACAAGGATTTCTGGTATGAATGGTGTGCTCCGTACCTGACATTGGATTGTTCGGATGGCGGCGTATCGATCGACAGCTGGGGCTTTGTTCTGTTCCGGTTCACCTATCTGGTCGTCTGAAGGAGGTCGAGGTGATGCGAAAGACCGCCGCGCTCGTCTGTATCGTCATTGCGTTTGTTTTCGGTGGGGGCGTTCTGTTCGCCACTACGGATGCGCTACAAGATTCTGCCGCGACAGGCTCCGTCCGGGGCGGAGCGTTCGATTTTGGGTTGACATTCGGACATGGAGCTCTCTCGTTCAACGAATATACAGGTCCGGGACTGTCAGCCACGCTTGGCGCTACGTTCGGAATTACTTCCCGGCTTGAACTGGATGTGGTATCGGTCGTGGAGCTGGTTCCTGTTCCGTTCGCCGATGTAGTCGTGGGGCCTGAAATATCGTACGCTTTGCTCGGCGAACGTTCATTCGGGGACAATCGGGCGGGAATCGGCATCAATACATATGTGTCGGCCGGTTTGCTGTTCGCCGATCATGCGTCCGACGGCAACTTCGCTCCAACCTATCTGACGCTGTCTCTTACTCCTGCGGTAGTGGGATCCCCGTATAGCGGCAAGCGCGAACGCCTCGCAAAGATCGGCGCGGCGTGGAATTTCCGTGACAATTCTGTCAGTTTATATTGGAGCATCGCGCTGTACGACTACTACCTGGTCGGAACTTGGAAGGATTTCCAATGACAGCGTTTCTTCTTTAGCTTTCCAACTCCATGATCTTGTCGACTCTGCGCTGGTGTCTTCCACCGCAGAACTGTGCGTCGAGATAGGCGTCGAGCATTTCCGATACTGGTTGCGGATATTCGATTCGTCCGCCAAACGCAATGAAATTAGCATTATTGTGTTCTTTCGCCATCGTCGCTGCGAACACATTCTGGGGAAGAGCGCAGCGTATTCCGTGTATCTTGTTCGCGCTGATGGAAATGCCGATTCCTGTGCCGCAGCAGACGACGCCGAAATCATATCCCCCCGCAAGATATTTCTCGCATGCGAGCCGTGCCATATCCGGATAGTCCACCGGCTCTTCGTTCGCTATGCCGAGATAGTCCACTTCGATGCCCCTGTCTTGGAGATGTCCGACGATTTCTTTTGTCAAAGCTACCGCTCCGTGATCGTTTGCAACCACCGCTTTCATGTGCACCCTGCTCCTTTTCATCCGAACGGATCCGCATCGGAATCGTTTGCTCTAGCATTATTCTTGGAATCGGTATTAAATATACCATAGATCGATCATGTATGAAAGGAAGGAGTTGGTTCCAATGGGGGAAGTCTACATTACCGGACATCGCAATCCTGATATGGATTCCGTATGTTCCGCTTGGTGCTATGCGAGGCTGAAAAATGCCATCGATCCTGACAATATATATCTGCCGGTTCGATGCGGCCACATGAATGAGAATACCAAGGCGCAGTTTGCCCAGCTGGGAATCGTTCCTCCTCCATTCATGAAAGATGTCCGTCCGAAAGTCGCTTCGGTGGTCAGCCACGCCACATGGGAGATGGCTCCCGACGATCCCGTGTACGAACTTGTCACGCTATATAGCCAGCATAGGCCGTCCGTCGTTCCGATCGTAGACCGTGGGGTCTACCAAGGGTTGTTGTCTGTCGATGATATCAATAGCTATTTTTTGAAAGAGAACGCTGAAAATCGACCTGTATACCATTTTCTCGTCGAGAATTTTCCGAAGGTGCTCCATGGGAGGTTCTTGAAGCGTGGGATGTCGACGGATTTTTCCGCCGCGCTGATGGTTGGTGCTATGCCATTTCAGATTTTCAAGGAACATATTGAGGCGTTGGGCGGACATAAGCCGATCCTGGTGGTCGGAAACCGCAAGGATCATATCAAATTCGCAGTGGAGAACCAGTTTCCGGCGATTATTCTCACTGGTCTGAAACCCGGAGCTATGCCCGAAGTTGATTTCTCGCAATTCCACGGCACGGTGTTCATGAGCGAAGAGGATACCGCTGAGACGCTACGCTTGCTACGGATGACGCTGCCACTTCGTCATCTGCTTGGGGAGACTCCTCCGTCGGTCCAGCTGGATATGTTGTTCGATGATGCGAAGCGTTTGCTGTCCGATTCCGAGTTCAGAGGGCTTCCTGTCTACGATGGTGATTCCTGGGTTGGGTTCGTGACGCGGCGGTGCTTTCTGGAACGTCCTCGAACAAAGGTGATCATGGTCGATCACAATGAGCTTTCCCAGAGCATTCCCGGTCTCGAGGATGCGGATGTGGTCGAGATCATCGACCACCACAGGCTCGGGACGGTCAAGACTCGGGATCCTATTTTCATTGCGAGCGAACCGCTGGGATCTACTTGTACGATCGTATACCACCTGTATCAGCGTTGGCAGGTTCCGGTCGACGAGCAGACCGCGCGGCTGTTGCTATCCGGCATCATCAGCGATACCGTGATTCTCAAGAGTCCTACTACGACTGGGGACGATCGCGCGGTGGTTCAAGATCTGTGTGAATTGGCCGGTATCCCCGATTTACAGGAATTCGGGGAGGCTTTGTTTCGTGCCGGAGCATCGTTGTGCGATCAGGATCCGCGAAAGTTGATAGAGGCGGATTTCAAGCAGTACAAGGAGTTCGGGGTAAAATTCGGTATCGGCCAATGCGAGGTGACCACGCTCTCCGATGTGGACGAAGTCAAGGCTTCGTTCATCAAGACATTGGAAGAGATCTGCGTTTCCTATGCGTTGGATTGGGCGTTGTTCCTGATTACCGATGTCGTCAAGGAGGGCAGCGTGTTGCTGTGCACTCCCTTTCCCCGCAGCGAGGGCAAGCTTGCCTATACCCGGGAATCGGAGGGAAAGTATCTGTTGCCCGGTGTTCTGTCTCGGAAAAAGCAACTTCTCCCGGAAATCCTTCGCGTCCTCGAAGAATGAGGGTGGTGGTAGGGTCATGTACATTTTGCTGAAGCGGGATGTTCGTTCCTCGCGTGCTTTCGCGCTCATCTGCCCCCGAACAAGCCCACAGTGTTCACCCGGCACACTAGGCTCACCCAGCTCATTGCAGGGTCATTGCAATGACCCTGCAATGACCCCCATCAGCTGATGGGGACGATGGAGAGAATCGAGGGGATGGTACGAAGACTTTTGATGATTTTCTTCGAATCCTCTTCGTGGGATACTTCCATCGTGAACGTTCCGGTAAGACGGCCTTCTTCGTCATCGTCGAGACGCCCTTCGATCAGATGTCCCTTGTATTTGCGGATCGCCCCCTCGATCTCGCTGAACAAGTCGGACGTCCGCTTGCTGGTCACACGGAAACGGCGGGTGAGCAAGGGGGATTCCGTCTCCCATTCAACCTCGATCATGCGATCGTTGATTTCGGTCATGTTCTTGAGATTCGGGCAATCCCGACGGTGGACGATGATGCCCCGCCCACGGGAGATATAGCCGACGATATCATCCCCACGCACAGGATTGCAGCATTGGGCGAGGGAAATCATCATATTCTTTTCATCGCCGACCTTCAGCGTCATCCGGGATTGGTCGGAAACCTGGCGGATGATGCCGTCGCCATCGCTGACTTGCTGCAAGCTCTCCAGCTTGTCTTCCGATTGAGCGGCTTCTTTCTTCTTCGGGGCGATGTTCTTGGCGATGATGTTCTTGTCGATCAGCAGGCTTTCGTCGTTCTTGTTCAACCACGTCCGGATCTTTTTCTTGGCGCTGGTGGTCTGTGCATACCTGAGCCAGCTCAGGTGGGGGCGGGCGTTCGGAGAAGTGAGTATCTCGATTACCTGTGTGTTTTTCAGCGGCTGGTTGAGCGGGATGATCGAACCGTCGGCTTTCGCTCCGGTGGTATGGTTACCGATCTCGGTGTGGATCTGATATGCGAAATCGAGTGCCGTCGCGTTCGATGGAAGCTCGACGATATGTCCCTGGGGAGTGAATACGTAGATGGTGTCTTTGAGCAATTCTCCCTTGATGTCGTCCATGAACGACTCGCTCTGCTCGATTTCGTTGCTCCATGTCTTGAGCTTGCTGATGATTTTGGTGAACTGCTCATTGTCCATCTGAGCCCACGAACCGCTTTCGCTACCTGTCTCCGCCTTGTACGCCCAGTGGGCTGCGACGCCGTATTCGGCGGTGTAGTGCATTTCCTTCGTGCGGATCTGGATCTCCAACAGCTTGCCGTCGAGCGCCATGACCGTCGTGTGCAGGCTCTGATAGTTGTTCGCCTTTGGCATGGCGATATAGTCCTTGAACCGACCTTCGATCGGCGGCCAGAGCCGATGGACCACTCCCAGCAGGGTATAGCATTCCGGAATCGTGTTGCAGAGGATACGAACGCCGAGGATGTCGAAGATTTCCTCGATCTCCTTCTTGCGCTTCTTCATCTTCATATAGACCGAATACGTATGCTTGGCACGGCTGGTGACCATGACGTCCTTCAGTCCGGCGTCGCCGCATGCTCTGTAGAGGGTTTTCTCGATACGGGCGAGATACGCCGTCTGCTCCCCCTTCTTGGACAACAGGTAGTCCTGGATATACTGGTATGTATCCGGTTTGAGGATTTTCAGGGAAAGATCCTCAAGCTCGTCCTTCAGCCAGGAGATGCCGAGTCGGTCGGCGAGAGGCGCATAGATGTCCAGGCACTCGCTGGCGATCTCCTTTGCCCGCTGCGGATTGAGATGCTGCAGCGTCCGCATGTTATGGAGCTTGTCGGCCAGTTTGATGATGATCACCCGGATGTCCTTGCTCATGGCGAAGAACATCTTGCGGATCGTCTCGGCTTCCTGGATGCTCTTGTTCATGGCCTTGAGGTTGGCGATCTTCGTTTCGCCCTCCACCATGTCCGCCACCGGCTTGCCGAACAGCTGGGCGATTTCATCATACGAAGTATCCGTATCTTCGATCGTATCGTGGAGCAGCCCGGCGCACACTGTGTCCTGATCCATTTTCAGCTGGATGAGGATTTCTCCGACAGCGAGCGGGTGGATGATGTACGGTTCCCCGCTGGCGCGCTTCTGATCCTTGTGTTTTTCCGCGGCGAACGTGGCTGCGGCCAGAATCTTTTCCTGGTCTTCCTTGGAGTACTTGAATGCTTTCTGTATGAAACGTTCCAGTAGCTGTTCGTACATGCTATGCAATCCCCCAGACGACGCGGGGCTTTCCCGCCAGATCCCGCTCGACGCGTATGTCGTAGAACCCGTTTCCTTTCATGATAGCAGAGACTGCATCACATTGCCTATAGTCGCATTCAAGAAGCAATGCTCCTCCGGGAGTCAGAACGGCCGAAGCCTGGTCGATCAGTTCGCGAATCATCCGCAAGCCGTCGATGCCGCCGCCTGTCAGTGCGAGTCGCGGCTCCCATTTGACCTGTGCATCGACTTCTTCGTACCACTGTTCCGTCAGGTACGGCGGGTTGGAGACGATGACATCGAACATGCGCGTCGTCTCCGCCGTAAACGGCGCGGGATCGAAGATTTCATATCCGTATGCTGAATCGCCGAATTCCTGCCGAAGATTGCGGTCATATGCGTCCTGCTGGGTATCCAGCGGCACTGGAATGAACGGTGACAGGAGATTTCCCTGGATGTACTCCAGGTCTTTTCCCAGGATTCGTCTTGCATTTTCTTCCGCTACCGCCAATGCATCGGCGGATATGTCGGAAAGCGTGACATGGCAGTCGGGATGTTCCGCGGCGAGGGAGATTCCGACGCAACCGCTGCCGGTACAGACGTCGATGATCTTCAGGTTGTCCCCCCATGTTCCTCCGCCGCAACGCAGAAAGGACTGTTTTCCCTTGATGTGGAAAATCGCGGTCTCGACAAGCGTTTCCGTATCGGGACGGGGAATCAGCACGCGTTCATCGACGAGAAAGGTATGGCCGTAGAATTCTTTCCATCCGAGGATGTAGGCCATCGGTTCCCGATCCATTCTTCGCCGTATCAATTCGTCGATCCTCTCGGCGCTTCGGGGGGGAAGAGTATCCTCCAGCCGACACATCAGCTGCTCGGTCGTCAGGGCGAGGACCTTGCGGAAAATCAGGCGGATATCCAGCGCCGGCGTATCGGTCGCATGTGCATCCTGCAACATCCGTTGCGCTTCGGACATGGACCGGCCGATCGTACTAGGATCATCCGACATCGGATCAAGCCTCTTTCAGAGCGGCTTCGCCTGCCGCGATCTTCAACGCTTCGATCACTTCGTCCAGTTGTCCGGCCATGATCAGATCGAGCTTATACAGCGTCAGATTCAGTCGATGGTCCGTCAGCCGATTCTGAGGGAAGTTGTAGGTACGGATCCGTTCGGAACGATCGCCGCTACCGACTTGGCTGCGCCGGGCGTCGGCACGTTCTTTGGCCTTTTTCTCCTCTTCCATTTCATACAGCCGGGACCGGAGGACGCGGAGCGCTTTCGCCCGGTTCTTGATCTGCGACTTTTCGTCCTGGCAGATCACCACCAGTCCCGTGGGCAGGTGGGTGAGCCGTACGGCGCTGTCGGTGGTGTTGACGCACTGACCGCCCGGGCCGCCCGCACGCATGACGTCGACCTTCAGATCCTCGGGTCGGATTTCGATATCGGTTTCCTCAGCTTCGGGAAGTACCGCCACGGTGACCGCCGAGGTGTGGATGCGCCCGCCCGATTCCGTTTCCGGAACCCTCTGGACGCGATGGACTCCGCTTTCCCAGCGCAAACTGCCGTATACGTCCTTGCCGCTGATGGAGAAGATGATTTCCTTGAAGCCGCCGATGCCGGTTTCGTTCATCGACATGATTTCGATCTTCCAATTCTGCTTCTCCGCGTAGTGGGAGTACATGCGGAACAGGTCCGCGGCGAACAGAGCTGCTTCCTCTCCTCCTGTTCCTGCGCGAATTTCCATGATGATATTCTTTCCTGCCAGCGGATCGGGCGGGATGAGCAGCATTTTGCACCGGTGTTCGCTCTGTTGCAGCGATTCCTTGAGGTCAGCCAGTTCGTCTTTCGCCATTTCTACCATCTCGGCATCGGTTTCTTCCTTGAGCATCGCCTCGGCGTCGGCGATCTGGTTTGTCAAATCCTGCATCGTATGCAGTTCTTCGACGATCGGCGCGATATGCGATCGTTCCTGCATCAAGGTTTTGTAGGCTTTCATGTCCTGCATGATATCCGGTGCGGCGAGACGTCGATCTATATCCTGTAGCTGCTCTTCAAATTCCGGCAGTTTCTCAAGCATATGTTTCTCCTGGATTCTCCCATGGGTTCGAAAGGAAAATCATCGGAAAGTATACAGGAATCCATATCATGTATCAACTCGTACAAGTTGAAACAGTCTCTGCATTTCCTCCGGACAGGGAGAAGTGCGGTAGACATGCCCGGTGTTAGCATCTACACTGGTCGAACGGGTTGTTCCGTAATTACGAGGACTTATGTGATGGATCATGTGTTACTCCCCATGCTGCATCTGTTCAACGATGGATATCTTGCTGCGATGCCTCTATTTCTTCCGTTCCTGACGGAAATGTTCGGAATTACGCTCGGACAGGTCGGTTTCTTGGGTTCGTTGCTGAATTTTTCCGGCATCTTCCTGGCCTTGCCGGCGGGACTGGCCGCCGCTCGATACGGCGCGACGAAAATTCTGAACTATGCCGTACTGCTGCTATGTCTGGCGTTTCTTGTTCTTGGCTTTTCCTCGGGGTTTCCGGTCATCGTCTGCGCATTTGTTCTCGCAAGCGTTGCGTTCGGCATATTCCATCCCATCGCATTCGCAGCGGTAGCGCGTCAGGGACAGGATGGCTCTCTGGGCAGACGGTTGGGAACTTTCGCTGCGACGGGGGATATCGGTCGGATAGGATTCGCCGCGACCGTAACTTTATTGATAGCATATAGTTCATGGCGGACGGTTTCGTTCCTCTATGCCGCCATGGCCGCGATTGTGTTTTCTGTATGTCTGGCCGCAAGACGATGTACACGGGGCACTGTTGCCGGCATGGAGGGTAAGAAGCGGACTCTTGACATGTCGTTGTTCAGAAATCACCGGTTTCTTCTCTCGACCGTCGCGAGCGTCATGGATTCATTCGCGAACTCGTCCTTGTTCATTTTTCTTCCGTTCCTGCTGACATATCGAGGGATAGATGTTGCGCTGATGGGGGCGTTCACAGGGGTTTTATTTGTCTGTAGATGTCAAGTAGGAAATGCAATAGACAAAGATTTCATTCAGATGAG
>LVBD01000053.1 GCA_001604275.1 Spirochaetales bacterium Spiro_02
GGAAGTCCGGGAAAAACCGGAAGCACCGCATCAGGCAACTGGGAGCGGAAGAGTGGAAGCTGGAAAAGTGGAAACTTAGCAGCAGGTCGTACTGGAAGATGGCAAAATCCATGAACTATCTCATCAGCAATGAGAGCCTTCATGGGCATTACGGACTGGTGGATATACTGGGTTATTACAAGAAGCTCCATACTGTGCGTATGGAGCAAGATGGGATTGCGCTGGATTTCCGGTACAATAGTCTGTTTGGTTGAACCGCCGTATGCCGAACGGCACGTACGGTGGTGTGAGAGGTTGGGGCCTAGCGGCCCCCGCCTACTCGATTCGGAAGCTTTCACGCTCCCGTCGTTATGGTTTATTGCAAGAACTTTTTGGGGCATGCTTGATGTGTCGTGCCCCAGACCTTTTCGCCCAAAAAAACATAGTCTTCGCATCAGTCGCGGCCCGCTGCCTCAAACGTGTGCGCAGCCATGGACCTGCGTGGCTAACCATGGACTTTTCCCTCCGGGAGGCTACGTTCCTATCTCCGGATGAGGGGCTGCCATCAAAAAGGCTGTTCTGCGTTATACAGAAATCCTTGGCTTTTTCCTTCGATTTATTCGTATTGAGCCGTTTTCCTTGTTCATTGACTTGAGGTGGGGGACATCGGTTGTGAACATATCTGAGACAATGATTTCATACCTTCAAAGACAAAGCGATGCGATGTCAAGAGATTCCCGCATTGCCTTGACAAGTGGTCATGGCTCTTTTATTATTAGTCCATTACAATAGGGGGTACTGTATATATGAAAAATGTACTGGTTATCCTCCTGGTTGGCTTTGTTGGTATCGTCCTGGGCTGGCTTGTACGTTGGTTGTACGCCAAGTTCAAGCTGACCTCGATCGAGCAGAAGGCTGTTCGGTTGAATCAGGAAGCGATAAAGGAAGCGGAAGCGAAAAGCAAGGAGCTTTTGCTTGAAACTCGGGATCAGTTGCTGAAAGAACAACAGCAGCAGGAGCGAGAGGCAAGAGAACGAAGAAGTGAGTTGCAGCGTTCCGAGAGACGTCTTCTCCAGAAAGAAGAGAACTTGGAACGGAAACAGGCTGAATTGGATGCCAACAAACGGCAACTGGGAGAACGTGATGCGATGCTCTCCCAGAAAGAGTCGAAGATCGCCGAACTCGAGGCGAGCCTCCTCTCTGAACTGGAAAAAATCGCAGGGATGTCGACGGAAGAGGCCAAGCAGGCGATCATCGACTCGATGCAGAACGAAGCCAAGCGTGACGCCCAGCTGATCATCAATAAGATCGAACAGGACGCACAGATCAAGGCTGACAAAGTGGCTCGGGATATCATCGTGACCTCGATCCAGCGGCTCGCTACAGAAGTGAGCAGTGATGTCACGGTCAGTTCGGTAAGTCTTCCGAGCGATGAGATGAAAGGACGGATCATCGGCCGTGAAGGCCGGAATATCCGGACGCTCGAGACGCTCACCGGAGTCGATATCATCATCGACGACACTCCGGAAGCGGTCGTCATTTCCTGTTTCGATCCTGTGCGAAAGGAAATCGCGCGGGTGGCGTTGGAGCGACTGGTTCAGGACGGACGGATACATCCGGCTAGAATCGAGGAAGTCGTTACAAAAGTTACCAAGGAAATCGGACGGACCATCGCCGAAGAGGGCGAGAAAGTGGTGTTCGATCTGGGAATCCACAACATGAGCCAGGAAACGATCCGGGCTCTGGGGCGGCTTTATTTCCGGACGAGCTATGGGCAGAACGTGCTGAGCCATTCGAAGGAAGTGGCGATTCTCGCCGGCATGATCGCCAGCGAAGTCGGCGCCGACAGCGAGATCGCGAAACGTGGCGGGCTGCTCCATGACATCGGCAAGGGCGCTGAGACGGAAAGCGACGCCAACCATGCGGAGATCGGCGCCGATCTGGCCAAGCGGCTCGGCGAGGATCCGAGGGTCGTCAATGCGATTCTATCCCACCATAACGATGTCGAGCCGACGTGCATAGAAAGCGTGATCGTCCAGATCGCCGATGCCATCAGCGCCGCAAGGCCTGGAGCAAGACGTGAGACGCTGGACAACTACATCAAGCGTCTTGAGAGCCTTGAGCAGATCGCCGAGAGTTTCGAGGGTGTCGACAAGGCCTATGCGATCCAGGCAGGCCGTGAACTGCGGATCCTGGTCAACAACGACACGGTCTCCGATGAAGGAGCGAAAGAAATCGCCAAAGGTATCGCCAGCCGAATCGAGGCTGAGTTGCGGTATCCTGGACGGATCAAGGTCACCATCATCCGCGAGATGCGCGTAGTGGAATACGCACGGTAAGTAAAGATAGGAATTGAGTAGTGGCAGAATCGAGAAGTTTGGTAGCTCTGTTGATCGGGGATGTCTGCGGCAGACCCGGTTGCAGGGCTCTTTTTATGGGGTTGCCCCTGTTGAGAAAGGAGTTCCACGCCGATATCGTCGTGGTCAACGGCGAGAACGCCGCCAACGGCTTCGGCCTGTCCGCGGAGATCATGCGGCAGTTCTTCGAACGCGGGGCGGATGTCATTACGACGGGGAACCATATCTGGCAGCAGGATGACATCCTGCCGTTTCTGGATTCCGAGCCGAGATTGCTCAGACCTGCGAACTATCCCCCGCAGGTGCCCGGACATGGATCTGTCGTCGTCGAGCCGGGTGGCCGAAAAGTCGCGGTGCTGAATCTTCAGGGGCGGACGATGCTTCCTTCGATCGATTGTCCGTTCCGGATCGGTTTGGAAACGGTCGAAAAGCTGAAGAAGCAGACGCCTGTCGTATTGGTCGATTTCCATGCTGAAGCGACCGATGAGAAGGAAGCCCTTGCGTTCCATCTTGACGGAAAGGCGAGCGTCGTCGTCGGAACGCATACCCATGTGCAGACGGCGGATGAGAAGATCCTGCCCGGCGGAACAGGGTATATCTCCGATCTTGGGATGAGCGGACCTCTGGACAGTGTCATCGGTTCAAATCCTGCGATCTCCATTCAGAAGCAACAGACGCAGATGCCGTTGCGAAACGAGATTCTCGAAGCGCCGGGGTCGTTGCAAGGGGTGTGCTGTACGATCGACGCCGCCACGGGAAAGGCGAAGTCGATCGTTCGGTTTTCCCGTCAGTTCGGAGTCTAGCCATGTCCGATTCTTCGTCGCCACTTCATTCTGCCAAGATGGCGCCGATTCTCAAAGTCCTCGGAGACCGATTCCCCGAATACGACAAAGATCGGTTGACAGCGTTCATCGTATGCAAGAACGTCCTAGTCGACGGGCAGCTGTGTACCGATCCAAAAGCGAAGATATCGCCGGGTGTGCCGATCCGGTTCACGTTCGACAAATTCGTATCCCGCGGGGGGCTTAAGCTCGAACATGCGCTTGCACAATGGAGGATCGATGTTTCTGGTTTGGTGATGCTCGACGCAGGATCCTCTACCGGTGGTTTCACCGACTGTCTGTTGCAACGTGGGGCGAAACTCGTCCATAGTGTCGATGTCGGCTTCAATCAGCTGGACTGGAAGCTGCGCACCGATGCGAGAGTAATCGTCCATGAAAAACAGAACATTATGACGCTTGAGGCTCTCGATCCGACTCCGCAGGCCGCGGTATGCGATCTTTCGTTCCGATCGATCAAGGGGGCGGCGTCCCATATCCTGTCGCTCTGCGGCGGCACTTGGTTGATTTCGTTGATCAAGCCGCAGTTCGAAGTTCCCCGCTGGCAGGAGAATTTCTTTGGTGTGGTGGAGGATCCCGACTTGCTTGAGCGAACCATGCGGAATGTCCATCAAGCGCTGGAAGAAGATGGAGTAGGTATCAAAAAATTGATTCGTTCTCCGATCACCGGCCGAAAGGGCAACATGGAATACCTTGCGCTACTGATGCTAGGACCAGGGATGGATGAAGCGGAATTCATGGATACGCTACAGTGATGTGATTTCCCCGTCCAGCATGATGACGACGTGACGGATGCCGTCCAATGCGAGCAACGACCGTCTGATTTGCTGCACCGCTGGCGTCATGCCGAATGCAGGCCAGATCGTTGCGCTATCGAGCAGCGGACCCGAAAAGTCGACATAGATCGTTCCGTTCGATTCCGACAGGCCTCGAAGCGAGGTTCCTGGCGCGACCAAGGAGATCGCTCCATGCCTCAAGGCTTCCTGTCCTGGACCGTCCAGCAGAGCCTCGATGGTGTCATGGTAGACTCCTTGTCCGGTTTTCCGTTGCTTGGCCGCAAACGCTTGATACGAAAGTGTCGCTCCTTCGTGAGTCGCTTTCGATATCGGAATGACAAAATATGGATACACGGTCCGGCTGTCTGCGACATTCGTGCCGGATGCGGTACGTTGTCGATGTTCGGAGATCAAGTCGATGGCGCCGCTTTGGATGATGGAAGCCTGTACTTTGGGGAACATGACTGCGGTGACGGCCGCGGCAAAAACAATCCATGCAAGCCACCCGTAGAGCATCGGATGGCGCCGTTTCCGTCGCGACGGCATGGCTTTCCTTTCGTTGTTATCCCCTTGCCGACCATGAATCGGATCATCGTCCGTGCCATCGTCGTCCTGGTCGAGAGGCGGAATATAGTCATCATCAATCGGAAATCGGTCGTCAGCCATGGAACCAGCATACTCCACAACAACCCGACAGGTAAAGATTTTCGGACGCTTCACGCTGAAACCCAGCTTTACATGGGTAGATAAACTCCGTATAGTTACAAAGAAGATATGAGGATACTCAAAGGAATCCCAGCGTCTTCGGGAATCGCGACGGGGAAGGTGTTTCTGTATGAGCATGAAACGTTGGAAGTCCCCCATGAGCAATATACCGATGACGGACGCGCCGCCAAGGAAGTAGTACGGTTCAGCGAAGCCATGGCCATGGTCCGGGGCGATCTGAAGCGTCTCGGCCAGACATCCTTGGACGGTGATCAGAAGGATATTCTCCAGACGCATCTGATGATGCTCGAAGACCCGGAATTCGACTCCGGGGTTCGTTCATATATCACGACGAACAAAGTAAATGCTGAATGGGCGGTCGAGGTCGTCGCTACTCAGTTCGTCAAGACGCTGGAAGCAGCCGGCGATCCGGCGCTCCGGGAACGGAGCGTCGATCTGAAAGACGTCAGCCTACGGATCATGTCGATGCTGATGGGGGTCAAGCGGGTCTCGCTCGCCACGTTGTCCGAGGATGTCGTTCTTGTATCCGACTCCTTGTTGCCGACTGAAGTGCTGTCAATGGACAGGATGCATATCCTCGGCATCGCCCTGAACGGTAGCGGACGTACCAGCCATGTCGCCATCCTCGCCCGGTCGTTCAATATCCCTACCGTGGTCGGACTGGGTGCGATCACTAAGAAAGTGAAGGCTGGCGACGAGATCATCGTCGACGGCAATCATGGAGAGGTCGTCGTACGTCCCGAATGGAGCACTGCACAGAACTTGCGGGACAGATATGACCGGTGGATCGCCCATGAAGAAGCCTTGCGGGAAGTGGCGACGCTTCCATCGGAGACTACGGACGGACATCGCGTCGTACTCAAGGCGAACGTGGAGATGGTCGACGAACTTGATGCCGTGTTGCGTAGCGGAGGCGAGGGAATCGGCCTGTATCGATCTGAATTCCTCTTCATGCGCCCCGGCGGTCTAGCTTCGGAAGAGGAGCAGTTCGCCGCCTACCGGAAAGTGGTGGAACGAATGCAGGGCAAGGGCCCGGTCACGATCCGGACGATCGATGTCGGAGGGGACAAGGTCGTTCCCGGACTCGGCATCGACGAGGAGAATCCGATCCTCGGCTGGCGGGCGGTTCGATTCTGTCTGTCGCGGAAGGATATCTTCCGTGTGCAGCTACGTGCTTTGTTGCGTGCTTCGGCCTATGGAGAACTGAGGATTATGTTTCCCATGATCAGCGGGATCGAGGAACTGGAAGGGGTACTGCTGATTCTCGAGCAAGTCAAGGATGAGTGCCGCAAGGCGCATGTTCCGTTCGACGAGAACGTGCAGGTCGGCACGATGATCGAGGTTCCGTCCGCGGCGTTGTGTGCGGACATCCTTGCCAAGCGGGTCGATTTCTTCTCCATCGGAACGAACGACCTGATCCAATATACCATTGCCGTCGATCGGGGGAACGAAAAGATAGCGTATCTTTACCAGCCCTATCATCCTGGAGTGCTCAGGTTCATCCGGATGATCATCGAAAAAGGGCATGCCGCGGGTATTCCCGTCGGCATGTGCGGCGAGATGGCCGGCGATGCAATGAGCGCTGTTCTGCTGACAGGGTTGGGGCTGGACGAATTCAGCATGAGTCCCCAGAGCCTTCTGGAGGTTCGCAAAATCATTCGCGGCGTATCGTTCTCGGAGGCGCAGGCGTTGGCGGAGCATGTCATGAAAATGGATTCGTATCTGAAGATAAATACATACGTAAGGGAATGGATGCATGAGCGATTCGATTATTTCACCTCAGTCTGAGGACCGGAACATCCCGGTCGTAGCGATCATCGGGCGCCCCAACGTGGGCAAGTCCACGCTGTTCAACCGCTTGATCGGCAAACGTCGGGCAATCACCGACCCCACGCCAGGCGTCACCCGCGATCCGATTCCCGAACGATGGTTGCTGGGCAACCATCCTGTGACGCTAATCGACAGCGGGGGCGTGAAGATGGAGCAGGAGGGGCTCGATTCCCTCGTCAGCGAGAAAAGCCTCAGCCTGCTGGACAAGGCCGACGCCATCATCTTCATGATGGAATGCACCGGAGTCACTGCCGAGGATATGATGCTTGCCGAACGGTTGCGCCGATACAGCGACAAGCTGGTGCTGGCCGTCAACAAAGTCGACGACGTGTCCCGCGACCCATTGATCTGGAACTATTTTTCCTACGGCTTCCAGCGTGTGGTCGGTATTTCCGCCGCACATGGTCTGGGAATTGAAGAACTCGAGGACACCCTGCTGGGCATGCTCAATCTGGTGGAAATCGATGAAGCTCCTGAAAAGGAGCACAGGATCAAGCTCGCCATCATGGGCAAGCCGAATACCGGAAAGAGCACGCTGACCAACTACCTCAACGGTTCCGATATTTCGATCGTCAGCGATATCCCGGGAACGACGCGCGATGTGGTCCGGGGTGGCTTTTCGTACAAGGGGACGGATTTCACAGTCCTCGATACCGCAGGTATCAGACGGAAGAGCAAGGTTGGCGAAGACGTGGAGTATTATTCGGTCAACCGCGCCATCAAGACGATCGACGACTGCGATGTCGTGCTGCTGATGATCGATTCCGTCGAAGGACTGTCGGATCAGGACAAGAAGATCGCTTCCTTGATCGTCCGTCGAGGAAAAGGCGTGGTTCTGGTCCTGAACAAGATCGACCTGTTGCGTGGAATCGGAAATGAGATGGAGGCGATCAAGGATCGCGTTCGGTTCTTGTTTCCGGTTCTTTCCTTCGCCCCGCTGGTTGACATTTCCGCATTGAAAGGACGGAATATCGACAAGTTGCTCGACACCGTGTGGGCCGTCTGGCGGCAGTTGAACAAGCGAACCGATACGTCCCAGCTGAACAATGCGCTCCGTGCTTGGGCGGAAACCTACCAGCCTCCTCGTGGGGCGAGCGGCCACTACAAGGTGCTGTACGGAACCCAGGTCAGCGTGACTCCGGTGCGGTTCCTCTTTTTTGTCAACCGGATCAAGGCGTTTCCGCCTGTATACATCCAGTACTTGAAGAATTGCATCCGGCGCGATCTCGGCTTTACGCTGATTCCCATCGAAATCGATCTGCGCGAACGTCGCCGCAATCCGTCCCTGCATACCACGTCTCGTTCGGAATTCCTGTCAGACGAAGACAGAGTTTCTACAGACGATACTTTTGCAGAGGGGAAAGCCTCGAAACCGGCGAAGGCCGCCAGACAGACTTCTGTCCGGCAGGCATCCGGAAGAACTGCGGCAACGAAACCCGCGGCGAAAAAGCCATCCGCTACGAAACGGACCGGAGGCAAGGCGAAGGCGGCGCCGAAACCTAGGAAGCCAGGCAACAAAGCCGCGAAGGGAAAGGCGGAGAAGCTGGCCAGGACCCAGGAGCGGAATCGCAGGGGGCGGGCCAAATAATGGGCTTTTGCGCCGACGCCGGCATACGGGCGATCCTGCTTGATATCGACGGGACGCTGTATCCGCGCCACATGCTCCATGCGCGGATGCTCCGTTCGATGTTTCCTTCCCCGATCGTCGCCGCCCGGTACAACCGGGTACGCAAGAAAATCCGGCTGGTGCAGGAAACGGCGCCGACGGTTCCTCCCACGCTGGAGGGGTTCCGTCGCCGACAGGCGCAGATGATTCTCGCCGACAGTCATCGAGACCTGTCGGAGGATGCCTGCCGCCTGGTCGAGCGCCGGCTGGAGAATCAGTTCTATGACAGGTGGCCCCTGTATTTCGCTTCGATCAAGCCGTTCGACGGAATGCGGGATGCGCTTGTCGAGGCAAGAAGCTTGGATCTGCGTCTTGGAGTCCTTTCTGATTTTCCGATCGCGAACAAACTTGATGTGCTCGGAGTGTCGGATTTGATTGAAAGCGCCTGCTGTTCCGAAGAGTCGGGATATTTGAAACCCCATCCGGCTCCTTTCTCATATCTTCTGGATCGGATGGGGTTGCTTGCGCAGGAAACGCTGTTCGTCGGGGACAGCTATGACAAGGATGTCGTAGGTGCCGCCAGGGCGGGGATGCGTTCCTGCCTGTTGAAACGAGGATATGGTGCCGGACAACGGCATGGCGGTGATGCGTCTACGCGGTATCCCGCGGCCGATTTGGTATGCGGTACCTGGCAGGAGTTCACCCAAAGGGTCTTGAGGAGTTGACTATGGATTTTGTTTTGTCTCCCAGTGGTTTGCCTATCGTGATATCTGTGGTTCTGTTCCTAGTGACGTTGGCAATCATATTCATTCTCCGTTCCGAGGACAAGAAAGAGCGTCGGTTCGAGATGGTCCATCGCCTTGTGGCGAAGACCAAGGCCGAGATGTCTCAGGCGGGAGATCAGCTGATCCAGCGATCTGCTGCGGCGGAAGAGCGTATGGCGCAGAAAGAGCGGGATGCGAAACAGCTGATTTCCCTGATCGATAGCCAGCTCGCCAATATCAAGGACCACTCCGATGATCTTGCGGAACTGCAGCGGGTGCTGGACTATTATCACCAGATGCTCGGGCAGCTCGCCCAGATGACCGAGCAAGCCGAACTCCGCACGACGCAGGTCAAGGACGAAGTGCGCAAAGTGGAGATGGTCAGAACCCAGATCGACGTGTTCCTTTCCCAGGTCGATGAGGCGGATGCCGCGATGCAAGTCCATAGAGAGGCTATCGAGACATTGCGCCAGGAGTCGATCGGCCAGGTAAAGGAGTTGCAGGAGGAGCTTTCGGAACTGGATCGCCAGGCGGTGGCCGGCATGTCCAGGCATCAGGACGAGCTGAAAGCGATCGAACGATCTGCCGTGTCGGCGCTCAACCATGAGGCGGACGAGTTCATGTCCCGCCGTCGCGACCAGCTTGATCAGTTGTTCGATGCCGGTCTGCGCAGGACGGACGCGGCGTTCCAGACCATGATCCACACCGTCCAGGAATTTCTGCGGGAGCTGGATTCCCGGCTTGAGTCCTGCCGGCAGGTCTCCGGTTCCTTGCTGGATGCTGGATCTTCCTCCCTCGCTTCCGTGATCACGGAATTGCAGGGCTATCAGGATCGGATTTCGATGTCCGAAGCAACCCTTCAAGAGCTTGATGAGCGGCGGGAACAAGCGAAGGAAGCCGTCGAACGGCTGGATCTTGAACGACAGGAACTTTCCTCCCGGATCGAAGCGGCCGGGGTGTCGCTCTCAGCCGCCATGGCGGATGTCCGGAAAGCGGAGGAAGAACGCATCTCGGCGGAAGCGAAAAGCTGCGAGGCTCATGAAGATGCCGCACGTGCACATGAGGCCGCCGTCGAAGCTGAACGGAGGAAAGAGGAAGCGGAAGCGCAGATCGCCGAACTACGCGAAGCGGAACTGCAGGCCGACCGGCAGGATCCGGCGAATGAGCCGGCTCAGAAAGAACCTGCTCCGGATGAGAAGCCGGCATTGTCCGAGCCTGAGACGGAGATGCTTGAATCCGATCCAGTTCATGACGACGATCTTGATGAAGAGGATGTGCCCGATTCCGACGAAGATTCCCCTTTCTCCGATCTTGACGATGAAGATCTTGACGATGATCTGGCCGAAATCGAAGACTTGATGGATTTTGACGATGACTTGGCCGATGATCGTTCCGATGTCGATATCCCCGATGAAGATACGTTGGATTATGACGACGATCGGGTATCCGACCGGGATGCGGACGATTTCTCAGTTCAGGTGGAGGATCTGCTCGATGATCTTGAGGGTGACGAGCTGGACGCTCTGGATCCGCTTGACGACGAGTATGACGGCGATTATTCCGAATCTGAAGAGCTTGTCCCGGACGAGCCGGAACCGGAACCTTCCGAGGACGCTGACGACGGTCGACGGCGTCATGTCGCGTTCGTTCCTGTAGGCGAAGAAGAGGAAATCAGTCTGGATGATGACCAGTAACGGGTTCGCTCCTGCAACGAAGCGGCGGGAGTCCTCCGCGCGAGGAAGTCTGGTCTGTCCTTTGGCGCATTCGTGCGGCGGTTGCCAGTTGCAGGGCATGTCGTACCAGGAACAGCTGGAATGGAAGCAGGACTATGTGGACGAAGTGCTGGGGCGCTTTTCCGTCGTGGCTCCGATTCTCGGGATGCAGCGTCCTGTTCGCTATCGCAACAAGATCCAGGCAGTGTTCGGTCGTGATCGAAGCGGTGCGATCGTCTCCGGAATCTACCGTGCAGGAACGCACCGTATCATTCCCGTGCGGGATTGCATGATCGAGGACGAGATTTCGGATAAGATCATCGGTACGGTGCGGTCCTTGATGAAGACGTTCCGTATCGATCCGTATGACGAGGATGCGCAATCGGGATGCATCCGTCATGTTCTGGTCAAGCGCGGATTCTCCAGCGGACAGGTGATGGTCGTGCTTGTCGTGGGTACGCCCCGGATTCCGTCGAAAGCCGATTTCATCAACATTCTCCGGCAACGGCATCCCGAGATCACGACTATCTTGATGAATCTCAATGATCAGCATACAAGCATGGTGCTCGGCGATGGTCCTGAAACGGTTCTGTACGGTCCTGGCTATATCGAGGATGCTCTCTGCGGTCTGCGTTTCCGCATTTCCGCCAAGTCGTTCTATCAGGTCAATCCTGTCCAGACGGAAAAGCTCTATGATATCGCGATGAAGATGGCTCGTCTTTCCGGCACGGAATCGGTGATCGACGCCTATTGCGGGACCGGCACGATCGGCCTTGTCGCCGCCAGACGGGGTGCCGCTCATGTGACTGGGATAGAACTGAATCCTGATGCGGTCCGGGATGCCGTCGCCAATGCCGATCGCAACGGTATCACGAACGTCGAGTTCGTCTGTGCCGATGCGAGCGCCTATCTGAAGGAGCTCGCCACGGAGAAGCGCCATGTCGACGTGGTGTTCCTCGATCCTCCCCGGGCGGGGAGCGACGAGCGGTTCCTTTCTTCGATGATCCGGCTCGCCCCTGACACGGTGGTCTATATCTCCTGCAATCCGCTCACTTTGGAACGGGATCTCCGGTATCTGCTCCGCTTCGGGCCGTATGAGGTGCGTGGCATCCAGCCAGTGGACATGTTCCCGTATACCGACCATGTCGAGACGGTAGTATTGATGTCAAGGGTCGACGGCAAATAGCCGCGAAAGCCCGCTAATACTGCGGTTTTCGGACACTCGGGCAAATTTGGCATTGGGCAGCCAAAACGCTTCTCGGTAACTTATCGAAGGGCAATCTGGGTCAAAAAGTGTTAGAGTTGAGTTGCCACGATAGATGTCACTATGTTGAGTTGCCGAGTTAGATGTTGGGTAGTTGTGGCTGTGAGATAGATGTCGGAAAAAAGGCTCCCACACTGCCATCAGAGTCGGGGAGTTTTTTGAAACAATATTATATTCATACATTGACAACTGTAAATGTGTGCGATATAATATGTACATCTCTCGGAGGTGAAAATCATGGGATTCAGAGAAGACGTTAAAAAAATAAAGGCGCTCACGGATGAGAACCGCCTTGCGATCATGCTTGCTCTCCAGCATGGGGAGAAGTGCGGATGTGATCTGCTGGAGGAACTGAATATCACACAGCCGACTCTTTCGCATCACATGAAGATCCTTGCGGACAGCGGACTTGTAGATTACTACAAAGAGGGAAAATGGATGCATTACTCCATCTCCGCAGACGGGGTCAGGGAGTTCCGGGACATGATCGGTTCCTACGCAAGATGTGACTGCGAAACGGACGAGAGCGTATCCTGCGGATGCAAGGAAAAGAAGTAATCGATATCTATCATTCATAGGCAGTCCTTTGGGATTGCCTATATAAAGCCCTTAAGCATAGATACATTTCAATGTATCAAACTAATGGAGGCGAAGTCATGAGCAATCAAAGCAAAGGCATAAATACATTTCAGCGTTATCTTTCTGTGTGGGTACTGCTCTGCATGGCCATAGGAGTACTGATTGGGCATTTTATCCCGGCTATTCCTGATACGCTCGGTCAATTTCAGATTTCCGGAATTTCGATTCCTATCGCTGTTCTCATCTGGGTCATGATCTACCCTATGATGATGAAAGTGGATTTTCAGAGCATAAAACAGATTGGAAAGAATCCGAAGGGACTTCTGGTCACATGGGTTACGAACTGGTTGATCAAGCCGTTCACCATGTATGGAATTGCTTATCTTTTTCTGTTTGTCGTATTCAAGACCTTCATATCTCCGGGATTGGCAACGGAGTACCTTGCCGGAGCTGTGCTTTTAGGAGCTGCTCCGTGTACGGCGATGGTGTTTGTGTGGAGTACGCTTACAAAAGGAAATCCTGCTTATACGGTCGTACAGGTGGCAACAAATGACCTCATCATCCTTGTGGCTTTTGTTCCGATCGTAAAATTCCTTTTAGGCGTTTCCAATGTGGCTGTTCCCTATAGCACCCTGTTCGTCAGCATCTTTCTGTTTGTAGTGATTCCGCTTGTGGGCGGCATCCTCACGAGGATAACAGTCACGAAGCAAAGAGGCGCGGATTACTTTGAGAGCGCGTTTATCCACAAGTTCGACAATGCCACAACGATAGGTCTGCTGTTGACGCTGGTTATTATCTTCAGTTCACAGGCAGAGGTGATTTTGTCCAATCCGCTTCATATTGTTCTGATAGCGGTGCCGCTAACCATTCAGACTTTTTTGATTTTCTTTATCACTTATGGGGCAAGCAAGCTACTGAAATTACCGCATGATATTGCGGCTCCTGCCGGGATGATCGGTGCATCGAACTTCTTTGAACTTGCGGTGGCTGTGGCGATTGCACTCTTTGGCACGACAAGTCCCGCGGCTCTCGCCACTACAGTAGGCGTTCTGACGGAGGTTCCGGTCATGCTGATGCTTGTGCGGATAGCAAATAAAACGAAAGCGAGGTTTGCATAATGTGGACTTTTATTCAGGATCAGATCCTTGGGATGAAGTGGCTGAACACCATAATTGGAAAACTGCTGCTTACAGCCGGACTTGATACGGATAGTCGGATTGGCGGAAGCATACAGTTCTTCATCTATGACACAATTAAAATAACAGTATTGCTTTGTGTGTTGATCTTCCTGATTTCCTATATCCAGAGTTTCTTCCCTCCGGAGCGCAGTCGGAAGATCATGGGAAGATTCCACGGGATCGGAGCGAATATTATCGGTGCCTTGCTTGGAACGGTAACGCCATTCTGTTCCTGCTCGTCCATTCCGATTTTTATGGGCTTTACGAGTGCGGGGCTTCCGCTTGGCGTGACATTTTCCTTCCTGATTTCATCACCGATGGTGGACTTGGGAAGTCTTGTGCTTCTCGTCAGTATCTTTGGCGTGAAGATTGCCGTGGCGTACGTGGTGCTGGGGCTTGTCATCGCCGTCATTGGCGGCACTTTGATAGAACACCTGCACATGGAAGACCAGATTGCTGATTTTATCCGCAATAACAACAGCAAGGTGGATATCGAGTCTCTGAATCTCACTGTCAAAGACCGGCTGATTTATTCCAGAGATCAGGTTGCATCCACCTTTAAGAAAGTGTTCCCTTATATCCTTGTCGGCGTGGCTATCGGCGCGGTGATCCATAACTGGATTCCCGAAGGCTGGGTGGAAACCGTTCTCGGCAGCAATAATCCGTTCGGTGTGATACTCGCCACGCTTGTCGGCATACCCATGTACGCAGACATTTTCGGCACGATTCCGATTGCCGAGGCACTTTTGGCAAAGGGAGCATTGCTCGGTACGATTCTCAGCTTTATGATGGCGGTTACCACGCTCAGCCTTCCGTCCCTCATAATGCTGAAAAAGGCTATCAAGCCAAAACTCTTAGCGACATTTATAGCCATCTGCACAGTGGGTATCATCATTGTCGGATACGGCTTTAATGTATTTCAAAGTTTATTCATCTGAAGGAGGATATGATCATGGCACTGTTTGGTAAGAAAAAAGAAGTAGTCAAGGCGGAGCCCACATGTTGCTGCGGAGGGACGGAAGAAGTTAAGGCTGAATCTACTCCCTGCTGCGGAGAAAAGATTGATGGCGTTTGCTGCATCAAAGTTCTTGGTGCGGGTTGCAAGTCATGTCACGAACAGTATGAGAATGCCAAGAAAGCTGTTGAGAATCTTGGATTGAATGTTGAGGTAGAGTACATCACCGATATGGAGAAGGTAATGAGCTATGGTGTTATGAGTATGCCTGCACTCCTTGTTAATGATAAAATCGTATCTGTCGGTAAAGTGCTAAAGCCGGGAGAAGTTGAAAAGTTGTTAGGCTGATCATTCAGAAGAGATAAAGGCTCCTCACTACCGGCAAATGCGTCGGCGGCGAGGAGCCTTTTTATGCTTCAATGTCGATTGTGATGCCGGACTTGAATTCCACGGTGAAGTGGTCGTTGAAGACGGTAATCTTCTCGATGAGTTTTTTGACCAGAGCCTCATCAAACTCTGTTATGTCGGTTTCCTGCTCGGAGATGAAGTCCTGCAGCTCCTTGATCCGGTTCATGGCTTCTTCCCGGTGGTGGCTGTCAAGCTCTGATTGTTCTTTCTGGTCACGGAGCCGGAAAATCTCATCAGCGATGGCATCGTAGTCCTGTTTATTGTTTGCCTTCTTGATGAGCTCCTTTTGCAGTTCCAAGAGCCTGCTCTGAATGCCGTCCGGTGAGAGGGTGTCAGCGTTGACCACAGCCTTGGCGATGTTCTGCTGTAAGGTTTTAAGAAACACGTCGCGTTCGGTGAGAAGCTGATTGAAGGCCTTGACCGTAATTTCCTGCAGCAGGAGCTCGTTCACCGTCCGGTTGGTGCAGTTCTTTTCAGCCGAGGTCGGTTCCAGACGGCTGATGCAGCGCCAGACGATGGATTTGCAGCCGTGGTTGTTCCAGTGGACGCGCCGATAAAGTTCGCCGCAGTCTCCACAGAAAACCATCTGTGCAAAGCAGTGATTGCATGAGAAGCTGCGTTTCTTGCCTGTCGGGCTGACATGAACCACTCGGCGACGGACAAGCTCTGCCTGCACCTGCATGAAGAGCTCCTTTGGAATGATCGCTTCATGGTCGCCTTCGACGTAGTATTGAGGAACGGTGCCGTTGTTCTTGATCCGCTTCTTTGTCAGGAAGTCTGTGGTATAGGTTTTTTGAAGCAGGGCGTCGCCCATGTACTTCTCGTTGCGGAGAATCTTGTTGATGGTGCTGGTGTGCCATTTTGTCTTACCAGCGCCGGTGAGGATACCGTCAGCCATAAGTCCGTCGGCGATTTTATCCATACTGGAGCCTTCCAGATATTCTCTGTAGATGCGTTTGACGATTTCTGCCTGCTCCGGATCAATGATCAAGTGTCCGTCGTCATCTTTGGTGTATCCGAGGAAGCGATTGTGATTGACCTGCACCTTACCCTGCTGGTAGCGGTATTGCAGTCCCAGCTTAATGTTCTGGCTCATTGACTGGCTTTCCTGCTGGGCAAGGCTCGCCATGATCGTGATCAGCACCTCGCCCTTAGCGTCCAGCGTGTTGATGGCTTCCTTCTCGAACGCCAATTCTTTACCATGGAATCGTTTAGTATTGTTGAAAAGGTTATTCGCTGTTTATGGTGGGTAAGATTCAATTGGGTATTCATGAATAGAGGGTAAT
>LVBD01000054.1 GCA_001604275.1 Spirochaetales bacterium Spiro_02
AGCTGGCAGAGATGCAAAGTGCATTTCATGCGCAACATCCTCAGCCATGTGGGACAGAAGAACAAGAAGAGGTTCGCCGCCCATCTGAAACAGATATGGCTGCAGCCTGACAAGAAGAGCGCTCTCTCCTATGCCCGTTCTTTCGCCCAGGACCATGAAGAGCAGTTCCCCGATGCCATCGAATGCCTGATGGAAGGTTTGGAAGATTCCTTGCAGTTCTACACTATGCCGCTCCTGGATGACCGCAAGATATCCTCGAACAACTCCTTGGAGAGGCTGAACCGGGAGATACGCAGGAGGACGAGGGTCGTGGGAATCTTCCCCAGCAGGCAGAGCTACATGAGACTGGTGGTGACGTATCTGATGGAATATGAGGAAGACTGCCAGAGTGACAGGTGCTATATGAGCACGCAGGTCTTGATGGAACAGAAGCGGCTGCTGGAGAGTGCCGCCTAGGAGAAAGACTGAAACTTCCGGGGATTCTCATTCCTCAAATTGCGAACAAGGCTGGACACGGCCCGGCACTTTTCAAATGGTTTTCAATAGCAAGGAATTCTTTGAGAAAAATAAAACGCAATTCTTCATCAAATATATACAGAGAATATAATTCCACAAAGGTCGCAGGGAGTCGATATTGTTCGTCTGTGGACACCTTGTCATTGATAAACAAAGTCTTGTATCCGTTTATCAATTTGTAGTAGTTTACTTTCGATAGAATTCTTTGCGCTTCTGCTGGATCAGATATCAAAAGCCCACGCGATTCGAGTATGGAGACTTGTTCCTCATATGTTTTGAATTCTTTCCCGTTCACTGGGACTTCCTCAATATGAAAAAGGCCCCGGGCCCTTGGGCGACCGGAGCTCGATCCTTCATGTATATGGTACGAAAACTTTTCTTTTCTGTCCAGTATTTCATTGTTTACTGCAAAAATTTGGGGAATCGATTTACACACCTCAAACCCAAAAAAGCAAGGGATACACTTTGTCCGGGACATACCTTGGAAAAAGCGCTATTACAAAGTTTTTGCAATTAATTGAATAAACTTGATAATCTGAAAAGTTTATGCAATAGTTTATGTGACTAGGAGACCAAGCGATGAATCGCGAACTGAAAAAAAGAGACATCTACTTGAACAAGCTGATAGCATTCCAGGATACAGAGCCCGTGAAAGTCGTGACTGGAATACGCCGCTGTGGCAAGTCGAGCCTCTTGAAACTTATGGCCCGGCACTTGCAGAATTCCGGCATCACAAAAAACCAAATCATCGAGATGAACTTCGAATCTCATGACTTCAGGGGTATGACTTCGGATTTGTTTTACGACTATGTGAAATCCCGTGTCGTCAGAGGAAAACGCATGTACCTCTTTTTTGACGAACTTCAGCGGATAGAACGCTGGGAGAATGCGGTGAATGCGTTTCGTGTTGATTTTGACTGCGACATCTATATCACGGGTTCGAACGCTTATCTCCTCTCCTCAGAGTACTCGACCTACCTTTCAGGAAGGAGCGTGGAGATCAGGATGCTCCCCCTTTCGTTCGTAGAATTCCTATATTTCCATGACCTGGAGATACAAGTAGCTCGGAGTGCATTGGGCGGTGAGAAAAAGTCCATCATAGACAAGGATGGAAACCACTATGGAATCAAGGAGGCTTTCGAATCATACCTTCGTTTCGGTGGTATGCCGGGCATAGCGGATGTCGGACTTGACCAGGAGAAGGTGCTGGTCCTGCTGGATGGCATCTACTCCACAGTGGTCGTCAGGGATATCCTGGAGAGAGAAAAGCGAAGAGGAATGCGACAGATCACGGACCCGATACTGCTTCGTAAGATAATCCTTTTTCTGGCCGACAACATTGGAAGCAACATCTCCATTTCCTCCATCGGGAACACCCTTGCCGACGAAGGTCTGCTCGACAGCAAAGGCAAGAGCAGGATTCCAAGCGCCAACACCGTCCAAGCCTATGTGAATGCTCTTTTGGAGAGTTACTTCTTCTATGAGATCAAACGGTTCGACATCAAGGGAAAGGAATATCTGCGTACACTCGGCAAATATTACATAGCCGATATCGGCATTCGCAATTACCTGCTGGGTTTCCGGAATCGTGACAGTGGACACGTACTTGAGAACATCGTCTACTTTGAGCTTCTGAGGAGAGGTTACGATGTCGCCATCGGAAAAATCGGCAACGTTGAAATTGACTTCATAGCCACAAAAGCCGATGACAAAAAATACATCCAGGTGACCCAGTCCATGCTCAGCGAAGATGTCAGGGTACGTGAGATCAGTTCCCTTCAGAAAATCCGGGACAATTATGAGAAACTCGTACTTTCACTGGAACCTGCTCTGGATGACTCCTATGAAGGAATCAAATCCATCGACCTTGTAGAATGGCTGATTGGAGCGTAGCGACAACACGAGCATTGCCGAAGATTTCCTCCGACCGCATCCGGCTTCTATCATTTCCATTGGTTTTTCCACTCGCACGGACAGCATACCGTCCGTGTGATCATTCTCATACTACGTACTTGCTGTGACTGTTACTTGTATTCTGCATGCACGTACGGGTGGACAGAAAACCGCCGGTCGCATACACTGGAGCGACCATGGCGGACAAAGAAAGTCAGAAAGCAAAACTCGCGTTCCTCTCTAGCGATTTCACGATATCCATCAGGGATCCTCTCTGGAAGGACATCATGCTCAGTCCGCAGTTCGCGAAGCTCTATCACCTTCCGGCCGTGCAAAAGCTCGGAAGGATCAAACAGCTCGGCCCGGCGTTCCATATCTATCCGGGTGCGGTGCACACGCGCCTCGACCACAGTCTCGGAGTGTATCATGTAGCGAGGCTCATGCTTGTGTCGCTGCTGAGAAGCGGACAGGGACAGGGCCTGATCACCAGAAAGGGAATGCTTTCCTTCCTAGCGGCGGCGATGCTCCATGATCTTGGACACTTCCCGTACGCCCATTCTCTGAAGGAACTCCCCCTGCAAGAGCATGAACATCTGGCGACGACCATCATCCAGAACGACGACTCTATCAAGGAAGCGCTGAACGATGCCGGGTGCGACATCTATCAGGTGTGCGCGATCATCGATGATACGCTCCCCGGAAACTCGCTGGAAACGAACCTGTATCGGGCTATGCTGTCGGGCACCCTGGACCCCGACAAACTCGACTACCTGAGCCGGGACGCGTTCTTCTGCGGCGTTCCGTATGGAGTGCAGGATGCATCGTACATCATCGACCAACTGAGGCTTGCGGAAATGCGGCCGGCAGTATCGTCCCATGCGCTGGGGTCGGTCGAACACCTGCTGTTCAGCAAGTATCTCATGTACCAGAACGTCTACTGGCATAAAGGGACTCGAGCCGCTACTGCGATGATCAAAAAAGCGATGCTGACGGCATTGCGCGACGGTGCGATCAGACCGCAGGATCTGTACGGCATGGACGACGAACAATTCTTTCTTCTGCCGCAACGGATCGACTTCCCCTCCCTGGCGCTCGTGGACAACGTCCGCGACAACCAGCTGCTCGCCTGCAGGTACGAGACCGGATACTCGGAGGATTCGCCGTTGCATCGGACAGCCAAGCGGCTGGACACCAGGCTGGAATGCGAAGAGCGGCTGTACTTGGCCCTGCTCCCCGAATACCCGGACATCAAGAGCTGGGAAGTGATCGTGGACATCCCGGAACCGATATCATTCGAATCGGACATTCCGATCGTATCCGACGACGGTACCATTCGGCCGTTCAACACAGCTGACGAGCTGTTTTCCGGACCGGTCGTCGACGCGTTCGCCAGAACCTTGCGGAAAATCAGGGTATTCGTTCCGCCGCAGGTCCGGTCCGGGGATGTCGAAACGGCAATCAGGTCGACCATCGGCTGACGATCAGACAACGAGGAGGGACATCGACATGGACGGACGGACCGAAGCCGCATCGGACAGCGACAAGATTCCATATGAACGATTGATCGAAGGGGACATCCCGCCGTGGGTGATGCGTTTCGTCAAAACGACGGGAAGGGTCATCAACCAGTATGACATGATCCGGGGCGGAGACACGGTGCTGCTCGGAGTTTCCGGTGGTAAGGATTCCCTTGCGCTTGCCCTGGCGTTATCGATCCGTCGCAAATGGCTGCCGATCAGCTACGACCTGAAAGCTGTGATGATCAACTGGATTGAACATCCGATCCCACAGGAAGCGAGGGGGCCGCTACAGCGCTATTTCGCGGATCTCGGCATCGACTTCATCATCAAGGATGAGCTCATGTTCCCCGATTCGTTCGATGGCGATTTCAACTGCTACCTCTGCTCGCGCAATCGGAGGAGGATCCTGTTCGAATATGCGGACAAGAACGACCTGCGGCTGATCGCCATGGGGCATCATCTGGACGATCTGGTGGAAACGACGATGATCAATCTGTGCTTTCGTGCGAACTTCGCGACGATGCTGCCGATCCAAGAGTTCTTCAAAGGGAAGCTACACATCATCAGACCGATGATCGAAGTCCATGAACAGACTACCAGGCGTCTCGCGGAGCACTATGCGCTGCCGGTAGTCAAGCCGGTATGTCCGTTCGACCAGACGAACATCCGTTCCAGCGTGAAACCGATCATCGCACAGTTGGCAAAAATGGACAAGCTTGCCCGCGAACACATCTATCACGCCCATACGTTCGACTATCGTATCCCCCGCGACGAAAAGCCAGTCTCATAGCGAAATCCATCAGGACATGTAAGCCGAATCCGGGATCGACGGAGCCGTCCACTCCGTTATGAGAAAGAGAAATACTTTCCCATCGTCGTCCAATCGGGTATACTGGGAGGCAAATGGCGGCATGCCGCGGGAGAATTCGATTGGTAAAACGGATGAAACGACACTTGGTGGTCTTGTGCTGCCTGCTCTGCCTGTTCATGACACCCTCCGCATTCGCAGGATCGACGAAGTTCGATCTTGACCTTGGCGTGAACTATGTAATCAAGCAGTCCCAGAGCATGCCGGATATCAGCCAAGCGAACCAGAAGCTTGGCCTCCGGGTATCCCCTTTGTTCGTCTCGGGCAAATTTGCCATGAAGCTCGACGCTTTCTTCTTCGTCGATGTCGGATTCGCCCCGCCGAGGTTCGGATTCTGGCCCGACAACTGGCTTCCACCGCAGCGTGAAGACGGAGAAAGCGACTTTTCGTACGGGATGCGAGTGGCTAGCCACTACAGCGGCGTCATCAACTATATGACATGGGGATCACGATCCGACGACTTTTACTTCCGATGGGGCAAGCTCTACGGAGAGACGATGGGCGACGGAGTTTTTATCAATTCGTACCGGGATCTGACCGTAGACGGACACACATCGAGACCCGGCGTCATGGTAAAGCTCGATGGCAAGGCGGTCAACGCTCCTTGGTTCGGCTTCGAACTTCTCGCCGACGACTTTTTCCATCCGTCGCTGCTCGCGGCCAGAGCGTTCGCCCGCCCATGGACAGGCTCCGGCATCGGCATCGTCAAGGATTCGCAAGTCGGACTGACGTATATCGTCGATCCGTACGGGTATTCCGTTGAGAACGAAGATGGAGGCACCGATTCCGTTCCGTCGATCTTTGCCGTCGCAGCGGATATCAGATCGCCGTTGTATCAGCAGGAATGGTTCGGAGCATCGCTATTTTGCGATATCATCCTTCAGTTCCCCAGCCAGAAGATACTGGGGATGTCCCATGCCCTGAGGTTCGGCGTGGAGGGGCATGCGTCGAAATGGGTGCTGTTCAATGGATCGCTGACCGTACCTACAGCCAACGGCTATATCCCGTCGTATTTCGAAAGTGGGTTCACGACCCGGACCATTGCGGAACTGGAGTCACTGAAACTGCAGGCAGGTCAATTACATTTCTATGGCAGGATCGGAGCGCAATCCCAGGATGCCACGCTATATGCCGGCCTGCTTTTCCAAGCGGACTATCTGTGGCAAGATATATGGAGCAACCGGCAATTCGGCTTACGGCTGAGGATGGACAGGAAGCTGTACGGCTTCAACGGTGTGACACTGACCTACGACAAGCATTATCCGGGTAGCTCGAACAATGAGGGTGCCGAAGCATTCGGCAACGGATTGTTCACGTTGCGCAATGCATCGATGGGGCTCGAGGCCACGGTCAAGATCAGTCTGGTGAATCTGGACTTGGGTCTCGCCGTTTCATTCGATGATACAGGGAAGAGCTCGGATTTCAAGATTGAGATCGGAGCCGGAATTCCATTGGTATAGCAATACAGTCGAGCATGAATACGCTAGTAGCCAGACCAGAAGGAAGGTAAGGATTGATGAAGAACACGAACAGAGCACTGTACATCTTGCTGATCATTTGTATCGCGGTCCTGTTGCCGACGGCGGCATTCGCAGATTCTCCTCTGTATGTCTCGGAAGGAGACGTCTCAGGGTTCCGGGTCTACGATATGCAAGGCAAGCCGATCGCTGTCGACACGATGTTGACCCAAGGACTCTACGAAGGCACGATATTGCGGACGGGAGCCGAGCCGGTCGCATTGGGAAGCCCCGCAGGAACAGTAGTGATGCAACCGGACACCATCATGGGAGTCAGCAGGCTTTCACTGCAGGATCCGGTCCTCTACCTAGTTACGGGGACGGCTTTCTTCCAGATCGACGAAGCGTTCTCCGGCATGCTATCCATTTCTACTCCGGTATCGAGATACCAGATATCAGGTCCGGGGAAAGTATGGGTCTCCTCCGACATCGGGGAACTCGTATATGCATTCGAAGGACAAGTGAGCGCGTTCAATATCATCACGAAACAGCGCACGCAGGTGCCGTCGGCACATTATCTAGACATGATGACTCCGTTCATGGAGCCGAAGCCTATCAGCCGGCAAGCTTATATGTCGATGGCGTACGACCCTGATACAACGTTCGCGGCGACGTTGCCGATGGCCACGCCGGATATTCCGGCATTTGCTACGACCACGGCTCAGAAAATGACATTCCAGATTCCAGAGCAGCCAGAAGAGCCAGTTGCGAAACCTCAGGAACCGACATTCGCATCAACCAAGATGGAACCGCAGGTTCCGCAAGTCCCGGCTGTTCTGCTTTTTCCCGAGACTCCTGCGGCAGGCGAAGCCACCGCCGCTCCTGCAATTCCTCGGATTCCGACATTCTCCGTGGTCACTTCGGACTTTCTCGCGCCGGCGGAGCCGCAAGCTCCCGCTTGCCTTTCATCGGTCGTGTCTCCCAGTGAAATGCCTGCGGCAGTTCCGGCTTCCCCGAAGTTCAGCGAAACACCCGTTGCGGAACGTATCGTTCACATTCCCATGAAAGCGGAAACGTCTGTCGAAATACCGGCGAAAGCGCTCGTTCCGCAAGCACCGGCGTTCACCCCGACGAGGATATCCTATTACAGGCAGCCAAAGGCGGAGACGATTCCTTCGGTCGTAGCTCCGCAGAATCCGCAACCGACGCAGCCCGATGACAAACTGACTATTCGCCAGCCGAGCGGAGTAGTTTCAGGGGCACAACCTGAGAAATCGAAATTCCAAGGCGGAGTCGCCCTCTCCTATCGGCTTCATTACAATGGATCGCCGATAACTGTAGAACCGCTGTCCACACTCGCCGTCAGACCGTACCTCACCTATGGCACGATGCGCCTCGGACTGCAGGCGACAGTCGGAACGACAGGGTCCCTCGCATGGGACGATCTGACCGGTACGGTCAAGTTCGATACTTCCTCCCCGCTCTCCATTGCCGCTTCCGTTGCCCGGTTCATCGAATACTTCAGGATCGGAACGACTTCCGGCAGATTCAATTTGAACGCGGATACGACTTCTCCGTTGACGTTCGGCATCAACTCGATGATGGGAGGACTAGACCATCGGTTCTCCGACACCGACGAACTGAGCCTCTACACGCAGGTCAATACGGCTTCGTACGGGCATCAGCTGTATTTCGACGATCTATATCTGCAGGGCCTGCTCGAGGGAGGCACGCAAAGCGGCGGTATCAGATTCCGTTTCACCCCACTGAAGTCCTACCCGTTCAGTGTAGCGGCTTCATCGCTCGTAGTACTTTCAAAAACCTCCGGAACGTTCGTCACCGACCTGTATCCGGGAATCGATCTCAGTTTCCCGCTGGTCAACACCAGGAAGCTTCGACTGAACCTGAATGTGGGCGGTGCGCTGTATATGCAGGCGGCTCCGGACTTCGATATCACCGATGTCTTCGACGCGGATGGGGCGGACTTCTCCGCGAAATTCCCGAATCTGCTTGCCAGCGCCGGGATAGAGGCCTCTTTCTCAAGCGTACGGATCGGCGCCACGCTCGCGTTCAACCATGGCAAAGCCGTTTCGAACTTGATCAACGACACGCGTTTCAGCGGCACTCCCATGACAAGCGGAGACGTCCTCGATTTCATGATCGACGGTTCGTATTCGGTCGGCGCTTTGAAGATCGACGGATCCTGGAACGTGCCGTTCTCAATGGCGGGGACGTTCGGTATCGCCGATCTCGCCGGTGACACCAACGGTAGGAAAGCCGATGTATCATCACTCACCCTCTCCTATTCCGGCAAAAAGTGGAGTTTCGGAGCGGGGATCCAGCAGATCGACATGATCGGTTCGTATCGATCGCTGTTCGCTTCCGGCGCATCATTTTCAACACGTGTGGCATCCTTCCTAGACCCCGACTATACCGATATCTTCGGCTATGCGGCATACGATACCGGCGCGGTCAGGCTGGATGCGAAACTTTCCACGGCGAGCGAAACCAACGGACAGACGTCGCTCGGATTCTCTCCGGTCATTGACATGGGGATGACCGTGCGCTTCGATTCCGACAGCATCGCGAAGTTCGGAAAAACCGAGAGCGGAACGGAATCAGGCCAAGTAGCCGTATCGGGCAATGTCGGAGTCATGTATATGAACAGACGTTTTTCAGCGACACCCTCCCCTGCGGATTCGAACGACCAGGTCCTGATGCTTTCTCCGACGATCCAGCTGGATACCGACAGTTTCTCGCTTGGGCTTGGAATCGAAGTCGGTTTCAGCCTCGGCTACAACACCTTCCTCGACCGTATGTCCTGGTACAGGCCTCGTGGAGACTGGCAGTATGATTTTGGGTTCCTCGGCAACAACGGAATGTCGACGTTCTGGAAAGCATTCGACATGGCCACGGATCTGTTCAACCTGGTCGAGCATTTCACCTTCGGCACAGCGCAGAGTTCCTTCATGATACGGATGGACAGGACGACCGCGCTGACGTTCTCAGGCGGAGCCTTGGTGAACGACATCCTGCCGGCAGTCGAATCTCCATATTTCAGCGCGCTGACGCTGTACAACTCGCTATCAACGAAATACTTCGGCTATGAACTGTTCGTAGACGACATGACTTGCCCGACTTTGGCAGGACTGGCGGTCATGGGAAGGCCGACCGCCGGTACCTACCCGTTCGGCATCGGCGTCTCGGCGGTGCTCCAGGCGGAACAGAAGCTCTACGAAATGCGTCTATATCCCGCCGTTGACATGGTATTCCCGATCATGGACGACATGTCGTTCGAGGCCCATGTCGCAACGGCCGCACGGTTCAGCGATACCGATGGGAATGCGTTCCTATTGCTCGATTCGAACGGTTCGTTACGCAACTATCTCGTCTCAGGTGCGATGAACGGCAGATTCGGCGGATTCGGGCTTTCCGCGGCCGTAGGAATCCAATCAGGGATGCTTTCCTATGGAATGTTCGATGAATTCTATATACGGAACAGTCGCTCCATCCTAGGAGACGAAACTGCCGCCAGCACGCTGTTTGGCGACATCGGTGCTCAATACGATGGTGGCGGATTGAGCGTCCGAACCGGGTATCTTGCGGCCTTCGATCTGACGGGCTTCTCCGGCATCGATTCTATTCAAGACAAATTTGATCTTCAATTGACATACCTTGGATCGAAGATCGATATTTCAGCTGGATTCGTGAAACGCGACCTGCTCTCCGCCCTCAACAGTTTCTCCGGTTCTGGAGCACCGCTTCTCACCACGCTGAAAGGTTTCTTCATCTCAGACGATGCCATTCTCTACGGCCAGCTGGATGTCAAGGCGGGCAACGCCACCTTGTCAGGCCGGATTTCGACTACGCAGGCCTACGAGATGAACGGAAACGCCACAGGAACGATCAAACCGACCATAGCGATGGGTGCGACGATCGAACTGTAGCCAACCTTTGTTTCTCCACGCGGGCCGCCTCACACGTCGCACATGACGGAAGGCGGCTCGTTTTCGTATTGGAGGAGGACAGCGAAAAGATCGCCCCGATTACTTTTCCAGCTTTGATGTGGTACAATACCTTCCATGAACAGAATCCAGTTGCTAGACCCGATCGTAGCCCAGCGGATCGCCGCGGGGGAAGTAATTGAAAGACCAGCTTCCGTCGTCAGGGAACTCGTAGACAACTCGATTGATGCGCATGCCGCCTCAATCACCGTCACAGTCCACGAGGGGGGCTTGCGACGCATCTCCGTCATCGACGACGGCGACGGAATCGACAAGGACGATCTGCCGCTTTGCTGCAAGAGCCATGCCACCAGCAAGGTCTCGACGCTGGACGACCTGTACCACCTCGCGACCATGGGCTTCCGCGGAGAAGCGCTCTATAGCGTTGCGGCCTGTGCGAAAGTGACAATCGCAAGCAGCAGGATGCAGGCAAGTCCATGGCAGATCACCGTTGACAACGGAATCTCCACAGATATCATCCCCGGAGGTCCTGCGATCGGAACGAAGGTCGATGTCGAAGACCTGTTCCATGACATACCCGCCCGGCGAATGTTCCTCAAGCGCCCATCGTCCGAGGCTACAATGTGCAAGAACGTCCTGGTGGAGAAAGCGCTGGCGTTCCCGGACATCGAATTCAAATTCTATTCGGACGATGTGCTCCGTCTCCATCTCAGTCCGGCATCAAAGCGGGACAGAGTGCTCGACGCGCTGTCTTCCGACAAGAATCTGATCCGGGGGGAGACTCTCGAACTGTACGATACGGCAGGCAGATTCTCTCTCTATGCGGTAGCCTCGACTCCCGCCTGCTACCGTTCCGACCGTTCACAGATCAAGATATACATCAACAACCGGCCTGTCGAAGAATACTCCTTGGTCCAAGCCGTCACGTATGGCTATGGAGAAATGCTTCCGGGAGGCAGCTTCCCCTACTGCTATCTCTTCGTCACCGTGGATCCGACGCTGGTCGACTTCAACATCCATCCGGCGAAGCGGGAGGTCAAGCTGCGAAATAAAGCGGAAGTGCACCACCAAGTCGTGGAAATGATCAGGACTCAGGTACGCAGGGCGATTCCCCGGCTTCGGATCGATGCGGAGGAACCTTCGTCTGCACAGCTTGAACTGGGCCAGAGCGCATCTGCAAGCCCGGAGCCGAGCCAGGCGCCTTCGCAGGATCCAACGTATCGCCAGTACGACGACAGCCATTCAGGCGGCTTTTCGATGGAATCGGCCCGTGGCTACGGAGAACGAAAAACGCACGGCCAACCCACCTTTGCGACCGGCGCTCGGTTTCAGGAACAACGTCCGGAAGATCCTGCATGGTTTGCGAAGGCGAAGGAATTTCTCGCTCCCCGACACGATGCGCCTCAGGCGAAAGCGGATCGCAAGGCGTCGGACGCATCGCAATGGATCGCACAACAGCCGCAGAGTCAGGACTTCATCTACCTTGGACAGGCCTTCGACCTATTCCTCATCGCACAAAAAGGGGACGACATCTATCTCGTCGACCAGCATGCGGCGCACGAACGGATCCTGTTCGACGAAATCAGGGCCCGCAAGGATATCCAGCGGCTGATGGTGCCGCTTTCGTTCGAAGTCGATCGCGACGTAGACCGTTTTCTGACGGAGAACTCCTATATCTACGCGCAGTTCGGCATCGAGCTCACGCGACCGGAAGACCTGCTCTGGGAACTGGCGACGCTCCCCGCACTCGGGAAACCGATGGAAGCGGACATCGTCAAATTCATCAGTACGATGACCGGAGACATCGCGGAAATCGAGAAAGGATTGTATGCGATCATCGCATGCCATGCGGCGATCAAGGACGGGGATCCGGTGGATCAATATACGGCGAAGGCGATTCTGGAAAAGGTATTCGCCATGGAAGAACCGTGCTGCCCGCATGGAAGAACGTTCCTCGTCAGGATCAGCAAACAGGAACTTTGGCAGGCTGTCGGCAGGACCTGACGGCCCCTGCGACTTGGGTCGTCGTAACCCGATCCATCGTTCACCGCAACGAACGGCGGACTACAAGCGTAGCATGGAGTTCAGGAATATACCGGTACAGCGTCAGCTGGGACGCTTCATCCCATATCGTCGCCCCGCCGATGTCCTGCGCTGTATATGATCCTTGGGAAAATTCACCGGAAAACAACGTAGCGCCGGCCTGATCGGATAATTCGACGCACCATGTCTCAGTATCGTCCCCATGCGTTTGCAACGTTCCCTTCTCCTCGCCGGACTCGTCCACACCGAATCGCAACACGGGAAATCTGGCCGCATCGACGACTGCGGAGGATACTTGGAATGTAGTCTCTATCGTCCTGCCGTCACGGTTGAATATCCGCAGACTCCACGAACCGGAAGGAATCGCCCCCCCGTCGGCCAGCGATAGGTTCGCATCGCCCAGCCAGCGAACTCCATCGAATTCCACTGCGGTCGGGGTAAAATCCCAGGACAAACCGCCACCGGGTGTACTGACCGAAAACTGCACGTCTTCTGCGGATATCGAGGGACCGAGATCCACGAACAAGGACAGGGCTTCCGCTACCTGGGCGGAACTCGAATCGGAGGAGTCTGAAACAACGACGACGACTGCCTGCGTGTCAATCAGGGAGAATTCCTGTCGAGAACAGGAAAGCAACGAAAGCGCTACGACGGCGCACGCAGCCGCGATCAGAACCAGTCGTCTAGTTGGCATTGGTCTCCGTCAAATAGGATCGGACCGGATTCGCATAAGAGTTGAGCACGAAATTCCGCACGTCGGGTTTCAGGCCCTTGTACCGATCGAGGAACTTCTTCGTATCGAGACCCGCATACCTGGATGCGAACCTATCCGTCCCCTCCAGATAGTCGTATGCGAAACAGTTCGTGTCCCAGAGACGATAGCCCAAATGTATCTGGCGGTCTACCTCCCGGGCCACTTCTTCCGGAGAGGCAAAGTCGTCGACGAGCGGAGTGCCGAAGGAAAGGTGGATATCGCCTTTGTATTTGCGAAGCCCCCGGAGCATGTTCAGAAGATCTTCATATTTCTTCTTGCGATATTCCCCGCCGTGCAATAACTTGCTGATCTCCTCCCTCCCTTTGTTGATATCGCAGGGATCGTATTCATAGCTGATCGCTACCGGCACGATGTTGCAAGCCTTGATCAGTTCCGCGAACGACACTCCCGTGCGCTTCTTGGAAAGGTAGAGCATCTTGATGATCGCGGAATTGGTATTGTCGATCCCATCCTTCGAACGTCCGCTTTTCTGCGCCACCCAGATCGACTGATGCGCCTCAGTGATCGATTCAATGAAATATTCGCTCAACCGAATCGATTCAAGATATTTCTCGCGCATCGGCAGGTCCCGCTTGACGGTAATCCCGCCGTTGAGCTTGAACATATCGGTAGCGAACTGATTGACCAGCAGATTGTCCCCGATAGCCATTTCGCACAGCCTCATGCCGGACTGGAGCAGCGCATAGTCGAGCAACGTGCAATCCAGCACGATGTCCCGATGATTGCTGATGAACAGATACGGTGTGTCCTTGTCAAGAAGGTCCGCCCCTGAGAACGTGAACGAACCGACGGAATTCTTCAATATCGTGGGAATCATCATCCCCGCGGTGACATTCCGCTGGAAATCTTCGTAGGTCTTTACATTCTCAAGGATGACCGGCAGCCTAGCCTTGAATGCGTCGATGGCAGTTCTTGCCTCCGCATCGTCCGACGACAGCAACTCGCCCAATCCGATCATGAATTGCGGTGAGTTTCGCAACCGTACGATCGCCTGTGCGACATCGTACGGACCGTAGGGAGCTATGTCCCTGTATTTTTCCTTATCCATGGGGTACCTAACGCTCCTCCCTGACTCCGGCCAGGGATTTCATATACTGACTGCGTTCCCAGCCCGAGGGATCGTCCATCCGCTCCTGAGCGAGGATGCCGTTGAACTGTGCTATCGACGAATACTCATGGGCATCCATCCAACGCTCAAGTTCGGAAAGCATTTCACTGATCCGAGGAAACCCGTGCTTCAACACCGTGGAGCAGACCTGGACGGCTTTCGCTCCGGCAAGCAGTTGCTTCACGAGGGTCTCCCCTGTATGGATGCCCGTGGAGGCGCAGATATCACAGGACAGTTCGGCGCTCATCAGCGCGGTCCAGCGCAACGACTCGACATATTCATCGGAAGCGCTGACGACGGTCGCAGGCTTGAACTTGAGCGTGTCGATATCGATATCAGGATTATAGAAGCGATTGAACAGCACCAGAGCGTCGAGCCCGAGTCGGTCGAACTGACGGATCATGTTGGCGAGGCTCGAGAACTTGGAACCGATCTTCAAGCTCAGCGGCAGGCGGAACTCCTTGCGGGCGGCCTTGACCAGGCGCACGTATCCCTGTTCGATCTCCGCACCGGAGACGTTCGCATCGGCGGCGACGACATACTGGTTCAGTTCAAGCGCATCCGCTCCGCATGCGACGAAACGCTGCCCGTAGTCGACCCATGTCCCGGCATCCTTGCAGTTGATCGAAGCGATGACCGGGATGTCGAGAATCCGTTTCGCATCCTCGACCAGAGCGAGATATGCGTCGATGTAATGATCCTTGCTCGCACCCTCGAGAAATCCATATGCGTCCGCATGCGTCAAGTAGTCCTGTATCTCTGCGATGCTCGCCGAAGCATCGGATTCAATCTGTTCCTGAAAAATGGACTTGATGACGACCGCTCCCGCTCCGGCGTCCTCACATTTCCGTAGGTTATCAAGCGTCGCCGTCAGCGGACTGCTGCCGACGATGATCGGATTCTTCAAAGACAGCCCCATATATTTCGTGCTCAGGGAATTCATAGTACCTCCTGGAAACCGGGTCGGAAATGTTCCCGGCATGCTCTCCCTATCATACCATGTTCTCGCATTTTTGACTGTATCTATTTGGGGAGGAATGAATGGAAATGTTAGTTTGATAAAAAAATATATACAAACTTTCCATTCCTAAAACGGAATGATAAATACGCAATCTATGGACAGACACACCGCCGCACGCGCCCGGTGCGGCTCTCATCCTGATTAGGGAAGCCTAGAGGATGTACGGGATGCGGTAGTTATGGGACTGGTAGACGACGAACGTCTCCACTTCCAGCACCTCGCTGATCTTCACCAATTCGTATTTGAAGAAATCCAGCAAGGAGAGGTTCTCTTCCTCACTCAGTATCAGCTGGACGATCAAGTCGTACCTGCCGGTCACGACCACCGTGGAAATCACGCCGCGCAGCCGGGAGAACTCCTTGGCTTTCCTCTCAAGATCCATCGTCTTGAGCTTGACTCCCATCATGACGACCTGCAGGCCGGGAACGAACTCGGGATCGACCAGACCCGAAATCTGAAGGACACCCTCCTCTATCAGCTTGTTCACGCGGGCCCTCACGGTATTCTCGGTGATATTCAGTTCTTCCGCAATCGCGCTGTAGGCTTTCCTGCCGTCGCTCAGCTGCTTGATTATCGCCTTATTGGTATCGTCAATCTTTTTCACCATTCACTCCAATCGAGAAAAATCGAGCGTGCGGCGGTCGCACAGCCTCCGCACGCTCCGTATGAAATCAGCCGTTCCGTTTCTGGAAACCCTTCATGAAATCGGCCAAGGCCCGCACATCCTCCACAGGAAGCGCATTGTATACCGAGGCCCTGATGCCTCCGACGGAACGATGCCCTTTCAATCCAAGCATGTCGAGGGCGGACGCTTCGGACAGGAACTTTTTCTCGAGCTCATCGCTGGAGAGCCGGAACGGAATGTTCATTCTGGACCGGTACGCAGGGTCGACCGGCGAGCGATAGAACCCTCCGCTTCCGTCGATCGTATCGTAGATGATCGAGCTCTTCTCGACCGCTCGCTTCTGCATTCCGGCAGCTCCACCGTTGCGCTTGATCCATTCCAGGACAAGCTTCACAGCCCAGATGGAGAATACAGGAGGCGTATTGTACAACCCCTTCTCCTTTGCATGGAGCTGGTAGTTCAGATATGCTGGAAGGTTCTCGTTTCGCTTCTCGAGCAGGGACTTCTTCATGATGATGAACGTCGCCCCCGCCGGGCCGAGGTTTTTCTGCACACCGCCGTAGATCATGTCGAACTTTTCGACCGGGACGGGACGGGAGAGGATGTCGCTTGACATGTCGGCGATCAGCGGCACGTCGCCGGTATCGGGGAACGACTGCCATTCGACGCCATGGATCGTTTCGTTCGAACAGAGATACAGATAGGAACTGTTCTTGCTCGGATGGACGGTCTTCGGATCCGGCAGCGTTGTGAACTTGCTATCGGTACCATCGAAATACAGATGAACATCGCCGATCTTCTGCGCATCATCGGTGGCCTTGTTCGACCACGTCCCGCTCTTGATATAGTCGGCGACGGAGCCCGGACGCAGGAAGTTCATCGGAATCATGGCGAACTGCAGCGTAGCGCCGCCTCCGAGGAAGTACACGTCGTACTCCTCAGGAATGCCGAGCAATTCCCTGAATAGTCCGAGACATTCGTCGTACATGTCCTCGAACATTCCGCCGCGGTGGCTGGCTTCGATCATCGAAAGCCCCTGGCCTTGATAGTCCACGATTTGATCGCGAAGCTGTTCCAGCACCTCGACGGGCATGACGGAGGGGCCGGCGAAAAAATTCTTCTTCCTGTACATCAGATCTTACCTTCCTTTGAGAGTTCCTCGATCATCGCATAGACTTCATCGCCGATGCGATGCAGATTCTCGACGCTATTGGCTCCCACATGCGGGGTCAGCGTGACATGATCAGCCTTCAGGATCGGATAATCCTCGGCCGGTGGATCGGAAGGATAGACGTCCGTGCAATACCAAGAGACGCTTCCGTCCGCCAACGCGGCGACCATGTCGTCAGCATCGACGCACAAGCCCCGACCGGTATTGATGACGACCGGCTTGCGAGTGCAATGGGAGATCAACGCCCTGTTCATCATGCCGTTCGTTTCATCGGTAAGCGGGAGGTGCATCGAAATGTAGTCTGCGTCCTTGACGGCTTCCTCCGGGCTGGCCTTCATTTCCGCGGCATCGCTTTTCTGGACGTACTTGTCGTACGCTACTACCTTCATCCCGAAAGCCTTCGCCCGAGAAGCGACTTCCCTGGCGATGTTGCCGATACCGAACAAGCACAGTGTCTTTCCGTACAATTCCGTCCGCTTGACGCTCTTCAGCCATTCTCCGGCCTTCATCCCCTCATGGTACTGGACGATATGGTTCGGCGTGCTGAGCATCAGCGCGAACGCAAGCTCCGCCACCGCGATCGAAGAGGCTTTCGGAGTATTGCGGACCATGATCCCCTTGCTCTCCGCATACGCCTTGTCGATATTGTCGATGCCGACTCCTCCGCGGATAATCAGCTTCAGGTTCGGTGCCTGGTCGATGTACTCCTTGGTACATTTTGTCTTCGCCCGGACCAAGACGACGTTCGCCTCCGGCAGGCGGCTTTTGTCATCGGTGACCTCGCCTAGCCGCGCCAACCGTTCTGGAAGTGATGCATCGAACGCATCAGAAATAAGAATAAGCATCTGTCCTCTCCTTATTTTCAAGCCATGCGGACCGGGCCGTACGGCCCGGTTGCGTATTTCGCCAGGAGCTTCGCCCTGCGCAAAAAAATCGCTCGCACGAGACAGCGGATCGGATTTTTCCTGAAAAAAGGAACAACCGTCACTTTGCCTCGCGGAAGTATTGTATCGTTGAAATAAGGTATTTGTCAAATTTATTTTAGAAAATTTACGATAAAGTAAATTTATATACTTCCAGTTGCTGGAAAAATAACTCTATTGCTTTTTCAGCTCAAAAGCAGGCAATTGGTGCCGCGCTATTCACGAACCACAGGAAAAACAGTATATAATGAAATGAGCGATAATACCGACAGCAAGGCGTCGCCGATGCATCACGTATCGTTATACAAAGATATATGGTTCTTGTCCATGACGTATCAGGTTTTTCATCGATGTTGCGACTGCGGTGTGGACGAACATATTCCATAGGGGAATTACATGTCGCAAACGTTCTACATCGGACGGCAACGATGCACAGCGGACGACTATTGCAGTTTTTCGCACGTTTCACAGGAACTGCTTTCTCTTCTCGGGTTATTCGCTGTTTATGGTGGGTAAGATTCAATTGGGTATTCATGAATAGAGGGTAATTT